>DATEOF010000093.1:0-131810 GCA_035274465.1 Polyangiales bacterium
GCACCGCACCCGCCACGGCCGTGTCGACCGTGACCTGCAGCACGGCCGTCAGCTGACTCTTCACGACCGTCTCGACACGGCGATCGATGAACAGCGCGAAGGCGCAGGCGCTGACCGCCAGCGCGAAGCCGATCAGCGGCACGCGCCAGACCGCCAGGCGCTCCGAGCGCCGGTCCGAGATCGGCGGGTCCGACTGCCCCCGAGCCAGGATTGCAGGCGGAGCCGCCATGGCAGCTCAGGCCTGGTAGGCCCGCGGCAGAGCGACGAGCACCGTGGTGCCGCGTCCGGGTTCACTGACCGCCCGCGCTGTGCCGCCCGCGCGCCGCACGATGCCGTAGACGGTCGCCAGCCCGAGCCCATTGCCGCGCGGCTTGGTCGTGAAATACGGCTCGAACATGCGCGCGCAGGTCTGGGCGTCCATGCCCGATCCGTCGTCGCGCACCTCGAACACCAGTGAATCCGGCGCGACCTCGTCCTCGGGCCGAGCCTCGCGCAGCACCAACTCGACCGTGCCCGCGTCGGGGATCGCATCGCGCGCGTTCAGCACCAGGTTCAAGACCAGCTGCTCGAGCTGTGACGACTCCACCTCGACACGCGCGCCCGTGACCCGCACGTCGAGCGCGAGCTGGATGCGCGAGCCAACCGCGGACTCGAGCAGGCCGCGAATGTGCGCGAGCAGCTCCGCGAAGTCGGTGGTCTCGTTGCCGATCTCCTGGCGCTCGCGCCCGAACGCCAGCAGTTGATGGGTCAGGCGCTGGCCGAGCTTGACCATCTCTTCCACGCGCTGGCTCGTGCCGCGCAGCTGCGGATGCTCGGCCTCGATGCGGCTGAACGCGCCGAGCGAGACGCTGATCACGCCCAGCACGTTGTTGAAGTCGTGCGCGACGCCGCAGGCCATACGGCCGAGCGCCTCCATTTTTTGACTCTCCTGACGCTGCTCGGCCTGTTCCTGCAGCGCAGCTTCGAGCTCCAGCCGATCGGCTTGCTCGAAGATCAGCGTGACCATGTCGGCGACCGCGCTGGCGAATTCCAGATCGCGCTCGCCCCACGCGCGCTGCTCGCCGACGTGCTCGTGGCACACCACGCCCAGCACCCGGCCGTCGCGGATGATCGGCGCATCCAGCAGCGACGCGATCTTGGAAGGCGCCAGGTAGCCCGCCGCGAGCTCACTGGTGAGCGGGTGGGTCAGCGCGTCCTCTGCGGCGATCACGCGATGCTCCCGCAACGCGCGCATGTAGGTCGGATAGTCTTTGACGACCAGCTCCTGACCTGCGCTGTGCTTGCGCGCCTTCCGATCGTACTGACACACACAGGTCAGGACCTGATCGTGTCGGCGAAACAGCCACAACCCCACGCGGTCCACGTCCAGCGCATCGGCACTGACCTGGGTAGCGTGCGCGGCCGCGCGACTGCGCGCTTGCTCCCCTTCCAAGCGGTAACGCGCGAGGCGCAGCCGCGCCGTCTCAAAAGCGACGCGACTGATTTCCATCTTGGACGCAGAATAGTCTCGCTGGCGCGAAAACGAGAAGCGAGAAGGTCATGGCCGGCGCTTCTGGCGATTTGTAAGCGCCCATGGGCCCGGCTATGCTGAGCGGAGCGCGGTAGGTGGGCGAGCAGCTTCGGATGGTCCGAGCCCCCTAAAGGGGACGCCAAACGCGCAGTGGACGCGGGAGCCCGTTGCGGCACTAGGTTTCTAGAGTCCTCCATCAGGTTCCCCCACCTTGGAACGCTCCGTAATCCAAGCTCAAAACTACCGGGGCGCCGGCTGCGGCCGGGGGAGGGAAACGACATGCACAGTACAAATGGCCTCTCACGGAAGGGTAAGACCGGCTAGGCGCTGACTCGGTAGTTCGTAAAAGCGCAGGCCCCTCTTCTTCGAGAGGCCACGGTTGTGGAAGCGGCGAGTCGAAAGGCTCGCCGCTTCTTTGTTTCTGGCCCGTGGCTTACTCGGCACTCTCGGCCGTAGCCACGACCTCGGCCTCGGCCTCGGGCGTCGACTTCGCGTAGCGGCGCGGCGTGGTGCCGAAGGCCTCGCGAAACGCCGCCGTGAAGTGGCTCTGGCTGCAGAAGCCGACCTTGCGCGCGACGTCCGCGATGTCCTCGCCCTCGTGCAACATGCGTGCCCCCTCGCGCAGCCGCAGCTCCACGATGTAGCGGTGAGGAGTCTCGCCGAACGTCTGACGGAACAGCGTCGAGAAGCGTCGCGGCCCGAGGCCCACCAGCCCGGCCAACGACATCACGCTCAAGTCGGTGTGCAGCTGATCGTGGATGAACTCGGTCACGCTGCGGCTTTGTGCGTCGGTCAAGCGGCCGCTGATGTGGCGGCGCTGTGCCCAGGGCAGGCGCGCGCTGAGATAGCTCAGCATCGCGAGCGACAGCGACTCGCCGAAGACGCGCCCGGTGCTCGCATCGCGCGCGACCTCTCGCCACATCGCGCGCGCGAGCCCGTGGACCGTCTCGTCGCGCACGGTCGGCCGCGCCAGCGCGAAGTCATCGGGCAGCTCATCGCCCTCCAAGCGCGCGAACCAGGAGCGGGGCACGTGCAGCGCGAGGCCGATCGCCTCGCCCGTGATGCGCAGCAGCTGCGGGCGGCGCTCGCCCGACATCACCGAGACCGTGCCGGGGTTCGCGACGATCGGCACCTCGCGGCCGCGCTCGCGCACCACGTACTCGAGCTGACCGTCCATGATGATCAACAACCCGCACTCGCCATCCATCGGCCCGACCTCGCCGATGTTCTCGAGCGAGCCGATGCGGTGAACCTCGAACGGCAGCCCTGCCCAGCGTGTCGCCGCGCTCATGACGAGCGGCGGTGTCCCGTATCGATCGAAGGACAGTCGGTGCTTCTCACCGCTGATGTTGACCTTGAACCTCGAAACCATGCTGACTCCCGTCGCGAACCCGGAGCTGCCGCCCAGAGCTGCGATGGCGCGAATGTATCGCGTTGTAGGGAATTCTCCATACGTGTCTGCGTATAACGCCGGGTTTCGGGCGGTCTAGCCCTCGCCAGGCGGCAGGCACGCACGGTCCATCCAGAACTCGACGAGCGTCCTCATCAGCCCGAGCAGCTCGTCGAGCTCGAACGGCTTGACCACGTAGGCGTTGGCCCCGAGCTCATAGCTGCCCTGGATATCGCTCTCGGCCGAGGACGAGGAGAAGATCATCACCGGGATCGTCCGCAGCAGCGCGTGCTGCTTGAGCTGCTGCAACACGTCCCGGCCGTGCAACTTGGGCAGGTTCAAGTCCAGCAAGATCACGGCCGGACGCGGCGCATGTGCGAACTTGCCCTCCTTGTGGAGAAACGATAGCGCCTCCATCCCGTCGGCGACGACATGCAAGCGATGCGTCAGCTGAAGCTGGCGAAACACAGCCTGCAGCAATGCGGTGTCAGCCGCGTTGTCGTCCACGACGAGAACATCTCGGGCGCGCTCATTGTCGACGGACGGTGCAGTCATGTAATCGCGTGGCTTGTCAGCTCTCGGACCTCAGTATAATTTCGACCGCCACTCGGTCTAGTCCAAACGGGGGTTTTGCTGTGTTGGCGCGCGATGCTTGGCTCGATCTCGCCCGCAAACTCGACTGGGAATTCACGTATGTGAGCCCGGAAGAGGTCTTTCCCAGCGCTGTCAGCGGTGAGCCGTGGCTCGCCCCCAATTGCTGGAAACACTGGGACGAGCCGTATCGCACCTCGTTCGGCGAGTACGTCGACGGTCAGGCGCACAAGCAGGCCGCGATCCAAGCCGTGTTCGACTGCCTCGGCAGCGCCGAGCGGCTGACCCGCCTGGACCGTGGCTGGCAGAGCGCGCTCAAGCTGCACGCTGCGAGCTTCGCTCTCGCCGAGTTCGCGGCCACCATCGGCAACCTGCGCGCCGCCCGCTTCGGGCGCGACAGCGCGTGGCGCAGTATGGCGACGTTCGGCGCCCTCGACGAGCTACGCCACGCCCAGCAACCGCTGGCCTTGCTGCACGACGCCGTGCAACGCGACCCGCAGTACGACTGGACGCACCGCTTCTATCACTCGAACAACTGGATCGCGATCGCGGCTCGCCACCTGGTCGACGAGCTGCTGTTGTGGTCCAACCCGATCGAGTTCGCGATCGCGACCAACTTCGTGTTCGAGACCGGCCTGACCAACCTGCAGTTCATGGGGCTCACATCGCTCGCAGAGCGCATGGACGACACGCTGTGGCGCGCGCTGCTAGCCAGCATCCAGACCGACGAAGCCCGTCACGCGCAGATCGGCGGCCCGGTGCTGGAGACCGTCGCCGCGCGCGATCCGGAGTACGCGCAGGCCATGCTCGACAAGTGGTTCTGGCGCAGCTGGCCGTTGTTCGCGATCGTCACCGGCTTCACGATGGACTACCTGGTGCCGCTCGAGAAGCGCACGGTGTCGTTCAAGGAGTTCGTGCACGAGTGGGTGCTCGATCAGTTCCTGGGCGAGCTCGATCGCTACGGCCTCAAGCCGCCGTGGTACTTCGACCGCTTCGAGAGCGTGCTCGATCATCACCATCACATGGTGTACGCCAGCGCCTACACCTATCGTGCGACCACCTGGTTCGACTTCGTACTGCCCGGCCCGCACGAACGCGCCTGGCTGCGCGAGAAGTACCCCGCGTCGTGGCCGGCTTTCGAACCGGTCTGGCAGCGGATCGAGCAGCGCTGGGCGACGAGTGATCCGGGGCTGGACTTCGCGGTTCACGGCGCGGCGATCGTCGGCTTCTGCAACCTGTGTCAGCTCGTGCTGTGTCACGGCACGCCGGCGCGCAATGCCGCCAACACGCTCGTGCACGAGGGCCAGAAATACATCTTCTGCTCCGAGCCCTGCCGCCGGATCTTCTTGGCCGAACCAGAGCGCTACTCCCAGCACAAGGATCTGGTGAAGCGCGTGTTGGCCGGCGAAGCTCCCGGAAATCTCATGGGTATGCTGGTGGACTACTTCGGGCTCGACTTCGACAGCTGGGGCAAGGACGCCAAGCACGGCGAGTACACCTGGCTGGCTCGCGAACCGCTTCCCTCGCGCCCCGGAGATCGTAGATGATCCCTCTGTACGGGTTCCTGGAAGGCGACACGCTCGGGTTGTTGATGCTCGTGGAGGCCCAAACCACGCTCGCGGAGCTAGCTGACAAGCTGCGCTCGGCCGCCCGCCTGCGGGCCGATCCGGGCGAGAAGGTGGCGATCTGGGTTCGCGACCGCGTGCTCGATCCGTCGCTGAGTGTCGCCGACGCCAAGCTCGAACCGCTCGATCAGTTCACGGTCCGGCGGGCGTCGCCATGAGCTTTCAGCGCGTCGCAGAGCTCGACGACCTCTGGAGCGGCGAGAAGATCGGCCTGCTCGTGCAGGGCGAGCCCGTGCTGCTGGTCCGCATCGGCGACGTGGTGCACGCCTACGCCGATCGCTGCCTGCACAAGCGCTACCCGCTCAGCACCGGGACGCTGCGCGGACACACGCTGCGCTGCAACGCGCACGAGTGGGAATACGACGTAGTCACCGGCGAGTGCCTCAATCCACGCGGCCAGCACCTCGAACGCTTCGCGGTGCAGCTCCGCGACGGCGGCATCTGGGTCGACACTGCGGGGGGCCAGAGCCATGGTTGAGCTCCGCGTAGGCCCCGTGCTCACCGCGGGCGTGAGCGCAAGGGCGGTTGCCGCCGCGATCACGAAGGAGAACCCCGGCGCCAGCGTGAGTGACCAAGGCGGCTATCTCCGCGTACTGGTGAACGAGCGCTGCCGCGTCACCCGCGTCGCCATCGAACGGGAGCTCGGCCGGCCCTTTGCACTGCCGCGCGATCTGGAGCTGATCATGCCCTCGTTTCGAGGCAAGCTACGCCTCGATACCGACGCCGTAGTCTGGGAAGCGCACACGCGCTGAGGAGACCATGCCCAAGACGTACTGGCATTTGCTTTCGGCGCGTCGCATGCCGACGCAATACGAAGTGATGACTTCGAAGCTGCTGTACTACCCGAAGCACGGCGTGGCCGTGCGCACACCCGTCTCGGACTTTCACGCGCAGCATCGCACGCGCTTCAACGTGCCCGACTGGGACGCGTTTCGCGATCCGGCCGAGACGACCTACGGCGCCTACGTCAGCTCGCGGCGCGATCGCGAGGTCTTCGTCCAGCAGCTGCTGCAGAGCATCGACGGCAGCGACTACGACGCACGGATCCAGGGGCGCTGGTTGTCGCTGCTCGATCGGGTGCTGTCGCCGCTGCGCTACCCGTGCCACGGCTTGCAGATGCTCGCGGCGTACGTCGCGCAGGCCGCGCCTGCAAGCAGCATCGCGATCGCGGCCGCGTTTCAAAACGCCGACGAGATCCGCCGCATCTCCTGGCTCGCCTACCGCACCCAGCAGCTGTCGCTGGCTCACCCCGGCTTTGGCGAGCGCGCCAAGCAGGATTGGCAACACAACCCGGCGCTTCAGCCGCTGCGCGAGCTGATCGAGCGCATGCTCGTCACCTACGACTGGGACGAGGCGTTCGTCGCGCTCGACCTGGTACTCAAGCCGCTGTTCGACGAATTCTTCGGCGTGCACCTGGCGGGGCTCGCGCGCACGCACGGCGACGACGTGCTGGCGCGGCTGCTCCTGTCGCTGAACGAGGATCAACGCTGGCACGCCGCCTACGCGTTCGCCCTGGGCCGGCAGATCGTGGCTGCCGGCGACGGGGAGCGGCTGCGCGAGCTGATCGAGCGCTGGCGGCCCCGCGTGCTCGACGCGATCGGCGCCGCGTCTACCTTGTGTGACTCGGTATCGGGCCTGCCGGATCAAGCCGCGGAGCTGCGGCGTGTCGGCACGTTCGTGCTGGTCCAGTGCGGCCTCTCTCCGGCACAGTCCGATCCGGCTGCCGCCTCGCCCGAGCTCCGGGTCGGGACACGGCAGATCGGAGGCTCGGCATGACCCCGCCGTACAACGGGACTGATTCGGACGCCGCGGTCGAACAGGCCAGGCAGACCGCGCTCGAGTTGTTCGGCAGTGCCGGCGACGCGCTCGTGGTGCTCGATCGCGAGCTGCGCGTGCTCGAGTGGACGCCGCGACTCGAGCAGCTGAGCGGTCACACGCGCGCGCAGATGGTCGGCTCCAGCATCACGCGGCTGTTCCCCGATGACCACCGCTCCTGGCCCTTTCGTCAGGCCCTCGAGGGCCGCATGCAGACGCTCCGTGCCCAGTGCTTCGCGTTGCCCGACGCCTCGCAGGACTCGCGCTACGACTCGTACTACCTGCCGCTACAAGACGCGCGCGGCAACGTGGTCGCGTGCGCCGGTGTCGTGCGCGATCGCAAGGAGCTCCACGACCTGCACGGCCAGCTGTTCGAGAGCGAGAAGCGGTTCCGCACCATGGCCGATTGCGCTCCGGTGCTCTTGTGGATGGCCGGCCCGGACGCGCGCTGCGACTTCTTCAACCAGACCTGGCTGAACTTCCGCGGCCGCAGCCTGGCGCAGGAGCACGGCTTCGGCTGGGCGGAAGGCGTGCACCCGGCCGAGTTCCAGATGTGCATGGACGTCTACATGGACGCGTTCCGCGAGCGGCGTGAGTTCGAGATGGTCTATCGGCTGCGCCGCCACGACGGCGTCTACCGCTGGATCCTCGATCACGGCGCGCCGCGCTTCGGCCCCGCGAACGAGTTCCTGGGCTACATCGGCTCCTGCACCGACATCACCGATCGCAAAGACGCCGAGGATGCCGTGCGCAAGGCGTCCGATCGGCTGGCGCGCTCGAACGCCGAGCTCGAACGCTTCGCGCATGCCGCCTCGCACGACCTGCAGGAACCGCTGCGCATGGTGATCAACTTCACCAGCCTCCTCGCGCAGAAGTATCAGGGAGCGCTGGACGCGGAGGGCCAGGAGTACATCGGTTTCGCCACCGACGGCGCGAAGCGCATGAAGGAGTTGATCGACGGGCTCCTGGCGCTGGCCAGCGTCAAGCAAGTGGACGAGCAGCGCATGCTGCGGCTCGAACCCACGAAGCTCGTGCGGCGCAGCCTGGACAACCTGCGCCTGCTGATCCAGGAGACCGGCGCGGAGATCGACGTGGGCAACTTGCCTGCCGTGCGCGGCAACGCCGCCGTGCTCGGCCAGGTGTTTCAAAATCTACTGCACAACGCGCTCAAGTTCCGGCGCGGCACGCCGCAGATACGCGTCTCGGCGCTCGGCGACGAGCGCGTCGTGCACTTCACGATCAGCGACAACGGCATCGGCATCGACATGCGCTACGCGGAGAAGGTGTTCGTGCTGTTTCAACGCCTGCACCCGCGCAGCGAGTATCCGGGCAGCGGCATCGGCCTGGGCCTGTGCAAGCAGATCATCGAGCTGCACGGCGGACGCATCTGGATCGAGGGCGAGCCCCAGCGCGGCACCACGGTGCACTTCACGTTGCCGGGTGCAGGGTCCGCGAGCGAGACTCCGCAGAAAGGCGCCTAGAGCAGGTACTGGTCGCCGATGTTCAAGATCGTGGTGTTGCGCGTCTTGAGCTTGGCCAGCTGGCGTTCGGTCTGTTCCTGGAACACCGGCTTGATGTGGAACAACAACACCGGAATATCGCGCTTCTTCACGCCAAGCTTCTTGAGCTCGGCCTCGAGCGACTTGGGCGTGTGATGGCACGAGTCCGAGGCCAGTTTGGCCTGCTCGTTCGGGAACGCGACTTCCATCACCAGCGCGCGCAGGTTGGGCTGTTCTTGCAGCACGTTCCACAGGCGCTCGGTCGGCCCCGTGTCACCGCTGTAGCAGACGACACTTTCGCCATCGCCGACCAAAAATGCCGCGGCCTCGACCGAGTGGTCGACCGGGACAGGGCGCACGCGATAGCCGGACAGCTCGCTCTCGACTTCCGGCTTGAGCGCCTGGAAGACCACCGTGGCCTTCTCGTGGAACGGGATCTTGCTGAAGTCCGGCCACAGCTTGTCGTTGAAGAAGTGCTTCTTCAGCACGGCGATCGTGCCTGGCGTGGATGCGATGACCAACGGTGGCCCGCCCTGCTGCGTGCGGGTGTCGGAGAGCATAGCGAGGTCGCGCACATGATCGAGGTGCGCGTGGCTGACCAACACGGTCTCGATGCGCTGCTGCTCCTTGAGCGTCAGCATGTTGGTGATCGAGCCGGCGTCGAGACACACGCGCCCGTCGAGCAAAAAGGCCGGGCACTGGTGCTTGGGAGACTCGCCGCCGTGGCAACCTAGAACCTTGAATTCCATCTAGGCGCTCCGGTGACAACGGGCGGCCGAGGAACGCTCGGCGCCGCTGTGGAGTTCGGCAAAAGCCTCGGTGCAGGCAGCGGTGCGCGCGCGCGGGCGGTTCATTCGACCTGGTTCATCCCCACGACCGAAAATAGCCTAGCGGAACCCGGGGCTCTGGGTCAAAACCCAAACCGTACGCCAGGTTCGACAGCTTCGGCCTTGCCTACGCGCCCCCAGCAGCTGGGCTCCCGGACCACGTTGACGCTCTCAAGGGGGGGAACTATACCTAGACCGCTTTGCGCCCTGCGGATTAGGGTGCATAAAGCGCGGCGGAGAAGCCATGGCGACCCATATCACTCAGGACTGCATCAACTGCGGCGCGTGCGAGCCCGAATGCCCGAACCAGGCGATCAGCGAAGGCGACGAGATCTACGTCATCGATCCAAAGCTCTGCACGGAGTGCGTGGGTTTCTACGACCATGAGGCGTGTCAGGCGGTGTGCCCAGTGGAGTGCTGCCTGCCCGACCCGTCGCATCGCGAAGAGGAGCCGATCCTGATCCAGCGGGCGCTCGAGCTGCATCCTGACGACCAGGAGCTCAAGGCGCGCGCTGCCAAGAACGACTATCCGTCGCGCTTCCGCAAGTAAACTCGGTCGCGAAGTCGGCCCAATTCGTGGGAAGCTCGCCTATAAGTTCCCTATGGGCAATCGACCGAGCGTCCCACCGGTTCGCGTCGCGAGCAGCATCCCAGTCGCGGGCGAACACGCGTTTCCGGCGGAGCTCGCCCGCACCGAGGGTATCCCTACCCCCGAGCACTTGTGCGTCGCGGTGGAGCTCGGCCGCGGCTCGATGGGCCACGTGCACTTCGCCAGCGACCGCAACCTGCTCCGACAGGTAGCGCTCAAGCGGCTCGACAAGGAGTACACGACCAACCCGGTCTACCGGAAGGGCTTCATCGCCGAGGCCCAGATCACCGGGCAGCTCGAGCACCCGAACATCGTGCCGGTGCACGAGCTGGCCGTGGATGAGCACGGGGTGCCCTTCTTCACCATGAAGCTGGTGCAGGGCCAGTCGTTCGCGGCCTGGCTGGCGGACCCGATCCACGTGGTGGGCTCGACCGAGCGCCTGGAGCGCGGGCTGGACGTGCTGCTGAAGGTCTGTGATGCGGTGGCGTACGCCCATCACCGCGGTGTCATCCACCGCGACCTCAAGCCCGACAACATCATGGTCGCGGATTTCGGGCAGGTGTACCTGATGGACTGGGGCGTCGCGCTGCTCCGCGGCCACCCCGTGCAGCCGGCGGACGAGCGGCGGGCGCTCGAGAACTCCGGGCCCGTGGGCACGCCCGCCTACATGTCGCCCGAGCAAGCGCGCGGCAACCCGCACGAGATGGACGAGCGCACGGACGTGTTCGGCCTGGGCGCGATGCTCTACGAGCTGGTCACCAGCAAGCTGCCGTACGGCAACCCGGCGCCCGCGCGGGTGATCATGCTGCGCGCGCACATGGGCGCGGTGGTGCCGGTCGACGTCGCAGCTCCTGGCGGCGGCGTGCCGCGGCGCCTGCACATGATCATCGAGCGCGCGATCGATCCGGACCCAGCCAAGCGCTACCCGAGCGTGGTCGAGCTGCAACGCGACCTGCGGGCCTTCGTGCGCGGTGGTCTGCACCTGCCGCGCCGGCAGTTCGCGCCGGGCGACATCATCATGCGCGAGGGCGACGTGGGCGACGCGGCCTACATGATCGTCAGCGGGCGCTGCCACGCCTTCCGCAACGTGGGCCCGGAGCGCGAGACCCTGGCGGTGATGCAGACCGGCGAGGTGTTCGGAGAGATGTCGCTCTTGCTCGACGAGCCGCGCGCCGCGAGCGTCGAGGCGCTGGACCCGGTCACGCTGCTCGTGCTGGACCAGCACACGCTGACCGAGGGTCTGAGCGCGGACGGCTGGACCGGAGCGCTGGTGCGGGCGCTGGCGCAGCGCTTCCGCGACCTCGAGCACCAGTTCCGCAACGCAGGCCTGCGGCGGGGCACGCAGCCCCCGCCGGTGCCCTCGCGGCCTCGATAGCTACGCCTTGGCGGGCCGCTGGCCCATCTGCATCTTCTCGCCGAGGAAGGCGCCGAAGAGCGAGATCATCACGCCCAGCAGGGCGGTGACGATGTAGGCCAGCAGGGTCGGCTGGAAGCCATCCGGCGTGGTGATCGCCAGGTACGAGACGGTGGGGATCACGGCGATCAGCGCGCCGATCGCCGGCTCGACGAAGGTCTTACCGGGCGAGACGAAGCCCACCACGATGCCGCCGAAGAACCAGACCACGACCGAGATCAACAGGCCGGGCAGGCCCTGGGGATCGAAGCTGGAGATGATGAACGGCAGGCCGACCAGGATGATGGTCTGCGCGATCAGATAGACCCCGCTGGCGGTCAGCGCCCAGCGCCACTCGAACTGATCCTGCTGGTAGCGGCGCGCGTGCTCTTCCTCCGCGCTGTAGCTGCTGGTCAGCTCCTCGACCTTGGCGCCGCACGAACGACAACGCTCGGCGTCCGCGGGGTTCCGACCACCGCACATCGGACACAGGATTTCGCGTTCCCCTGCCATTTGCGCCCTACCTCCAAGCCCCCCGGTTACCCAAGTGCCAAGCCCAAGCGCAGATTCTCGCCCACTTGGCTCACTCTGCGCAACCTCGCGGCAGGCCGCCGGGCGGACTTCCCCTGGCCGAATGAAAGGTTGACTTTGGGAGCGCAGGATCTCATAGGACACGCCCTATTGGGCCCGGTCGCAGGATCCGGCCGAGCGGACAGTAAGCTCCGCGCGGCCCGGCCGTAACCCGGGCCGGGAGAAGACCGCCGTGGCGCGATTCATCGACGAGCTCAAGCGAACGCATCTGTGCGGGGAGCTGCGGGCAGCTGACCTCGAGCAAGACGTCGTGCTGTTCGGCTGGGTCCAGAATCGGCGCGATCACGGTGGCTGCATTTTCATCGATCTGCGGGACAAGACCGGCGTCGTGCAGCTGGTGTTCGACCCCACGATCGACCGCGCCAGCTTCGAGCTCGGAGATGCCGCGCGCGGCGAGTGGGTTCTCGGCGTGCAGGGTAAGGTGCGCAGCCGCGGTGACATGAAGAACCCGCGCCTGGCCACGGGCGAGATCGAGGTGGTGGTCCACGAGGCCACCATCTTCAACAAGAGCGACACGCCCCCGTTCCCGGTCGAGGACGAGATCGACACCCACGAAGAGAAGCGGCTCGAGCACCGCTACCTCGACCTGCGCCGGCCCAAGTTGCAGAAGGCGCTGATCGCGCGCTCGCAGCTGATGAAGATCACGCGTGAGCACTTCGGCGAGCACGGCTTCCTCGAGGTCGAGACGCCGTACCTGCTCAAGCACACGCCCGGCGGCGCGCGCAACTTCATCGTGCCGGCGCGCCTGAACCCCGGCTCGTTCTACGCGCTGGCCGAGAGCCCACAGCTGTTCAAGCAGCTGCTGATGGTGGCCGGCTACGACCGCTACTTCCAAATCGTGAAGTGCTTCCGCGACGAGGACCTGCGCATCGATCGCCAGCCCGAGTTCACGCAGATCGACGTGGAGATGAGCTTCGTCAACGAGGACGACATCTTCACGAACATCGAGGGCCTGCTGTTCAAGCTATTCCCGGCGCTGCTCGGCGTGGACCTGCGCGAGAAGTACCCGAGCGGCAAGCTGCCGCGCATGAAGTTCGCCGACTCGATGCGGCGCTACGGCAACGACAAGCCGGACCTGCGCTTCGGCCTCGAGCACAGCGACTTGACCCAGCTCGTCGTGAAGCACGAGGGCGGCGGCATCCCGTTCTTCGAGCCGATCGCCAAGAAGTTCAACAGCGGCGAGTACCGCGCGGACCTGCCGCAAGAGATCATCAAGGCCCTGGTCATCCCGGCCAGCGCGAACTTCTCGCGCGCCGACGGCGACAAGGCCGAGCAGTTCGTGAAGAGCATGGGCGCCGCCGGCCTGGCGCGCGCCAAGATCGGCGACGACGGGGCCAGCTGGACTCAGAGCCCGCTCGCAAAGAACGTCAGCGACGCGCTGCGCACCGCGATCAACGCCGAGCTCAAGGTCCAGCCCGGCGACATCGTGTGCCTGCAGTTCGGCCCGACCGAGCGCGTGCACACCATCATGGCCAACCTGCGCGTGTACCTGGCCAAGCGCATGGGGCTGATCCCGGAGAGCGGCAGCGGCGGGCGCTTCGAGCTGCTCTGGATCACCGATCCGCCGCTGTTCGAGTGGGACGAGCACGCCAAGCGCTGGGCCGCGGCCCACCACCCGTTCACGCGCCCGCACGACGCCTGTCTGGACCTGCTCGAGCGCGACCCGGGCAACGTGCTGTGCCACCGCTACGACGTGGTGCTGAACGGCTTCGAGATCGGCGGCGGCTCGATCCGTCTGCACGACCCGAGCGTGCAGGCGCGCGTGTTCAAGGCCATCGGCATCAGCGAAGAAGAAGCCGAATCCAAGTTCGGGTTCTTGCTCAAGGCGCTCAAGCTCGGCGCTCCACCGCACGGTGGCATCGCGCTCGGCATGGACCGGCTCGCCATGCTGCTGACCGAGTCCGAAGCGATCCGTGACGTGATCGCGTTCCCGAAGACGCAAAAGGGCAGCGACCTGATGACCGGCGCACCCAGCACCGTGACGCCCGAGCAGCTGCTCGAGCTGAAGATCGCCACGATCAAGACCTGAAGCGTTCGGCGAAGATGATCAGCAGGGTGCCCAGGGCGTAAGCCAGGACATCCAGTGGATCGGCGTGCGTGCCGATCACCGTGCGCAGGATCGCGTTGTGCTCGAGGTGCAGCCGCGCGACCAGCTGGAAGTACTGGGCGAGCTCGACCGCGCAGGCGAACGCGAACACGCCGAGCGCGGTCTTGACCGGCTTGCCCGGCAGGAAGCTCCGCACCGCGCAGTACACCAGCACGACCACCAGCACGTCGCCGACGAACGGCCGGATGAAGCCGTCGTGGACCCAGAGTGCGATCGACAGCTCGACGGCGAACAGCGCCAGCGTCAGCAGCAGGTACTTACGGGAGATACGCATCGGGCAGATCGTGACGAGAGTCACACCCTCTCGCTCGCAATTCGGGCATCCTCGTCGCTACGGAGGACAGAATGCCATACAGGTTGGCTGCGATCGTAATCCACGGCATCGGAGAGCAGCAGCCGGATTTCGCTGATGGCTTCATCCGAGAGGTGTCGGACAGGCTCGGCGGGCGTGCCGAGCAGGTGTGCTGGAGATCGTTGTACTGGGCCGACCTGCTCGAACCGCGCGAGACCGAGCTCCTCGACAGATTGAGCGCCGGCGGGCGGCACCTCGACTGGGCGTCCGTGCGGCGCTTCGTCGTGCATTTCCTCGCGGACGCGGTCGCCTACCAGCGGGTGCCCGGCAAGGGAGTAGTCGACGGGACTTACACTCGTATTCATGCGCGGGTGGCGGAGCGCTTGGCGGACCTGGGCACCGCGGTGGGAGGTGGCCCCATGCCGCTGCTCGTGGTCGCGCATTCGCTCGGCGGGCACATCATGTCGAACTACATCTGGGATCAGCAGCACCCCGATCCTTCGCGCGTGCGTGGTGCAACACCGTTCGTCCGCGCCGAGACGCTGAAGGCGATGATCACGTTCGGCTGCAACATCCCCTTGTTCGCGCTGGCGCTGCCCGACGTCGTGCCGATCGACATTCCGCACCCTGCTGGAGCGCGAAAGCCGTGGCTCAACTTGTACGACCGCGACGACGTGCTCGGATATCCACTCGCGCCGTTGAGCTCTGGCTACGATGCCATCGTCGAAGATCGCGAGGTCAGCGTCGGCAGCTTCCTGACGGGGTGGAACCCGCTCGCGCACAACGCGTACTGGACCGACAACGACGTGACCAAACCCATCGCGGAGAGAATCTCCGAGCTTCTGGTGTAAATCCCGAAAAATTACAGCAGCTTGCGGCTGCTCAAGGCCTGACCGAAGTCAGCGCTGTGAGCCGTCCGCGAGCCACTTGCTGAATGCGTCCTTCAGGCCCTGCGGCTTGTCGCTGCGACTGATGAACCATTCGGCCCACGAGTAGTAGGTGCCGCCGCTGGGGTTGGTGCCGCCGAAGGCCCACGAGACCGTGCCGGTTGGGCTGCCGACGTGGTGGCCGATCTCGTCGAAGGGCTCGATCAACGTGGTGGCTCCGCGCGGGATGTTTGGCTTGTAGTACGGCGGTTCACCGGCATCTTTGTTGTGGCAGTTGGAGCACAGCCCTTTCGCGCTGCCCTGCACGCGACTGCTGACGATGTCCTCCAGTGTCTTGCCAGCAATCATTGGATCGGGCGTCGACCCCAGGCGCTGCGCGTCGATCGGCGTAGTCCAGCGCAGCGGACACTGCGTGGCGATCGTTCCCGTGAGAATCGTGGCTTGCACGGGCAGGGCCACCGAAACATCGTAGCTTCGACACTCCTGCAGCACACCGGGCCACACTTCGACATGCACGAAGCCGCGCTCCATGCCGTTGACGGTGTTGGCTGCAGTCGCCGTGCCACCCCAGTACTGATAGAGCGTGCCGGAGAACGGATAACTCCACAGCCCGACTGACACTTCGGGCTCGGTCGCCGGCGAGAAGCCCTGGTTCGTGACGTCGATCTGGACGACGTCCGCTTGTCCGCTTCCCGAACCGTAGAATCGCATCGTGCCGTCGAGCACCAGGTGTGCTGCGAGCATCGGCACGGGCTCGTTCGGGTCAAACCTCGTGCTGGGCTGGACGCCGACCGACTCGGTGAGCGCTGCCCGCTTGGACTCCTGGCTCAACGTGGCCCGGACCGCCTGCGCCTGGACCACCGCGCAGAACACGAAGAGATTCAGACTGCTACCCACCCAGCATAGTCTCGCGAACCGTTTCATCGATTGTTCCCGCCTTCGACATGGAGGGGGTGCCCTTCCCCCTATCCCTCCATACGAAAAACGGACGCCGATCCGGTCATTCAATCGCCGGCGTCGGTTCCCGCGCAGTCGCAGACGACCGACGCGGGATCGTGGCACGCGCCCTCGCTGACTCGGGTCCAGGCGCCATCGCGACAGACCGCGTAGTACGAGATGCCGCCCGAGCTCGCCACGTTGTCCGAGAAGCCTCGAAAGACGCAGCCCATCGGGCACTGCGGCGAGGAGCAATCGCCGTGGAACTTGAGCCGACAGCGCAGGTTGCCGTGGCAGGCCGTACCGCTCTCCGGATCGTTCGCGGGACAGCTGCTGGTCGACGCGTCCTGGGCAGGCGCGGCATCTCGCGGCGGCGCGGCGTCTCGCGGCGGCGCGGCATCTCGTGACGGTGCGGCGTCTTGGATGGCCGGCGCGGCATCTCGCATCGGCGCGGCGTCGGCATCTCGCCGCTCCACCATTTCGCCTCCGCACGCCGAGCCGAGCGCGCCGCTGATGGCGGCACTCACGAATACAAGTTCGATCAAGCGATACATCGATCGACCTTAATCGCAGCTGCGCACGCACGCCAGTGATTTCGCGGTACCGCCGATCGCTGCGGCTCATCCACTCACTCGCGCAGGTGCAGCGAGCAGAAGGCGGTTCTGTGCGGTGATCGCGCGCGGGATGAGCTGCGTGTGGACTTCGTAGCCGTGCGCGCGCAGGCGCGCTGCGCGTGTGGCGTCTACCGCCGACGCCAGGTCCAGCCAGCCGCGCAGCCCGCCCGCGTCACACGTCTCCTCGTCGTGACAGCAGGCCAGCACGGCGAGTCGCGCGTTGGCAGCCAGCACCTTGTCGATCACCAGATCGGTGAGCGCTCCGCAGGCATGCGTCGCCACGACCACGTCGTTCGCGTCGAGCTCCAGGTCGGCGATCGAACGCTGCTGGCATGTGACCCTGCCCGCAAGGCGCGGCCAAGCTGCGCTCACCGCTGCAGCCACCCGCGGCGCGCTGGATGGCAGGCGGATGTCGACTGCGAGCGCCGATGGGGAGGTATCGTCGAGCAACAACATCACCCAGGCCACGAGTCCGTGTCCGCACGCGACGTCCACGACGCGCCCACCTCGCAGCTTGCGACGCGCCCTGCGAGCCACTGCCCAGGCTTCGAAGAGCTCGCGCCGCGGCAGACATTCGGCCGCGCACAGCACGCGAGCCAGCCCGTGAAACAGCGTGGCATCCGGAAAGCGAGGCAGGTCGCGCGCCGTCAGCTTCTTGCGGCTGGAGGGATCGAAGGCGGAGTCCCGTGCTGCCGAGGGCGGCGGAGCAGGCGAGGAGCAGGCGGCGGACATGTCGGCACTCTACCGCGCGGGAGGGGTACACGTCGTAGCCAGTTGATCCAAGCCCCGGAGCCGGCCCGGCCTTATTTTTTGAACATGGAAAACATTCGTCACCCGAATTCGACCCGCGATTCTGGGCTGCTCGACTGGCAATTCGCTTCGTATGGCGAGAGCCACCAGGACCGCAGCAACCTCGCGCTGCACATCGTCGCGGTGCCCGTCTTCATGGCCGGGACGCTGGCCGTGCTCGCCTCGCCGGCGGTGTCGCTGTGGCTGGCGCCGATCGGGCTCGCCGCGATGGCAACGTCCATGGCTGTACAGGGCAAAGGCCACGCGCACGAGGCGGTGGCGCCCGCGGCATTCGCGGGACCCCTGGACGTGATCACACGCATCTTTGCCGAACAGTGGATCACGTTCCCACGTTTCGTACTCAGCGGTGGTTTTGCCCGCGCCTGGACGCGCGCTCGCTGAGGCGGCCAACCCGTCGTAGGCTCCGGTCATGTTCGCGCGCGTGGTCCGAGTGCTGGTCGTGGCCGGCCAGCTTGCCGCGGTTGGCTGCGGGCCTGTCCGCCATGCCAGCCTGGGCAGCGCAGCCGGGGCGGGCGCTGGCGCCGCGGCAGGGAGCGCCGGGTCCCAAGGGCCCGTAGGTCCGGCGACGGCAGGCGAAACGGCAGCCGCAGGCACCACGAGTCCGCCCGACGGGGCGACCGACCGTGGCGACGACGCGGGCGGCGCTGTCCCGGTTGCAGACGCCGGGACAGCGCCTGCCGACGACGCCGGGAGCGTCTCGGACGCTGCGTTCGACGCGCCGACTCCGGTCGGCTGCGTGAACGACGTGCGTCCCGGGCTACACGACTTCGCGTGTGACTCGACCATCCACAGCGTTTCGATCCCCGAGCAATGCACCAAGTCGGCATGCGGCGTGATAGTCGACGTGCACGGCGGGATGATGAGCTCGCAGATGCAGGACAAGAACACGAACCTGCGCGAGCTCGGCCGGCAGCACGGCTACATCGTCGTTCAACCCAACGCCTCGCAGAATCCACTGCTGCTCGATCAGCGCTTGTTCGTCGCGGACACCGACGACACGCGCGTGATGAACATCCTGATGCAGGTGATCGAGGCCTTCCATGCCGACCGCACTCGCATTCACATGACAGGCTTCTCCGAGGGTGGGTTCATGACCTGGCGCTGGTTCTGCGCTCACTCCGAGCTCCTGGCCTCTGTCGCTCCGGGTGCCGCCGCGTGGCAATGCGGAAACCTCGCCAACGCAGGCCTCACGCCCCCCGAGATCGGTTGTGAGCTGAGCCCGAGCCGCGGCACACGCAGCAACATTCCGGTCCTCTACATGCAAGGCATGAAGGACGGTCTGGTCGACCCCATGTGCGCGGACTCCTGGGTGCGCTCGAACCTGATGACCACGCTCGCGCTCGGCGCGGGAACGGTGCTGTCGGGCGATCCGAGCTTCAAGTCCGCCGACTACGTGCGCACGCGCTACCTGGATCCGAACGGCGTGCCCTTCGAGTACATCCAGCACCAGTACAGCACCGACTCGGCTTTCCTCGGCGTCGGCATCGCTGGACATTGCTATCCGGGCAGCACGGATCTCACGCCGACGCCCCCGGCCCAGACCTTGATCGCGCCCGACCAGCTCATGTCGTTCGGGTGCACCGATCAATGCGCTTTCGACTGGGGGCGCGAGGTGATCGCGTTCTTCATCGCGCACCCGAAGCGACGCTGACGCATCCGGTTAAACGACATCGGGGCGACTTGCGCCGCCCCGACTGGTACTACGTTGCTGTCTCGTGGCTGCAGCTCACTGCACGGGGCGTCGCAACCAGACGTAGTGCAAACACATCTCGTCGGACGTGCCCTCACCAGGGCCGACCGTGATCGGCTGAGCACGCTTCACGCCATCCACCGTGGGCTGATGTGACGCGCTGTTGTCGTAGCCGCAGGTGGCCTGAACCGTGTCGCCCGTCGCCAGCGGGATGGGATCCTTGAACAGATAGTCCATCTGCCACTCGAACTTCCAATCCGGCACGTTCGTGAGGCACTCGGCCTTGCCCCCGTGCATGAGGTTGGCAGTCATCGTCTTGGCGATCATGTGCGCGTGGGGGGACACGCCGATGATCTCGGTGCCGGCACCACCGACCGCCATGGTTGCGGTCACGGATTGAACCGCACCAGGTGTCAACACTGGCGTGAGTCCAAACACACCGACGCGTGTGACCACCTTCTTGGGCTTCATGCCATCAGGGAGCTCCCAGAGCGCGACCCTGGTCTTGTCAGCCGTCGGCTGCTTACCGATCGTGTTGTAGTGCATCTGGAAGTTGAACGTCTGGCCCGCCTTGATCAACGCAGCGTCGCCGTCCGAGAAGACCAGGCGCCGACCACCGGGGCGCCAGCTGTAAATGTTGTCGCCCGTCGTGCACACGGGGTTGCTCACGAGGTGCATCTGCACGTGGTGCACTTCCGCCTTCTGGTCGGGGATGACTTCGATCGCCCGCACGTACGTATCCTTGGCAAACGTGAAGTCACTGCGCGCGCAGGCGTATTCGTCGGTGTTCGGCGGTGGCGTGTGCGGTGCTTGGAACGTGATGGTGCGCGTGGGCGGACCGAGCTCGTCATTGACGTCAGCGGGCGGCGGGACGTAGTCGGACGGGTTGCCCTCGGGGAAGCCGGCGGCCTGCCATTGCTTGAAGAGATCGCGCTGCGCAGCCGTGATCGACGGCGCGTCACGCAGTGGATGGCAATTCGGATCGGCTGGCCACGGCGGCATGCGGTTGGTCGTCACCGCATTGACGACGAGCGCTCCGACCATCTTGACGCTCGCGTACGTGTCGAGTGCCACGGGGCCTGTGCGAGTCGCTGCGTCGGGCCCGTGACAAGCCATCGAGCAGTTGTCCGCCATGATCGGCCGAATGTCCTTGTGGAACGTGACGCCGCCGGCAGCGACAGGCGCCGAGCCCGCTGCTCCGGAGCTGGACGGAATCGCCATTCCGGGCGCTTCAGGTCCTCCCGGCGCTGCGGGCGCTGCCGACCCAGCGGTTCCCGGCAGTGACGTCACGGGAGCGGTCGCTGGTTTAGAAGCTCCTGGCGGCTGCCCTGTCATGGCCGCCGGTGCGGTTGTGACACCGGTGCCTGGCGGCGCTGCTGCTGCGCCGACGGGGAGGCGGTTTTGCGGTCCAGCGTTCGACGCGTCGTTGGCCGCAGGACTGCTCCCGCAACCGACCCACAACGCGACCGCTGCAAAACGCAACCACTTGTGACTAAAATCTAACGCGTTCATGGCGGGCCCTCCGGAGGCCGTTTCATGCAGTCAGCCAGCTGATCTGCCCCACTCGAACCACAACACTTGTGTTTGTTCGGGCAGTACTCGAGCACAAGAAGTATTCGCGGATGCGGTTCGAGTTCAAGCTCTCAACTGACGTTGTCTGCTAACGAACAGCAAGAATGCGAAGAGCATCGCGCACGCGCTGCCTGCAACATGCTCGGTCCGACGCATAATGCAACAGTTGCAGCCTGAAGAAGCGTGACTAGTCGGTGCAGCAGCGCCGGCCTGACCCATCGCGGGAGTTCCTGCCTGTTCGACTGACGTCGCCGTCATTCCAGCGATGCTCGCCGGCATCCCAGCGATGTTCGCAGCTGGAGCGACGCATTCCCTCGCTGGCCCATCCTCCGTGGCGACTGGAATGTTTGCGCCAAGCAACTCGATCTGGAAGTGCTGCCACTCCAGCTCGCAGTCACTTCGCGAAGCTTCCGGAGCCAAGCATTGATCGGGAGAAAGCAACTCGGAGAGACCGAAGAGCTGAGCGCCGAGGGCAGTGCTCGACACGTTTCTCAAGCCCGTTCGCGTGCACGCGTAAGGATGGTCCTCGAGCTGACTCAATCCGATCACGAAGTCGGTTTCCTGCATCGGCGTGGCCGAGTCGTTGGCGAACGTCGAGAGCATCCCGTCCAGCGCAACCAGCACCGTTCCATCGGCGAGCTGGAGCGGTCCAGCCAGCGCATTGCCGGCGTTGAGCACGACGTGCCACGCGTTCTGTTCGAAACGCCCCAAGCTCGTTCCGCCCGCCATTTTCACCGTGTAATACGGCACGTCTCCGATCACGTGAACGGTTGCGTCGAGCGGATCGACGAGAATGGCCGTCTCATGCGCCAGCGCTTCGCCGCTGTACGACACGCGCTGCGTTTCGATGTAGTCCGACTGGAACCGAACCAGAGCCAGAGACGAGGCGCCGACCGCGATGTCGTTCCAGTAGCGCGTGTCGGTCCAGAGCACGCGCACGGTTCGGTCGGTGATCTCGATGACGTCGCTCGCGAGCAGATCGGAGTGCGTGCGCAGTGCGTAGAGCTTGCCCGCACTACGTGCGAACGCCGTCACGAGGCCGTGCTGGGCTTCCGGATCAGGATGCGGCACGACGGTCCCATCGCGCTTCATGATCACGAGGCCGGTGGGGATCGCGATCACCGCTCCGCCCCCTGGCAGTGAAGCGGCGAGATCCTGACCTGCGCCACCGTAGCTCTGCGAGCAAACGAAACGCCAACCCGAGCCCTCCCGGAGGACGACGCCCTGGTAGAGGCGCAGCATGTGCACGCCAGCCGCGTCCTCATCGAGAATCGCAGTAACCCCCGGCGCCGAATGAGCATGCACCGAAGACGCACCAAGCGAGGCGACAAAGACGGCCCATGCCACGAGACCGACCAGTTGTGTCCTGTGGCGAAATTCCCGAACAAAACGAGACATGTGATGTTGCGATTTGCATCAGTCGACTGCGTACCTACGAGCGCAGCCAACTGTAGAGGTTCGTGACGAAACATAGCACCGCGGGACGTCACTAGGCAGTGCTCGTCCTTGCGCATCCGTCCGCCTCGACCTTTGCGCTCGGCGTTCATCCTGCGGCGATCATTTGCGCCCGTTGCCGCCGCCGTCAGCTGCAGCGTTCGAGAGCTTCCGTGACCCGAACAGGGCTACCCAACGCGTTCACGTGATTCCGTCTTGATTGCTACGGCATTCTGTACTGCACGCTTCGACGCGCTTCCGCTCTTGCCCGACGAAAAAGTCTGCAGCAGGATGGCTGCGCCCAGTGCGTTGCGTCGCTCTGACGTCAGGTTGCACGGAGCAACAGGGATGGTTGGTCATGAAACGAGCCCAATGGTTGGCGGGGATCTGCGTGCTGCTCTGTACGACACACTGCGGCGACGACGGTGACAAGAGCTCCGGCTCATCGCCGGACTCACAGAGCGGAAGCGGTGCGCCTGCAGCCGGCGCGAGCGCAGGGACTACACCTGGAGCGGCGTCTGGCGCAGGTGGCGGAACAGCTGGCAAAGGTGGCGCCGGCGCTTCGAACGGCGCAGGCACTGGAGCGAACGCAGGCGGAAGCTCCGGCAGTGTTGCGACGAACGACGATGCGGGGATGCCCGGCGGAAACACCACCAACACGAACACCAATACCAATACCAACCCGAGCCCCAGCGGCAGGCTAGCGGACGGGACCAATCCCAACGCAGTGAATCCGTATCCGAACTACAAGAGCGACATCTACGCGCAAGACAAGATGTGGATGTGCAAACCCGGGCTGGCGAAGAACTACTGCCTGGAAGAAATCGCGGATGCGACCGAAGCGCTGCCCGATGGCACGTTCAAGCCGTTCATGGACAACCTGAACGCCGAACATCCGTTCGATTGCATCTTCTGGTACCCCACCGTCAACCGCACCGAAGATCCGACGAGCCTCGACTTCTCCGATCCGTCTCCGATGCTCGGCTCCGTCCGCAATCAAGCCGCGCGCTTCTCGCGCATCTGCAACGTGTATGCGCCCTTCTACCGTCAGGTATCGCTGAACAACGGCGGCGACAGCAAGATCGCGTACCAGGATGTCGTCGATGGGTTCAAGCACTACATCGCGAACTGGAACAAGGGTCGATACTTCATCATCTTCGGGCACTCACAGGGCACCGGCCACGCCACGAAGTTGATCAGCGACGAAGTGAACGACAAGCCCGAGCTCCGCGAACGCCTCATCTCCGCGCTGTTGATCGGCGGCGGCGTCACGCCGACGACGTTCTCGAACATTCCGGTGTGCAACAAACCCGACCAATTTGGTTGCGTGGTCGGGTACCGGACGTACGGCAAACCCACGCCACCCACGGGGACCGCGATCCCAGCAAACCTCGCCTGCGTGAATCCGGCCGCGCTCATGGGCGGCCACGCGATCCTCAAGGGCTCGTTCTTCAACTCCAAGGGCTCGAGCTACGCTCCCGCGCTGGGTGCGGACTTCACCGCACACTGGGGACTCTTCCGCAACTTCTTCA
Source organism: Polyangiales bacterium (assembly GCA_035274465.1). Classification (GTDB taxonomy): domain Bacteria; phylum Myxococcota_A; class Polyangia; order Polyangiales; family JAFGIB01; genus JADGRF01. Next base: position 23,705 of record DATEOF010000093.1, read on the forward strand.
GCGGCGAATGCAAGGACGCTCCAGGCGGCGGCAAGTACCTGGAGATCGACTACACGAAGATGCCGGATGACAAGCGCAAGGAGTTCCTGAACATCACGCGCGAGTACGGCTTCGGCTTGCACGTCTTCGACTACGCGTTCTTGATGGACGACCTGCTCGATCTCGTCGACGCGCAAACCAAGGCGATGGTGAAGGCAAAGCCCTGACCTCGAATTCGCGCTCGCTGCGGCACACAGTGGCACAGCGAGCGCGAGGCGCGCTATGGTTCGTCCACTTTGCCGCCCACAACTCAGCAAGAACCCGCGCATGTAGAGGACATCGAATGCGAGCTGTGCATCGTCGGCGCGGGAATCGCCGGCTTGAATGCGCTGTTTGCGGCTAGCCGCTACCTGTCGCGCGGGCAAAAAGTGGTGCTCGTGGATCGCCGAGCCGCTGTGGGCGGTATGTGGCTTTCGGCGTACGACTACGTGCGCCTGCATCAGCCGCACCCGTTCTTCACCGCGGGAAACATCGCGTGGACGTCCGGCAGAGATCGGGGCTATCTCGCCAGCCGGAGCGAGGTCGTGGCCCACCTCACGCATTGCCTCGAAACGTTGGGGCGTCGCGTGCAGATTCAGACGCGTTTCGGCCACGAATATCGCTCCCACGTCGACGCGGGCTCGGGTTCCGATCGTGTGGTCGTGCAGTGCAGCTCGCCGCATGGCGCGCAGGCGTTGCGCGTCCGTGCCAGGAAGCTGGTCATCGCATTCGGCGCGAACCTGCAGACCAAGCAACCGCTCGCGCTCTCGAGCACGGAGGTGCGCTCCGTGTCGCCTGACACGCACGACCTGCTGGGCGAGGAGATGCGAGCGAGCGATGCGCCCGTGTACATCGCCGGAGGCGGCAAGACCGCCATGGACACGGCGTACGCGCTGCTCCAGCGGTTTCCTTCCAAGCGTGTGAGCTTGTTCATCGGCAGCGGGACCATGTTCGGCTGCCGCGACCAGCTCTTCCCGAAGGGTCTGCGGCGCCTGTGGAGTGGCTCGACACCACTGGCGATGTTCCTCGACATGGCGCAACGCTACGACGGCAGAAATGAGCGAGAAGTGCTGAGCCACCTGCGATCCACGTATGCGGTGGCTTTGAGGCCCGACGTGCGTCGCTTCATGTTTGGACTGCTCTCGCGAGACGAGAACTCCGTGATCGCTGCGCGCTCGCGCGAGATCGTCGCCGACTACCTCAGCGACGTCGTCGAAGAAGATGGGCGCCCGACTCTGTTGCTCAAGAGCGGTGAGCGCCGCCCGATCGAGCCAGGCAGCTGGATTGTCAACTGCACGGGATATCTCGGTCCAGATCCCACCCCATACGAACCCTTCGTGTCCCCGAGCGGCAAGGTCATCGCGATCAAGGCCTCTTCAGCGATTCACATCCTCAGCACATCCGCGGCGTACCTGACAGTTCACCTGTCCTATTTGAACAAACTGCACGGCCTGCCTCTCTACGAGGCAGATCTTCCCACTTTGTACGAAGCGGATCGCGACGCGTTCTCAGTCACTACCGCGGTGCATCTGCTCTACAACACGGGCGTGATCCTGGACGCCGTGCCGAGGAGCGTGTTCAAGGAGTACGGTGTCGACCTCGGACGCTGGTACCCCGCGCCGCGGCGCATCCTCGACGGGATGCGCTTTCTACAGTACTCGAAGCGCAATCCTGATCACTTGCGTCGCACGCTCGACACGATTCGCGATCGGTTCCGCGTACGTTGTGGTCCGCTCCAACATATGCCGGTTACTCGAGCGGCACATACTTGAGGTTGGAGGACTCGCCGCCCGAATTGCTGCCGTCGTGGACGATCAACGCGCCCTTCGGGAACCCCGGGCCCAGATTTTCGGTCGAGATGTCGAGCCCGTCGGTCTGGCTGACCTCATCGATCGCGCCGTTCGCGCCGACCCGAAACCCGCGCAGAAAGCGGTTGGTCTCTCGATCGTAGGTCACGAAGCGACTCTCGCTCTGGATCGAGACGACCAGATAGCCCGAGTTGCCGGGACCTTTTGCGAGGCCGACGCCCTCGAGATCGGCGACCACGTTCCCATCACCCACGCTTGCCACTCGAGTGCGATCCGTACCCCCGGTCGGCTCGGCTGCGTACCGCCACAGCCCGACGTCCTCTTGCGCCACGTACACTCGGCCGAGCTCGTCGTCGGCCACGCAGCCTTCCGTGATGCTACCGACCTCGAACGATCGCACCTTGCTGGCTTCGATCCTGCCTGCGCTATCGCGTAGCTCGTATTGCTCCATGACCGAGGCCCCCGTCTCCTGGGTGACGAACGCATAGAACTTGCCGCTCGCGATGCTGTGGTACAGGCAGAAGCCATAGTTCGGAGCCGTCGTGGCGATCGCACCGCCGATCGGCGCGGACAGTCGACGCGTGGTCGGATCGAGCTGCCAGAAGATGAGCGTGTTGGTCGTGCGGTTGTTTGCACCGACGAGCACGATCGGTTGGCCTGCGAGCATGAACCGGCTGCGCAGATCGATATTGCCGATCTTACCGTCTCGCCGGAACTGCAGCAGCTTGCCCTGCATGTCGAAGACACCGACGCCACCCGCTTGATCGTCCTTGTCGTCGGCCACCACGACGCTGAGCTCCGGCGCCGCGGGGTTCGCATAGATCGCGCTGTCGTCGGCGATGTCGCGAATGGTGCCGCTCGGCTCGAAGGAAGCGCTCTCGACACTGGGCAGAGGCGCAGCTGGAATCTGGCCTGGAGCGCTCGCCTGCGCTGCGCCGGGGCTACCGGCCGCCCCGGAACCATCCGTGCCCGCAGTTGCGGCAGCGCCGGCGCGGTTCGAGCCGGCGACGCTCGCTCCCGCCGATCCCGGGGCGCCGCTGTCGGCAGCAGAAGCGTTGACGCCGCTGTCAGCTGCAGGAGTGCTGCCACCGGCTCCGGCGCCAGCCGCGTGAGCCTCACTCGGCGCCGCTGCCTGCCCAGCGACGGCTCCCATCCCCGCGGTGCTGCCCTTGGCGGCTGACCCGCACGCCGCGAGCCACAGCGTCGCGACCAAGAAGGTCCTGCATCGAGCTACCGAACACTCCGGGTTCGAGCTAGGCTGGTCAGGGTACACGCTGGAACTCTCTGCGAGCATTGTTCCCGGCCGGTGGCTCGAAGGCTCAGGTGCACATGAACCCAGGAATCGCCGCGCTGGTTGCGATGGCCGCGCTCTTCCTCGGCTGCTCCAACGCGCACGAGGGCGACCCACGACCCGATGACGCCGGAGCTCCGCGCCACGCCGCTTTGGGTGGCATAAGCGCGCAGGATGCTTTGATCACGAAGGCAGCGTTGGACTACGCCTCGACAGTATCCCCCGATACGATGCTCGACCTCGTGGTGGTCCTGCGTGATTCCGCGGACTTCGACTTCGACTTCACCCGCCTGCAAGGCAACAACGACGACGAGGTCGCAGAGCTCATCGAGGAGCGCCAAGCTCAGTTGGAGCCGTACGTGCGAGAACTGACCAAAGTCGTCGAACGACTGGGGGGAACGATTATCGCAGCGTACTGGTCAACGCCTACCTTGCGCGTGCACTTGCGCGCACGAGATCTGCCACAGCTCGCAATGCATCAGATGGTCCGTTACGTGCAGCTGGTCACCGAAGGCGGGCAGTAAGGAACGAGAAGCCCGCATGTCCTCTTCATATCCACCGCCAAACCGCGACGAACCCGGAATCGATGCAGATGCGCGCGAGGCGGCGGTGAATCCCGCAGGCGTCACGTTGCAGCTCACGAATGATGTGACGGTGACGCTGATGGCGACCTGAGCTACGCTCGACCGCGTGAGCGTCCGGATCGGCATCGGGCTTGCTGCCTACCCGTTCGAAGAACCACGCGCGCTCGTGCGCTTTGCGAGCTTGCTCGAGCGCCGCGGGGTCGATTCGCTGTGGCAGACCGACCGGCTGGTGTCGCGCGAGCCGTTCCTCGAGTCGATGAGCGTGATGGCCGCGCTCGCCGGCGCGACCGAACGGCTACGCTTCGGCATGAACGCGGTGGTCGCGAGCTTCCGCGATCCGCTACTGCTCGCCAAGCAGTGCGCGACGATCGACTACCTGAGCGGCGGGCGGCTGCTACCGGTGTTCGGCATCGGCGCGACCGACGCGCCCGAGCTCCGCGCCACCGCAGCCAGCGCGGCACGGCGCGGCGCCCGCGTCGACGAGATGCTGGTGCTGATGCAGCGGTTGTGGACCGAGGAGCGAGTCAGCTTCGAGGGCGAGTTCTTCCACTACACCGAGTGCACGATCGCGCCGCGACCCGTGCAAAACCCGCTGCCGTGCTGGATCGGCGGACACAGCCCCAGCGCCATCCGCCGCACCGCGCGCCATGCCACGGGCTGGCTCGCCGGCCTGCGCACGCCGGCCGAGGTGGCGCCGATCGTGGCCGCGATCAAGCGCGAGCTGATCAGCGCCGGCCGCACGATCGACCCCGACCACTACGGCGCCGGCTTCGGCTTTCGCTTCGGCAGCTGGGACGAGCCCGAAGCGCAGCGCGTCGCGACGCGCGTCCCGAGCAGCGCAGCTACAGGCTTCGACCCGCGCGCGTACCATGCGATCGGGGACGCCGATGCCATCGTGGAGCGCTGCCGCGAGTACATCGCGGCCGGCATCTCGAAGTTCGTATTGATTCCGCTCGCGCGCGGCGAACGCGAGGTCGTCGCCCAGTGCGAGCGGCTGATCGCCGAAGTCATCCCACGTGTCGAGGCGCGCACGGCCTGAGGCCGCAGCATCGACATCTCACGGCATACAGAGCTCGCCCTCGTAGACTCCGCTGCCGCCGACGACCGCCGAGTACAAGCCAGTGGCCGTAAACACGCCCGTCGCGCCGGCCAGCGTGCCCGTACCGCCGACGATCGTGTCCACCTCGGCAAACTCACCATCGCCGCCCGTCCGCAAGACGATCGCGTCTTTCGTCAACAGCACCCCGCGGCGCGTCTCGATGCGATTGTCGCCGGTCAGAAGCACCACGCTCGTGCTCGGCGTATCGACCGTTTGCCCGAGGCTGGAGCCGATAAAGAACGAGGTACCTGCCAGCGATCCCGTAAGCTGCCCGGCTCCGCAGATCGACACTGCCGAGTTGCACTCCGGTCCGCTCACCGGCGTGAGCACGATCTCCCCATGGATCCGCTTGCAACGGGTCGCCGCGCTGGCTTCGCCCCCGAGCCACGTCTGGCCACCCCACACCACCGCGAGCGCGCTCAGGAAAAGACACAACTTGGTCATCGCGAGTCCTCCACTGTTCGAGTGTCTGCGCGTGACTACGCCGTGGCGTAGAGAGTGTTACGGTCGCGACCATGGAACCCATCTATGCGAACAATGCAGGCACCACCTGGCCGAAAGCGCCGGGCGTGGTCGAGGCCGCGAGCGCTGCGCTGGCGGCGCCGCCGGAAGCCAGCCAGCGGACGCTGCAAGCGGCGCACGACGAGGTGTGCCTCGCCTTGGGCATCGCGCAGCCCGAGCGTCTGCTGTTGACGGGCAGCTGCACGTCGGCACTGGCGATCTTGCTTTCTGACCTGCCGTTGCAGGCCGGCGACGTGGTGCTGACGAGCGCACTCGAGCACCACGCCCTGGTGCGCCCGATCCAGCAACTGGTGCTCGCGCGCGGCGTGGTGCACGAGGTCTCGCCCTACTCGCCCTCCGCTCCGTTCGATCTCGACTTCGCACGGCGCGTCCTGCGCGGCGGGCGCGTGCGCCTGATCGCGCTGAGCGGAGCCTCGAACGTCACGGGCGAGTCGTTGCCCATCGACGAGATCGGCGAGCTCGCGCGCGCGCACGGCGTCCCGCTGTTGCTCGACGCCGCGCAGACGATGGGCGTCCTGCCGATCGATGTGCGCACGCTGCCGATCGACATGCTCGTGTTCGCAGGTCACAAGGGCCCACTCGCGCCGCACGGCATCGGCGGCTTGTGGGCCGCTCCGCACATCGAGCTCCAGTCGCCGGCGGCCGTGTGTGAGATCGGCGCCGAAGCCGGGGCCACTCGCTGCGCGAGCTTTCCTTCCGGCTGTGACGTCGGCTCGATCAACCTCGCTGCGGCCGCGGGGCTCGCCACCGCCTTGCGTTGGCGCCGCGCACAAACCGGAGATCTCTATCGCGACGCGCGCGCGCACGCCTCCCGCCTGCGCCGAGCGCTGCGCGAGTTGCCGGGCTGTCGAGTGTTCGGTGGCTACGAGACGCCGCACACGGCTGCAGTGTCGTTTCTGCTCGACGGCCTACCGCTCGCACGCGCGGAGGCGCACTTCGCCCAGCGCGGGGTCACGCTGCGCGCCGGCCAACACTGCGCGCCGCTGGCACTCCAGGCGATCGGAGCGCCCCAGGGTACGCTGCGCGCCAGCTTCGGGCCGTTCAACCGTGAGAGCGATGTGGACGCGATTCTGGCGGCCGCGAAGGACACCTGAGAGCCACGGCAGCGCGTGGCGATAGTTGCCGCTGACTCACGGTCGCGATTCCGTCCGCTTCCCCCTCCGATACCTCGCCGGCGGGTCACCCATCTCGCGCTTGAACGCTCGACTGAACGCGGCCTCTGACTCGTACCCGACGTCCATCGCAATCCGAAGGACGGTGTGCTCGGTCGTCTCCAGCAAGCTTGCAGCTCGCTGCAAGCGCCAGCGCGCCAGATAGGCGAGCGGCGGTGTTCCCAACAACCTGCCGAACCGCTCCACGAGGACGGTGCGCGACGCGCCCGCTTCTCTGGCCAGATCGTCCAGGCTCCATGCGCGCGCGGGATCCCGATGCAGCAGCGCGAGGGCCTTGCCCACCACATCGTCGCGGGCGGCTGCGAGCCATCCGGTTCGCTCCGCGGGTACATCGTCCATGTACCGCGACAGCGTCTCCACGAAGAGCGCCTCCGTGAGCTTCGAGAGCAGCGCGCGACGTCCCGGAAGGCCCGAGTCCACCAGGTCGGCAGAGTGACGGATCGCGCTCTCGAGCCATGCGCCGCTGCCGTCGCGTCGAATGTTCACGCTGAACATCGCTGGCAATCCAGCGAGTAGAAGCCGCTGGGTGGCGGGTTCGCAGCCGAAGTAGCCACAAATCAAGCGAGTGAGCGCACCGCCTCCTCCGCTGCGCTCCGTCCTCAGCTCGCCGGCCAGGATGCTGGGGACGAGCGGTGTGGCATCGACGAGCGTGGGCATCGTCCCGATCCAGAGGTCGTGCGCATCCCCGCTCGGGAAAACGACGATGCTCCCGGCCTCGAGCGCCACCGCTTCGCCGCCCGAGACACGCACCGAGGCTCGTCCCTCGGTCACGAGGTGAAAGATCACCAGGTTTTCGATCCGAGGCGTCGAAACGCCCCACGGGGCGGACAGCTCGCCATTCAAGAACAGCGTTCCGGTGATCCGAACGCCGCGCAGAGCTTCCGACAGTGCATCCATCTCGTCCTGCAAAGAAATCCGGCCGTGCGAGCAAACCGGCGGAAGGCGCCGGCGCCAGGATATCCCTCGTGGAAACCATACACGAGGAGCTGACCATGTCGCACGAAACGCTCGAACCCGCCGAAGTGATTCACCGGTTCAACGATGTGTTCCAACACCACGACCCGAGCGCGCTCACGGAGCTCGTCGCGGCCGACTGCGTGATCGAGAACACGCAGCCTGCGCCGAACGGCTCTCGCCATGTCGGACGCGACGCGTGCGTGGCTCTCTGGACGGGCATCGCGACCAACCAAGGGACCTGGTTCGATATCGAGGAGGTGATCGTCACCGGTGACCGCGCGATCATTCTCTGGCGCTTGCACTGGGGCGAAGGAGAACAGTGCTCGATGCGCGGCGTAAACCTGATGCGGATCGCCGGTGGAAAGATCGTCGAGGCGCGCGGCTACGTGAAGGGGGCGTCATGAAGCGCGGGGCATTCGCGACCTGGGAAGGGTCGCTGGCGAAAGGAACCGGGCGCCTCACGACCGACAGCCGCGTGCTGGCGGACTCGCCGTTTTCGTTCACCACCCGCTTCGGCGGTGCACCGGGGGCGAATCCCGAAGAGCTCATCGCTGCGGCACACGCAGGCTGCTTCTCGATGGCGCTCGCGTTTCTCCTGGGCGACGCGAAGCACCCGCCGCAGAGTGTGCGTACCTCCGCGGAGCTCTCGTTCGAGAATGTCGGGGCCGCGTGGACCGTCACCGGCATTCACCTGAACGTCGTGGCCAGGGTTCCCGGCATGGCCGATCCGGAATTTCAACAGATCGCCGAACAGGCAAAACGCGGGTGTCTGGTGTCGCGACTCGTCGTGGTGCCGGTGACGTTGGAAGCAAAGTTGGATGCGGAAGGCGTCTGAGTTGCCCCGGGTCACGCGATCCTGCTCGACGCGATTGCTGCTCCTTCGCACAGCGAGCGCAGCTTGGCCCAAACGATCCTGTTCGAAGTAGTGGTACTCGTGGCAATGACGCGGGTTCGCGAGCGCGATCAGCACCGCACCGGCCTTCACCTGCGCGATCACGGGCCACACGTCAGCGAGTGCAACATCGAGATCGTGCGCGCCCTCGTAGTTGCCCCAGCACACGTGCAAGCGAACGCGCTCGGACGGGATGCCGCTGAGCGCGCGATTGATCGCGGCCACCACGACCTGCGCGAAGGCCAGGAAGTCAGCCAGCGACTTGCACCACCTCGCGCGTCGCAACTTCTGCGAGCTCATTCAGCTGCGCGGCATCGACTGCATCACCTCGCGAGCGCGCCGCGTATAGCTGGGTCAATGCCGCGGGCCGAGGCAGGCTGCCTGCATGCGTGGTCAGGATGCGGATGTCGGTTTCCATGTCCTGTCCCAACAGCGAGTCTGTCCAAGGCCGATTTGGGCCAGCGCGTGAGCCAGCACGCGTCGATCAAAGTATCTGACCCCGAATCTGCCGGAGGCGCTACCCTCGATATTCGGCGCATTGCTGGAAACGGCGAGGACCTACTTGTTCGACATGACCGACCTCGACGATCTCAAGCCGCTCACGCCCCATATGTGGGATTCCGACGCGACCGAGCACAACGTCTACATCAAAGGCCAACGCGCGTACTTCGCGAACTACACAGAAGGCCTACGCATCCTCGACGTTTCGGCAGCAGCGAGCGTCAAACTCACGGAAACGGCCTTCTTCGACACCAAACCGACCAGCTCGTCCAACCAGATGCACGGCGCCTGGGGAGCGTTCCCGTACTTCGCGAGCGGGATCGTGATCATCGGGGACATGGTGAGCGGGCTGTTCGTGGTCAAGCCTCAGGCGAGCGCGCTCGTGGCACCCAACTGACGACGCGGTTACACTGGCGCTCGCCATGGCCACGATGTCGATCGGCGCAGCGATTCACTGGCTCGCACAGCAAGAACCCGAGGCACCGTGCATCACGCACGAGAACCGCACCTGCACGCGTGCGGAGTTCGACCGGCGCACGAACCGTCTTGCGCGCGCGTACGAGCAGCTCGGCGTCAAGCAAGATGACTTTGTCACCATCGGATTGCCCAACGGCATCGAGCACTACGAGGCAGCGGTCGCAACCTGGAAGCTCGGCGCAACACCGCAGCCCGTGAGCCCGAAACTTCCCGGGGCAGAGCGCAATGCGATCATCGAGCTGGCGCGGCCCGCGCTGGTCGTCGGCGTCGATCCGCGCGACGTGCCTGCCGGCACCGCGGCGTTGCCACCGGGCTTCGACCCCGCAGCCTCGCTCTCGGATGCGCCGCTGCCCGATCGTACGGCCAAGCACTTCAAGGCGCCCACCTCGGGTGGCAGCACGGGGCGGCCCAAGATCATCGTGTCCGCCCAACCCGGTAGCACCGATCCAGAAAATCCGCGAAGCCGGTTCACCCAACTGGTGCCGGGCCCGCTCTACCACAACGCACCCTTCTCGTTCTCGATGTCGGGGCTGTTCTCGGGTGGACATCTGATCGTGATGACCCGGTTCGACGCCGAAGCCGCGTTGCGCCTGATGGCCGAGCATCGCGTCGAGTTCGTCGTGCTCGTGCCGACCATGATGCATCGCATGTGGCGCCTCGGGCCCGAAGTGCGCGCCCGCTACGACCTCACTGCGCTGCGGCGCATCCTGCACATGGCAGCGCCCTGCCCGATGTGGCTGAAGGAGGCATTCATCGATTGGCTCGGCCCGGAACGCGTGGACGAGCTGTATGCGGGCACCGAGGCGCAAGGCGTCACGACCATCACCGGTACCGAATGGCTCAGCCACCGCGGGTCGGTCGGCAAGGCCCAGTTCGGCTCCCAGATCAAGATCCTCGCCGAGGATGGACGCGAGCTCCCGCCGCGCGAAGTCGGCGAGGTGTACATGCGACCCGCAGGCGGCGCGGGCAGCACGTACCACTACATCGGTGCGACCGCGAAGAGCCGCGACGGCTGGGAGTCGCTCGGCGACATGGGCTACCTCGACGAGGACGGCTACCTGTACCTGGCCGACCGTCAAGGCGACATGATCCTGTGCGGCGGGGCCAACGTATACCCGGCCGAAGTCGAAGCCGCGATCGACGCACACCCCGCCGTGCGCTCCAGCGCAGTGATCGGCCTGCCCGATGAAGACCTGGGCCAGGTCGTGCATGCAGTGGTCGACATCGCCGACCGTGAGCTCGACCTCGACTCACTTCGCGATCATCTGGCGCGACACCTCGTCCGCTACAAGATCCCGCGAACCTTCGAGCTCGTCCGCACCGCGCTACGCGATGACGCCGGCAAGGTGCGTCGCTCGGCGCTGCGACGCGAACGTGTTCGATAGCACGACCCCGTGGCTCATCGCGCGAAGTGATACAGTTTGCCCGGCGTAGGCCAAGACCCGATTATCAGACCTCGGGAGGGCAGATTCCGCCGGCGAGCAAAGGCGTAGACTTTGCTCCGCCATGACAAACCACACACACGATGGAAACGGGTCCGTTCGGAGTGTCAGAGTCTTGGGTTGCATCGGCCTCGTGCTGATGACTTCGAGTTGCGCCGGCGAGTCAGTATCCGCCGCCAATCCAGCACCTGCAGCGAGTGCGGGCGACGAACCACCACCACAACAACGACAGGCAACCACGCTGACCGCGGCTTCGACAACACCGGCCGTGGCCGGGCGTGGGTACCTCACCGTGCAGTGCAAGGTCGCCGGCAAAGTAGCGCCTGCACACGCGCGGCTCATCGTCGGTGAGAACAGCAGAGACATCGAGCTGGGCAGCGAGATCAACGTGGAAGCCGGAGCGCAGCGCGTCGAAGTGACGGTTGCAGATGCCGCCACGCTCGTCGATCTGCCCACGCGACAGTTCGAGGCGTTCGTCGAACCACACAAGAAAGCCAAGCTCGAGGCGGTGTTTCCCTGGGCCAAGGTGCAGCTGAAGCTTCTCGTCCACGGGAAAGAACAGCCGCCGACGGCACTCAAGCTCATCCGAGATGGCAATGCGGTGGCCGAGGTCAAGTCAGGCCCGCCGGCGTTCATGGTCTCGCCGGGGACCTACGACGTCGAGGTCACGTTGCGCGGCAAGCCGGTCCGCGCCAGCCGTCTCGCGTTCTTCGAAGGCTCGGAACAGATCATCCCGGTCGTAGCGAATCGTTGAGCTACGACCCGATCAGCTTCGTCACGGCAGCCAACAGCGCCTCGGCGTTGAACGGTTTGGTGATCCAGCCGTTCGCGCCGGCGTTCTTGGCGCGCTCGACGAGAGTCGGATGCCGTTCGGACGTGAGCATGATGACTGGTATCGCCGCATAGCGCGGGTTCTTCCGCAGGACTTCGAGCATCTCCAGCCCGTTCATCCGCGGCATGTTGATGTCGCAGATCACCAGCGAGATTCCGCTGCGAGCCAGCATCAATAGGCCTGCACGGCCGTCGTCTGCCTCGACGATGCCGTAGCCCGACTGCTTGAGAGCCAGACCGACCTGCTGTCTCACCGTGGGCGCGTCATCGACGAGCAGGATCGTCTTTACAGCTGACTGTTCTGGGAGACCGGGACGGATAGTTTGCTAGTTTTAGTCGACTAGCGGCGCCAAGCAATGCTGGTCGAACGACCACACTCGAGCATACTAGCGCGACGGGTCGTGTACGTCTCGAGCTACACCGCCCTCGACTCTCACACTCCATCGGCGACGACTGCCTGGTAGACCTCTTCGAGCGTGGTCAAACCGTTCACGGCCTTACTCAGGCCGTCGCGGAACATGCTCACGAGGCCCTGCTGTTGCGCGATCTTGTAGAGGTCCGGCTCGGACAGATTGGAGCAGATGCCGTCGCGGAGTTGCGGCACGATCGGCAGCACCTCCTGGATACCGATGCGCCCGCGGAACCCGAGCTTGCCGCACTCGTCACAACCGACCGCTTGATAGAGCTGGTGCTCGGGCCGCAGCCCACATTGCGCGGCGATCTCGGCGGTCGGCTGGTACGCGCGCCGGCAGGTCTTGCACAGCCTGCGTACGAGCCGCTGGCTGACCGCGCCGATCAAGCCCGTGCCGACCAGGAAGCTCGGCGCGCCCATCTCGACCAGGCGTGAGACCGCACCGATCGCGCTGTTCGTGTGCAACGTTCCGAGGACGAGGTGACCTGTCAGCGAGGCCTGGACTGCGAGTTGCGCGGTCTCGGGATCGCGAATCTCGCCGACCAAGATGATGTCGCAGTCTTGTCGCAAGAACCCGCGGAGAAGCTTGGCGAACGTCAGCCCGATTTCGGTGTTGACCTGGGCCTGGTTGACGTCCTCGAGCCGACCCTCCACGGGGTCCTCGATGGTCTGGATGTTGCGCCAGTCTTGCCGCAGGTGGTTGATCGCCGCGTACAGCGCGGTGGTCTTGCCGCTGCCCGCCGGCCCGCAGTGCAGAAGCAACCCGTGCGGCTTGGCCAGCAGCTCCTCGTAGATGCGGATGTTGCGGTCGGTATAACCGACGACCTTGAAGTCGAGCTTCGAGAGGTTCTGCATCAGTACGCGGATGACAGCCTTCTCACCCTCGAGCATCGGCACTGTCGCAACTCGGTACTCGCGCGGACCTTCGGGCGTTGCCACCGAGAACCGCCCATCCTGCGGCAATCGCTTCTCGGAGATGTCCAGCCGCGCCAGGACCTTGATTCGCGAGACGACCTGCGCCTGGAGCTCGATCGGAAACTCCTTCCAGACCTTGAGGCGACCGTCGATGCGCAGCCGGAACAACAGCCGATCTGCATGAGGTTCGATATGGATGTCGCTCGCCCGGTACTGGTTGGCCACGTCGAGGCACTGGTCCAGGACGAGCTGGGCGTTGTAGTCGCTGTTGCGAGTTCCTTCGGGCGCTCCGCTCCGCGGCCTGTTCATCCCAAGAGACCCTCTGCAAACTGATGCATCATTTACGATAGTCGCGCCGTCGCCTAAAACGAAGCAAGAAATGCGTTAGCTCCATGGTAGGTGCGGAGCGCACGGTGTTCAGATCAGGGAGAACTCGTCACGCTGCGACTCTCATACATCCGCAATGGATGCTCGTCGTCCTGATGTAGCGCCGCAACACGTTCTTTGCGCTCAGGCGCGCCTCGATACGACGGCGTCGCGCTCACGCGTCTGGCGCCCAATCCACAGCTCGCCACGCTTCGCGTGCAGCTGCGAGCGGCAGAGGCTGGAGTGGGGAAATCTTCCTGGGCCGCTGGCGCAATCGCCTCGCGCTGCCGACACCGAGCTCACCGTCACCCGCACACGCAGGGCTCGGAGAGCGTGACTCGACTCCACGTATCACGCGCAAATCTGTGGATGGAATAGCGGGAAATCAGGCCCGCGAAACCCTTCATATATCCCGGCATGCGTACATTTGACTTGCCTCGCGCGCGTACATCCGTACATTGCTCACGTTTCGCCACGAAGAAGTCGTCGATGAGTTGCCGTTATAGCGTCCCACACGAGCTCGAACCGCCCAGTACCTGCGGCGTTCGCGTGGCGCCTATGCACTCGTCCTCTCGACTCGGCTGGTCGCTCGCGTTCGCTTCAACGTAGTGACGCTCACTCGGCCCGACCGGCCTCGCAACGCGGAGCAGTACGCGCTCCGCGTGATCTTCGTTTCTTACATCTGGAGTTGTCATGTCTGTCGAACAAACTGCACCCGTCGGCCTGTTGGCCGAGAGGCGGCCCGGAGCGATCGTCGAGGTCGCTGCGCTCGCCGGCCCGGTCGTGCTGCAGTCCCTCTCCGAGACGGCGATGCACGTCGTCGACAGCGCGATGCTCGGCAGACTCGGCACCGCTCCACTCGCTGCAGCCGGGTTCTCGGGCACGTGGATCTGGACGTTGCTCGTGCCGTTCGCGGGCCTGGCCGCCGGCGTGCAGACGTTCGTGTCGCGCAACGTGGGCGCCAAACGGCGCGCCGACTGTGGTGGCTGGGTCTGGCAAGCGTTCTGGCTGGCTATGCCCACCATCGTGCTCTGGAGCGCGCTCGTCGCCTGCTTTTTGTCGCCGCTGCTCGCGTTCATCGGCACCGAGGCAGAGCTGCACCGACTCGCCGTGGACTACGGCCTGGCGCGCCTGCTGGGTGCCCCTGCCGTCGTGGCGGAGTTCGCGCTGTGCGCATTCTTCCTGGGCATCGGTGACACGCGCACGCCGCTGCGAGCGGCCGTGATCGGTATGTCGCTGAACTTGCTGCTCGCGTGGCTGTTGATCTTCGGCCATTGCGGGCTGCCCGCGCTCGGTGTCGCCGGAGCGGGCATCGCGCAGAGCATCGGAAGCTACGTGATGGTGGCTGTCATGCTCCGCACGTTCCTGCGCCCTCCCCTGCGCGTGCGTTACGCAACCGCGCCGTGCCGCCCCGATCGCGCCGCGATCGAGCGCTTCGCTTCCACGAGCGCCCCGATCGGCGGCCAGTGGCTGCTCGACATGCTGACGTTCGCGGTGTTCAGCTCGATCGTCGCGAAGATGGGTGAGACCGCGATGGCCGCGAGTCAAGCGATGCTGCAGCTGCTCGCGATGTCGTTCATGCTGGCGACGGCTCTCGGCAGCGCAGGCGGCACGCTGATCGGCCGCTACCTCGGCGCGGGTGACCTGGATGCTGCGAGGCGTAGCCATCGCTCCGCGGTCGTGCTCGCGCTCGGCTTCGCGCTGGTCGTGGCAGTGTTGTTCCTCAGCGTGCCCGAGGCGCTGCTCGGTCTATTCACTGGCGACCGTGATGTGCTGCACCTCGCCCGGCCGCTGCTCGCGCTCGGAGCGCTGTTCCAGCTGGTCGATGTGCTGGGACACGTCGCTGGGGGCTCGCTGCGCGGTGCCGGCGATACACGCTGGCCCTTCCTGGCACACGCCTGCCTCGCGTGGCTCGTGCGCGTGCCTGCGGTCTGTCTCGGCGCAATCGTGCTGGAGGGTGGCGTGCTCGGAGCCTGGGTCGGCGAGCTCGTTTACGCCGCGCTGCTGGGTGCCCTACTGATGCGCCGCTTCAGCGCGTGCGGACCTCGCCGCGCTGTGGGCAGCCAGGCAGCTTTGAACGGAACCGATCAGCTCGCTGATCTCAAACGGCTTGCGGATGACTGTATGGATGCCCGCCGGAGTGCTGGACGGAGGCAGACCCTCCGCATGGCCCGTGACGAGGATCACGGGCACCTCGGGTCGGAGTGCCCGAACGCGCTGCGCGAGCTCGAGGCCTGAGAGCTCCGGCATGCGGTAGTCGGTGATCGACAGATCGAAACGCGGCTCCGTGGGCTGAAACCACTCGAGCGCTGCAAGCGGCGAGGTCGCGACGCTCACGTCGCGCGCTAGTATCGCAAGGGCAACTGCAGGCCTGATTGAGCCATGCTCAGCCGCGCACAGTGATCAGCTCAGGAGCCAGTCTTCACGGCACCCGTGGGCTTCAGCTCGCGGATGTACGAGACGCGCGGGGCGGCCTCGGCGTCGGCCGCGGGTGGGTACAGCGACTCGAGCACCGCTTCGTAGCGCTCGTTGAACTTGCGGCGCTTGAACTTCAACGTAGGCGTGAGCATGCCGTTGGTCGGCGTGAACTCCTCGGCCTCGAGCACGAAGCGCTGTATGCGCTCGAAGCCCTTGAAGCGCTCGTTCGCGCTGTCGATCTCGCCTTCCAGCAGCGTCTGCACGCGCGACTCGGAGAGCAACGCTTCGCCTTCGGCCTCGATGCCGTTCTGCTTCGCCCACGCCGCGAGCGCCGTGAGATCAGGCACGATGAGCGCGACGTTGTACGGACGGTTGGCGCCGTACACCGCGCACTGCTGGATGTACGGGCTCAAGGCCACCCGTTCTTCGAGCGGCACGGGCGCGACGTACTTGCCGTTCTCGAGCTTGTACAGCTCCTTGACGCGGCCGGTGATGTACAGGTACCCGTCCTCGTCGATGCGGCCGATGTCACCGGTGCGCAGGCCGCCTTCGGGTGTGAGCGAGTCGCGCGACTCGTCGGGCTTCTTGTAGTAGCCGCTCATCACGCCCTTGCCGTAGACGATCACTTCGCCTTCGCCCGGGCCTGCTCCGGAAACCGTGGGGTCGAGCTCGATGCGCACACCCGGCAGCGCCTTGCCGACCGAGCCGAGGCGAATCTCGCCGAACGGCTGAGCCGTGGTCACGCCGCCGGTCTCGGTCAAGCCGTAGCCCTCGTAGACCTGAATGCCGAGCGTATCCATGAACTCGGCGACCTCGCGCGCGAGCGCTGCAGCACCCGAGCACGCGTAGCGCAGCTGGCCGCCGAACACGCCGCGGATCAGCGGGAAGATGTTCTGCTCGGCACCCGCGAGCGCCTCTAGCTCTGCAGCCGTCGGCTGCTCGCCCCGGCGCTGCTTGGCGCGCGCGCCGAGCGCGGCCTGGAAGACCGGTTGACTCGCCATCAGCTTTTGTACGCCGTCGTAGATCTTGTTCCAGACGCGCGGCACGGCGAACAGGATCGTCGGCTTCACCTTGGGCATGTACTGCGCGAGCTGCGTGCCGTCCGGGCAGATCACGGTCGAGCCGCCGGTGACGATCGTGAGGTTCAGCTCGACGCTGCCTCCGAAGATGTGCGCCCAGGGCAAGAATGCGAGGCCGCGGTCATCGTTCGTGAGGACGACGTTGGCGAGCAGCGAGCTCACGTTCGTGCCGAGCGTGGCTTGGTTCAGCATCACGCCCTTGGGTCGCCCGGTCGTACCCGAGGTGTAGATCAGGAAGCCGAGCTCGTCTGCCTTCGGATGAAGCGCCGGAACCGGATGGCTCGCGCCGTATGCGAGCAGGCCCGCGTACGAGTTGGGATCATCGGCGGGCCCCTCGAAGTTCACGACATGGCGAAGCTTCGGCAGACGATCGCGCAGCGGCGCGAGACGCTTCGCGATGACGTCGTTCGCGACGAAGCAGACCGTGCTCTCGGAGTCGTCCAGGATGTACTCCCAGTCGTATTCCTCTTGCGCCTCGTACATCGGTACGTAGTGCCCGCCGAGACTCATGACCGCGTGCGCGCCGACTGCCCACTCCAGGCGGTTGTTGGAGATCACGGCCACCGCCTGACCGCGCTGCACGCCCAACTTCGCGAGCCCGGACCGCAAGCGCGCCACGAGCTCCGCGAACTCGCGGTACGTGGTCCACTGGATCGTGTCGCCGGGTAGCTCGAGCTTTCCGAACAAGGGTTTGTCAGCGAACTGCGCTACGGCGGACTCGAGCATTTCGACGAGGTTCGAGAAGGCGGGGCGGAAGTCCTGCTGGGCGTTTGTCATCGGTCGGGTTCTCGCGAGGGTTGGCGTCGCAGAATGAAACAGAGCAGCACTGTGCTTACACACACGCCCGCCGCAAGTGTTTTTTCGCCGATACCGAACGCGGAAAATCCGTAACCGCCCACCGAACCGGGAGGACGCCGCTCCGAGCGATGACCCAGGATTGGGACACAACAGACCGAGAGGCTCCCTCGCGAGCCGGCCTGTGGCATCCTTCGGGCTGTGTATTTGTCCCAGGCTGCGATGCGAGTGCGCGTTTGGGTCGTCGTCGTCGCGGCGCTGGCTGCCGCGGTCGCTGCATCCTTACCCGCGCGCTCACACGCGTGTAGCTGCGCCGCAGGCGGCCTCACGACGAACCCGGCCGACTCCGCGAACGATGTGCCTCGAAATCAGGCCATCGTGCTGAATGGGTGGTTCGAGCCAGACACGATCGCTCTGGTGAACCTCGACGGCCGACCGCACGCATTCGAGCTGCGGGCCTGGCAAGCCCAGGGTCCCTGCGGTGGCAGCTTCACGGCCGAGGTGATTCCAACCCCGGTACTCGATGCAGACACGCACTACGAGCTGCGCGTCATGCCCCGACCTTCGGTGGGAAACCCAGGCCTGGTCAGCGGGCCGACCGTCATCCGCTTCAGCACGGGAGCAGAGCTCCTGCCCGACCCCGTGATGGCGCGACCGAGCGGGCGGCTGGCACTGGTGAAACCTCCGTCGAACGTCAGCACCAGTTGTGGCCCATTCGCAGCGACGGGCTGCCTGACCGTGGACGAGCCGACCGACGACCTCGAGCTCGTGCTGCGCGATGGCGACGAGATCTTCAGCGTGCTGAAGCCGGGTGAAGCCTACACGCCACTGACCTTGTTTAAAATGCCGACCTGCATCGACCTGCAGCGGCACGCGCCCACCGGCCGCCGATCGCCGCCGCTCACGTTCTGCGACGATGATTTGAAGCTGCTGTCGCGCAGTCCAGCCGAGTGCAGCGCGGACTTCTTTGGCGGCGTGCGTACGGACGAGGCCGATCCAGAGCAACCGACGTTGCCGCAAGCGGCCGGTGCCTCGGGTGGCACGCCGGCATCAGCCTCGCACGGCAGCACTGCGGACTCGGAGCCCATGGCGACCGACTCGAGCGCCGTGCATCAGGAGTACGGCTGCACCGCGCTGGCGCCCCGGAATCCACCGCGCAGCGGCCTGACTGCAATGCTGCTGATCGCGCTCGTCGCGGTATCGCGCCTCCGCCGCAAACGCTGACAGGTGCCACGCGTTGGCGCCGCAGTGGCGCTACAAGCAGGCGCCCGCGGCCTTGCGCGGGCCGCGCCGCGGCCGCTGGAACCCTCTCGGTCGCCGTTTGTGTTCAGGCACGGGCTCTGCAATGGCCGCTGCACAGCCATGATGAACGAGAACGACCGCTTGTCTTCCAGCTATCAAGACCTGGATGGTGGTTTCGGCAAGGAAGTCAACTTCCGGCCGCATCGCTATCCGTCGTCGGAGCTCGCACCGATGGGAACGATGGTATCCGTCGAGACCGCGGACCAAGTCTCCCGCTGCCCTCTCCATGATGTTTCGCAAAACGGGGTCGCCTTCGAATGGAGCGGAGGGCCGATGGAAGTCGGCGATCGGATCTCGAGGCTCACGATCAGCTTCGACAGCCACGACGCGTACAGGGGAGTGGCGCGCGTCAGCTCGGTTCGAGAGGTCGCGGGAAAGATGCTGGTCGGAGCGTCCTTGCTGGACGCGCTCATGAACATCGACGACGTCCTTCAGCTTCGAGACGTCACTCGGTGGAGTGGCGCCGCACCCGGCATGGCGCTCGAGAGGCATCCCTGGAGGTTCTCGGGCCACCTACCGTTCAAGGCTCTGGTCGCGGATCTTAGGCTGCTCTTTCAGGACGCGGAGCGGCAACTCGGAGAGCTCGAAGCATCGCTTCCGTGGCAGCTCGTGCACGGCGATCGAGATCTGCCGGCGCGCGATGCGTTGATCAGCAAGGTACGCAGCGAAGTCGTGGACGACATGCTCTCCGTCTTCCGCGCCATCGGTGGGCTGAACGAGCCGGTGTCGCCAGCAGAGCACCAGGCGCTGAAACAATTCTCGCAGCGGAACTTGCACGAGTTCTTCATGCGCTCGCCCTGGCTACGCCGCGCGAAAGAGAAACCACTCGGCTACGCGGGCGACTACGAGCTGATGAACGGCATCTACGGGTACGGCGACTACGCGAGCTTCTCTGGCAGCACCCTGCTCGCCAAGGCGATCAACATGCTGGCGACCGCGGCGCCGTCCTCGGTGGCCGTGGTCGAGCGCAAGAATCTGATCAAGCGGCGGTTGTCCGCGTTGCTCGATACGTGCAAGCCGAGTGGACGTCCGATCCGCATCCTGTCGCTGGCCGCGGGCCCGGCTCAAGAGATCTTCGAGCTCCTGGAGACTCGAACGAGCATGCCTCATCCAGTGGAGATCGTACTCTTCGACCAGGACAAACGCGCGCTCGCGTACGCCTACGGGCGCCTCGAGCGACTGATCAGCGAGCGATGGGCCGAGCAAGTGCGCCTCATCTATCGGCACGACACGATCAAACGCTTGCTGCGCGATCCGCACCTCTTCGATTCGGTGGGTGAATTCGACACGATCTTTTCCTGTGGACTCTTCGACTACCTCCCCGAACAGACAGCCGTGACACTGACCAGCAGCCTGTTCGCCAACCTGGCGCCTGAAGGTCGACTCCACATCGGCAACCAGACTTCCCTGAGCTCGAGTCGCTGGGCGATAGAGTTCCACTGCGATTGGTACCTGATCTACCGCCAGCACGCCGACATGTTGGCGTTCGCAAGGGCGGGTGCGCCGTCGGCCGACGCGTTCATCGAGGAGGAACCGACCGGCATCAACCCATTCGTCACTCTAGTTCGCCTGCCATGATCCAATCTTCACAGAGGCGCGCCCACGTACGCGTGACGTACCGCAAGATGGCGTTCGACTTCGAAGCGCGAGGCTTCGACAAGCGCTGGCGCAGCGACAGCGCATTCATCAGCTGCTTCTGGGGCGCACTCTCGATGGCCTTTCCGGCGGGCGAGGAGTTCTTCGTGGATGATGCAGAGGCTTGCAGTCACCGTGGCGCTCGAGCACTTCACCGCGACGCTTGCTCGAGAAGCCATGGACGACTGGCAGCGAAGCAATACCCGCTACATCGTGAGCACACAACGAGTCACAGGCAGAGCTTCGATGTCCGGCTCGACGAACGACGACCGTGCCTCGGGCGAGAGAAGCCGTTCTTTCGAGTAGTACGAGCGCAAGAGCTGCTTGTTTAGAAGGCCGGCGTGGAGCTTTGCGAACGCGTCGAAGTCTGGCGCAGAATCCGCCGCGATCGCCGCCGCGATCACCCTCGCCCATGCGACGGTCACGGTCTCGTGATACCCGGAGGTCGGTGTGCCCTGAACACCGTTCGCCCGATTGAGGGCGCGTATGCCCGATCGAAGTCGGTCGAGCGCCTCCTCGAAAGGAAGCGCGCGAAGGTACAAGAAGGCGACTCGCACGTGTTCTCGATGCGTCCAGCCTTCGAGCGGAATCGTGGCAGCCTCGAAAGCCGAAATGAAATCCCGATCGTTCATCTGTGTAATCATGGTTGCCGCCTCATCAGCAGTCGTTCCAGCGGATACCACGAAAGCCGTCACGGCTCGCATTGCGGTCGTACGCACACGCGCGTGCTGAGCCCGCCGGAGATTCCGCAGGTGAAGGAGGCCGGACACTGCGCGTCGTCGCCGCAAGCCAGCACGCAGCGGTTCCGCTCGGGGTGACAAAACAGCTTACCGGGGCCTTGATCGTCCGTCGGGTTGCCACACGAGAGATCTCGACGTTCGGTCGCCGAGCGGAGCAGCTGGCAACGCTCGCCGATCGCGGGCGCGCCCGCAACGCGCGCGTACTGGGTCTCGTCCACGCACTCGAGGTGCACCCTGATGTCCGTGGGCACCGTCGTGGAAAATCGGAGCGGTGTTACGGTGTGGACGCTGCACGAGAGAGCCCGCAACGAGGGATCGAGGTAGTAACCTTCGCCCTCGGGCGAAACTGTGCCGTCGGCTGCGCGAGTCGCTGACGCTTGCCGCACTTCGCACAGCACGCGACCGCGCTTGCTTCGCTGTGGGAAGCCCGCGGCGGGAACGGACAGCAGACCGGGCCGCTCCTCGCACCGGCTTGGCGTGAGCGGCTTCGTCGGATCGGCGGCCTCCGGGAGCTCCCATGTCATGCGACACGGCAGAAGACCTCGGCTGTCTGCAGTCACCGGCGCGTTCAGACAAAGCGCCTGGGGGTCCGAGCGATAGCCGAAGCTCAGCATGTCCTGCAAGAGCGCGCTCAGGTCATAGTCGCAGATCGAACGCACGAAGGCGTAGGGGCCGTAGTCGCGCGCGAACTCGACGAGCCGGCGAGGCGGCGTCGCGCTGGCCGTTGCGCTGATGCAGGAAGGCCGCAACGTGGTTCCGTCTGGCCCCGCGAGCTCCGTCTGCATGCTCGGCAGGGCGAGAAGCGCGTCGTAGTCACTGGACAGGTCCTCTCGATTGAGCTGAACGCGTGGGGAAACCCACGCCGGCGGCACTCCGGCGATGATCGCGACCTCGACCAGATACTCCTGGCCAGGGCGCAGCGCTCGGAGACCATTCACGTAGGTCTGGACAGCACGTAGCGCTTGCGGGTTTCGTACGCAGCCTTGAAGTGAGAACAGTGCGGGATCGTGCGTCGAGCAATCGTCTTGATCCGTGAGAATGATGATCGCGACCGTGGAAAGGGGCCTCCCGCGCACGAAGCCTGCGTTGGTATCGAGCCCGTGGCCCGAGCCTCCTGCGCGGAAGAGGACCGCATCGGCGGGCGATTGCGGCGGGTCAGTCTGGTAGTCGAGCTTCGGAGCAGGCCACAATGCTTTGAGCGCGGCTTCGAGCGGTTGACTGAGCTGGCAGCCGTTCGCGCCCACATCCGCCATGCAGCGCAAGGCAGCACCGGTCGCGGCGCGATCGTCCCGGTCGGGAAAGTACCACGTGTAGTTGCGCTCGGACGCTCTGCAGCCGCTTGCATTCCGCAACTGGCCATCGTCGCCGGCCAGCGAACAGCCGTCGACGCGCGCGTCCGGACCGACGCCGAGATCCGCGCTGATCACGCCCACGTGCAAGTCCGGGTGGCCGAGGCCGTTGCCATCGGCGCCTTTGCCGCCCAGCAGCAGATCGACAGCCGCTGGTAGCTGCGCTTCGAGGAAGTGCCGGCGTTCCTGCGCCATGGAAGGTGAGTCGTCGATCACCAACAACAGATCAACCGGGTTGCCGTAGCTGATCGTGTATTCCACATTCCAGGCACGCGCATCGCACACGGCAGTCGACACGGGCGTCGCATCAGCGCACGCCGCGGCCACCGTCGTCAGCAACCAAACCCACCCGCGCATTCCAGGCCGGAGAGCAAGAAAGGTGCCGCGCTGACTGCAGGCTCAGGCGCTCGTCGCGGGTGCTGCCAGCCAACGAGGTTGGCAAGTTGCCAACGCAGCTTTTCGTTTGAAGGGACGCGACATGCCCGGGGCGTAAAGCGCGTCGCGTTTTGAACAGGGAGAAGCCCATGGGACAGGGTACGCAGAACGTGGTGGCACTCTTGCTCGTCAGCTTGATCGGTGGTTGCGCGGACGAAGCGGCCACGCCGTTGCCGAGCGCGGCGACACCGGCCACGGCACAGGCAGGTGCAAGCGTCCGTGACGTGTGCGATCGATCATGACGTGAAGCTGATCTCAGCGCTCGGCCACATGCACGAGTGGGCTACGCACATCAAAGCCGAGCGACTGGGTTCCAAGCCGGACGTGCTCTTCGACTACAATTTCGAACCCATCATGGCCATTCACCCCAAGGTCAACTACTACACACTCGATGCCGCCTATCAGCTGACTGCCGGAGACTCCGTGAGTCTGGCTTGTCAATGGAACAACAGGTTCCCGGTGAGATGTGCGTGCTTGCCGCGTGGCAGGTCGGGGCCGCCCACGACTCGATGTGTTTCGACGGCAAGTGGGTCCAGTAGGCGTCGGCTCACGCAACGCTTACACTCTTGGCCGGAGGCAGTGACTGTCCCGGAGCACTTCGACGCCAGCGCAGCGTGCCAGCATGAGCCTGCCTGGCTTTCGCGCCGAGCTGCCGCACGGGCTCGCCGCGCTGCGGAACGCGCTCGCCATCGCGATCCTGATCTCGCCCGAGCTCCGGGACGCACCTCGCTTTGCGGCACAGCCGGAGGCGTTGCGCATCGCGCCGGAAGGACTCCGCTGGATCGCTGCGCACGTCCCGATCCGAGTCGAGCTCGCATACGCGGGCCAGGTCGTGCTCGTCGCGAGCTGCCTCCTGGCGATCGCGGGCATCGCTGCGCAGCTCGCGATGTTGCTGGTCACGCTCAGTGGCCTGTACGTGTTCGGGCTGTCTCAGCTGAGCGGCGCCGTGATCCACGACATGCATCTCTTCTGGTTCTCGCTGCTGCTCTCGGTCAGTCCGTGCGCCGAGGTCTGGACGCTGCGGCCGCGGCTGCAGCGTCCGGCCGCGCCCGCGCTCGCGTACGGCGTACCGTTGCAGCTCGCTCGCGTGCTGTTGGGGTTGGTCTACTTCTTTCCTGGCTACTGGAAGCTTGCGACCTCCGGCTCGGCCTGGATCTTCAGCGATAACCTGCGCAATCAACTGTACTGGAAGTGGTACCAGCTCGGTCGCGAGCCTCCCGCGCTGCGGCTGGATCTGCAACCGCAGCTGCTGCACGCGCTCGCGCTGGCCGTGGTCGTGTTCGAGCTGAGCTTCGTGGTGTTGATCTGGTCTCGGCGCGGGCGCGTGTTGGCAGCGCTCGGCGGGCTCGCGTTCCACCTCGGCACGCAGTGGCTGATGGGCATCACGTTCCTGAGCTTGCTCGCGTGTTACGTCGTGCTGGTGCCATGGGGACTACTCCTGAACCCTGCGCGCGCTGCGCAGCAGCCACGAGCAGCGAGCCGCGCCAGCTGTTGGATCGGGGCGGCGCTGATCGCGATCAACTCCGTGCAAGGTGCACGCTCGGCGACCGACGCCTGGCCGTTCGGCTGTTATCCAACCTTCGCCCGCATGCTGGGAGACACGATCGGAGATCTACGGATCGAGGCCGTGCGCCCGGACGGATCGACGGTCGCCGTCCCGGACGGTCCGAGCACGCGTGGTGCGCGCCGCTCATCGCAAGACTGGGCGCGCGCCTGGCAACTCGCGGGGATGTACGGCAGGCAGCCCGAGTCGACGCAGTTGCGCGCGTACTGGCAGACCTTGAGCCGCCAGCCACTGGCCGCTGCGGCCGTTCGTGACGCCGTGCGCCTGCGCTTCTACGCGGCGACGTATGCCGTGCAACCGGAGCGGCGCGGTCAGCCACCGGTCGCCGCACACTTGTTGGGCGAGCTGTCGTTACGCTGAGCGCTCGCGCAACACGAGGCCTCGCGCGCGCAGTGGCCGCATCACCTTCTCGTCCATCGCACGCGCGGCGAGTGCGAGGTAGGCGTCGGTCTCCATGAACGCGAGCGCATCGCCGTCCACCGGAACGCGCTGCGGCCGCAGGCGAATCTCCGCCCAGAGGGTTCGTGCTGCTGCAATCGCTTGATCGGCCGCCGGCCCGAGCTGCGCGATCTCCTCGGCGCTCAGCTGCGGTAGCGCCCAATCCAGGAACGTGAAGCCAAACGTTCCGTGCGCCGCTTCGTCTCGCACGATGCAGCCGAGTACCGCGCGCGGCAGCGGGTGGCGGGCCGCGCGCCAGGTCCCGCGCAGGAGCGGAATCGACAGCGCCTCGCCCACGCAGAAGAAGCGCACGATCAGCTCGCTCGCGCGCATCAGCGGCGAGCGCTCGGGCGTTGCGTCGACGACGACCCCCAGCGGGTCGTACAAGATCTCGGTGCCGCCCCCCAGCTCCATCGCCATGCGCGCGCACAGCTCGACGTGCACCAGCTCATCCAGCGGAAAGCGCGCAGCGAGCGCGATCAGATCGAGCGGAGCGCGCGCCTCGAGCAGCGCGCGCAGCGTGGCAGTGCACGCCACTGCCGTGCGGTGCTCTTGAAACGCTGCGGCAGTCCAGGCCCTGCGCGCAGCCAGTAGCTGCTGGGCATCGAGCTTGTCGGGTGACAGCGTGCCCCAGGGCATGGCCTCCACTTCGGGCCGCTGCTTGCGAAAGCGCCGCTCGAACACACCACCGAGCAGCTCCAACTCGAAGCGCTCGGCCATGGCGGCGAGGCTCTCGTCGCTCATGGACGAGGGCTCGGATCGCCGGAGTTCGCAGAGTCATCGCCGCCGGCAACACCTCCGTCCTGGTCGATGGCGGGGAGCTGGCTGGAGTTCGGTACGACGGGTGGTGCGCTCGTGCCGGCCCCTCCGCCCGCCGGCGGCGGCATGAACGGTGCGGCCATCAGGTTGGCCACCAATGTCATCGTGTCGTCGCCGCAGCCCGCGTAATTCACGGTCGCCGCGCCGATCGTCGCGACGAGCAAGCGCCGCGCACCGGCAAGCTTGCGCGGTGGGCGAATGCGGGGAATGGATGGATCGTCTTTGGACATCGCGACTCTCTGGACTGCAACCGACGTGCCACGAGTCTCTGCCACGCAAATGCGCCTCTGGCGAGCGGGTTTCGTGCCAAACTGAGCCACATGCTGAGCCCTCCCATGTTCGGGATGGAGGGGCGTCACCAGTGACGCAATACGTATAACAGCGGTACGCCCTGACGCTCGACCTTGTGCAGGATCTCACCGGGACGCGCCTGACAAGCGCCGCGAGTGAAGCCCAGGTAGACGTCACCCTCGTCTTCGTACTTCATGATCGTGAAGCGATCCGAGAGGTGCCAGTGTTCTCGCAGATAGTTCAATTGCCAGCGGCCGGGACTCCGCTTGCAGGAGGAGACCTTCACGGGCGTGCCTGGTTCGCGCGGCTGGATGTTGTGCACCACCCAGTCGAAGCCTTCCTGGAAGCTGACGCCCCAGTAGTCAGTCTCGAACTTTCCAAGCGCGGCTGGCAGGCCTCCCGAGGCGCGATTGAAGTACACGTACTCGTACGGGTGCAGCGCGCGCATGTCGAAGGCGACGAACGCCGCAAGCGCCGCCCACACGGCGACTCCGGCCACGCGTATGCGGAGCGGAATGCTGGGGTGCTTCGCGGCGGCGCAAACGGCAATGCCCGCGAGCGCACCCAGTGCCGGCAAGACGAACAGGAAGTGCCGGTGCGCGTCGTAGAGCGTCGGCCGGCGCACGATCACGCCGGCGTACGGCACGAGGACGAACAGCGCGATACACGCGATGCCGAGCGCGCGCGGGCGATCGAGGCGGCGTGAAGCGAGCGCCGCGATCACACAGTACAGGCCGGCCGCAGCGGCGAGCCAGTACGTCTCCGGCAGCGTACGCGCGAACCAGACAGGCAAGTACCGGAGCGGCGCATCTCCGCCTCTGATCATCTGGCCGTCGAACAACATCTCGCCGTGCCAGCGGAAGTGCGCCGCGATGCGCTCTGCCTCGAACGGGCGCTTCAGCGGCTCGAGCTGGGCCCACGGCCATGCGCTCAGCATCAGCGACCAGACGACCGGCAGCATGCACGCGAGCCGGACGGACACGACGGAAGCCGCGCGCAGGAGCGAAGGAATCCCCGCGCGCGGCGCACGGACCGCCTCATCGATCGCGAGGCGTCCGAAGGCTGCGATCACCGGAAACAATCCGAGGAACATGCCGCCGGGCCGCACGGCGAGAGCCAGGCCGATCGCGACGGCCGCCCGCAACGCATCGCCCCAACGCAGCACCGATTCGCGGAGAGCGATGGACACGCTGGCGTACATCACGAACGCAGCTGCTGCGCCGAATGGGATGTCCTTGGGGTTGAAGAAGCCATGTCCGACCCAGGCGGGTGTGAGCGCCAGCATGAGCGCGGCACAAAAGCCCGCGGCCGGACCACCGAGCTTCGCGGCCGTCTTCCAGGTCGCGACGACCCCGGCGACTGCCGTGAGCGCCGTCAATGCGTGCCGGGTCTCGTACACGCCCCAAGGCAAGACGTTCAACGATACGACCCACTGTGCAGTCAGATCGAACAGTCCGCCGTACAGATACAGGTTCCAGTAGCTCAGCGCACCGCGTTCCTGGAAGTCACTGCGGTACCAGGCGAGGATCAGATCTCCGTAGATCCGTTGCATCTCCTCGTCGAACGACAGCCCAGAATCGAGCGCCAGGCGCGGCGCGAGCACCACGATCGCGAGCAAGCCGAGCCACGAGGCAGTCAACCAGAGATCTGCATGCGCGATCTGCAGCTTGCGCGGTGTGAAAGCCATCGTAGTTCGAGGTCGTTCCGACTATCACCTCGCGTCGACGCCCGCAACTGCGCTTCGACGCCGACACCGGCGACAGGCCCACTCCTGTCGAGCCTGAGGTCGTGTGATGCCCGCGTCCAATACCGAGTTCGTCGCCAGTGATCTCGCAAAACGAATCACGGGCGCCGCTCGCTAATCCGCAGCGCGGATCTCGCTGCATGCAGCCATTCCCGGCAAACTCCCCGCAACGTTGCGCGCCAGCTGTGCGCGGTCGAGCGGCTCGTCTGACTGGAGGATGACGCACACGTTTGCGGGCTCGCGACCGTCCAACACGAAGGCTCCGGGCAGGGTGACGCCGTTGGCACATTGCAGTTGCGAAGACGGTGTGAACGGGAAGAAGATTTCGCCGGCTTGCAGGACGAGCACGTCCCAATGGACGACGGCTGGCGGTGGGCAGCTCACACGCACCTGAAAGCGATCGCCCGCCGAAAAGCGTGTAGCGTCTGCCGCGATCGTGCCCGCGTGCTCCCGCACGAGCTGCAACGCCAGCTCGCCACCCTTCACGCGCACGTGCGCAGGCGGAAGTCGCGGCGGCGAGGGCTCGGGCCCGCGCGCCAAGATCACCAACAACACGGTCGCCGCGAGTGCTGCTGCTGCCGTGAGCTGCGGCCACACACGGCCTGCCCAGGGTCTGCGCACGCGCGTCGCCGGTAGCGGCACTGGCAAGGGGGCGAGCTCGATCTGCTCGCTGCGCATGACCTCGAAGCATTCACGGCAGATCTGGCATTGCTCCAGGTGTCCGGCGACCCGCTCGCGTTCCGCGGGCTGCACATCGCCTTGCAGGTAGCGCTCCAAGCGCAAGTAGGAGATGGGTTCGCCCCGGCAGGTAGCGGTCATGGGCGATCCCCTTCCGCTCGCACGCGACTCACGACGGCCCGCACTGTTTGCAGGAGCTTGCCGACGGTCTTGCGACTCACGCCCACCAGCTCCGCGATCTCGTCTTGCGAGAGATCGTCGAAGTAGCGGTAGACCAGCAGTTCGGCCGAGCGCGCGTCGAGCTCCGCCAGTACCTTTGCGATCAGGTCGATGCCGATCGCCTCGTCATCGCAGCGCGTTCTCACCACTCCGCGCAGCGCAGGCTCCTCGCGCGCGAGCAACCGCGCACGGTTCTTCTGGTCGCGCAACAGACTGAGGCAGCGGTGGGTCACGGCGCGGTAGAGGTAGGGCAGATCGACGTCGGTGTGTCCCGAAGCAAGCAAGTCCACGAACAACGCCTGCACGATGTCCTGCGCATCCGCCTGATTCGACAGCAGCCGGCGAGCTTTGCGCACGAGCGCCGGTCCATGACGTTGGTAGAGGTCCATGCAGCGGTCAGCGGCATACTCCCGCGAGCCGGCGCAGCTGGCCACAGGTGGCCGTATTCATGTCCTGGCAGTTGTCGCCATCGCACAGGTAACAGATCGGCGCTGGCAAATCGCAAGCGTCGGAGGCGCAATCTTCGTCGTGGTTGCAGGGCTCGCCTGCCTGCCTCGCGTGGCTGCGAGCGTCACACAGCTGTGCGGCACCCGCGAACCACTGGCCTGGGATGTTACTGATGAGGCTGGAGCATTCTCCCTGGTTTGCACACGGGTGCGTTAGGCTGCATTCAGCGCATCCGCTCAGGCCGCAGACCTCGGACTCACACTCCGCGTCGACGGCACACAGCTCACCCAACCCGCGAGTGTGGAGCGGCCGGCACACGCGTGCGGGCCCGCGTTCGTTCACGCTTATGCCGCAGACCTGGCCCTCGGCGCATTCGTCGTCGCGTTCACACTCGGCGCAGCTGGTTGATGCGAGACCCAGCGCGCGCGTACAGAGCCCACTCTGGCATTCGGCCGCATCGAAGCAACGGGCGCCGACCTCCGTCTCGCCGGGAGGCACACACGCCCGATACGGACCGTAGTCGCTTCGTGCCAGGCCACACACCGCATCTGCCGCGCAGTCGGACGACTCGGAACATTCGCCACAGCTGCGTGCGGCCCCGTTCGGCTCCAGGCTTTGGCACACGCCGCTCGCGCACTCGCCGGCACTGGAGCACTCCGCACCATTCGGCCGGTCGGTCGCTGGCAGCGGCGGCCCGTCGCAGTCGTCGCTCGACGTCGCTTTGATCTGCGCCAGGACCGCGCGGCCACGCCCCGTCTTGCGCAAGATGAAGCGCAGGCGGTCATACCAATGCGGCGGCGTGACAAGGAAACGCAGCTTGGCCCAGTGACTCTCGGGGATGAGCTGCTGGTACTCGGAGCTGCCATTGTCGTCGAAGTCCATCTCGAGCTTCACTTCGGAGGCGGCGTCGACATCGGCGATCACCTCGAACTCGATGCAGCTGACGGAGTGCTTCTTCGAGAGTTGGCTGATGACCGCACCATCCATGAGCGACACGCCGAAGTCGCTGCGATGCCACGTCTGCACCTTGGAGATCGTGCCTTCGACCTGCCACGGCTTGCAGAGCATGTCTCCGCACCAGAGATCGAACGACGGGTCTTCGATCAGGCTCTCGCCACAGGCGACGAACACCGCCAGAACGGCCAAGCCCCAACGCGTACGTCGCCAGCGATCGGCGGTCATGGTTGCCTCCAAGTGCGAAAACGCAGCCCGAGCCCCAGCTGCAGTCCGCCGCTGTTCCGACTCTCATCGAGCTCGTTGCGCAGCAGCGGCGCGTAGCTGTACGTGAGTGAGAGCACGGCGCCGACGTACGACCACGGCATGTAGATGATGCCAGTGGACGCCGAGAACACGGGCCCAAACTCGGTTTCGGCATCTTCCTGCAGCTTGCTGTGCGCAAGGCCGAGGCCCGCGCCGAGCTGCGCGTAGAAGCGCAAGACATCGCTGACGGCATCGATATGCCCGCGCAGGTTCGCGTTCACGCCGTAGCTCCACCAGTCGTAGTGCTCGATCGATTCGTGCTCGGTGGATTGCAGGTCGCGCTCGTACTGCGCCGACTCGAGGTTGCGAAAGTCGAAGACCACGCTCAGATACGGGTTGAGCTGGCGCGAGACCGCCAGCTGGAAGCGCCAACCCAGGCCGGGAACGGTGTGAAAACCAAAGTCCTCGAGGCGCTGCGTGTACGCGTCGTCACTCGTGCCACCGAGACCGAGCATGAGCTCGAGCGCCCACGCTTCGTGCCGCGCCGAATCACCGGGTGGACCCTCATCTCGCTCGGTCGCGGTATAACCCTTGGCTCGCGCGATGTCCTCGCTGATCGCCTCGCATGAATCGGGGAGCAGCCGCGTCGCTCGGCCGTCGACGAGCGTAAACCGGCACTCGCGCAACTCACTCGGCCGTCGCAACACGGCCGTGTACGGGCCGGCGGGCAGCGCCAGCGTCAGGTTGCCACCGCGCACCTTGTGTAGCTCGGCCACCACGACGCCCTCGTGCTCCACGATCAGATCCGCTTCCAACTCGGCTGGCAACTCGAGCTGCGCGCCGGATTGCGCGGGATACGTGATCGGCACCTCGCCTTGCCCGGTGAGCTCTGTCTGCAACGTGACGTGCTGGCCGCCGACGGCCGTGCGAGACGTCGCCGCGAGCGTGCGATCGTAGGCATAGCGGTAGGCCTCTGCGAGCGAGACCACACCGTCACGGTCGCGATCACCTGCGCCTCGCAGCGCCACCATCAGATGATGCGTGAAGTACGAGCCGTGCAGCGTGTCGGACTCCTGACTGAGCTCGCTGGCACTGCTCGAAGCGATCACTGCCACTCCCGACGTGCGTAGCCGTGAGACCGAGTTGTACGAGAACGCCGCTGCCGGCTGCGCGCCTTTGACATTCGAAAACGCGCCGCTCTGACACGCGTCGAGCACGATCAACGTGAGCGTGGTGGGCAACCTCAGCACGCGCTCGCGCAGCTCACCGAGCAGCAGCTCTTCGCCTGCAAGTTGGATCGAGCTCGCACGCGCATGGCCCGAGTAGTAGAAGACGAATTGCGCCTGCTCACCCTGGGCGTGATGCGCCGCCAAACGCACCGCGACCTGGTCGAGCGCTTCGAAGAGGCGCGCGCGATTGGGGCGCAAAAGCACCCGAGTCTGTGCGGGCGGGAAGCGCCCGAGCTGGGTCAACACCTCTGCCATGCGCCGAGCATCCTCCTCGGCGTAGCGCAGCTCGGCCTGTCCGTCGCCACCAGGATTGCTGCCGACGAGCAACGCGTACGTGGCCGCCTCGCTCTGCGCCCCCGCGGTAAGCGGCAAACACAGCGCCAGCCACGAGCACAGGGAGATCGTTCGCAAAGATGGGAACACGCGAGGCCTTTCTCGGCGCCTGACAGAGGGTTAACGCGCAACTCGGGCCCGCCTGGGAAGCAGCCGCGCGTTTTTGCCGCACGGAAATGCGCACATGTAGGTCCTCCCCGGCTGCCCGCTGGTTGTTTAGAGTGCGAGCCATGCCAGCCGTTTCCGACTTCCTCGCGCGTCTCCGCCTCGAACTGCCTGTCGTACAGGCCGCACTGGGCGGCGCGAACTCGAATGCCGAGCTCGCGGCGAGCGTGGCCGAGGCGGGAGGGCTGGGAGGCGTTGGGATGCGCTCGCCACGCGGCCTGACCGAACAGTTGAAGCGAGCGCGCGCGCTTGCCCCGCGCGGCCGGTTGGCCGGAGGCTTGCTGCTGAGGCAAACGCGGCGGGCGCACGTCGACGCATTGATCGCGGGTCAGCCCGACGCAGTGATCCTCATGGACGGTTTCGCGCCAGACGTCGTGCGCCGTCTGCGTGACGCGAGCATCTACGTGATCCACCAGGTCGGCTCGCGAGCCGACGCCGAACGCGCCTTGCGCGACGGTGCGGATGCCTTGATCGCGCAAGGCGTCGAGTCGGGTGGCCACGTGCTGGGCGCGGAGCGAGGCACAGCACTGCTGCCCCAAGTTCTCGAAGTCGCCCAGGGCAAGCCCGTGTTGCTGGCGGGCGGGATCGTCGACCGACAAGACGTCCAGCGGGCGCTGGAGCGCGGCGCGGCTGCAGCCGTCGCCGGCAGCCGCTATTTGTTGACACACGAATCCACGGCCCACGCGGCCTACAAGCAGCGCATTCTCGGCGCGGGGCGCACGATCCTCACGCAGCTGTTCGGGCTCGGCTGGGCGCTGAAGCACCGCGTCGTGCCCAATGCAGCGACCGCGCGCTGGTGCGATGCCGAGGGCCGAATCCCGCCTTGGCTCGACGAGGTGCAACGCCGCACCGAGCCGGTGATAGCGCCCTTCGCGTTCCTGCGAGACGAGTACCCCGTGCGCAAGGGAACGGCGGTGCCCTTGTTCTCGCCGGCCTCACTGATCCACGGCCAGCCCGAAGCCGGCGTCGAGACCACGGCCCTGTACGCGGGCGAATCGGTGGCCCGCATTCACGCGATCGAGCATGCGTACGACATCACGCGCCGACTCGGCGGGCGCTCGGACAGCCGAACTGCCGCTAGCGGCGGCGAGTAGCTGCTCTACTCGGGGGCCAAGGCCTCGGCGATGGCAGGGAAGCAACCGTTCGTCTTTGGATTGCAGCCGTCGAAGCCCAGGTCCGTGCACGATAGACGCTCGATGCGGCCCGCGTTGCAGAACACGATCGTGTCGCCCTCGCACGCGATCGCGGTTCCGCGCGCGTCCTCGCGCGGCAACTCTCCAGGCAGGCACTCGGACGCCAGTCCGCAGAAGTATGTGTCCTGCAACGACTGGCACGTGAAGCCCGGACCTTCGTCGCTGCACGAGCGCCTGGCGCTGCGCCCGCCGACGCAGGCTTCGAGCGTAGAGTCGTCGGCACACCCAGTACCGAGCCAGTGCATGTCGCCATTCGACGCACCCCACGAGGGACTGCACGGCTCACCGCGACCGGCACAGTCGGTGTCCACACAGCCGAGCCCGCTCTCTCGGCAGTCGGTGCCTCGATATACGACACCGGACGCGCAGTATTCGGGGACGCCGTCCTCGGCGCACCGAGGTTTGAAGCTGGCAGGATCGCAGTCGCGCGACGTCGCGGCGCGGCAGACGGCGCTCTCGTCACAGCGAAGACCCAGGCTCGCGCAATCCAGCGTGAGACGCGCGCCGTCGCCGCAGCGGATGGCGACGTTGCCCTCGCAGGTCGTGCAGCGCTCGGACGACGGCACCAGGCTCCAGCCGATGCAGACCTTGAGCGCATCGCAGCCTCCACCAGCGGCAGCAATGCACTCCGCAGCGTAGGCCAGGCGCTGCCACCAGTGTTCCCCCTGACTCCACAGATGACTCAGGTCGCGGTTGATGCCGTGATCCGGGACGCACGAGCCGATGACGACCGCGGCGCGCGCCAGGACCGTGGCATCGCGGCTCCGCGCAGGCGTGCTCGGCTTCGGCTTGTCCGACCCGTGCGCCTCCTTCCCGCAACCACCGAGGCTGGACAGCACGAGCAGCAGGCTGACGCAGCGACGTGACGCAGCGCGTCGCCAAACCGCCCCTGCGTAGGACGCAACACTCCGAGGCATGACCCTCCGGAAACCGCGAGTCAGTGATTGTCCGGACCCGTGGTGCAGACATGGTTCGGCGCAGAGTGCATGCCGCAGCGCGCGCCGTTCAAACCACCGCAGTCCGAGTCATCGTCGCAACCCTGCACTACATACTTCTGATCGACACAGGGCGCCCAGCTGCAGGCGTCCATCGGACAGGTCGCGCCCTGACACGACTCACACGTGCTCGCAAACCAGGGTTTGTCGACGACTTGTTCCGCCAGTACCTTACAGTCACGGCTACCGACGTAGTCGGGTGTTCCGCACGCGGCCCCCGCCAATAGTAAGTTGACGATCCAGGCTCGACGTTGGTTTCTGGCAGTATTCTCGGTGAATTTTCCGCCGCGAGCCATCAAGCTCAACTTATCACTCACTGGGGCTGTGCGTCCAGCACGGCTAGTTTCTGGTCACCAGTCGCAATCTCGGCGCGCATCTCCGAGAGCCGTGCATCCAGAAGATCGCGCTCGGGCGATGCCGCGGTCGGGCGCCCGGATTCGGCCTGCTTGAGCAGCTTCTTCTTGGTCGCAAGCGCCGCGCGCAATGCCACTCGCTCGAGCTTCCCGTATGCCTTCTGTGCGTCCGCGGACAGGTCCTCGACGCGCTCGGTCGCGATCGCAGCGCGCGCACTCTGTTCGTTCGCCGGCAACGGATTCGTCGTTGGCGGCGCGGACTGCGCGAGTGCTCGGGAGCTGACACCCAAGTCTAGTCCCAAGCCGTCCTGCGATTGAGTACACGCGCACAGCAGGGCGGGGACAACCAGCAGACCAACAATCGACGTACGAGTTGCAGTTCGATCGTTCATGGGAACCTCCTCTCAAAAGCACTCTGATAGGTGTTGCTCATCGGACTTCACGATTACGGTTTGAAAGCCCAACAACACCGCGCCGCGCGCGATCAAGTCGGCCACAGGGACTGGCGTGATCAAGGTGTCGTTGCCCAAACCGCCGTCCAGAAGCTCACCCGCCACGACCTCACATACGTTGCGGATGACCACGGTGTCATCGCCGACTCCGGCGTGTACCGTATCGCGACCAGGACCAGGGTAGATAACGTGTGTGCCGATGTCTCCGTCGATATAGTCGTCACCGGCGTTGCCAAACACCGTGGCCGAGTTGTGCACGCTGATCACGTCGGCACCATCTCCTCCGTAGACCTTCGTCTGAGTGCCGAGGGGGACGCGCAGCCAGTCGTCGCCTGCTCCACCGGTCAGCGTGTCGCCACTCGAGGGCCCGCTATCCAGCACATCGTCGCCTGCGCCGCCGGCGACGAAGTCCTGCCCGCCGCCGGTCACGACCGTATCGGCCGCCCCGTTCGCAAACACGCAATACGCATTCGACAACGGCCGCAGGATCACGTCGATGCCCGCGCCGCCCTGCACCACCGTCGACCCGGCCGGACAACACGCCGCGGCGGTCTCCTGCACGCTGACGGTGACATCCTGATTCACGGTCGTTGCGTTTCCAGAGCCATCCACTGCTCGCCAGGCGACGCGTGCGGAGCCCGACGGGAGCACGGTGCTCACCGGGCTTGCGCCGAGCGCTATCGTCGGGCTGAGCGCCTTTCCTGCGATCTGGGTCAGCGTGCCGCTGAGCGAAACGGACCCTGGAGCCGTGCACAGATCGCTAGCTGACGCCGTCAGCGTCACAGGCGCCGGTGCGATCGTGCAACGCGTCACGTTGGTCGCAGCGGCGACGATGCTGGGGGCCACGGCGTCCACGACCACAGCGCTCGCATTGCAGCTCGTGGACGTGCGCCCGTCCGCGACGTTCAAAGTGATAGGGAACGTACCCAAGCCGGAGAAGGTCACCGTCGGCGCAACGCCTGTCGTCGGGCTCGGGGAGAAGCTCCCAGTCCACTGGAGCGTGAGCGGATCGCCATCCGCATCGCTCGACGCGGCGCCGTTGAGCATCACGTTGGTGGTGAGCCCGGTACACGCCGCGTTGTACGTACCTCCACTACTGCACGTCGGCGCGCGATTGGGGATGGAGGCACAGTCCGGATCGCCCGAGTTGGCCCGGCAGAACGTGTGACTCGCAGGCATCAGATCGACAGTGGCCACGACCTGATCTTGTGCTGCGACGTCGCGAACCACCATCTGCGCAACTTGCGGCTGATAGGCTGCCACGATCGTGGCGACACGGTTGTTCAGAATCAGACGATGCTCGTGGCCACTGGTGTCGCGCTGAAAGGCCCATAGCGGATGCCAGCCGTAGAACTCGTCCAAAACGTTCGAGCTCGTGTCGCGCAGCTGGATCGCCAGCAGCGGTGGTTCACCAGCTTTGCCGGCCGCCAACTGCTGGATCACGCTCGCCGACTCCAGTGCCACGTCGAATCGGCTCTGAAATCGCAGGCGCACGACGAACGACTTGCTGGTGTCGTCGTTGTCGAGCACGGGGAACGGATCAGTCGTCGGGTCCGTCGACTGGGCGCGTACGCCGCCGTGAGGCAGTGTCGCGAGCAAGATCGACACCAGGAGCGACGCAGGGCGAAACGCGGGAACTGGATTTAGCTTGGTCATTTGGACGATCCTCCGACTGATCAGCAGCCCGCGCTGGTGCATGCCCCAAAGACGAAATCCATCTGTCGTGTGTCGAGGATCTGTCTAGGCCCGTTGTCGTTCATCAAGTCGTCGTTGTTGAATCCGGGGGTGGTATCGCCCGGGTCGGATGTCCACCACTCCGTGTCGAACCACCAATCGACGGTCTCTTCGAACGCGCGACACGCATTCTCCGCCCGTCCGACCTTGACCGCGTCCTGAATGCAGCCAGGGAAGATGGTCGAGTCCTGGTCGCGTTCGAAGTAGAGATTCGAGAACAGCGGCGTCTGGAAGTAGCCGCCGTCGCAACAGTATTCGTCCGCGAGCCCGAATGGCACGTGCCCCACCTCGTGCTTGATGGTCAGCGGAGCGTTGGCGTTGCCCGTGGCGACTCTGTCGTCACGCAGCGAACAATCGCGAATATTATCTGTGTGCAGTACGGTGCGATTGTCTTCCCAAGCCGCCTCGCCTGAAACATCCATCTCACAGCCGTCGTCGGCGTTGCCTCCGTTCGGCGCGATCCAGAAGTTCATGGCGTGTTGGTTCTTGAGGAAGATCTCGTCGGTTTGAAACGTGTCGTGAATCACGCTGCGAACGTCGTTCAGGAACGCCGGCGCCGTGTGGGCAGGGTACGACGCGTGATCGTGATAGAAGACGAAGTCGAGGCTGCTCGGACGAGGTCCGGTGAACATCACGGGAATCCGTCCGTCGAAGCCGTCCACGAGCGCGGGCGGCGCACCGACGGCGACGGTCCTCCAACCCGTCCATGCCACGTTCGCGCCCTGAACCACTCGACACCCGTACTGAAAGCTGTCGCCAGCCGCAGCGGGGATCACGAAATTCGCCATGGTGCCCGGAGTCGAAATGGCGGGCGCAGCGCGGCTCGTGACCCAGATCTCGACCGCGTTGGCGATCCTCGGCGCCAGCGCACCATCCAATGATTCGGCGGAGATGGTCACCGTGTCGCCCGGTTGCGGCCAGATTGGATCGTGGATGCACCGGACGTTCAGGCCGGGCGCAGCCGCAGGTTCTTGCACCTCGACCTTGAATGCGAAGTGCATATCTATCGAGTTGTCCTCGATCGTGATGGTCGCCCCGCAGTTTCCGTTCGCTTCACCTGAGATGACACAGGTCGCCATGTTCAGCTGGAGCTCGAGCGTGGAACCATTCGTACTGATCTTGCAGGTATCGTCGTCATTATCGAACGGCCAAGGTTGGTCGTCGTCGTCTTGCTGAATCACCTGAATGGGAATCGTGCCCTTCGAGAAGTCCACGGACTGAGAGAACTGGATGTCGAGCCCCGTGTCGAAGCTGAAGTTGGAGGTGGAAGGCGGACTTACGTGCTGGACGCCATCGATGAAGACTCGATGGTAGATGTCGGGAGGATCCGCGAGGTCCGTGCAGTCAGACCAACCCAAGGTCTGAATCGTAAGCGTGACCTCCACCTGCTGAGCTCGCGCGGAAGCCGCGTCGAGCGTACTCGCAGCACAGATCAGCGCCACAGTCCCCAGCTGAACGATGCGATGTGTAACCTGCGCCAAGCGCGATGCGCCCGCAGCGGTCGATGCGCGGTTCTGCACTGAACCCTCCCTATCAGAGGTTTATGTAGGTCGGCGTTCCAACTCACCCGGCTCTGGAACGACGATGCCGCGCGAATGTAGATAGTCGATTCAGACTAATCAAGACGTGTTCGATCTGACGGCGACTAATTATTCCGATCGTCAAATCTTTTAATTTGCTGCGCTGCCATGCGGTGACGACGACCAGCACGCGACGAATTACCGTTCGCCAACGAGCGACTAACTGCGATTCGAAGGTCGTGAGTGATAGAGAAGCCATCGTTTAGATGGCCGGCTGAGACAAGCGCCTGGCCGAAGGGCTCGGAAGGTGCGTTGTCCAACCTCCGCCTCGGGACCGCAGCAATGCTTGCTTGCCGCCTCGATCGTCACCAGCGCAGGGCCCCGCGGGAGCGCAACTCGAGTTTCTCGCGAAGCTCAGCGCGCAATCTCGAGCCGATTGCGCAGATCTGCAGCGCCAGGAACACAGCCAGCGCCAGCTCGTTTTGCAGCACCAAGCTCGTGGTCGGCTCACATTCAGATCACATACACCGGCCCTGTTTGCAGCCGGCCTGGCACTCCGGATGATCGCTGTCCTTGGTCGCGAGGTACGCGCCGAGCGTGTCCGGCGTCAGCGAGCAGCGCGCGCCTGCGGCCTTCGGCGCGCCGCAGGTGCCCTGGTTGATTGGGCCGGCGCCGTGGCAGTACAAGCCCGACTGACACTCCAGCGACGAGCGACACCTCGCACCGCTTGCGAGTTGCCCCTGCCAGACGCCGGTGCACGCAGCCGGCGGCTGCAGCGACGCCGACTGGGTGAACTCGCAGCTGGCGTAGCGATCCTGCAGCGCGGCCACGCAGCTGTCGGCTGCAGCTGGCTCGACTCGCAGCGCCTGGCTTGCCAGCGCCGCGCTCAGCACGCGCGTGCACTCCGCTTCCAGCGTGGGGCCGGGCTGGCTGCCTTCACAGGCGGCTCGACGCTCGCGCGGCAGTGCCTGGGTGGCACGGCAGACCTTCGCGGCGAGGGGTGACGCCGCTACGGTCGTGTACACGTGATGGATCTCCGCGCGAGCGGGAGCCGTCTGTTCCGTGGCGGCGACGGCGGGTTCGCCTCCGATGGTGCGCTCCAGCGCCCAGGCACCGCCCATCACCACGATCGCCACGTTGACGACGCGGACCATCTGCCCGAACCGCAGCGGGTACCTGCGCAGCCAGAGCAACGTCGGCCACACGACGACGAGCACCAGCAGCTGACCGGCCTCCACGCCCAGGTTGAACATGGCCAGCGCCGGGGCCGCGTTGTCCTGCGGCACGCCGATCTCCTGCAGCGCACCCGCGAAGCCGAAGCCGTGCACCAGGCCGAACGCGAAGGTCAGGCGAAAGCGCTTGCCCGCGTCGCGCAGCCAGAAGTTCTCCAAGCCCACGTACGCGACCGACAGCGCGATCAGCGGCTCGACCAGCCGCGGGCTCACGCTCGCCACGCCGAGCACCGACAGCGCGAGCGTCACCGAGTGCGCGAGCGTGAACGCGGTGACGGCCAGCAGCACCGAGCGGGTGCGCGACGCGATCAACACCACGCCGAGCAGGAACACCAGGTGGTCGAAGCCGGTCAGGATGTGGAACACGCCGAGCCGGAAGTACTCGCCGAGCGTGGGCAGCGCCTTGTCGATCCCGGGCGCATGGGCGTAGGCCGGGGCCGCCGCCGTCAGCAGCAGCGCGATCAAACTAGCGGTTCTGAGCGAGCTCGGTCGCATTGCGTTCTCCAGTCAAGATCGGGTCCAAGCGTGGGTTCTTGCGCAGAGCATCGGCCATCAGCGCCTGGCCTTCCGCCTTGCCTGCCTGGTCGCGCGCAGCTGCGCGGCGGATCAAGCCGGCGTGATAGAGCAAGCCCGCGTCCTGAATGCCGCTGGCGACGACCTCTCGCGCCAGCTTGTCCGCTTCAGTGACTTGGCCGTTGCGATACAACGCCAAGGCCAGGACGTCCTTCGTGTACACGTCCTTGCGTTGCTTCCACTCGGTGCGCGCGAGCTCGAGCGCCTCGGACGCCTTTCGGTCGTGCGTGGCCAAGAACGAGGCCACGCTGCGCGGATCGTGCCGGCCTTCGCGCTCGACGCGGGCATACACCTGGGCAGCCTTGTCGGTCGCGCCAGCGAGCGCGTAGGCGTCGCCGAGCAGCGCGCTCACCGGGGCGGTCGGCTTCGCGCGTTCGGCGCGCGTCAGCCAGTCGATGGCCGCCGGGTAATCGCGCTCGGACAGCGCCACACGCCCCTTGCCCTCCAGCGCCGGAGCGTATTCGGGCAGCCGGCGCAGCGCCGCATCGAAGCCGAAGTCCGCGCCGCGGTAGTCGCCTTCGTGCCAGAACAACCAGGCCGCCTGCACGATCATCCAGGCGCGTGGCTCGGGGTCCTTTTGGCCCGTGCCACTGCCGATCGCCAGTTGGTACAAACGCTTGGCCGACACGGCGTCGCCCTGCAACCAGCGCAGGTGCGCAGCGCGCCCGTAGGACGGCAGGTTGGGCTTGATATCCAGCATGCGCTGGGCAGCGTCGATGGCCGCAGGCATGTCGCCGAGCTCCAGGTACGCATCGCTCAGCGTGCCCCAGGTCAGCGCGTCCTCGCTCTTGCGCGCGAGCATCTTCAGCGCCAGGTCACGCGCGCGCTCGAACTGGTGGTCGTTCAACATCACCAGGCCCTGCAAGCGCAGCGCACCCAGGTGGTCGGGGTCGAGCTCGAGCGCCTTGGCCGCACAGGTTTCGGCGTTGCGATAAAGGTCGGGCTCCGACTTCGCACGTGCTTTTTGCACGAAGTCGGAGCCCGCGAGGACGAACGCGTCAGGCGTGGGGGCGTTCGCAGAAGTGGCAGGCAGGTCGCAAGGTCTGGACTCCGCCGCTCGCGGGGCCGGCTTTGGGCCGGAGCAAGCCAGCGCGTGGCACACGAGTAGGCAAGCGAAAGTGACGTGGCGCATGGTTCCCTCGAGTACGAGCGGCGGAGTCCTTCGGATCACTTACGGCGCGGGCTTGCCGTGGCCGTCGTCGAAGCCCTGGTGGGGCAGCGGCAAGAACGGCATGTCGGTCAAGAAGTCCATGTCGTTGCTGTTGACGTTGTCGCTGACCTTGATCGCCCCGCCGCTCAGCAACACGGTCAGGAGCACGTCCGTGACGTCGGCCTGTTCCTGGTTTGGCTTGGCGCCCCCGATCAGCGGCCGGCCGTTCGGGAAGCCCGAGTCGATGCCCAGGTCCACGCGCAGCACGTCGCCGATGCTCTTGATCGAGTGAGCACCCTTGGTCGGGAAGTCCTTCAGGTTGATGATGTCGATGATGTCGAAGCGGCCCATGCCGTCCGGGCCGTGCTTCAGCGCCTCGACCGTCTCCTTGCCCACGCCGAGCTCCTTGTAGATACCCACGGCCTCGGCGTTGCGCACGATCACCGGATGCAGGAAGTACGGCGCGAAGTACTCGAGGTCGTCGGCAGGCGTCAGGTGGTTCCAGTAGTCCTTGTCCTGCAGCCCGATCAGAGCCTCGTTGACCAGCGGCAGACCGAGGCGCGACACCTGAACCCAGGGGCCGAAGTGCTGGTCGTCGTACGTGCGGCGGATCGTCACCTTGCGCCGACTCGCAGCCGACCAGATGCCGAGCGTCTGCGCGTCACTCGCACCCGAGCTCGGTGCCTTGCCGGTACCCGTCAGCTGATCGGTCGGGATCTCGAGCGCGATCGAGTGCACGTTGTAGCCCGCGACACCGTCAGTGGGCTTCTTGCGGCCCGAGGTGATGTTCGCCAGATCGAACACCCCACCCAGGTCGACGTAGAAGCCGTCGTCGCGCGGGCCGGCGAACACGCGGCCGCCACCCTTCAAGTTGCGCACGAACTGCGCCGCGAACGCGTTGTCGTACTTGCCGGAAGACGGCTTG
Organism: Polyangiales bacterium; assembly: GCA_035274465.1. Classification (GTDB taxonomy): domain Bacteria; phylum Myxococcota_A; class Polyangia; order Polyangiales; family JAFGIB01; genus JADGRF01. The sequence continues at coordinate 65,999 of DATEOF010000093.1, forward strand.
TACACCACCGCATCGGTGCGGGGACCGATGTTGGCCGGCGCCACGGGCGCGTCGGCGATCAACACGGTCTCCTTGCCCTTCTCGACCTTGGTCACCGTGTAGGTCTGCGCCGGCGGCATGACCGCGATCTGCGAGAAGAACTGGATGCCGTTGAACAGGTCCTCGTTGAACGCGATGTCGTCGCTCGACACGCGCTTGAACGGCGTGGTCTTGAAGCGAATGTAGTAGGTCACCGCGTCGGCCAGGCTGTCTGGACCCCGCGCGACGTGCACTTCGTAGCGGACGTCGGGATCGAACATGTTGAAGTTCGGCCCGCCGCCCGGCTCTTCGAGCGGGTTGAAGTTGGTGACCACATACAGCTTGTCGTGCTTGCCTGGGCTGACCCAGGCGTAGACATCCGTATTGTCTGCCGTGGGATCGATCGAGATCGCGGGGGCCTCACGGTGGCTGGAAGCGTGCACCAGTGTCGTCGCAAACAGCTGAGCCATCAGAGCTAACGTGACTAAACCAGAACGTCGAGTTGTCATGACTAGGATTCCTTTCACTTAAGCAGGTACACGGTGCCACTTTCGTTGGCTTGACTATCCGCCCACGCGAATACATCGGCTTCGTGCGCACGATGCAGTCCAGCAGGCTCGTTGAACTGCCCAACCGTCTTGGTCAGGCGCTTGATCTCTTTGCTGGCGGTGTCGACGAAGTACACGACGTCGCGCTTCTTCTCGGGATCGAGGCCGGACACGAGCACCGTCTTGTCGTCGGACGTCACCGTGATGCCGGCCGGGAAGCCGATGCCGATCGACTCGGCGAAGCTCGAGGTCTTGCCCGCTTCGACTCGGATCACGCGCGCGGTCGCACTCTCGGGAGTGGTTTCGACCACGTACGCGACACCCTTGGCATCGACCACCACGCCTGCTGGATCGGCGAACGGCTCGCCGCTGGCCACGGTCTCGACCGCGCCTCCCGAAGGCTGGATGCGGAACAGGCCCGCGAGCTGCGTGTCCGGCGTACGGCCGGTGAAGTACAGGTACTCCCGCTTGTCTGGGTCCCTGGCCACGACCAGGCCGCGCGGAGCGTAGCCTTCGGTGCCGGCCAGCACTGCGGGCGTGCCGCCCTCGACGCTCAGGCTGAACACGGAGCCGGCCGCAGGATCTGCGATATACAGCTGCTTGCCGTCCAGGCTCACGCTGAGGTTGACTGGCGCAGTCAGCGGCTCTCCCATGGCGAGCGTGCGGATCTCGCCGCCATCAGCGGCAACCGAGAACACGCCCGGTTGCGACTCGCCCGCCTGGCCACCCAGCGCGGTGTAATACACGCGCTCGCCCTTCGGGCTGGGTGTCGCGTCCATCGGCGACCTCGTCATCGGGTCGTTGGCGGCGACCGAGATGGCTGGCGCGGGTACCTCGTCCTTCGCCGGCTCCCCTGCGGGAGGAGTCTCCGCATTCATTCCCGGTCCTGGATCGGGTGGTTGTTCTTTGCCGGACTTCGGCGCGGAGGCGGGCATGTCTTCGCCTCCGCAGCCGGTCCACAGCGCGATCACAAGCAAAGCACCCTGCGCCAGCATTCGGCGCAGCGGTCGGTTCGTGGTCTGCATGGTCCCTCCGGGGTTCCGGCTTCCACCTGCGGAAGCGTGCCCCGACATGCACTACGGCCCTCTGCCAGGGCCGGTTCGGACCGAATGTCGGGCAGGCCACCGAACGCTTGGAAACCGCTTGGAATTCACCGCCGCGGACGGCTGCGGCTACGGTACAGTGCGCCGCGTGTTCGGCCGAGAATCACCCCGCATCGATCAGGGCGCCCTTTGCCTCGGCCTGCTGTTCGCGCTCGCCTGCGCTTCGGCGCCTGCGACTCAGGTCGAGGCCCCGATAGCCGCCTGTCCGCGCGCGACCGCACTCGAGCCGCAGCAAATCGCCGCCGAGGCGAGCTGTCTCCTGCAACAGTACGTACGCATCGACACGGTCAATCCGCCGGGAAACGAGCTTGCTGCGGCGGCGTTCTTGCGCGACGTGCTCGCGCGCGACGGCATCGAAGCCAGGATTCTCGAGTCTGCTAAAGGCCGCGGCAACTTGCTGGCGCGCTTGCCCGGGACGGGGGCAGGCCGCGCCATGGTCCTGATGCATCACATGGACGTCGTACCCCCGTCCGCGAGCGAATGGTCCGTGCCGCCGTTCGACGGTGCCGTGCGCGATGGGTTTGTCTGGGGACGGGGCAGCATCGACAACAAAGGTGGAGGCGTCATCGAGCTCATGACGATGCTGCTCGCGAAGCGTCTCGCGACAGCGCTTCCGCGCGATCTCGTGCTCCTGGCCGTGGCCGACGAGGAGGCCGGCGGTGGATTCGGTGCACGCCATCTCACCGAACACCACAAGGATCTGTTTGGCGACGTCGAGTTCGTGTTGAACGAAGGCGGATTCATCGAGCAGGTAGCCGAAGGCCGCCTGGTCTACAACGTCGAGGTTGTCCAGAAGGCCCCGCTGTGGCTGCGCGTCACCGCGCGCGGCCGGTCGGGACACGGCTCGACACCACCGGCGAACACGGCCGCATTCGCACTCGTGCGCGCACTGGCCAGGCTCACGGCCTTCCAGTTCCCGATCGCCGTGCGGCCCGAAGTTCAGCGCCTGTACGCCGCGAAAGCTCCTGCCATGCCCGAACCGCAACGCACCGCGTATGCCGACCTGCGCAAAGCGCTCGAGAACCCGGCGTTCCGCGACGAGTTTCTAAAAGACCCACGCGACGCAGCGCTGGTCCGGAACACGCTTGCGCTCACCATGCTCAAGGGCAGCGACAAGGAGAACGTCATTCCGGGCGAGGCGTCCGCGGTGCTCGATCTACGCCTCCTGCCTGGACAAGACGCCACGACAGTCATCGGCGAGCTCACGCGCGTCATGGCGGAACCAGGGCTGGAAGTAACGCCGCTCCTCTCCTGGCGCGCGCACGCATCGCCGGACGACACGGCGCTCTTCCACGCGATCGTCGCGCTCGCGAACGAGCGTGGCGCGCCGGTCGTCCCGAGCGTGACGACCGGGTTTACCGACTGCAACGCGTTCCGTGCTCAAGGCATCACCTGTTATGGGTTTCTCCCCATACGCTTCGATCCGAAAGACTTCGAGCGCATCCACGGCGCAGACGAACGCCTGTCGATCGAAAGGGCAGCGGCGGCGATAGTCGAATTACACACCTTGTTGCAGCGCTTGAGTTCGTCTCAGTAGATCACGCCCAGTGTGAGCTTCCCACGGCGAGTGTCGGCCTATCGCCTCGCGTCACAGGTGGCGTAGCCTGAGTGGAGTTTCATTCAGCAAAACAGAGGGAACGTGCATCACCTTGTATGTATCGCGCTCGCGTTGAGCTTGGCCGCGTGCGCAGGCAGCCAGATCGCGGAGGCTCCAGCAACTGAGGGCACGCCAGCTCGAGCTTCGGGGGCGGAGGCCAGCGCCCCGCCGAGCGCTGCGCCCGAAACCGCGACCGACGACTTCGTGACGCGCGCCTCGGACCACGCCCAAGCGACGCAAGTGGGCAAAGCGTCGAAGATCAGCTCGACCGCTACCGAGGCTGCACTGAAGTTTTTCGTGCTCGACAAGGACAAGGGTCCGGTCAAAGGCATCATCATCTCCGTGACCTCGCCGGAGGGCGCGAAGTATTACACCGAAGAGACCGACACGGACGGCTACGCCGAGTTACTCGTACCGGTCGGGCAAAACTACGAGGTGATCTACTTGAGCCTCGGGCGTCGCGACATCGGGGCGAAGTTGTCCGTGAGCGGCGAACCGAAGCAGAACATCAAGCTGACGCTGCGCTACAAGCGATACGACCCACCGCCTGGGGCGACAGAGCCGCGCTTCGTGTTGGACGGCGTCTACTTCGACAGCGGCAAGACGACGATTCGCGCCGACTCCTTTGCGCGACTCGATGGCGTCGTCGAATACATGACACACAAGAAGAGCGCGCGCATCGAGATCTCCGGCCACACCGACAACCTCGGCAACCCAAAAGCAAACAAGACGCTCTCGCAGAAGCGCGCACAGGCTTGCCGCGACTACCTGATCTCGAAAGGCATCGATGCTAGCCGCGTCGTGGCCGTCGGCTACGGGGACGAGCGCCCGATTACCTCAAACGAGACCGAAGACGGGCGTCAGAAGAACCGCCGCATCGAGGCCTCCGAGCTGTAGTTGCCAGACCTGGCGTGGGCCCCAGGAGTAAGTTCTTGGAGGCCGGGTCCGACTTGGACCGAAGGTCGGGCAGGCCACCGAACGCCTTGAAACCGCTATGCATTCGCTGCCGCGGACGGCGGCGGCTACGGCGGTAGCTCAAGTTGCCCAGCGCTCGGCCGTACTGGGCTTTCGTGCCGCAGCCGCTCGCTTTTGGACGGATCCAAGTGGCTGCGGCGGCCAACCCCGCGTAGCTCTTCCATGAAAGACCGTTCGCCCGAGTCCACCACCCAGCCTCAAAACGCGCCCGAGCGAGCGCGGCTTTCGATCACGCACAAGCTGCTGGCGCTGATCGGCCTGACCACCGGTGCGGTGGTGTTGTTCCTGGCGATCTACTTCCCCGCGCAGCAGATCGAGGACTCGCACGCCGCGCTCGAGCGCAAGGCCGCGACCTACGGCAGGCTGGTGGCGCGCCAGGTGGCGTCGGCCATCGCGTTCGACGACAAGGAGACGGCGCGCGAGATCTTCGACGCGGTCGGGCAGGACTCGGACGTCGAGAGCCTCCTGCTGCTGACGGCGGCGGGCAATACGCTGCACGTGCGCGGCGCGCCGGGTAGCTGGGTCTCCGCAGCCAAGGGCGGCGTGACCGAACAGCGCTTGCTCGAGTTCCCCGACCGCATCGCGGTGGTCAGCCCGGTGGTCTCGGCAGAAGGTCCGCGTGGCACGCTGGTCGTCGAGCTCTCGACCCGCAGCCTGGTGGAGCGCGAGGCCGCCGTCACGCGCACCGCGGCGATCGTGGGCGTGATCGCGCTGCTCCTGGGCATGCTGCTGGCGTACGCCATCGCGCGCTCCCTCGGCGGGCGCCTGGCCTCGATCGCTCGTGTGGCCGGCGAAGTGGCCGCGGGCCAGCTGCAACACGAGCCGGTCGCCGTGCGCGGCCACGACGAGATCGCCATGCTGGCGCGCGCCTTCAACGCGATGTTGGCGCAGATCCAGGCACTGTTCTCGCAGATCAAGCAGAACGCCGAGCAAGAACAGGAACGCCTCGGCGGCCTGGTACGCGAGCGCACCGAGGAGCTCGACGGACGCAACCGCGCGATGCGGCTGGTGCTCGACAACGTCGACCAGGGCTTCTTGAGCGTGGACATGGACGGCAAGATGGCCGAGGAGCGTTCGGCGATCATCGACCGCTGGCTGGGTACGCCCGCGCGCGACAGCACGCTGTTCAGCTACATCGACGGCCGCTTCCCCGGCAAGGGCGACTACATGCGCGTCGCCTGGGAGGCGTTGCGCGAAGACTGGATGCCGCTCGAGATGCGCCTGACGCAGATGCCGGGCGAGCTGCAGCACGCCAACCTGCACCTCGGCTTCGCCTATCAGCCGATCTTCGAGGGCGATCATCTGACCAAGGTCCTGGTCATCGTCAGCGACATGACCGCGATGGTCGTGAAGCGCCGCGCCGAGGAAGAAGAGCGCGAGCTGGTGCAGATCGTGCGCAAGCTGCTGGCCGATCACGGCGGCTTCAAGGAGTACCTGGCCGAGGCCGAGGAGCTCGTCACCGCCATCAGCGGTAAATCCAAGAACACTGCCGCGCGCATGCGCTCGCTGCACACGCTCAAGGGCAACTCGGCCATCTTCGGCTTCGATTCGCTGGTCCGGCTGTGCCACGAGCTGGAAGGCTCGATGCAGAGCAGCGGCGCGGATCTCACCCAGACCGACAAGGACCGCCTGGCGGCAGCCTGGGAGCGCGTGCGCGAGAAGGTCGACGGCCTGCTGAAGGGTCGTAACGAGGACACCATCGAGATCCGCCGCGTCGACCTGGCGCGCGTGGTCGCGAACATCAACTCGGGCGCGCCTGCCTCGCAGGTCAGCGCGATGATCCACGCCTGGGAGCTCGAGCCGACCGAGGCACGGCTGTTCCGCGTCGCCGAGTACGGCCGCGCGCTCGCCGAACGGCTCGGCAAGGGTCCGGTGGGCATCCGCGTCGAAGGCAACGACGTGCGGCTCGATCCCGAGTCCTGGACCGAGTTCTGGCACTCGCTCGTGCACGTGGTCCGCAACGCGATCGACCACGGCCTGGAGACGTCCGACGAGCGCGCGCGCGCGAACAAGCCGGCGACGGCACAGGTGGTGTTGCGCAGCATGATCCACAACGGTCAGCTCTCGATTCAGATCGAGGACGATGGCCGCGGCATCGACTGGACGCGCGTCGCCGCAGTGGCGCGCAAGCGCGGACTGCCCGCCGACACGCACGAGCAACTGGTACTGGCGATGTTCGCGGATGGCATGTCCACGCGCGATCAGGCCAGTGAGACATCCGGGCGCGGCGTGGGTTTGAGCGCCGTGCGCGAAGCCTGTGGGCGAACCGCAGGCAAGGTCGTGGTCACGAGCAAGCCAGGACTGGGGAGCACGTTCGAATTTCGTTGGTCGGTCGACGGCATGGGTCGACCGGTCGAGGGGAGTCACAGCGGCACGACGCTACTGGCGAGTCTGCCTCCGTCGGCGACATCCATGCGATCACCGAGGTTGGTAAATGCAGGTTAAGGGGCTTGGGTTTGTAGTTACATTTGGGTTGTGTCTTGCAAGTGCGGCCTGTTCGAAGCAACAGGAACAGCAGCCGCGCGTCGACCTGGGACCAGCGATGGGTGCACTCGCGAAAGCGACCGAACCCGCGCCGGCCGCGTCCAGGGAGTTCAATCCACGCTTGCTGCGGCGCTTCAAGCCGCTACGCGAGACGCTGAGCGACAAGGAGGCTCCCAACCCCGCACAGGTCGAGCTCGGCCGCATGCTGTACTTCGACAAGCGCCTGTCCAAGAACGGCTCGCAGTCATGCAACAGCTGCCACCCGCTCGCGAGCTACGGCGCCGACGGTGAGCAGACCAGCCCGGGTGCAGACGGCACGCGCGGCACGCGCAACTCTCCGACCGTGTACCACGCGGCAGGCTACTTCGCGCAGTTCTGGGATGGCCGCGCGATCGATGTCGAGGAGCAGGCCAAGGGCCCGATCCTGAACCCGGTCGAGATGGGCATGAAGGACGCGAAGCAGGTCGAGAGCACGCTGAAAGCCATCCCCGGCTACGAAGCCGCGTTCGTGAAGGCCTTCGGCGAGGACAAGCAGCCGATCACCTACGACAAGGTCGGCCGTGCGATCGGCGCGTTCGAGCGAGGCCTCGTGACGCCGAGCCGCTGGGACAAGTTCCTGAAGGGCGACAAGAACGCGCTGACCGACGGCGAGGTCGAAGGTTTGCGCGTGTTCACCAACGTCGGCTGCATGGTCTGCCACACCGGTGAGTTCGTGGGCGGTTCGATGTTCGAAAAGGTCGGCGCGGTCGAGCCGTGGCCGAATCAAAAGGATCTCGGCCGCTTCAACGTGACCAAGGATGAGCGCGACCGCATGGTGTTCAAGGTGCCGACGCTGCGCAACATCGGCAAGACCGCGCCGTACTTCCACGACGGCTCGGCCAAGACGCTGCCCGATGCGATCCAGATGATGGGCCGCCACCAGCTCGGCCTCGAGCTGTCGGAGCAAGAGGTCGCCTCGATCGCGACCTGGCTCAACTCGCTGACCGGCGACCTGCCGGCCGACTACATCAAAGAACCATCGTTGCCTGGCGGGGCCTGATCGGTGGCTGCGCGCATCATCGTGGCATTCGGCCTGGGACTGTCTGCGCTCGGCTGTCAGGGCGCGCCGCCTGCGGCTGCAGAACAGCTGCCGGCGGCGCGGGCCGCGCTGCCGAGCGCGGCTCCTGCGGCGTGCGGCGGTACGGGCCTGCCCGACTGTCCGCTCCAGCAATGGATGAAGGCGACGCTGCAGACCTACCAGCGCGAAGGCAACTTCGAGCGCCTGGCCGGCGCGCTGGATCAGCTGAAAGCCCGTGCGCCGGACGGGTACGGGAACTGGGCGGAGGTCGCGGGGAACGCCGCGACGGCCGCGCGGGCGAAGGACGAAGCCGCTGTACGCAAAGCCTGCAAGGGCTGCCACGACGACCACCGCGCGAAGTACCGGCGCGAGCGCCGTAACGCCCCCTGGCTGTAACCCAGACTTCGGGCTCCAGGCTGCAGGCTCCGGGTTCAGATCTCAGATCCGACGCCCAAAAGCCCGGCTTGGAGCCCGCTCTGGGTCCGGATCTCGGAGCCCGAAGCCCGAAGCCTGGAGCCCGAAGTCCGACTTGATTCACCCCCACGGGTGGTTAGGTTCGCTGGCGGAGGAAATCTCTATGCGTCTGGACAGGCTGACGAACAAGACGCGCGAAGCCCTGCAAGCTGCGCAGAACGACGCGACGTCGCGGGGCAATCCCGAGCTTCTGCCCGAGCACTTTTTGGTCGCGCTGTTGGAGCAAGCCGACGGCGTCGCACCTGCACTCCTCAGTAAGGCGGGCGTCGATGTAGGCGCCACCAAGAACGCCCTGCGCCGGCGGCTCGAAGCGTTGCCGCGCGTGCAAGGTGGGGCCGAGCCCGCGTTGTCGCGGCGTCTGCGCGACCTGCTCACGCAGACCTGGAAAGAGACTCAAGATCTGAAGGACGAGTACTCGTCCGCCGAGCACGCGCTGCTCGCCGCGCTCGACCAGAACGACGACATCACCAAGCTCGTGAAGGAGTCGGGGCTCAACCAGGACAAGCTGCTGGGCGCGATCAAGGACGTGCGCGGCGCGCAACGCGTGACCGACGCCGACGCCGAGGGCAAGTTCCAGTCGCTCGAGAAGTACACGCGCGACATCACCGCCCTCGCCGCCGCGAACAAGATCGACCCGGTGATCGGCCGCGACGAAGAGATCCGGCGCGTGATCCAGGTGCTCGCCCGCCGGACCAAGAACAACCCGGTGCTGATCGGCGAGCCGGGCGTGGGCAAGACCGCGATCGTCGAGGGCATCGGCCAGCGCATCGCGCAGGGCGACGTGCCCGACAGCTTGAAGGAGAAGAAGCTGCTCGCGCTCGATCTCGGTGCGCTGATCGCCGGCACCAAGTACCGCGGCGAGTTCGAGGATCGCCTGAAGGCGGTGCTGAAGGAGATCGAGGCAGCCGCCGGCCGCATCATCCTGTTCATCGACGAGCTGCACACGATCATGGGCGCGGGCGCAGCCGAAGGCGCGATGGACGCCAGCAACATGCTCAAGCCTGCGCTGGCGCGCGGGGAGCTGCGCTGCATCGGCGCCACGACGCTCGAAGAGTACCGCAAGCACATCGAGAAAGACGCGGCGTTCGCGCGGCGCTTCCAGCCGGTGTTCACCGGCGAGCCCAGCGTGCCCGACACGATCAACATCCTGCGCGGCCTGCGCGAGCGCTACGAGGTCCACCACGGCATCCGCATCCAGGATCCCGCGCTGGTCGCCGCGGCCGTGCTGTCCGATCGCTACATCACCAACCGCTTCTTGCCCGACAAGGCCATCGACCTGATGGACGAGGCTGCGGCCGAGATCAAGATGGCGATCGACTCGATGCCGCACGAGATCGAGCTGGTCGAGCGGCGGGTGATGCAGCTGAACATCGAGCAGCAGGCGCTGAAGAAGGAGACCGATCCGGCGAGCCGCAAGCGCCTGACCGATCTGCAGCGCGAGCTCGGAGAGCTCAACGAGAAGCGCGCGACGATGCGCGCCAAGTGGTTGAAGGAGAAGGAGCTGATCGGCCAGATTCGTGAGGCCAAGGCCAAGGTCGAGGGCCTGCGCGCCGACCTCGAGCGCGCACGCCGCGTGGCCGACTTCGAGGCAGCAGCCAAGCTGCAGTACGGCGACATCCCGGCCGCGGAGAAAGCGGTCGAGGCGGAGCAGAAGGGCCTGGCCGATCTGCAGAAGGACGGCTCGTACCTGAAGGAAGAGGTCACCGAGGAAGACATCGCCACCGTGGTCTCGCGCTGGACCGGCGTGCCCGTGAGCAAGATGCTCGAGAGCGAGAAGACCAAGCTGCTCGAGATGGAGGCGCGCCTGCGCACGCGCGTGGTCGGTCAAGAGGAGGCGTTGGTCGCGGTCAGCAACGCCGTGCGGCGCAACCGCGCCGGCCTGGGCGATCCGCACCGCCCGGTCGGTTCGTTCCTGTTCCTCGGCCCGACCGGCGTCGGCAAGACCGAGCTGGCCCGCGCGCTGGCGGAGTTCTTGTTCGACGACGAGACCGCGATGCTGCGCATCGACATGAGCGAGTACATGGAGAAGCACTCGGTCGCACGCTTGATCGGCGCGCCTCCGGGCTACATCGGCCACGACGAGGGCGGTCAGTTGACCGAGCCCATTCGGCGCCGGCCGTACAGCATCGTGCTGTTCGACGAGGTCGAGAAGGCACACCCCGACGTCTGGAACGTGCTGCTGCAAGTGCTCGACGACGGGCGCCTGACCGATTCGCAGGGCCGCACGGTCGACTTCACCAACACCGTCATCATCATGACGAGCAACGTCGGCAGCCAGCACATCCGCGGTGCGAGCAGCGACGAGCAGGTTCGCGAGTTGGTGATGGCCGAGCTGCGCACGCACTTCCGGCCCGAGTTCCTGAACCGCCTGGACGAGACGGTGGTGTTCCACCAGCTGGGGCGCGAACAACTGCGCTCGATCGTCGACATCCAGCTGCTGCGCTTCCAGCGCAGGCTGAAGGAGCGGCAACTCGTGCTCGAGATCACCGACGCAGCGAAAGACCTGCTAGGCAACCTGGGCTACGACCCGACGTACGGTGCACGGCCGCTGAAGCGCGTGATCCAGCGTCACCTCGAGAACCCGCTGGCCGAGCAGTTGCTCGCGGGCAAGTTCTCACCGGGCGACGTGGTGTTCGTCGACGTCAAGGCGGGCGAGCTCGCGATCGAACGACGGGCCGCGAGTCAGCCCAAGGCGGCTGAAAACGCGGCGTAGCGTGTGCTCACCACGTGCTCACCACGTGCTCACCACGCTGGCGGCGTTCCGTACGGGGTGTTGCGCACGAAGGCCTGGATGGCGCGGATCCTGCCGCTCTCCAGCTTGAACGACGAGCCGATGAAGGTGGTGCGAGGAGCCTGGCCTGGGCTGCCGGGGATCTGAAACGTGAAGATCCCCCAGACCAGGCCACGCTCTTCGTCGATCGCGCAGTAGCGACGATCGACGCGCTCGATGTAGGAGAGCTGAGCGAAGTGCTTGCTGGGCGACCCCGTGAGAACGCCGTTTTGAGTGCGCCAACAGGCCGGATGCCACGGCACGCGCGAGGCGTCGCAGCGCTCGATGCCATCGAAGTAGCTCTCGACTGCCGCTCGCAACTCCTGCTGCGACGCGCGTTGCTCGGGCGGCAGGATGCGCTCGAAGATCGGATCGACCACCTCCAGCTGCTCGGGCGCGAACAGGGCGGCCTGACCACGGCGCGTGAGCAACGACTCCACTTCGCCGATGCGGCGGCCTTCGAGCTTGAGCCGTAAGGAAAGAAGTACAGGATCACCGCCGACGTCCAACAGCACCTGGCAACAGACCTGCCCCCGCGCCGCATCCGCCACGACGTGGCGAAAGGTCCGCAAGCGCGGGGCGCTTCGCCACAACCCGGCGCCGATCGAGCTCGGCATACAGTCTTCGGTCGCGCGCACGTTCGCCGTGAAAGGCACGCGGCGCGGGTCGCCCTGGCTGAGCCCCCCGAGGTACGAATCGAGTACGGCCAGCAACGTACGCCGATCGCACGGTTCATAGGCCCGATCGTCGCCTGCGAATGCGATCAGGCTCGGCGTCGCACGCAGCACGGTTTCCCGCGTGTTCCCCGCGTCGTCGAGCGCGCGTGAGATGCAGCGTACGGCTGCAGGCGCCTGTGGCTCCGAATTGGCGCTGAACGCCAGGTGTGACTCCCTGCCCCGAGTGCTGTCCATGGCGACGAAAACGCTACGTCTCGCTGCGCGCGCTGGCAAGGCGGCCGCGCATTTTGGCGCGCCGAGACACCGCGCGCGGCGATGCACACAACCAAAAGAGGCAATGGCCCGGGCCACCGACGCGCCCCGACGCGCCGGCGACCCGGGCCTGCGACTGCAAGTGCTACTGCTTACCGGCCTCCCCCTGGCGGTTGCGAGCCGTGCGAGTCATGTGTCGCTCGATGGCGATCCGCGCAGCCGATAGCTGCGGATTGTCAGCCGCGCTGCAATAGATGCCCCCCGTGCGTTCGGCCAACACCTTGAGCTGTTTGCCATCCTCGTTCGGCGTAACCTGGCTGCAGAAATCCGCGCGACCCGGTACCGGCAACTTCCTGCCATCGCCCGCGGCTCCCGGCGTGGTCTGGGTGAGCGAGCCGGTGCCGTGATAGTCGGTCACGTCGATCACGTAGAGCGTGACCTCTTCGCCGTTGAACATGTCGAACGCCTGCTGCTCGCTGGTGCAACCGCAGAAGCCCGCCGGGCAATCCGCGCTGCAGGTCGAATCGCTCGAGTTCTCCTCGGTATCGGTGATCACCAGCACACTGCTCGGGGCCATCTCGACCGCTTTGCCGAGGGCGCAACAGGTCGACTCCCAGAGCGGCGTATTGCCACATGGCGAGGTACTGACCACGGCCATCTGCAGGTTGGCCATATCGGTCGTCCAGTCCTGCAGCTGGTCGTAACCGTCGCGACCGCAGTCTGCCGCCGCGAATGCGCTCACTGCCATGGTTGCGTCCGCGAGGTCCGAGATGAATGCGTTGGCCGACTCTTGCGCATCGGCCATGCGACTGCCGGCGCTCATCGAGCCGGTCTGATCCATCAACACCACCGTGGGATTCTCGGGGTAGAGACACGCGGCCGCAGCCACGTCGTCAGGCTCGAGGCTGCGCTCCGAGGCGATGCCGGTATCGCAGAAGTAGAACCCTTCCATGGTCGGGCGCGTGGCTTCGGGCAATCCGACCAGCTCGGTGTGGTGGATGCCGATGCTGTGGCCGTACTCGTGCGCCATGGTCGAGCGCAGATCGAAGTCGAGGCAGTCCGTGCTGTAGGCCCACGGATCGGCCGAGTCGAAGACCACGTCGGCGTCGATGATCTCGCCGGTGCCCGCGACCTCGGTCAGGACGGTGACCGCGAGCCCGCCGCTGGGCGCGCCCAGGTTGCCCAGGCAGCTGCCCGAGTCGAGCGCGGGGTTGAAGAACAGCGTGGTGTTGATGCCATCGGCACCGAGCCGCGCCGCGGTCTGGCTGACGTAGGCGAACTTGATGATCGCCCCGGGCGCATCCTCCCAGGCTTGATAGGCATCCCGCGCCGCAGCCACCACATCGACCTGGGTGAGCGCAGCATCCGAGGCGTCCGCGGCCGCGCTCGAGTTCACCCAGAACGGTACCGGGTTGTTGAACCAGCGCGCGACGAGCGAGGTGGTGCTGCAGGGCAGCGGCGTTCCGGCGCAGGTCGTACCGCCACCGGACTGGGCGCCGATCACACGGAAGGCGTGGGCTTCGGGCGCCGCCAGCAGCAGCGACGTGCCGAGTGCGAGCGTGAGGGTTTTCCATCGGGTCATGGCACGCTCCTTCACTTCACTGCGCGCACGGCGCGTTCGAGCTCGGCGAGCGTTTGGGGGAACTTGGTCGTTTGGCTCGTCAGGTATTCGATGCCGGAGAGATCGCGCACCACGCGCGCCGAGGCCTGGTCGCGCAGCACGCGAAACTTGCCTTCGGCGAGGCCGGTGACGCTGGGGCGTCCGCTGCCGTCTTTGCCCAGGAACAGCACGACTTCTTCCTCGGTCGAGATGCACGGGCCGCCGATCACGCGCATGCGCAAGCCGGCAGCTTCACCGCCGAGCAGTCGCACGCTCAGCGCACGCTGCTTGGCATCACCCTTCCAGACTGCGCTCACGCGCACGTCGACGTAGGTGAAGATCTGCGCGCCTTCCGCCTGACTGCGGATCGCGCCGACGCGACCCAGCACGACCTGGTTGGATAGTTTAGTCAGCTGTTCGATGCTGAGCGGCGAGACTGCGCTGGTCGCCCCCGCGACGCCTGTCAGTCCGAGCAGGCACAACCCCAGCCCCAACGTGCACGACCACGAGCGTATGCGATGCATGAACACCCTCCCTGTGGCGCCGCATTGCTTGCGACGCTGGCTCGGAAGGGTGTTCGCGCATCATTCGGCGGATCTGACAGTCAACGCGAGCGGCAGGTGTACAACGCCTGATCTTCGAGCTCACAACCGAGCACGTTGACGGTCAGCAACTCGGTGTCGCATTCATACTTCGCTGCCGGCGACTCGACCTTGCAGCGCACGGCGGCGAGCGCTTGCGCTTCGCAGCCGGGCTTGACCATCAACTGGCAGATGGGGATGCAATCTGCCAGCACGGGTTCTTCGGGGCACGCGAGCGCGGTGGCGCGCTTGCAATAGGTCTCGCAGTAGCAGTCGTGGGTCGTGCAGGTGGGTGCCGGCTCCGGGTCGGGCTCGGGCTCGGCCGTGCCTGCATCGTCTTCTGGGGTCGGACTGTTGCCGCTGTCAGCGGCAGCGTCCTGAGGCTGCGTGCTCGCTGGGCTCGGGCCCGCGTCCTGCACCTCCGTGGCGGCAGCGCTGTCGGGTGGCTCGGCGGCATCGGGTGGCGCGGTCTCCGGCGGGATCTCCATCCCGCTGTCGACCGCAGGCGCCACGGATCCAGCCTGTGGCATCGCGCGCGCGCTTCGATCGCGCGGCACGAGATCCACTCCGCCGTTGTCCTGCTTGTCCTTCGAGCTCACGCCCTCCGGAGCGTTGTGCTCGAAGGCCTTGCCGTCGAGCTTGCAGGCGCCCGCCAGCGCCGCACAACCCACCAAGGCGAGATACACGGTCCGCATCACGGTCCTCCCAGGACAGCGCCCACCGTGAACGGTGGGACCGATTGCACGAGCACGTCGCCGCTCTCCTTCGCCATCGACGACGAGGCGCGGTACACCAGCCGAGCGCTGGTACCCCCTGCAGCTCCCAGCGGCAGGAGCCAGGTGGTGGGCACGAACGGCGCGACCAGCGGGGTCATCAGCGCGTAGCGCGCTTCGGGTTGCCCCGGCTTGTTCACGAACAACACCGGACTGCCCACGCCGTACAGGAACTCCCCCTGAAATAACAAGTCGTCCGGCACGAACACGCAGGTGCCGCAACCGGGCGGCTTGGGTTGCGGGACGACCCAGACGGCATCCAGCGCATCCTGCTCGTCGCCGATCTCGCACGCCTCGGGGCACGAGGTTCCGCACGCGTCGCAATCGACTGCGACCGCGGGCTCGATGGACGCCACCGGGCTCATGGTCGCGAAGCTCGCGCTGCTCTCCTTCTGGGCTTCGGGCGTGCTGCAGTCACCGGCGTACTTGCCCAGCGTACCGCAGAGCGAGATCCGGGCGATCTCGGGGCAGCTGCCGCCGTTGAAGTCATCGTTGCAGATGAAGTCGCGCGCCCCCGGATCACCTGGAAGTGGTCGCGAGCGCAAGCTGATGGCAGCCTTGCGAATGGCAGCCAGCAGCTGCGAATGCTTCAGCTGCGGTTCGTAGCTCCACAGCGCGGCTGCGATGCCCGAGAAGGCGGCCGCGCTCATCGACGTGCCGCTGAGCGGCAACGTCCAGCCATTCGTCTGGGTGACATCCGGCACAACCACCGACTGCGCGGGGGCCACGAAGTCGGCCTCGTGGTCGGTGATCGCGAGCTGGTTGTCGTAGTGGTCGACAGCGCCCACGCCGATCAAGAGCGGACGCGGTTCGTCGAAGTTGGCCGCGACGCCGAGCGCGCTACAGGCGGACGGATCGATGCGCGTGCCACCCCAGAGCCCGGGAAACATGTGGCGCGGAGCGCCGGGCGCAACTGGCTGGCTTGGACAACTGCTCTGCAAATCGCCATTGCCGGCTGCAGCCACCACCAGCCCACCTCGGCACACCGCGCGGCCGAGCGCGATCAAAACAGCCTGCGAAGCCATGTCGCGCTTGGCGCCGAGCAGCTTCTCGAACTGCGGCTCCGTCCTGGGATCGCTCTCCCAGCAACCGCTCCAGCCGAGGCTGAGATTGATCACCAGTCGCCGCGACTGGTTCGCCCACGTGCTCGACGCCTGCTCGATGGCGGCGGCCAAGATCGCTCGCGTGCCGACTCCGCCTGCGCCCGCTGAGGAGAGGGCGAGCTTGCGGTCCGTACGCGATGAAAATGGCAACGCCGGCAGGTTGCTGACCTGCGTCGCGCATTTCTCCAGCTCGCCACACGCCAGCTCCTGCACCAAGCGGCCGACAGCGCGCCCGTGACCGACCGGATCCACGTAGCCACCAGCCGCATCGCCCTTGGCCGTAGCCATGTCCGCGGCCGTATCCAGGACCGCCACGCGCACGACCTGCGACAGCGAGTGGGGCGCGCGCTTGTCGGGCATGCCGAGCCGCGCTCGAGTCAGCGAGTACAAGGGTCCGTACCAGTTCAGATCGCGCTCGGGATCGACGCCACCGAAGTTGGGCGTGACGATCGGCGGATCCGCTTCCAACCTACCACCGCTGATGCGCCGCAGCGTAGTCAGATCGGGCGGAGCATCCGGACCATTCCAGCTGAAGCTACACAACCACTCGGTCGCGGCACCTGGCCTGGCCGTAGACAAGACCGGACGGGCCAACCAAACACCGCCTTGGCCGGCCACGTTGGTGCAGCGCTCGCGAGTACGCGCGATCCAGAACTGACTCGGGGTTTCCCCTGCTTTCCACGGAAACGTCACTTCGTTGCTCGGCGTGTTTTGCGCCGAAGCCGGCGCGCACAGCACAAACCCGCACCACGCCATCCCGATGACCTTGATCAAGCGCATCAGCGACTCCCCTGGTTGCGGAGCACAAGCGGCGCAGCACGGCGACGTATTCGGCCCTCCCCGCCGAAGACGTAACCAGCTTCACCGCTCACCCGCGGTTTTGAACAGCCGTTGTGACATGCCTTGCAAAACCGATCAAAGCACGTGTGCGCGAATGCAACAGCAATGCGATCTACGCCACACTGACAGTCGAATCGTCGTAGCCGAGTTGTCCACATCAGCATCGCGCAACCATGTAAGGAGTTACGCCGGTTGCCGCGTAGACCTGACAGAACGTCTGGGTCGCGCTGGAGCAACATGCACGCCATTGCCTTACATCGTCCATTTGATCCACCCAGGCCCGTTCTGGGTGTAGGCTTGCGCCAGCGGCCGCTGACGGCGTCAGCTCGCATCCATATGGACCCCGCACGCATTCGCGACGCACTGGCTGGAGCCCCCGACGCGGTCGACGAGCTGATGCGCGCGGCCACGCCGGTGATCCAGGCGCGCGTGGCGCGAGCGCTGCTCAGGCGACCCGAGTCTCGCGGGCGCGATCTGCGCCAGGAGATCGCGGACTTCACCCAGGACGTCTTCGTCGCGTTGTTCAGTGCGGACGGCAAGGCGCTGCGCGCCTGGGACCCGCAGCGCGGCCTGTCGTTCGCCAACTTCGTGGGCCTGCTCGCGCAGCGTCGCGTGTCCTCGATGCTGCGCACGCGGCAAGGCTCGCCGTGGAGCGAAGAGCTACACGCGGACGCCGCGCACGAGGAATCGACCGGTCAGCCGGCACCGGACGCCGACGCGGGCTCGCGCGAGCTGCTACGCCGCGTGCTCGAGGAGCTGGAGGCCAGCCTGTCTGCGCGGGGCATGGAGCTCTTCCAACGCCTGTACGTGGCACAGGAATCGGTCGAGGACGTGTGCGAGCAGACGGGTCTCAGCGCGAACGCGGTGCACCAGTGGCGCAGGCGCCTGGGCATCGCCGCGCGCGAGGTGCTGGAGCGACTGCAGCGGGAACAGCGACAGAGTGAGCCGGAACGACAGCCCATTCGCTCGGGGCGAGTGGCGGTAGGTGTTGGCGCTGAGCCCGATCGGGCGCGGAGGGTGCGATGAGCTCCGACGACGCATTAATGAACGCCCTGGGCAACCTGGCGCGAGAACAGGGCCAGGAGGCCGAGCGGCTGGAGAAGCGCATCCTCCAGGGCGGAGCGCCCGGCGAGCCCGGTACCCAGCCGCTCACGGCTGCAGAGCTCGGCCAGCTGCGCGGGCGCTTGCTGGCCACCGCGCGCGAACAGACGCCGGCACCCGTGGTGCAGCTGCGCGCTCGCAAGCTGCTTCGCGCCATGGCACTGGCCATGCCGCTGTGTGCTGCAGCCGCGGCGCTGCTCTGGTTGCGGCAGCCGGCGAGTGAACTGTCCGCGCTGCCCGAATACTCGCTCGAGATCGCCAATGCACCCGCGCAGGTGCGCTCGGGTGACGGGCCGCTCCACGTGGCCGGTGCGCCCGTCGCGGTGCGCGACAGCCTGCGCCTGGTCCTGCGCCCGGCGACGACCGTGACAGGGGCAGTCACGGCCAGCGCGTCGTTACAGCAAGGCGCTCAGACGACGCCGTGGCCGGTCACGCTGAAGCAGAGCTCGCAGGGCGCAGTTCAGGTGGAGCTGCAGCGCAGCACCACGGCGGTGCGCGGGTCGGCGTTGTTGACTGTCAGCTTGTCCCGCGGCGACCAAGCGGCGCAGAGCTGGGAGCTTTCAGTCGAGCTCTTAGACTAGCGAAACACGTAGAGCGCGCCGCTGTTAGTCACACCGTTGTTCGCTTGGTCGCCACCATTGCTCGACTCCCATGGCGCACTGACGAAGAAGTCTGTTTCGGTGGCCGCGACCGTCCAGCCGAAGGCATCCTCAGCCTCGGTGTTGCTCGACTTGATGAACGTGGGCGAACGCCAGCCAGCTGGATCTCGGCTGAACACGTACGCGGCGCCTGACTGGTTGGCGCCGGTGCCCCACCAGCGTACCGAAGCTGCTGCGTGGGACGGGCTTCGACGCGCGCAGTACCTGCTGCTGGGTCCAAGCACCGCCCGTGAGGGCGAGAGCATCGCGCCGGAGACGTCCAGTGCCGCCAATAGCGGCAGACATCCCGTACGCCCGTCGCCCGCGTAACCGCTCGGACATGCGCCACACTCCACGGCGTTGCCGACCACGTTGCAGCTCGCCATTTGATCGCACCCGCCATGGTCCGCTTCACACGCAGTCGCGGGGCGACAATCCACCACGTCTTTGACGAAGCCGAGGCTGCGCGCACAACCGACCTGGCCGTCTCTCACTGCACAGGCCGAGTGTTCGCCGCACGGCCGCACCGGAGGCGCGACGGGATCGCTGCAGTCACAGCCTGGCAGCCACTCGGACGAAAGACGCGGGCACGGAGCCGCAAGCGCAACCGCAGCTCGAACCCAGCTTCAGCGTGACCGATCCACTCGACGTGTCTCTCGAGATCGCGACGGCCGACTGGGACGCGTTGCGGCGCGAAGGCCGAACCAGATCACGCGGCTCACGCGGCACCCGCGAGCGCCGTGGCGACGGCTGAGCAGTTCATCCAGCAGCAGCGTGGTGTACTGGAACGTGAACTGTCTCAGGGCGAGTCCCTCGAACCGCGCGTGGTTCCGATCCCGGGCGAATGCGAGCCACCGACGGAGGCACATTCGAACATCGAGCTCACGTGGAATGCCACCCCGCGCGAAGGCGAACTCACGGCGCTCCTGCTGGCTTCCTTGCAACTCATACCGGGCAGCGTCGATCTCGACCTGCGTGTGCGCGATCAACCGATCTCGTTCGTGCCGGGCGCGGTGCTCGGCGCGGCGGGCGTCAACGTGGATGGCTTGGTGTTGCTCGCCACGACTGGCGTCGATGCCATGACGCTTCAACCCGTGACGATCGCGCTCTTCATGCCACTCGCCAACTACCGACCAGGCACGGTCGAGTTTCACGGCTACGAAACGTACGGCTTGGTGAGTACCGCGTCACCGCGTCGACAACCGGCACCGAAGTTCTCGGGTTCATGGGCGAGGGTACGATCCGCCTCGATGCGGCCGGACCCAACACGGGCGATGCGATTGCAGGTGAATGGCACGCGAGGGTCGCAGCCAACGTTCGCAAGGCGTTGGATTGACTACCGTGACAGCGCCTTGACCGCGTTCTTGACGCGGCTCCACTCGGAGGCGCCCATCCACTGTTCGATTCCGAGGTCTTCGACATCGCGGACGAGACTATCGACCTCGTTCACGGTGGGCTTGTAGCCGCCGCGCAACTTGGCGCAGAACTCGCGGGTGCGGTTGGCCGCTTCCAGCTTGAGCTGGGCCTCTCGGTTGGCACGCGCACTCGCCCATTCGGAGTCGCGGTTGAGCTGCGCAAGCCTGGTGCGCTGGCGCGCTTTGTCGAGCGCTTCCAGCCGCCTGTCGAGCGTTTGGATGCGCACGCGTGCCTCGCGCTGTGCGGCCTCTTGAGCCCGTCGCTGTGCGGGAGTTGCGACCAGCGCGCCCGGCTCCAGGGTCGCCGGATCGCCGCGCTGCACGGGCTCGTGCCGCGCCGTCTGCACTACCTGCACGGCCCGATCGGTCTCGATGGACCGGTCGGGCAGCTCACCAAGCTCCGCAACGGCATGCGGGTCCAAGGTGAACTCGAACAGGCCGTCATCGTTGCCGACCATCAATGTCAGATAGCCGCTGCGGCTCTGGCCCACTGCCAGGGCCCTGACATCGTTCGGTTGCAGTCCCTCGTGATAGAACGCCCACGCGCCACCGCGGTTCGCCGACACGAAGATCCCGGCCTCCGTTCCGACCGCCAGCACATCCGGGTTGCGTTCGGCAACAGCCAAGTCCTGGACAGGCAACCTCCCGGGCAGTTGCATTTGCGTCCACGTGGACCCGCCGGTGTCGCTCCGGAGCAAGTGTTCGGCCACGATCGCGTACAGCGTCATGGCCTGCGTGCCAGCTATGACCAGCGTTCGAATCTCCAGCGGCTGCTCCTTCGGATCGAACAACTCGAAGCTGCGCCAGCTCCGACCGCGGTCATCACTTCGCAAGAGCTGGTTGGGTGGCGCGGTCACGAACAACGGCTGACCCGGAGTGCGTCCCGCGACGACGACCATGCGGTTGCTCGGCGGATCCGGCAAGGCAAGCCGAATCCAGCCGCCGTCTTCGCGCACGAACAGGGCCTCGGTCGTGAGCACGTAGATCGAGCCTTGCCCGTCGATCGCAAGCGACTTGACCCAGGCACGCTCGGGCACAGACAGCGTCTGCCATGTCTGGCCTAGATCCTCGGTGATCCAGGTCGCGTTCCCGCGAGCCACGACCACGCGCCGTTGCGCACTGGGATCGATCGCATAGGCGTCCGCGTAACGAGTCTCGTCGGTCGGAGTGCTCGAACCGAGCTTGAGCCAACCGCGTTCCACCGAGATGGGTTGGTCGTAGACTGCGAGAATGCGACTTACCTCGGACTTCCGGACCAACCTGAAACGCTTGGCCTCGAGCGCCGTCTGCTCCCTGAACCGACGGTCACGCTTGGCCTGCGCCTCGAACTGACGCCGCACCTCTGCTGGAACCGGATCTACGTCGACGACTTCGGGTCCGCTGTCGAGGAATCTCGGCGGCGGATCACCCTCGCCCGGGCCGCGCCAAACGAGCGCCAATGCGACCAGGAAGCCGCGCAGCGACACGTTCTTGCTGCCCCCAAGAAGATTCGTAAAAACCCCTCCCATCTACGCTCGATCTACAGCTCGCGTGCGATCAGATGCTTCACGATCCGCGCGTACAACGCTTGAACATCGAAGCGTGCGAACCAGCCGATCTGGGCCCAATGGTCGGCGTCGATCTCCTCCAACGTCTCGCCCCAGCGTTGCGACGAAGCCGGCACGATCCCGTCATTCGGCCCCGCCACGCGCAATAGATAGCGGTGCGCAGGCGCGAGCAGCGCGTGTACGCCTCCCGCCTCGGGGTTGACCGCCGCGACGACGTTCGCATACAGCACGTTGGGCGCGTCGCGCACGAGTTCATTGAACTCGCGCGTGCGTGCCGCAGATAGATCGTAGACACCGCCAATGTCTACACCCAGCTTGGCCAGCAACTCGCGCGATCTCGGGAAGTCGCCGAAGGTGAGCGCGGCATCCGCGAGCGGCGTGCCGTTGTGTGGTGTGCCGATTGTCGTGAGCGACGCGACGTGCTGGTCGAGGCCGTGACGGGCGATCGCCAGTCGCGCATCGAGCCCGCCCATGCTGTGAGCCACGATGTTGACGCGTGCATCGAGTTGTTTGATCTGCAGCGCCAGCTGCGCGGCGCGACGCTCGATGCTGGCCGTGGGCGCCACGCGCAGGACGTGCACGGTATGCCCGCTGGCGCGCAGCCCCGCAGGGATCCCACGGAAGTAGCCGTAGCCGAGATCCTCGGGAATGAGTCGGTGAAATTCACCCCAACCATGTGCGAGCACGATCGGATGGCGCGTCTGCGCGCGGACGACGCGGACGGAAGCGCGCGGCTTGGCCAGCGCCGCGGCCGATGCTTCGTGCGCGCGCGAGTCGGCACGCCACCAGCGCACGTACAGCAACAGCGCCAGCAACCAGACGACCAGTGCACACAGAATCCACGACGATAGATACTCGTACATACGGCGTCGGAAGCCCAACTATGCCACGGCAAACGGCCGGCGTTCAGGTAAGTTGCGCCGTCGGTGCGGGCCAGCGAGGCTACTGCATGCGCAGGGCGTACAGTTGTCGATTCCCTGCGACCAAGGGAGTACATTGGCGCAGAACGCGCCGGCGCGGTTGCGCACTTCGATCCTGGGCCGTGTATGCCGCTTGACAGGTGATCATCACGAGCGCTCTGCAAGGCGCCACCTCGCGTGTACCGATCATTCCCTTTCGGCGCTTGGAGCGGCTCCCTGAATCGCCTTCTGCGCAACCGACACGAGGACGAGATTTCCGATGGGTTGCTTAGGTAGCGCTTCACGATTGGACACGCGTATACAATCGGAAGAACCGCCGGGCGGCTTGTACCACACTTCGACGATCGTATCTTGACCGTCGTCGCTCAAGGGAAAGGTGTCAGTGTCATCAATATAAGTATCGATCTCGCCATCTCGGACGTGAAGGAACAACTGTCCACCGGACGGCACATTTATTGGCGCCATTCGCAGCGTATTGATTCCACAGCCAGTCTCATATCGATAGAACTTCAGCTCGAAATCAACGTCGGCAGTGTCGCTCTTGGCCCGCGCACTACACACGCGTTCCGAAATGAAGTAACGCACCTCACGGTGTTGTTGACTCTGGTGCAGCTGACGGCGCCACATTGCCACGCTGCAAGCCTTACCGTCCACACCAGTGCGTGAAATCGTGAAGGTGTTCTCATCCGACTTGGCTGCAGCGCGCTGAAGCGCCTTGTGAGCCTCGACCGCGTCCCACCGGATCTCGTCGAGTTGACCGACATCAACTTTCCCAAGTGCGAGCTCGAGCAAGGGGAAAGCTTCATCGGGACGATCCCGTTCGATGAGAACTTCTGCGAGCGTCGACAAGACCATCGCATAGTACGGTGCGCTCTTCCGCTGCGCGGCGAGTTTGACCGCTTCGCGTGCACAAGTCTCCGCATTATCGGCGGATTGCGCGAGATACGTAGACACTGTCGACGTGGCGGTGTGTTGACGCACGTGCGCGTGCCAGACGCGGTAAGCGTACGCATACTGGTTCAGTGCATCGGTGCTTGTCGGCGCCATTTCCACCGCCGCTCCGAGGGCCGTGAAGGCAGCCTCGAACAGCGGTGTGCTACTCTTGTTGGGCAGCTCCTTTCGCGCACGTGATAAAAGCGCCCTGCCGAGGCTCAGTTGGACTTCAAAATCCTTTCGTGATTGCTCCAAGGTGTCACGCGAGCCGAGCGCTGCGAGAATCCTGGCAATCGGACACACCGCCGACGGCGGCTTAGATATCAGATTCGCGGCGAGCGAATACTTCTCGAGAGCTTGTGTCGCACGAGCGCTCGCCGGAATCGTCCACTGCAGCTTGCACTCTCCCTCTTTGGGGCAAACTGGCTTCGCATCGCTAGCGTCGCAGCTCCAGTCAACCGTGGTACTCGGCAGCGGTACCTGTTTGGTGCGACCGGGGACGGCAACGGGCTGTTTTGTCTGCGATGCATATCGGCCGTCGCGCTCGAGTATCGTACCGAGCCAGAATAGGGCTCCAGCTCTTGCTGAAACCTGGGACGGTGACAACCGGGTTCCCTCCAAAGATGCTTCGTAGGTCCGCGTGGACATCGCGCAGGAGTAGAATGCATGTTGAAACCGCTCGTGTACGTCTGGCTGCTCGAGTTCAGTGCGTCTTGGCAATCCCGTCGCGCAGAGCCCTAGGTAGGCCGTAGCCCGATCACTTGTGGAGACGACCTTGTCCAGAGACAGGACCTGCTTGAAAGCATCAACTGCGTCCGCGTTGCGCTTCTCCCAGGCCTGCGGCGCCTCAACGCGCGAAAACTCAGCCCTCGCGGCAAGGTAGCGCGGCACAAAATCAGAATAGTGCAAGAGTACGTTTCCCAACGCTGCGTATGCTGGACCGAAATCGGAATTTACATTCGTGGCGATTCGCAACTCCTCAACAGCCGCCGCCGGTTCGCCCGCAGGAGCTAGAGCAAGTCCCAGGTAGTAGTGCGCGAACGCAAATCCCGGATCCCAGCGCGTTGCTTCTCTGAACGCCGCAATGGCACGCATGAGCGGCTGGTGGGCTTCGCCACCATCGGATCCCGGCGCCGTAAGTCGCTGATAGTGTCGGTATTCGCTCAGGCCTAGCGTGTACACGCGGTACGCATCAAGAACTGTCGTCATGCCTGCGCTTCGCCACCGCGGATCTGAACTAATGATCGCGAATGCAAGCCCGTCGGCGATCTTCTCGTCGGACCCTGCGAATTGCCACGGCTCGCCTGTGCTCGAGGTTGCGAAGAGCACGAGGCGTCCGGACTTCAGCTGAAGTCGACCCGTAACGACACGCATATTGAACAGTGGTTCGAGTGCCCGCTGTATCGGTGCGATGACGGTGCCGATGCGCACCTCGAGTCCGAAGATCTTTAGGGTGTCGTTCTGCGTGACAGCCTTGATGTCGTCTTGAGAATCTAGCGTCGCGAGAATCGGATCGCTCGATTGCGCGTTCGGAGACAGGTCCGAGCCAGGTGCCGTATCGGCAGTATCGAATCCCGCGCTTCGACCGGAGGATAGAGAGCCAGCCTTTAGCTCGGACGCAAGCATCGCGATTTGAGCGACTGCGCGTGCAGCGATTGCCTCGCCAAGGTCGTCCGGGTTTTCATCGACCGCCTTGACCCCGGAGCTGAACATCGGGAATGAGCGAATGACGATCTTGTTGCGATTTGGCCATTGCTGAAGCACGACGAGCACGACGAATGCCGTCATGAGACGTGCAAAGAACTTCAGGCGTGCTGGAAGCGCTATTGCTCGCGCCGGAGCGAGTGCCGCGCGTGCTGCGCGCACCAGGAACCGGAGAAGTTTGGACGCGCCTGCACGAACCGTCGATCCTCTCCCAAATAGCTTCTCCTTGACTGAAGGCCCCATCGCCAACAATGGGCCTCCCGCGGTGAGTTCAACGAGCGCCGCGCAAGCCAGAGCGGCGGCCAAGATGTTGAGCGCACTTGGAAGCAGGTGGAAACAGAAGCTTATCGCAGAGAATGCGAGTACACAAAACGACCCCAAAACCCATCCTAACTGACGACGCGAAATTGCTGGACGATCCGAGTTGGTGCCGACTGCACGCGGCATCGCGATCAAGAGATGTCTGGTCATGAAGCTTAGTGTTCCAGCGACACCCAGAAAGACTACGATCGTCCACTGCTTATCGAGTAGCAAGGCTGAGTAGGAGAACCCCACGATGAGCAAACCCATCAGAACGGTTCCCAACCACGCCAGGATGCGCGTGGATCGATTAGATAATCGGCGCGCGGCCAAAAATGGAAGGATGCACACCAGGATCAGCTCGGCCCAGCAAAACTGGCCCCACCAGAGACTGTGTGTGTTGGGATCAGCAAATGAGCTTTCTTGTAAACCCACCCCAACGGCACAAATGCCAAGCAAGCCGAGGCTGTTAAACGCTGCTCTGAATAGTCGCCCCTGAACCTGCGTTATGACAAAGAGCCACTCGATCGCGCAGAAGGTAACCCAGAGAATGAGCCACGGGCCGCCGAGATCATATCGATAGACTGGCGGCGCGGCTGGCGCTGACTGTGCCAGCCGCATCAGGAGAGACGCGGTGATAACGCCCACCCCAGACGAAGCCACAACTATCGCCAGTCCACGACGGCGTCGTTCGTGCGAAGCTCGTGCTGCCTGCACAAGGAGTCCGACGCTGAGAGCGCAAAGGAAAAGCAAAACCCGTACCTCCCAAGCGTGTGCTTCATCCGAGAACAGTGCGTAGAAGTCGGTCGAGACGAAGACGGTGGGCTGCATCGATAGATGCGAGGCGAGCGCGATCCCGGCACCAGAAGCTAGTGCCAACCAAGCGGCCCACAGGTGCTGCGGTTTGGTTCGAGCACGCACAGCCAGCGAAATCGCCTGGCACGCAAGGAGCGCTATTGGAAGTGCTGTCAAGCTGATGGTAGGCATTCGAAGTTACCGAGCATTGAACAGAGTCAAAAGGCTGTTATCAGGTCGCCTGGCGGGCGACGGTAACGGGTACGGCGAACTTGGTTGCCTAACAGCTGACAACTATATTTGGCAATCCCCTCGTTGGCGTTGGGTTGCTCTTGCCTACACACCTCGCACGCTGCGTGTTGAGCTGCGGACGAGAGCCGATAGAACAGGCGAGCTACGGAAACAGTGGCGCGCTTCACATTTTAGATGCGCGCCGAGTGGATCCTGCGCTTCGGTCCGCGCCGCCATGCGCCAAGGGAAACTCGCGCGCTTGCGACGATCGGTTCGAGCAGCCCGCTAGGCACCGATAGAACTCTTGTGGAAACATGTCCGGTTCGTTCAAGAGCTCGCGTTCGATACGCTCATGCCGGTTCGTAGCCGACCTCAACTAACGTGAGAGTGCTCGGAAGGCTGCCCAGTCTTCAGTCGGGCGCGAGGCCCAGAGGCTCAGCTGAGCGCGGCGCAGTGCTTCGGTCAGCGTGGTGTGCGGATCGGCCTTGAGCACGGCGTAGAACGCCACGCCCAGATCGCGCGCAGTTTGATCCGGCACCGGGCGGCTGGCCGCGATGACCTCCTCGGCGCCCGCGGCGATGAACGCCTGGCCCATACCCAGCACGCCGCTCCAGCCCTGGCCTCCCTGGCGCGCAGCTTCGCAGGTCGAGAGCACGATGCGCTGCGGTGCGCTTCCGAGCGTCAGCACGTCGCCGACGCTGAGCTCGCCATCGGCCACGAGTAGCGCGCTGTCGGTGCCCTCGATGCCGGCGACTCGGTGGTGGCCGGCGTAGTGGAAGAACGCCACGTGGCCGAGGCGGTCCAGGATGTCGCCGCGACGCGCAGCGGGGCCCTGGAGCGTCTCGGACTTCAGGGGCAGGCTGCGCGAGACCAACGCGGTTTCGAGCGCGGCGGCCGGCAGATCGCCCCGGGGATCGCTCACGATCAGCGCGGCCTCGGCGGGCGGCTCGAGCGCGGCGGACACGGCGATGTCGCTGGCGTAGCGCACGCTGAAACGCTGGAGCAAGCGCACGCCACCGAGCTGCTGCGCGTGCACGTCGAGCCAGCCCAGGCTGGCGTGTGCGATCACCCGCAGCCGTGAGCTGCGGGCGAGCAACGCGGCGGCCGGGCCCAGCAATTGCTGGCCGAGCTCGGGTCCCGGGCGCGGCACAGGCAGGCTGTAGCTCTGGGTGCGCTCGGGCGTCTGGACGAACACGCGCAGCGACGCGCCGTCGGTGAAGAGCCCGAGCAAGGCCTCGCCCGGCTCCGCAGCCGACAGCGTCACCAGCTCGGGCCCGCTACGCAGTGCCGCATACGCGTCATCGAGTGCTTCGCGCGCTGCTTGTTGGCGTTGCGCCAGTTGCGTGCGGAAATACGGCAAGCGATCGGCGGGTTGCTCCCAGGCTGCGGCTGCCAGGTGCTCGGCGGCACGACGGCGCTCGTGGTAGAGCGCCAGCGCGGCTTCCCAGCGCTGACGCGCCGCGCTGGAGAGGTTGCGCGCGCGCTGCGTGGCAGCCAGCCTGGCGAGCCTGCGCGCCCCGGCACTGCGCGCGACCTCGAAGGCCTGTGCGGTGGCGCCGGTGCGCAGCAACAGATCGATCCATTCTTGCGTCCCAGCTTCGCGCGCGTGGCGAAAACCCGCCTGACCTTCGCTGAACGGCACGTTCGCCAGGCTCGCGTCCAGGCTGCGTTCGGCCCCGGCGTAGGCCTCGAGCGCGGCAGGCCGCTGGCGCAGCGCGACCAACGCGCGCGCGCGACCCAGCTGCGCGAGCTGCAGGTTGTCCCACAACCCGACGCGCTGGCTCAGCTCGAGCGCGGCCTGGAACTGCGGCAGCGCCCACCGCGGCTTGCGGCTGTACAGCGCGGCGCGCCCGCGTAACTCGTGCTCCCAGGTCTCGAGCAGCGGATCGCTCACCTTCGGCAACTTGGACAGACGCTTCAGCTCCGCCGCCGCCAGCTGCGCGTCGTCACGCTGGAGCGCTGCCAGCGCCGCGTTGATGCGGTGGTTGCGGGCCCGCCAGGGTGACGGGCAGCTTTCCAGCTCGAGCTCCGCGCGCGCTCCATAGTCTCCGATCAGCTGTGTGAGCGGACTGTCGCGCGCGGGCTCGGCCATCAACGCAAACCACACCACGCTCTCGGTGCGATCCGCGCGCTGGCAAGCATCGCTACTGGGAAACTCGTCTACCACTCGACGCTGCGCGGCCACGGCCTCGCTGTTGCGGCCGAGCAAGACCAGCGTCCACGCCTCCTGCTCGCGCGCCAGCAGCTCGTGCTCGCGCAAACCCAGTCGCCGCGTGCGTCGCGCACTCTCGCGGAAGCCGAGCAGCGCGCGCTGCAGGTCGCCGGTCTCCAGCGCAAGCACGCCATCGTAGTGAGGCAGGAGCGCCGCGCCCGCCGGATCGAGCGCTGCCCATACCGCCGCCTGCTGCAGCACATGCCGCGCCAGGCGGTAGTCGCGCAGGTTCGAGCTGGCCACGAACGACAACGCGGTCGCGTCGCGAATGGCTTCGGAGTACGCGCCGACCGTCGCCGCGAGCTCCATGCTGAGCGCCAGCGCAGCGGCTGCGACCTGGTGATCGCCCTCGGCGAGCGAGAGTCGCGCCGACAACGCCTGCGCACGCCGGCGAGTGTCGGGCTGACGACTGTTGAGCGCCGCCGTCAACTGCTGGCGCGCCTGAGTGAACTGCCCCTGCTCGCGCAACCGCCGCGCGGTCTCCAGCCCGGGCTCGAAGTTCGGCTCGAGCAGCTCCAGCGTCAGCGCAGCGCCGGGCGCCCCCAACTCGAGCTTCTTCACACCGGCGGTGACCTGCAGCTCGTAGCTGCCCCCACCCTCGATCTCTTTGCGCGGCGGCAGCGCAAGGGCGCGCCCGTCAGCTCGCAGCGTCTGCAGCGCCAGCTGACCCGGCAACCAAAAGCTCAGCTTGTGATCGGCGCTCAGCTCGCAGCGTGTCCCCCGCTCGACCACCAGGCAGCCCGCAAACTCGATGGCCAAGTCGGCCGCGCGCGGCACCGCTGCGGCACGCACGTCGGACTCGGACGGTCCGCCGCACGCCAGCAAGAACGCAACCAGCAACGCGCCGGGCCGCATCGGCGGATGGAACAACAAAACGCCGCGGCTCGCCACGTAGCCAAGTGTACGCGTGGCGTGCGGCCGGAGTCCCGCGCGCGGCGCAAACCGTCCCTTGGATCGCGAGCCAAGCAGGACTAGGCTGCGCCTCGATGGCGCGCCGCCGATCCACAGCGTGCGCTTCGCCTGATCGCGATGTTCGCAGGCGCACGAGCCTACAGCGCGACGCCTTGAGTGTCGCCGGCCTGCAACAGGCTGGCAGCCAACACCTGCAGCAGCTGCGCCTGTTGCTCGTTTCGGGTATGTCCCTCGGCGATCTCGATCACCGCGACGCCCGCGAGCATGCTCGCCGCGTCGATCACGCACCTGAGCTGTAGCAGCTCATAGGTCCCGCTATCGACGCGCACGGTCCATTCGAGCGCCGGGTCTCGTTGCAGTGCATCGGTGCTCATGTCGTCCAGGTCTTCGGCCTGGCGGCGCTTTTCGGTCACGAACGCCTGGACGCGCTCGGCGAGCTCGGCAGGTGGCGTTCCAGCGCCGTGAGAGGCGCGCAGGTTCGGGCCGGCTTGCGTGAGCAGGAACAAGTAGCCTTCTCTCGCACCGTGTGCCACGCAGATCATCTGCAGCGCCGTGCGCGTGCGTTCGTCCGCACTGCGGTGCCCGGCCATGCTACGCGTGACCATCGTCAGGAGCTCGTCACTGCCGAGCGTGCTGCTGCCCGCGCTGGCGAGCGCCTGGAAGTCGGCCAGCGTGAGCTTGGCGCGCATGCCCGCACGCGTCGCCTCGTTCATCAAACGTTCGTAGCGAGCACCGAGTGGGGTGCGCGCGCCGTGGCGGTATTCACGCGCGGTGAGCTCGGAGAAGCGCTCGAACGCGGGAGCATCGCCGCTCCAGATCGCGACACGTGCTCGCGCCTCGTAGCTGAGGCCCAGCAGCAGACCGGTCGTTCCGAGCGCCGTTTGCTGCGCGATGAGCGCGTCCAGACGCTCGGCCGCTTGGGGATCGCCCAGCTTGCCTTCGGCCAGGGCGAGCACGCGCACGATCTCGAAGCTCGCGCTCGCGTGCGTTCCGGACTCCGTGAGAGCTTGGCTCGCGGTGGTGCGCGCGTCTTCGTAGCTCCCGAGTCCCATCAGACATTCGCTGAGACCCGTCTTGGCCGCGAGCAAGGCCCATGCGTACGTGGGGCCACTCTGCTTCCTGGCGTGTAGCTCGATGCACGCAGTGAACTTGGAGCGCGCTGCTTCGTAGTCGCCTCGCACGAGCTGAAAGCTGCCCTCCGCGTTGAGCAACACGGGTACCCAGCCGGGATACTGCGCGGCCAAAGGTTTCAACAGTTCGATGCACTGGGTGAGCCCGAGCAGGTGGTTGCACTGAGCGTACGCGAAGATCTCGAGCGTAAGCGTCGTGTTGAACATCGAAGGCGTGCGCAGTTGCAAGGACAGCACTTCCGCCTGCCGACGCAGGCGCTCGGCGCCTTCGGCGTCGCCCTGTTCCAGCTGCACGATCTTTCGCAGGTTGAGCGCGCTCACGCGCTGGAATGGGTCGCTGTCCAGACGTTCGGCCCACTCGGTGGCCGAGGCCAGCCCGAGCTGTGCGTCCGCGGAACCGAGCGCGAAGATGACCGCGTTGCGCATGCCGCTGACGAACACCTCTTGAGCGCTGTCGCCGATCGTCTCCAGCTTGCGCAGAGTGGCCAGCCACAACTCGCGCGCACGCTCGAAGTCGCAGTAGCAGTACGCCACTCGCGCACCGGCCAGGTTGAGCCAGATGGCTTCGAGCAGCGGCGAGAGTGCGGTGAACGGCTCGACCAGGTCGGGTAGGCCGTGGATCAGCTCGCTGTCGAGCGCGCGTGCGGCCTCGACCACTCCGATGACCACGTACTCCCCGAGCTTGCGGATCGCTTCATCGACGGGGTAGACGCGCTCGGCCTCGGGAGTCGCGAGGTAGCGCGCGTAGGCACGTTGCAGCGCGCTCGTCAGGCGCGCTTGTGGTGTCGCGCTCTGCGTGTCGCCGCGGTAGAGATCGAGCCCTGAGTCATGAGTCAGTTGATCGAGCCAGATCTGCGCCGACGCGCGATCCGGTGGGTTCCGAGTCACGAGGCTGCCGAGGTATTGCCAGCGGCGCAGATCGTGCACGCGGCGCGGACTGTGGCCGAGCCGCTTTGCCGTCTCGATCGCTCGCGGGTAGCACCACACCAACCTGCCGCCGTCCCGCTCCACGATCTTCTGCATATCGGACTCGGTGCGGGCCACGTTGCGTCGATCGAGTATCTCGAGTCCTCGCTCGTCGAGCCCCGCGGCGAATGCGTGGTGCAACTGGCCAAAGTGCTGCTTGGCGGCGTACATGTCCGCGAGCGCGCGGTGGCGCAGCTGCGTCTGCTCTGGGTCGAGGTCCGCGAGAAACGCGGCGCTCCAGGCTCGGTTCGCCAGGCGGTAGACCGCGCCATCGCGCAGCACCGCGCCAGCCTCGAGCAATTCGGACAGCGCGAGGTCCAGGTCGCGCGAGCTCGCGGACGGCGCCAGGGCTCGGTAGTCGTCGTCCGAGAATTCTTCCTGAAACGCCAGCGCCTGGGCTTCGGACAGTACGCGCGCGAGCTCCGAGAAGCCCGCGATTCGCGCCTGCAGCGCGACTGTCGCGCTGCGCGGCAGATCGTTCTCCGACCACCTACTCGGCAGCGTCCAGCTACCGGACGTGTAGCGGATCAGCCCTCGATCGACGAGGTGTTGGGCGAGCTCGAGCGTCTGGCGGGGGTTACCCAGCGCGACGCGGTGGATCTCGTCAGTGAGCAGATCGAGGTTCGCGACGTCGCCGAAGAGCGAATCCAGCAGCTCCCGCGTCTGCGCGCGGCTGAGGGGTGCGAGCTCCAGGACGCGGCAGCGCCGGGCGAGCGCCTGCAGTGCCTCGGTTTCAGGCGCCTCGCTGTCCGTGGTGAGCGCAACCAGGATGCCGCCTCGCCGCGTACTGTCGATCAGCTCGGCCAAAAGAGCCGCCGAGGGCTCGTCGATCTTGTGTACGTCGTCGATGGCGAGCAACAGCGGGTACGTGCGGCTCACGCCCAGGATGAAGCGCCGCAGTAGTTTCTGCGCACGGCCGGCCTCCAGGTCCCGCAGATCGCGCAAGATCGGCCGCGCCTGATCGTCGTTGGCAGCCGAGGGCGTCGCGAACAGCTCGGGCACCGCCGCGAGCTCTGCCGCGCGCGGCAACGTGTCGAGCAAGTGGTTGACCAGGCGCTGCGCGGCGGCAAACCCCTCGCGCGTGCCGGTCACCGTGGCCCGCGAAACCGTGACGCCGAGAGTCGCCGCTTCGAGCGCGCACGCGTCCAGCAGCCGCGAACGACCGCCGCCGGGCGTCGCTCGAATGAGCACGGACGCCGCGCGGCGCAAGCGCGAGTCGCGCAGAGCGTCGCGCAACTCGGCCAGCACTTCGACGCGACCGACCAGCGTCGGCGTCGACAGGTATGCGCGCGAGACCGAGTCCGACTCTTCGAGACGCAGTCCGGCGCATGCAGCCAACCGCTGCATGACTTCGGACGCGCTCGCGGGGCGCAGCGCGGGTTCGACGCTGACCAGCGCGAGCACGAGATCATCGAGCGCCGCCGGGATCTCCGGCACCAGTGCCGAGGGCACGATTGGCTTGATGGCCCATGCGGCGAGCAGATCGGCGAACGTGCGGGCGTTGTACGGCAAACGCGCCGTGAGCGCGTAGTAGAGCGTCACGCCCAGTGAATACAAGTCGGTCCGCGCGTCGAGTGCGAGCCGCTGCAGCGTCTCCGGTGCCGTGAAGGCGGGTGTACCGACGACCTCCGAGCCTCCTGCGGTCATGGGTGACATCGCGCCGAAATCGATCAACTTGGCGATGCCCGCCTGCGTGCAGCGAATGTTGCGCGGGGTGATGTCGCGGTGCAGCAAACGCCGCGAGTGTACGAGTGCGAGCGCCGAGCACACGTCGAACACCAAGCGGCATGCCTCGCGCCACGGCAGCGGCGGGCGTTCACGGAGATCACCGCCGTCCAGCAGCTCCATCGTGTAGTACGGGGCCCCGGCGGGCCCGAGGCCATAGTCGAACACGGCTATGACGTGCGGATGACTCAGCTGAGCGAGCGTATGAAACTCCCGCTCGAACAGCACCGCGAGGTGCGAGCGATCGGAGGCCGTGATGTCGACGGTCAGCTGCTTGAGCGCCACTTGCCGGCCCAGCACCCGGTCCGTCGCGCGGTGGACCTCTGCCATACCGCCTCGGCCGAGGAGCTCGTGTAGCTCGTAGCGCTCGCCGAGGCGATCGGCTTCGATAGCCGCGGACATGGTCACAGGGACGGAACCCGACATCGACCCCCGGTGGTCGGCGATGGAGCAGCAGCCCTCGAGTATAGCGCGTAGGGAACTCCTATCCTCTCCGATCGTCGTAGCGACTGCAGCTCACGGCTGTGCCGATGTGCTACAGGGTGCGCTCCCGAGAGGGACTGCCGTACGTCGTCGCGGGCGTTAGTCGCTGCCCAGACTTTGCAGCGGCGTCCCCGGCTTGCCGTCCGCACACCGAAAGTGCTCCACGCCGAAGAAGCTGGCAGCCAAATCGTGCGTGATGTGCGTGAGCACGTTGTCCGCCTCGAGCTGCGTCTGGTGACAACGCAACGCTGCCAGCTTCCGGTCGAGCACCGCCGTGACATCGACGCTGCCGGTGATCTCCGAGGGCTTCACGTGGAAGTGCTCCGGGCCCAGCTTCCACAGCGAGTCCGGAATGCCGGCCGCTCGGGCGCCGGCGATCAGCGCAGCGACCGCCTCGCCCGTGATCACGGGGTAGAACAACCGCGCGTGCACATCCTTCGCTTGCGAGCGGGCGTGCGTGGTCAGCTCGCCGATGGCTCCGTGATCGAAGTGACCGTACAGGCCGTCGGAGCCGAACGTGATGATCACCCGCGGCCGCAGCTTGCGGATGGTGGCGACCAGCTTGGGCAGCGTGCCAGCGTCCTCCGCGGCCCAGTCGACGCCGGCGTCCGGGAGGTCGAGGAAGGTCGGCGCTCGAATCCCGAGCGCATTGCAGCTCGCGCGCAGCTCGCCTTCGCGGACTGCGGCCAGTGTCTCGTGCGTGGCGAGCTCCGGCTTGGCGATCGGACCCAGCTCGCCGCGCGTGGCGCACACCAGGTGCACGTCGGCGCCGCGCGCGGCGCACAGCGCCAGCGTGCCGGCTGCACACAACACCTCGTCGTCTGGATGCGCGAACACCGCGAGGACGGCCTTGTGATGCCGCCCGGAGCTCATGCGCGCCGCTCGCTCAAACGCGTGTACAGCCGCTCGTACCCGTCGACCATGTGCCGCACGTCGAAGTTTTCCACGACGTGCTTCCGCACTTGCTCGCGTGGCAGGGCGCACACGCGCGGCAAGCCTTCGATCAACGCGTCCAGCGTGGGGAACGTGTCGCCGCTCACGCCCGGCTTCACGATCTCCGGCACCGCGCCGCGGTCGAGCGCAGCCACCGGCGTGCCGCACGCCATCGCTTCGACCAGCACCAAGCCGAACGGCTCGCCCTGCTGCACCGGGTAGATCAACGCCTTGGCCCCGCGCAGCGCGCGCGTCTTGGCAGCGAAGTCCAACTCGCCGACGTATTGCA
Organism: Polyangiales bacterium; assembly: GCA_035274465.1. Lineage (GTDB taxonomy): Bacteria > Myxococcota_A > Polyangia > Polyangiales > JAFGIB01 > JADGRF01. The sequence goes on from DATEOF010000093.1 coordinate 101,085, forward strand.
CGAGCTCACCGTCGACGTGCGGTGCGATGCTCTGCCGGTAGTAGTCGCACTCGGGCGCGGCCAGGATCATCCTGGTGCGCGTGCGACGCGCGACCTCGATCGCCTCGAGCACTCCCTTGCCCGGCGTGAACCGACCCAGGAACATCAAGTACTCGCCCTGCGCGGTGCCGAGCTCGAAGTTGTCGGTGTCGATGCCGTGCGGGATCGTGGTCACGCTCGGGAATCCCTTGAGCGCTCCGGCCTGGAAGTCCGAGATCGCGACGTAGTGCGTGTCTGGATAGCGCCGCCACATGTCGACCTGGCTGGGCAACGGCTGATGATGCAGCGTGTGTACCATCGGGATCGGCACCAGCCGCGAGAGCGCGACGCTCAGCGGGTAGTACGCGCCCTGGTAGTGCAGCACGTCGAAGTCGGCGTGCCGCTCGCAGGCCGCAGTCAGGTTCATCAGCTCGCACAGCTCCCAGGGCCACAGGCCGTGCGGGTCCTCGAGGTAGCCGCGCTCGAACACCGCGTGCAGCTTGGCGGTGGTGCTGGTCAGGCCGGTCGCAAACAGCGTGACGTCGTGGCCGCGCCGGACCAGCTCGTCAGTGATCAGCGCGGTCACGAGCTCGACCGAGCCGTTCTTCGCGGCCGGGATGGTGGTCGCGACCGGCCCCACGTGCGCGATGCGGAGTTTGCGTCTCATAGGCCCAGCCGCTCCATCAAGCTCGCCAGGACCTTGTCCGCGCCGAAGTACTCGCGCGCGATCTCGAGCGCCGCGCGAGCATGCGCCTCGTAATCGCTCTCGATCGCGTCGAGCGCCCCCAGCACGTCGTCCAGCGTCGTGAAGCCGAACAGCCCGCGGCCGCTGGGGATGAACTTGGAGAAGCCGGTCTCTTGCGTGATCACGGGGCGCCCCGCTGCCAGATAGCACGCGCTGCGATCACTGAACCAGCCGGTGTATGGCCGCACGTACTGGTCTCGCGCCACGGTGAACTCACCGCGCGACTCGCAGATGTAGTCGCGGTAGCTGTCGACCTCGCCCGAGACCCCCACGCCGTGACTGACCTGGAAGCCGTGCTTTTCGAGCAACGCGCTCGCCGCAGCATTGGCGTCGGTGGCCAACTCGAACTGCAGCTGCGGGCGGCGCCCAGGCAGCTCGAAGAAGCGCTCGAACTCGCGATCCTTCGTCCAGTGGTAGACGTCGCCGCGGTACTCCACGCTCTTGCCGTCGTTGTGCCAGGTGGTGATCGTGTTGTACTTGGCGCCGGCGCTCGACAGCGGCGCGCGAAACCACAGATCGGTCGCCACCGGTTGGCGCGTGGGCAGCCAGGGGCGATCGAGCGGCGTGTCGCAGTCCGGCTGGCCGAGGTTCTCGCCGAAGGTGAAGTGCGCATGGTGCGCGTCGAGCAGCGCGCGCACCTTGGCGTCGCCGTTGAACAGCTTGACCTGCGCCGAGAACGGATCGCTCTCCACGTAGATGCGCCGCTTGATCAGCAGCTGCTCCTCGCGGATCTCCTGGGCACCGGTGACGTTCAGCAGCGCGTCGCACTCGCGGTACAGCGCGAAGATCTGCTGCTCGGTCATGCCGTAGCAGGGGCCATTCGGGTAGGCGCCGCGAAACGCCCACTTACCCGCGAAGCCATGCGCCTCCAGCGTCTTGACCACGCGCGAGACGTTGGGCCACGCGTCGCCGGTGATGCTGCGCGCCACCGGATCGTAGACCCAGCGACCCGAGTCTTCGATGTAGTAGACGTCGAAGCCCAGGCGGCGCAGGCCGAGCAGGTAGTGCAAGAACTGATAGGTCACGCCGGCCAGCGGGTACCAGAACAAGATGCCGGAGACGATCACCTTGCCGCGGGGAGCTGCACTCATGGGCGCTCCATGGGGCCGGGCGGCCGCGGCAGGCTGCGGATGGGCCGCGCTGGGTTGCCGGCCACCACCGTGTAGTCGGGCACGTCTTCGGCGACGACCGAGCGCGCGCCGACCACCGAGCCCTCGCCGATCGTCACGCCCGGCAACACGCAGACGTCGAAGCCGATCCAGACGTTGTCGCGCAGGCGCACCGGCCGAGTCTCGACCACCGCCTTCGGCACCGGCGCGCGCTCGCGCACCCTGCGCTCCAGCACCTCGCGCCGCGCGGCCGGTGACACCGGCATGCGGTAGTTGTCCATGAACACGACGTTCCAGCTGATCGTGGCGAAGGCGCCGATGTCCACCTGCGCGTCGCACAGCACGTACACGCCATTGAGCATCGCGCACTCGCCGACCGTCACGCGGCCGTGGGGCCCCACGTCGAAGATGCTGCCGCTGTAGATGTGAGCGCCGCGAGCGATCGCGACCGTGCCCAGGACCTGTTCGAAACAAAACGCACTGTCCAGGTGCGTCTCGTCGTGCGCCGACACGCCGTCGGGCACCGGCCCGTCGTACCAGTCGTGTGCGATCCTACGATCTGGCAGCAAGCCCATGCCTACACCTGACCGATGACCTGGGCAGGATTGCCCAGCACGCGCGCGCCCGCAGGCACGTCCTTGGTCACCACCGAGCCTGGCTCGATGAACGCGCCCTTGCCGATGCGTACGCCCTTCAGGATCGCGCTGTTCGGCCCGATGTAGACATCGTCCTCGATGATCACGGGCGCGGTGGCGATCGGTGGCCGTGGGCGGCCGCGGGAGAGCGGCGACACCGCGATCGCGTCCTGTACCCGCAGCACGGGATCCAGCGGATGAAAGTCGGTGTCGGCCAGCACGACGTTGAAGCCGATGCACACGTAGTCGCCGATCTGAATTTCCTGTTCGGCCAGCATGATCATGTTCGCGGCATACACGTAGTTGCCTACGCGCAGCGTGGCGCGCTTTCCAAGGGCGAGCTGTACGCCATCGAAATAACACTGCTCGCCCATCACGATCGCTGGGTCGCACTCCGAGAAGAAACGCCGGAAGATCTTCTCTCCAAGCACATCCGTGCCCGCTCCCACGCGCACGTTCGGTGGCAAAACCTCGCGGACTACCGGACTATTCATTTCTGTCATGACGATTCAGACCGCGAGACGTTCACAGAGCTCGCGGTATAGCGGCACGGTCTCTAGATTTTCCTCGTGCTTGCCGAAGCCGGCAACACGGCCGCCCTCCAGCACGAGGATCCTGTCGGCGTGGCGCACGGTAGACAAGCGGTGCGCGATCACGAAGGTGGTGCGCCCGCGCATCAGGGTCTTGAGGGCCTCGAAGATGTGAGCCTCGGCCCGCGCGTCGAGTGAAGAGGTGGGCTCGTCCAGGATGAGGATCGGTGCATCTCGCAACAGCGCCCGCGCGATCGACACGCGCTGGCGTTCGCCGCCGGACAGCTGTACGCCATCGTCCCCCAGGCGCGTGTCGTAGCCTTGCGGCAGGCGCTGGATGAAGTCGTCGGCGTAGGCAGCCTTGGCCGCGGCGCGGACCTCGTCGGGCGTCGCGTCCAGGCGGCCGTAGCGAATGTTGTCCGCGATCGTCCCGGAGAGCAGCAGCGGATCCTGCAACACGATGGCAATCTGCTCGCGCAGGGAGCGCACCGTATAGTCGCCGAGGTCCCGCCCATCTATCCGGATGTGTCCCGTGGACACATCATAGAAACGTGGGATGAGGCTGACCAGCGTGGTCTTGCCGGCGCCCGTCAGGCCGACCACCGCCACGGTCTGGCCGGGCTCGGCCTTGAAGGCGATGTTGTCCAGCACGGGTCGCTGCGCGTCGTAGCCGAAGCTCACGTCGGCGAATTCGACCGCGCCCGCGAGCCGCGGGGCCTCGACGGCACCCGGACGGTCGTGGACCTCGGGCTGGTTGGCGAGCGTGCGCAGCACGCGCCGCGCGCTGGCGATCGAACCCTGCAGCTTGCCGAAGGTGCGGCTCATGCTGGACAACGGCTCGAAGACGCTCGCCAGGTAGCTCATCGCTACCAGCAGGTCACCGACCGTCATCTCGCCGCCGAGCACCTGGCGGCCACCGAGGTACAAGATCAGCGCGGTGCCCGTGCTGGTCACCAGGTTGATCGCCGCGCCGTAGAACGACTCCTGCCAGCTCAGCTTGGTCTTGGCCTCGACCACGTGCTCGCCCTGCACGCGAAACCGATCGGACTCGTGCGACTCGCGGCCGAAAGCCTTGACCACCTTGATGGCGGAGAACACCTCCTGCACGAAGCTGATGCCGCGCGACTCGATCTCCTTCAGCTGATCGGCGCGCGCGATCATGCGCTCCATGAAGCTGCGGTTGACCACGTACAGCACCGGCAGCACCGCGAGCGAGCTGACGGCGAGCTGCCAGTTCATCGTCCACAGCACGCCGAACATCGCGAGCAGGGTCGCCAGGGCGATGGCCAGCGGCATGATCCCGCTCAAGGTCAGGTTCTCGACGCACCAGGCATCGTTTTCGATGTGGTAGATGGTGTCGCCCGTGCCGCGCCGCAGGTGAAAGCGCAGCGAGAGGCTCTGCAGGTGCTGAAACATCTGCTGCCGCAGATCCACCACCAGGCGCTGGCCGAGTGTCACCTGCAGCTGGGTGTGGCCGGCAGACATCAGCTCGGCGGCCGCGTTCACCGCCAGGTAGGCGGCGCAGCCCAGCATCAAGAACGTCTCGCTCTCGAACGCAGGTAGATAGCTCGGCCGCGGGTGCTCCGGGCGCAGCCCGTAGTCGACCAGCAGCTTGAGCGGCCAGGGCCGCAACAGGCCCAGCAGCACCTCGAGCGCGCTGATCAGGCCCAAGAGCAGGCTGGTCCGGCGATACGGCCAGAGATAACTGAGCGCCCAGCGATACAAGGGGAATCCTCGGTGGGATGCAACGCCCGACTGCCACCCGGCCTGGAGCTCGGGCTCTTGCGTGCCCACACTCATGGCTCCACCGCTACCCCATCGCAGGCCGATGGCGGTCCGCAGCCGACGCCGTTTCACCTACGCGCAGGATGCCGTGCTCACCGCAGGCTTGCTGCAGCGCATGCATCACTTGACCGCCGTGCCGGCTGACCTTGAACAGCACCGCGAACAGGATCAACAGCGCGACGATCACCTCGGGCACCAGGAAGGGCGTGTGGATCAAGCGCAGGCGCGCGAGATATCCGCCGACCAGCGCGACCGACGACGAGACCACCAGCATCGGCAGCCACGGCCGATCCAGCCGCATGCGCACGCGGAACATGCGGTTCATCCCGCCGTGGTCCTCCGCGGTGATCTTGAGCTTGAACGCGTAGGTGCGGCCTGCGCGCAGGATCACGTCGTGATCGTGGCAGAAGCCGTCGTCACAGCGCACCGGTGTCAGCGCGCCGGACGAGTACTTGCGCAGCCCATGCAGCACCGTGTCGATCGGCGTGTAGTGCGTGTCCCAGAGCGACTTGTCCAGGTGGAAGAACATCAACTTGAGCGTGTCGAACACCTTCATGCTCGGAGCGCTGGCCAGCAGCGCACGGCCCGTCTCGGTGTAGTTGGCGTCGCTGAAGTAGCCCTTGATTCGGCCGCGCACGCGAGCCCAGGGCTGCACGAAGTGCAACCAAAGTATCATCAGCCGGTACGTGAACGCCTGATGCGGCTTCGCGACGTCGTCGATCTTACTGGCCAGTGCGTGGCGCACACATCCGATGATGGTGGCAAGCAAAGCCAAGCCGCTGGGGATCAAGAGCCAGGGCAACAAGATCGAGCAGAGCAAGCTGACGGCGGTCAGTACTTGCCACTCGACCATTTGCGGCAGCGCTCCCCAGAGCGACAATCCGCCTTGGTAGATCGATGGAAACGCCTCGCTGCCGAAGCGGCCTTCGTAGACCACTTGCTTGAACAGCGAGCGATAGGCGGGCAGCGGACTGTAGATGCGGCCTGCCCAGCGCACGTGACCGCGCGAGTTGAAGCGGTCGGTGTGGCGGTGCTGCAGGAAGCTCTCGCCTTCGCCGTAGCCGACTTGCTGGCGGAAATAGGCTTTGACCGAGCCGCGATGGTGGTGCCAGACGAGCGCGCCGGGCGCGAAGCCCAGGCGCAAGCCGCGTTGCTGCAGCCGCCAGCAGACGTCCACGTCGTCGCCGGCCTTGGTGTACGTGGGGTCGAAGCCGCCGATCGAGTCCAGCGCCGACTTGCGGAACGCCATGTTGCAGCCGGGGATGTGCTCGGCCGTGGTGTTGTCGATCATCACGTGCACGGGCCCGCCGGGTGAGCGCGCGACGCACTGCGCGACCCACGGATCGTCCGGAGGCACGACGTTCGGGCCGCCCACGCCGCCGACATCGGTCTCGATGAACGGCTGCACCAGGTGGCTCAGCCAGTGGCGATCGACACGCGTATCCGCGTCGGTATACGCCACGATCTCGCCGGTGGCCGCGTTCAAGCCCAGGTTGCGCGCGGCGGACAAGCCGCCGTTGGGCACGCTGATCAAGCGGAACTGCGGATAGCGCTTGGCGATGTCCGGGGTCTTATCCGTCGAGCCGTCGTTGACTACGATGACTTCGTAGTTGGGATACTCGAGTCGAGCCAGTGAGGACAGATTGTCTTCGATGGTGCTGGCAGCGTTGTAGGCGCAGATGACGACCGACACGCGTGGCCAGTGGGCCTGCTCGGAGGCTGCGAACGGCAGCTCGGCGAAACGCTTCTGAACCGCGTAGAACGCCGGCTTCGGCTCGCGCTCGGCATCGACCAAGCCGAAGGCCCAATCGGTGATCTGTGAGCCACCGCGCCACCAGTCGTCGGTCCACGAGAACACGCACACGCCGGCGGCGCCGTCCGCGAAAGCGGCGCGGATGTGAGAGTCCAAAAACTGCGCTTGGGCTTCCTCACCCTCGCGGATGCTGTCCATGCCCACTTCGCTCAACACCAGCGGGCGATTGCCGGCGATGTGTTGCAGCTTGGCGACGTAGGCGCGGAAGTCGCGCACCTCGTGGAGGAATACGTTGAAGCACACGAAGTCGAGGAACGACAGGTCGAGATAGTCGGTCGGCGGAAAGTTGACGTACGTGCACAACACCGAGGGAGCTTCGCGTTTGATCTCGCGATACAGCTCTTGCAGAAACTCCTCGATCGCTTCCTTACCGTGCCAGCGCACGATGGCGGCGGGGATCTCGTTACCGATCGCGATCGCGAGCAACGCCGGGTGATCTTTGATGCGGCGCGTGGCTTCACGTACGTCGTTGCGGATCGAGTGCAAGAGCTCGGCGTCGTCGAGGAAACACACGTGCTGCATCCAAGCCAGGCCGACGATCACGTACAGGCCGTGCTCTGCAGCCGCATCCAACAGATACGTCGGCGGCTCGGTGTAGATGCGTACGGTGTTCACACCCGCTTCGCGCATCCGAGCGAAGTCGCGCCGCACCTGCTCGGGGTCCGGATAACCCCCGCGTGCGTTGGGAGCAAACGTGCCGTAGGTCACACCACGCACCAAGAACTTGTCGCTGCCCTGATAGAGGAACTTGGCAGACACTCGCGGGACGGGCGGGACGGGCGGGACCACGTAGGCGTCTTGACTCAAGGTATTCCCTCCGGATTCGGGCTTCGACGGGTCTCGGTCGGTTGCTCCTCGGCAGGGCGCGCGAGCAATAACATGCGAGTTGGCCGTGTACACGGGCTGACGGGGAAGGCGCGCGGTTTTTACAGACCTAACTTGTAATAAATTGTAACGATCGCGCCGTGGTCGCTCGTGGCGCGTAACGCCACGGAACCCAATCAGACGTGGCTCCTCGATAGATCTTCAACGCGCCCAGCACTAATCGCGTCGCCTGTGTCGTTTCAGGCACTCGATGCGGACAGCTGGCCGCGCGAGCAAATACGGGCCTGCGGCTCCGGGGGCAATCGGCAGGGGGTGGCGTCATCCCCGCTGGAGCGCGCGTATCTGGGACTACGCATCGGTAAGCACGCTGGCCGGTGTGGCAAGAGCTGCACCTCCGACGTCACCGTCGGACCGCTTGTTCCAGAAAAGCCAGCATCCGCGGAGTTGGACGAAAACCGGCTGCGCCGCCTCTCGGCAACGCGCCGCGCCGGCTGCACACGCGCGTTCTATCGAGCTTGCCGCTCGGAGCGGCGCTCGGCCTTGCGGACGATGAACAGGTAGTTGAAGCCGCGCAGGAAGAAGTTCTGCTCTTCGGCAGCCTTGTGATAGTTGCCCTGCTCGAGCGTGCGGTTGTGGCGAACCACTGCAACCGTGTCGATCGGCTCGAATAGTTGTGCCAGCTGATCGAACAATGCGAAGCCCACGGGCGCATAGCCTTCGCGTTTGTTGTAGAAGTCACATACGTAGACGCCGAGCACGCCGCCTGGTGCCAGTACGCGTCGCGCTTCGACGAACACCTTGCGCAACTCGCGATAGAAGCGATCGTCGAACGCGCTGAGCTTGCCGATGCACGCTTGATCGTCCGAGTAGTGGATGTGATCACCGTACGGCGGATCGATGAACACGAGATCGACCTCGCCATCAGAAAGCGGGAGCTTGCGTGCATCGGCGCGTTCGATGTCCTTGCGATACGGCGCGAGGTCGAAGCCGCGCCCGCGCCGGCCGAGGTCGCGCGCGACGTCGAGCAGCGTGCCCGAACCGCACATCGGGTCGACCACCCTCGCGCCCGGCTCGGTGTAGCGCTGCAGCAGATTCCAGATGACATAGGAGGGGGTGGCGCCGACGTACCGCTGATCCCCCTGCTCGGATGCGCCGTAGTGCTGCGAGGGATACTCCCACAGGGTGGTGGTCTGCAGGCGCAGAGGTGGCTTCTTGGGGCGCTCGAAGCGCTTGGCAGGCCCGGGAGGCCGAGGTTTCGACGTCGCCATCGCGAGCGCTCGGGTACCCTGGACTGGACGAGCCGGCAAGTAGGGCGGGGAGCCTTCCGGGCCCTTGCGGAGTCACCAGGTTCGTGTAGGGTAGCGACCCGTTTTCTGGAAGGACGCCCGATGGTTGGAGAGACCGTTCAATGCAAGCCCGTCGAGGTCGTGGTCGGTGACCGCGGGCTCGATCGCGCGATCAAGCATCTCAAGCGCAAGATGGCGAACGAGGGCATCCTGCGCGAGCTGAAGCGCCGCCGGCACTACATGAAGCCGTCGATCAAGCGCCGCAAGAAGGAAGCGGAAGCCGCTCGCCGGCGCCGCAAGCGCGCGCGCCAGATGACGATGGAATAGTCCCGGTCCGGTTATAAGCAGGAGGACGGGACGCAGAACTTCGCGCGCTCGCCGTCCTTCGCTTCGGGCGTCACGACCAGCAGATAGCCGCGTGAGACCACGATCTTCTCGTTGTCCGCCTTGATGCGGTACTCGAACGGGTAGCCAATCGTACAATCCGCCAGCTTGTCGGTGCTAACCCGGAAGCGCAGCTTGAATGAGAGCCGCGTCTTCCCAAGCACCGACCCGAAGCGTTCGGAGTCGAGGAGCACGCCGCGGATGTTGTCCGGGGGCTCGCCGCCCTGTGCGACCGCGCCCTCGTAAAAATCCTTCGCGGTGAGGCCGTGCGCGTCGAGCGCGTCGCGCTCGCGAAACTCACCGGTGTAGCCCTGTCCGCTGCCGTCGACCGTCATGCGCACCGCGAGATCGAGCGCCGCCTGCGGCACGCCGGCCAGGAACCCTACCTGATCGGGGGCGGGGATCTGCGGATCGGTCAGGTTGTAGCTGGCGATGATCTCGGTGAAGTCGGGCAATCCGTCGTGATCGCTGTCGGCGCGATTCGGATCGCTCGCGAGATCGCGCTCCGTGCGGTTACACACGCCGTCGTGATCGCTGTCGAGGTTGTCCTCATCGATCACGCCACCCCTGCCGCTGCCAGCTGCAGGCGGCTCGACGTCCAACCCGCCCCCGGGGCGCTCACCGGATGTGCAGGCTGCCGCGCACGAGACCGCAAGGCCGAGCAGCCATCCACGCATACGCAGACTCTCCCGCTCCCACCGAAACCGGTCAAGGTCCGCTCGCCCTACACCGAGATGCCCTGCACCACTCGCAGCGCAAGCCAGGCCAAACCCGCGAGAACCAGCATGACCACGGCCAAGATCAGTGGACTGCGCGGCCCGAGCCCGGCGCGTTCGGCGAAGCGGTCTCCATAATAGCGGCCGCGACTGCGCGCCCGCAGGCGACGCTGCACCCCGGCGAGCAGGTCCGGTGCGGCCACGGGCGCGGGCTCTTCGGCGGCCGCCTGGAGGAGCGTGCGAAATTCCGCGTATTCTGCGGCCAGCGCGCTGTCACCGGCGAGCGCCGCGTCGAACGCTTGCTGGGTGCCGGCGTCGAGCTCCGTATCGTACGCGGCGCTGAACAACTCGCGCGCTTCCTGCGAAGTCATGCCTTCTCCTCCGAGAGCTCGCGGTACTTGTCGTGCAGCGCCATGCGAGCGCGATGCAAGCGGCTCTTGACGGTACCACTGGGCAGACCGGTGAGCTCTTGAATGTCCTCGTAAGACATGTGTTCGAGATCACGCAGTACGATCAGCGCGCGTTGCTCGGCGTCGAGTGAAGCCATGGCGCGTTGGACGTGCGACTCGGCCTGCAGGCCCTCCATCACATGATCAGGACGCGGCAAGCGCGACCCGGTGTGCGGGACCGCGGCGGCCTCTTCGGTGTTGTCATCCAGCGGGCCTTCGCCCTTGCGCTTGCGCCGGCCGTGGTACTTCAGCCGGTTGCGCCCGTGGTTCTGGGCGATGCGGTGGATCCAGGTCGACAGTCGGCTCTCGCCGCGAAAGGTCTCGATGGCCTTGAACACGGTGACGAAGACTTCCTGGGCCAAGTCTTCGGCCTCGGCCGCGTCGCCCAACATGCGCAGGAGCAAACGGTACACGCTCGCCTGATGCGCGAGCACGAGTTGGTTGAATGCAGCTTCGTCGCGTCGCCGAAGCCGCTCGAGCAACCGCTCCTCGTCTATCGGAGTCACCAAGCCACCATATAGAGGACGCGCGGACGCGAAAGTTTCGCGTGGCCAGCCAATGTCAGTGGACGTAGTACCGAAACGAGCCGATCACGCGCGTTTCCTCTCCGCGCGACAGTTCCTGCGAGAACGAAAGATCGACACCGACACTGCGGTCGGTGTAGCCCGCACCGCCAGTCAAGGTATGCAGCTCGCGCTGAACGTCGAAGCTGTAGCCCAAACGGAGCGGCACGATGCCCGCGATCAGGACCTCGACGCTCGGGCCCCAGAGCACGCCGGTCGAATCGAAGCTGCTGACGTCGAGCAGCAGGTCCGCGCCGACGTTCACCATGTTCGCGATCAAGAATGCAGCCGAGCCGCCGAACATCATCGGCACGTACGCGCTGCCGACATCGATGAAGTTGACCGCCAACGCGGCGAGCTGAAACACCGGCGTGGGTTGGATGCGGATCGACGCGTCCATCGTGAAACCTTCGGCCAGCTCCGCCTTGCGCTTGCCGCCGCCTGCAGCTTCGACGTAGTGCGAGAGTTGCATGTAGCGCAGGCCGATGCCGATCGAGATCGGATCGGCGATCGGAAAGGCGATGCCTCCGCGCGTGTCGATGCCACCGATGCCGTTGTCACCGGAGATGAAGCCGCGGAACGCGACGCCGGCGCCGATCTTGCTCGTCGATGAATCCATCACCGCGGCGCCCAGCGCCACCGAGTCCCACGCCGCCATGTAATCGACGGAACCTTCGATGTGGTAAATCTTGCCGAGCACCAGCGCTGCCGGGTTATAGGCTAGCGCCGAAGTCGACATCGCCGACGCCCGTTGGCCAACGCCTAGCGCGACGCCGCGCGCGGTATCGGAGTTCAGTTGAGTCGGGCATTCGCTCGGGCGCTCTGCGCACGGAGGTGCGGCGCGCGCGTTGCTCGCGCCGAACAGCGCGACCATTAACGCGAGCGCGAGCCCGCCGCAGGCTGTGGATACGACGGGGGCAGTGAGCGAATGCATCGTGGCCACGTGGTGGATCCGCAACGTTAACAAGCTCCTGTGCCGCGTACAAAATTTGTGTTTGTCAAGCAGCCCACATTGCGCGCACGCGCACGTGTGCACGTGATGCAACGCGAAAGCTTCAATGCTCACGATGGCTTTGCGTGCGATGCACGACGCATCAACGCTGGCTCCATTCAGATGCATTCCACCTCGGATCAACATACGAAGAAAAAATTCAGCAGCGATCCGCTTTGTGGTGTTTCGGGTTTGATCTTCGTGGACGGCCTAGGGGCACTTTGATAGGTTCCCTCCTCCCGCGCGCCCGAGAGGAAAGGAACGGCAACCTCTCGAGAGCCGCCGGGTTTCTCTCGCCACACCGAACATACACACGAGGCTCCCCGGGGCGGGAGCACAAGCAGTCAACGCGGAGCCTACACACGTGGGAAAGAGCTTGGCAGCGATGGATCGAGCCGTGTCTGAACTCGAAGCTTTGCCCACCATGCAGGAACATTGGGAATCCGCACTTTCGGACATGCGCCAGAGGCTCTCCCCGGAGAACTTCGAGACCTGGCTGGCTCCGATTGCGTGGGGTGGTTGTGACGGCCACCGCCTGCGCTTGCGGATCCCGAACAAGTTCTACGCGGAGTGGATCCGCACGCACTACCTCGACATCTTGCTCGGCTTGGTGCGCGACAAGAGCGGCATCGGCGACGTGGACGTGAGCTGGGAAGTCGACGAGCGGCTCGCGGAGCAGATGAAGACGCAAGAGGCGCGTGTCCGCGAGACCACGCCGCCGCCGGCGGCCCGTCCAGCGGAGCCACCGCGCGTCGCGGCCAACCTCAACCCGCGTTACCGGTTCGAAAGCTTCGTGGTCGGCCCGAGCAATCAGCTCGCGCATGCAGCCAGCGTGGCCGCCGCGTCCAGTCCGGGTGCACGTTATAACCCGCTCTTCATTTATGGTGGTGTCGGTCTGGGCAAGACCCACCTGGTGAACGCCATCGGTCACCGCGTGCTCGAGGATCGGCCCAACGCCCGCATCCTTTATGTGTCGGCCGAGCGCTTCACCAACGAGTTCATCGCCGCGCTGCAGAACCACAAGATGGATGAGTTCCGGGACCACTATCGCACCCAGTGCGACGTGTTGCTCATGGACGACATCCAGTTCCTGGCTGGCCGCGACCAGACGATGGAAGAGTTCTTCCATACGTTCAACGCGCTCTACCACTCTGATCGCCAGATCGTGGTCTCGAGCGATGTGTACCCGCAGCAGATGAAGGGCATGGAAGAGCGACTGATCTCGCGTTTCCAGTGGGGCATGGTCGCCGACATCCAGGCGCCCGAGCTCGACACCCGCGTCGCCATCGTGAAGAAGAAGGCCGAGCAAGAGCGCATCGACCTGCCCGACGAGGTCGCACACTTCCTCGCCGAGACCGTACAGAGCAACGTTCGCGAGCTGGAGGGTACGCTGCTCCGGCTGGCTGTAAAGGCCGAGCTGCTCAAGCGGCCGATCGATCTAGCCTTCGCGCGCGAGGCGCTCCGGGGCACGAATCCCCCGCGCGAGAGCCTGACCACCGTGGACGACATCCAGCGGGCGGTCTGCGAGTACTTCAACATCCGCATGAGCGACCTGAAGTCGCACCGCCGGCACCGTTCGGTGGCGCAGCCGCGCATGATCGCGATGTACCTCTGCCGGCAGCGCCTGAACACGAGCTACACCGAGCTGGGCGACCGCTTCGGCGGGAAGGACCACACCACGGTGATGAGCGCGGTGAGGAAGATCGAGAGCAGGATTTTGAGCCGGGATGCCGAGGTGTTGGCGACGGTGCAGGCGATCGAGCATCGGTTGAACCGCAGCTGAGTCGGGTTCGCGAGGCAGTTTCGGGCGCGTGCTGCAGAGGTTTGCGGCGCGCGCTACGGTCGTTCCGTCTCCGGGTTCCGGGGGTTAGGGCTCAGGCGCGAGCTCGGCCTCGGGCGCGGGGAGTTACGGGTACTGGCTTCGACCACAGGGTTTCCACAGCTCGCGCACAGGTAGATCGGCAAGGTGGCAAGGTGGATAAGATCGTGGGCTTCGTTGGGGGTTTATTGTGATCGGCCAGGATCAGAGGTTCTTCAGGTTTTTGTCCCGATCGCCGTGGGGGGTGGTTCGCCTCTGATCTCGGTGGCTTGGCGCGATCGATCCCCTATCCACAGCCTCTACGATTACGAATGAATTTAAAGATCATCTGAGGTTAACCTCCTTCCGCTTGGGGATTCGCTTCAGCTCGAGAAAGGTGCCCGCATGCATCTCACCATTCACAAGAAGAACTTCCTGCGTTCGCTCGCGCGCACACACTCGGTGGCTGATAGGAAGAGCTCGATGCCGATCCTGTCCAACATCTTGCTCTCGGCCGAAGGGCCCAAGGTGTTGCGATGTGCCGCAACCGACCTCTACCTGTCGGTGACCTCGAACTCCCCTGCCGAGATCAAGAGCGGCGGGACCATCGCGCTCGCCGCGCGTACGCTGTTCGAGATCGTCAAGAGCTTGCCCGAGGGTGAGCTGAGCCTGCAGGTCGCCAGCAACCACTCGGCCGAGATCCGTTCGGGCAAGGTGCGCTTCAAGATCCCGGGCATGCCGGGTGCGGACTTCCCGGCGCTGCCGAGCGCAGGGCCCGCGGAGTTCGCCCAGCTCGATGCCGACGAGCTCGGGCGCCTGGTCACGCTGACGCACTACTCGATGTCGTCCGACGACACGCGTCCGCACCTCGCCGGCGCGCTCTTCGAGGGCGACGGGCGCTCGGTGCGCATGGTGACCACCGACGGGCATCGCCTGTCCAAGGCGGAGTACAAGCTGACCGAGGGCAAGAAGCTGCTGAACTTCAGCATCCTCGTACCCGGCAAGGGCGTGGCCGAGCTGCGCCGGCTGGTCGAGGAGGCCAAGGCCGATCGACCGAAGGGCGAAGACATGCAGGCGACGGTCGAGGTGGCCAGCGCAGGCGGCAGCGTCTTCTTCCGCCGCGACGACGTGGTGCTGAGCGTCAAGCTCGTGGACGAGACCTTCCCGCCCTACAACAAAGTCATCCCGAGCGCGCAGACGCGCAAGGTCGGTATCTCGCGCACGCTGCTCACCGAGGCGCTGCGGCGCATCTCGCTCGTGGCCAGCGACAAGAGCGGCGCGGTGCGCTTCGGGCTCGAGCCGGGCGTGCTGCGCATCACCAGCGAGAATCCGGACGTCGGCGAAGGTGCCGAGGAGCTCGACGTCGACTTCGCCGGCGAGCCGATCGAGATCGGCTTCAACGCCCGCTACGTGCTGGACGTGTTGGGCGCGCTCAGCGAAGACGAGGTGCGGCTCGAGCTCGGCGGTCAGCTCGACCCCGGCGTGATCCGTCCCGGCGGTCCGACGGACTTCGTCGGCGTGATCATGCCGATGCGGATTTAGTGCTACGTGGCCTCGCAGCGCGTGCTCGAGCTGCTGCGCGTGCGCGACTTCCGCAACCTGCGGGAGCTCGCGCTCGCGCCCGGCGCGCGCTTCAACGTGGTCTCGGGTGACAACGGCCAGGGCAAGTCGAACCTGCTCGAGGCCGTCGACTACCTGGGCTCGCTGCAGTCGTTCCGCGGCGCGCGCGCGGTCGAGTTGATCCGCGAGGGCGCTGCGGGTGCCGAGCTGTGGGCGAAGGTCACGGGCGACGTGCTGCCCCACGAGCATCGCGTGCGGCTCGCGCGCGAAGGTCGCCGAGAAGTTCAGCTGGACGGCAAACGTCCGCGCTCGGGCGCTACGTACCTGCAGACCCTGCCGGTGGTGCTCTTCCACCCGGGCGACCTGAACCTGACCCTGGGGTCGGCGGACGCACGACGTGCCTTCCTGGACCGTTTACTCGTGCGTTTGGACGCCGTGTATGCCTCGGCGCTTGCGACCTACACGCGGGCGCTGGCGAGCCGCAATCGCCTGCTCAAGCAAGAAACCCCAAGCCGCAAGGCGCTGGCCGCCTACGACGAGCTGCTCGCCTCCGCAGGCGCCGTCATCGGCCAAGCCCGCACGGCCCTGTCCGAACAACTCGCCCCACGCGTGGTCGAAGCGTTCGCCGAGATCAGCGCAGGTGGTCCCGCCGTCACGCTGGTCTACGAGCCGAGGGTCGAACCGACCGTGGTCGCGTTGCGCGCCGCCCTGGGCGCCGCGTTCGAAAAAGATCTAGCACGAGGCTTCACCGCCGACGGCCCGCACGCCGACGAGCTCGCAGTCCGCCTCCAAGAAACCCGCGCCCGCCGCTACGCCTCGCAAGGCCAACACCGAGCGATCGTCCTGGCGCTCAAGATCGCCGAGCTGATCGAGCTCGAACAACGCACGGGCAACACACCGCTGCTGCTGCTCGACGACGTCTCGAGCGAACTGGATCGCGAAAAGAGCCGCCGCTTCTTCGCCTTGCTGAACCGCCTCGGAGGCCAGGTGTTCCTGACGACCACAAGGCCAGAGTTCATCGCGGTCGAAGGCGAACGCCGAGACTTCCAGGTCGAAGCCGGAGTGGTGCGACCCCAGTAATTCACGTGCCCGTGCCCGTGCCCGTACACGTGCCCGGTAGTTCTCTCTCAAAACACTTGGACCGACTCGCCGGAGCAATGGAACAAGCTCACGTATGGGCATGCGTCGTTCGCATCGAGCTGCCGTGCTGGCGCTTGGTTTGTGCGCGTGCACGTCGGGAACCATTGAAGATTCGATTCCCGGTCCCGGTGAGACCGGCTTCGATGCTTCGCGCGATCCCGGTGCGCCGATCTCCGGAAGCGCTGGGGTCAGCGGAAATTCTGGCGCCCCAAAACCAGGTGCGAGCGCGGGCTCGGCTGCAGCTCCGGGCGGCAGCGGCAAGGCCGAGACCCCGGTCGCCTCGAGCGCCTTCCCACGCCTGAGTCACCGGCAATGGGCCGCGAGCGTGCGCGATCTGCTGTTCCTCGACGCCCTCCCTGACGTCAGCGGGTTCAGCAATGACGCTCCGACGGGGACCGCGTTCGACAACAACGGTGGCGCGCTGGTCGTGAGCGCGGCGCTCGAGACCGACTACGAAGGTGCGGTCGAAAAGCAGGCGGCGGATCTCGTCGCCAACTCTGGGCGGCTCGCCAAGGTCGGTCCCACCAGCTGGCCGGCGGACGCCGACGGCCAGGCGAAGAGCTTCGTGAACACGTTCGGCGAGCGCGCGCTGCGCCGGCCGCTGTCAGCGGCAGAGGTGACCAGCTACGTGGCGCTGTTCAAGCGCGGGCCGGAGTTCTTTCCGGGCGTGGATGCCAAGCTGGCCGGCGCACAGATCACCGTGCAGGCGATGCTGCTGTCGCCGGCGTTTCTGTACCGAATCGAGCTCGGCAAGGGCAAGCTGGCAGGCGGCGCGATCGATCTCAGCGACTACGAGATCGCCAGCAGGCTGTCCTTCATGCTCTGGGATTCCACGCCCGACGCGCAGCTGATGGCTGCGGCCAAAGCGGGCGAGCTCCACGACGCCGGCAAGCTCGCGGCCCAGGCGCGGCGCATGCTGGCTGATCCTCGTGCGGGCGAGAAGTTGGACGAGTTTCATCGCCAGCTGCTCGAGCTGCGGCGTTACGACAGCCTGCACCCGCAAGGCTTGCCCGACACGATCGGGGCCTCGATGCGCAAGGAGACCGAGCGCTTCGTGCACGACGTGACCGTGGATCACGACGGCGGCCTGTCGCAGCTGCTGACGGCGAGCCACAGCTTCGTGAACAAGGATCTGGCCGCGCTCTACGGCGTGACGGGCAGCTTCGGCGCCGACCTCACGCGCGTCGAGCTCGACCCGAAGCAGCGCGCCGGCTTGCTCACGCAGTCGGGCTTTCTCACCTATCGCTCGGGCGACACCGCGCCGATCCTGCGCGGCGTGTTCGTGAACGAGAAGATCCTGTGCGCGGAGCTGCCTCCGCCGCCGGTATTCACGCCGCCCAAGCTCACCGGCACCACGCGCCGCGAGCGCGTCAATTCCGTGACCGGCGAGGGCACCTGCGGCGCGAGCTGTCACGCGCGCGTGATCAACCCGGCGGGCTATCCGCTCGAGTACTTCGACGACGCCGGCCGCTACCGCACCATGGACAACGGCAAGAACGTCGACGGCTCGGCCTCGTACATGTTCCGCGACGGCGCGCAGATGTACTCCGGACCGATCGAGTGGAGCCACGCGATCAGCGACAGCAGCGAAGCGCACGAGTGCTACGTGCGGCACTGGATCGAGTTCGGCTTTGGCCGCCCCGAGGGCGCCGGCGACGAGCCGCTGATCGCACGCGTGGCCGAGGCTTCACGCGAGACCGGGCTGTCAGTGAAGGAGATCCTGGTCGCGCTGGTACAGAGCCCGAGCTTCCGCACGCGCCTGGAGCAGCAGCCATGAGCAAGTCAGGAACGTTCTCGCGCCGCAGGTTCTTGCGAGGCGCCGGCACGGTGCTGGTGGGCCTGCCGATGCTGGACGTGTTCGCGCGCAGCCCCGCGGGCGCACAGGACATGAAGCGGCGCTTCGCGGTGTTCATCCGACAGGGCAACGGCGTCGCGCAGGCCGGCAACGGCGAGCCCGAGCGCTTCTGGCCCAAGGCCCTAGGCGCGCTCACCACCGCCGGCATGCAGGCCGAGACCGATCGCGCCGTGGTCGAGCTCGCCAGCTACGCGAACAAGCTGCTGCTCGTGCGCGGGACCAAGTTCGCGTTTCCAGGCAACGGCTGCGGGCACTCCGGCGGCGGCAACCAGGTGCTGACCGCCCAGAAGGTGTCGAGCGATCCGAGCGGCGCGAAGTCGCTGGCGATGGGCGAATCGGTCGACACGCGCATGGCGCGCGAGATCAACCCGCAGGGCCGTGATCCGTTGACGCTGCTGACCGGCGCGACTCAGGGCTACCTGCCGGTCGTGCTGTCGTATCGTGGCGCGAAGATGCTGCGCGGCGCGGACAACGATCCGTTCGTGGTCTACAAGCGCATGACGGGCCTGGCAGGCATGGACGCCGGCGTGGTTCAGCAGATCGCCTCGCGGCGCAAGAGCGTGAACGATCTGATCCGCGGCCAGTTGAACGACTTCCTCGGCCGCACGGACTTGAGCGGCGACGATCGCAAGCGGCTCGACCTGCACCTCAGCTCGATCCGCGATGTCGAGGTCCGCATGGGTTGCACGCTGGCCGACATGCGGCAGCGCGAGCTCGACGCGGTCAATCCCACCGACGGCAAGAACTACGTGCAGGTCACGCAGATGCACATGGATCTGGTGGCGCTGTCGTTCGCCTGCGACTACTCGCGCGTGGCCACGATCCAGATGGGACAAGGCAACGACGCCACGCAGTTCTCCATCCCGGGCTTTCGCAACGGCGAGACCCTGCCGCGTTTCCACCAGATCTCGCACCGCATCTACAGCGACGGTGCCGAGGGCGATCCGATCGAAGGGGCGCAGGAGATGCACCACCAGATCGACAAGCTGCACGCGCGCCTGTTCAAGTACCTGCTCGACAAGCTCGCGAGCTACTCGACGCCCGAGGGGACGCTCTTGGACAGCGGTGTGGCGGCGTGGACGAATGATTTAGGCCACGGAGTCAGCCACAACTACCAAAACATTCCGTGGGTGCTGGCCGGTAGCGCTGGTGGTTTCCTCAAACAAGGCCAGTACATCGACGCCGGCAACGTGACCCACAACAAGTTGTTCAACACGCTGCTGACAGCGGTGGGCGTGCGCAAGGCCGACGGGTCCCCCGTAGATGACTTCGGGGACCCGAGCCTGGCGAAGGGTTTGATCGAGTCCATGAAGGCATGAGGCGCGTGGTTTTGGTACAACCACGAGTGTGATGCCGTTGCTGGAGTTTCCCACGGACCTCGAGGTGCGGATCGACACCGCGCGCGGCGGCTTCGTCAAGCGGCGCGACGACGGCCGAATCGAGTTCGTGTCGCCGCTGCCCTGCCCGTTCAACTACGGCAGCGCCCACGGGACGCAAGCCGCGGACGGCGATCGCGAGGACGTGATCGTGCTGGGGAACAGGCTTGCGCGAGGCAGCGAGGTGCGAGTGCGCGTGATCGGACGCGTGCGCTTCGTCGACGCCGGCGTGGACGATCACAAGTGGCTGTGCGGCGATCGACTGACGCGGCGCGAGCTCCGGCTGGTCGGCCGCTTCTTCAAGCTCTACGCGCGCGCCAAGCGCGTCCTGAACGCGCTGCGCGGTGCCGGCGGGCCCACGCGCTTCGAGGGCATCGAAGTGCCGGAGAGCGCGCTCATGCCGGCGCGGTGAAGCTTCATGGCGCTGCGCCACACGCTGGGTTGGGAGCCGCGGTTCGTCGAGCGAAGTCCGTGGTTTTGGCCGCTGTCGGCTGCCGCGGGGCGGTTCGAGCAGTGCGCGGAGTGGCCGTCGCGGCAGGAGCTTGATCGCGCCTACGCTGAGCTTGCGCTGCCGCTCGGGGCGGAGCCGCTGAGCTTTGCCGAGAACGTTCGCAAGGCCGACAAGCGCGAAGGCGAGCGCGTCGTGCTCGAGCGCCTGTACGACGGCCGGATCACCTGCGCCAGCGAGGTGCCGACGCGGGAGCGTGACTGGCACGACTTCTTCAACGCGTTGTGCTTCATGACCTACCCGCGCGCGAAGCGAGCGCTGCACCGCAGGCAGTACGCCCTACTCTGCCAGCGTGTGGATGTCACGGCGCCGCGACTGCCGCCCGCGCGCACGCCCGAGCAGGATGCGCTGACGCTGTTCGACGAAGGCGGGGCGGTGATCGCGGCGGAGCCGGAGGAGTACCAGCAGCTGATGGCGGCTCCGGAGTACGAACGAACGCCGCTTCTCACAGCGTTCACGGAGCAAGGCGGCGTCAAGGTGCTCGCCTTCGGCCACGCGCTGTTCGAACACCTGGTGGAGGGTCTGCGCTGCCCGGGTGGATCGACGCGGGTGGTGTGTTTGCCGAGCGTACGCTGCGATCAGCGCGAGTTTCTCGCGGCGGTCGATCGCGCGGTCGCCGAGTTGTTGGCGGACGCCACGCTCTTTCGCGCGCCGCGCGAGGGAGCCCACATGCGGCTGGATACGCTCGGCTTGCGCTAGTGCTGCGCCGGGCGGGTGCGGTTTTGCAACTAGGAACATGAGCAGGAACACGAAACTAGCAACGCGCGTCTCGCCTCCCTGCCCGCGGTCTAGGGTAGACCGGCGCCCGGAACCTCGACCGACACGACATCCACCCGCGCGCTCGACTTCCCCTGCAACAACTCCTCGTGCGTCGTCTTCGCGCTCAAGCAAAACAGCGTCCGCCCGTCCTCGCCACCCAACACGCACGCCACCGCGCGGCGTCCCGGCGTCTCGATCCGCTTCAGCACGCGCCCATCGCGCGCGATCCGCACGAACGCGTCGGACTCGAACGACGCGACCCACACGGCACCCTCGGCGTCCAAGCAAATCCCATCCGGTTCGCGAACATCCCCGAACGTCCGCAGCGGCGTGAGCGAGCCATCCGCCGCGATCTCGAACTCCGCCAACCGGTGCGCCCCACTCTCAGCGACGATCAGCGTCTTGCCATCGGCAGTGATCGCGATCCCGTTCGGGAAGTGCAGCCCTTCCGCGACCACCCGCGTGCTGCAGTCCGGGTTCACGAGCAAGATCCGCCCGACCGGCCCAGCTTGATTCGCCGGCGTCTGCAACAGATCGAACCCGAGATCGCCCACATACGCGCGCCCGCTCCCATCGATGATCATGTCGTCCAGCGTCCCGTTCGCGAGCGACGACAGATCCGCGTACGCCGTCATCTTCCCGTGATTGCAGCGGTACAGCTTCTGCCGAAACATCGACACGACGACCAGGTCGCCCTTCGGCAGAAACCCGAGCCCCGACGGCACCCCGTTGATCTTGCAAACCAACTCGCTGGTGCGATTGAGCGTCGCTTTCAGCACCTTGCTGGTCAGCGTGTCACACAGAAACAGGTGACCGTCGTGGAACCGCGGCGACTCGAAATACATGCCGCGCTCGATCAGGGTACGCATGCGTAGCGGCTTCGAACGGTAACAGAAACGTCCGCGCAAGGCAGCTAGCCGTACTTGGGAGTGCTGACACTCGATCTTCACACTGGCCAAACGGTCCTGTCACTGGACCCGTATACGCCAGCTGACCTGTCCCGGGCTGGGCGGCCTGGGCAGATCGAGGGTGTCATGTCCAAGCGAGTGCTGGTTACGTGTGCCGTGGTGTGTGCGCTCACGGGGCTGGGCTTCAAAGGCTGCCCCAACAATCGCCTCGAAGGCTTCTTCATCACCGAGCTCGAGCCGGCGAAGACCGATGCCGAGAAGCGCCAGGTGCGCGCCTCGGAGCTGGCCGTGGTCGATCAGCGGCCGTCGCGGATCGGGTTCAGCTCGGTGCTGCGCTCGGGCCAGCTGGTGGGCGATGCCACGATTGCGTTCGGCGAACAGGTCGATGATCACGGGAAGCCGATCCTGGTCGCCGACGGTTCCAAGGCGATCGCCGACTCGAACGACTTCACCTCGCTGCTGGAGGTGCACGGCAAGCTGTTCTCGGTCGCGCAGTTCGAGAGCCAGCCGGGCGCGATGTACCTGACCGAGCTCGAGCTCGAGCGCGCGACGGGTAAGCTCACGGCCCGCAGCACCAAGCCGCTCGATCTCTCCGGGATCCACGGCATCTGGAACCCGTGCGCGGGTTCGGTCACGCCCTGGAACACGCACCTCGGCAGCGAGGAGTACGAGCCGGACGCCAAGAAGGGCCAGACCGCTGCCGCGACCATGGCGAAGTTCTTCGGCGGTGGCAGCGTGCAAGACGGCGATGCGACCAAGCCGAACCCGTACTTCTACGGCTATCCGGTCGAGGTCGCGATCACCTCGGGCAGCGGCGACTACTCGGTGAACAAGCACTACAGCATGGGTCGCTTCGCCCACGAGCTTTCGTACGTCATGCCGGACCAGCGGACCGTGTACGAGAGCGACGACGGTACCAACGTCGGCTTGTTCATGTACGTCGCCGACAAGCCCGGCGATCTGAGCGCAGGCAAGCTGTACGCGGCCAAGTGGCTGCAGACCAGCCCCGCGGGCCAGTCGGCGCTCGGTACCGCGGACATCTCCTTCGTCGAGCTCGGCCACGCCAAGGACAAACAGATCTCCGCGCTGATCGACAGCGGCGTCACCTTCGCCGATATCTTCGACGCAGTCGCCCCCAACGCCGACACCACGTGCCCCGAAGGCTACATCTCGGTCAACGCCAACGGCGTGGGCCAGGAGTGCCTCAAGCTCAAGGACGGCAAGGAGCAGGCCGCGGCCTTCCTCGAGACGCGCCGCTACGCCGGGTACCTCGGCGCGACGCTGGAGTTCCGCAAGGAAGAAGGCATTACGTTCGATGCCGAGGGCGGCAAGCTCTACGTGGCGTACAGCGAAGTCCAGTACGGCATGGAAGATGGCAAGAAGAACGGCACCGCCAACACGGCCTACGACGTCGGCACCGCGAACGACATCAAGCTCAAGTTCAACACCTGCGGCGCGGTCTACGCGTACGACGTCGGTGGCGCCGAGGGCATCGACAGCAAGTACGTGCTCGAGCGCGCGCAGGGTTTGCTGAGCGGCCGCATGACGCAGGCGATCGACCCGATGTCGATCGACTCGGCCAGCATCCCCGCCTACGCCGCGGACAGTCCGTTCGTAAATTCGACCTGCGACATCGACGGCATCGCCAACCCCGACAACCTCACCTTCGTGCCGGGTCGCAACGTGCTGATCATCGGCGAGGACTCGACCGACGGGCACCAGAACGATGCAGTGTGGACCTACGATCTCGAGCGCAAGGAGCTCACGCGCATCCTGACCACGCCGTATGGCGCCGAGACCACCTCGGTCTATTACTACCCCGACTTCGCCGGCAACTCGTACATCGTCAGCGTGGTCCAGCACCCGTACGGCGAGAGCGACACCGACAAGCTGCAGGATCCGGCCGAGAAGCACTCGTACTTCGGCGTGGTAGGGCCGCTCGCCAACCCGCGCACGGATCGCGGTCGCTCGAAGTGACTTTGCGGCGGGCGATCGCGGCGCTCGGCTGCCTGATCGGGCTCGCCTGTGCGCGCCAGACGCCCGCCGCTCCCCTTGCTGCGGCGGGTGCCGGCGGGTTCGATTTGCGCAGTCAGGTGCTGCGCAATCGCATCGCCTACATCCCGCCCCAGTGCTTCACGCAGCTGGCGGATGGGCCCGAGCTGCGCGCGCAGAATCCCTGCTACGTGTGCCACGCGGACGCGCCCGAGCCCAACATGGCGAGCCAGCCGGAGCTGCAGCTGGCCTACGACTTCCCGCAGGTGCAGGCGGGGCTGCCCGCGCAGAATCCCTGGCGCAACCTGTTTCGTGATCGCCGCGCCGAGCTGGCGCAGATCAGCGACGCCGAGGTACAAGCGTACGTCGCACAGGACAACTACCCCGAGCTGGCAGCGCGGCTCTCGCAGCTGACGGCGTCATGGGACGCGGACCGCAACGGCCGCTGGGACGGCTATCGACCCGACGCCGCGTTCTGGTTCGATGCGCAGGGCTTCGATCGCGCGCCGGACGGTCGACCGACGGGCTACCGCGTGTTCGCCTACTACCCGCTGCCGGGCGCGTTCATGCCGGCCAATGGTTCGTTCGACGACGTGATGATCCGGCTGCCGCGCGCGTTTCGCAGCGACGCCCAGGGCCGCGAGGATCTCGCCATGTACGCCATCAACCTGGCGATCGCCGAGGCCTTGATCCGGCGCGCGGATGTGAGCATCGATCCGGCCGACGAGCGCGCGCTGGGCGTGGATCTGGATCGCGATGGGCAGCTGACGACGGCGAGCGTCGTGCGCTACGCGTATCGGCCGCGCGAGCCCGAGTCGATGAGCTGGGTCGGCGCCGCGCGCGGCCAGCGCCTCTCGCCCGGCTTGTTTCCGGAGGGTACGGAGTTGCTGCACAGCGTGCGCTACCTGCAGCGCGATGCCCGCGGCGCGCTCGTACCTGCGCCGCGCATGAAGGAGCTGCGTTACGCGCGCAAGCAACGCTGGGTCGGTTGGGCCGAGCTCGCGGACGGCGCGCAGCGCGAAGCCAAGGAGGCTGCCCTGAACCCGGATCGCCCCGAGCAGTTCGCAGGCGACGCCGAGCGCGGCCTGCACAACGCGCTGGGCTGGGTCTACCAGGGCTTCATCGAGGACGCGCGCGGTGAGCTGCGGCCGCAGAGCCACGAGGAGACGGTCTTCTGCATGGGTTGTCACGGCGGGCTGTCGGCCACCGAGGACGGCTCGTTTGCGTTCGCGCGCAAGCTGCAGACCGGTCCTGCGCGTGGTTGGTACCCGTTGCGCTGGGGTGAAGGCACGCCGCTGCCGGACCCGCTGCGCCAGGATGGCGAGCCGGAGTACGCGAGCTACCTGCGCGCGAACCGCGAGGGCGACGGCTATCGCAGCAACTCCGAGATCCGCGCGCGCTTCTTCGACGCAGCCGGCCAGCCGAGCACGACGGCGTTCGCCGAGCTGGCGCGCGACGTGAGCACGTTGCTCCTGCCGTCGCCCGAACGCGCCCTCGCGCTCGACAAGGCCTACTGGCTGATCGTGCGCGAGCAGTCGTTCACGGCCGGCCGCGACGCCGTGCTCGCGCCGCACACGCGCGTGTTCCGCGAGCTCGTCCCGGGTACCGGCACAGGCATTCAGCACGCCGAACCGGCACCGCGTCTGGCTCCAGCCGCGCTCTAGTCTCCGACTCGCCCGAACGTGATGTCGCGCCGCGTGGTCGCAGTGGTGATGATGAATCCCGCCATGAAGTCGAGGAACGTCATCGATGTGAACAGGAAGAAGATCGAGTTTCCGTAGCCCTTCACGGTGATGAACATCAGCACCGCCGCGATGAACACCAGCACGGAGAGCGCGTGGTTCATGATCGACGCGCCGCTGTTGCGCGTTGCGCGTAGCAGCTCGATGAAGAGCAGCACCATCGACACACCGATGAACAGGTGACCGCCGCTGATCTTCCACTGGTCACCCGACATCAAGTGCAAGCTCACTGATTCGACGTCGTACCAGGATGGCGCGTCCGGAGTGACGGTGAAGTCGAGCGCCGCGTAAATGATCAGGCTTACGGCCAAGAGTGGAAAGCTTTGCAACATCGGGGCCCCGTCCCTAAGGATTGAGCGGATGGTATAGGGCGCAGGCTTGACTACCAAGTGGGGTGAGGTGGTCCGTTATTGTAGAAAGCTCCCCAACGCCTGCGGACGGGCATAGACTCTGATCAGCATGCCGACCCGCGCGCACACGCTGCTCAAGCGCCTTCAAGAAAAAGCCAGCCGCGGTCATCGCGGAGATCCCGTGGGCACGGTGGCGTTCTACGGGCCGGACGATCAGATCGCGAGCAAAGTCGTCGTGGGCATCAGTCCGAATGCGACTGCGGGCATCACCGAGACGCGCAAGTGGCTCAGCGAGCCCGATCTGCGCGACAACGCCGACGTGCTCGACGAGGTGCTCGCATATCTGTCGGAGCACAACGTGCGATCGCTGGTGGTCACCGGCGGCATCTTCGGTTGTCCCCACGAAGAGGGCATCGACTACCCGGAAGGCGAGAGCTGCACGAAGTGCGAGTTCTGGCGCGGTCGCGATCGCAGCAACGTCCCGCTGATCGGCTGAGCGCTGTTGTCCGCCGAGCCGAAATCATTCCGCCCACCCGTGCTCGAGCGCGCGGAGCTGGCGTTCGTGCGAGGACTGCTCCGCCTCCCGCCCGCGGTGCAGCTCCTGCTGTCGGGGCGCAGACAGATCGTGATCGACGGCCAGGCCCTGGACCCGAACATGCAGTTGCTGCTGACGCTGTCGGGCGAAGCCTGGCGCGGGAGCGCGCTGCGCGCTCCGACGGTGGAGTTGGCGCGCCGGCGTCTGCGCGACGACGCGGTGCGCTACGCGGGGCAGGCGCCGCGCGTGCGCGCGGTGCGCGAGCTGGAAATCGCGGGCGCGGCCGGTCCGCTCCGCGCGCGCCACTACCTGCCGCCGCAGACTGATCAGCCCGAGCCATTGTTGGTCTTCTTTCACGGCGGAGGCTTCCTGCTCGGCGATCTGGACACGCACGACTGGCCGTGTCGCGCGCTGTGCAACGACGCCCGCGTGCACGTGCTGTCGGTCGAGTATCGGCTGGCGCCCGAGCATCCGTATCCGGCCGCGGTCGACGACGCGCTGGCTGCGTTTCGCTTCGCGCAAGCGCAGGCGGCCCAGCTCGGCGCCGATCCGACGCGGATCGCCGTCGGCGGAGACAGCGCGGGTGGCAACCTCGCGGCGGTGGTCGCGCAGCAGACGCGCGCCGATCGACCGCCGTGCCTGCAGCTGCTGATGTATCCGGTCACCGACCTCGACCGGCAACGGCCGTCGCGCAGGCTGTTCGGGGACGGCTTCTTCCTGAGCTCGAAGGACATGGACTGGTTCGACGACCAGTACGGTGGCCAGCGCCGCGACGATCCCAGTCGTGCGCCGCTTGCGGCTGCGGACTTCGCGGGCCTGTGCCCGGCGCTGGTGGTGACCTGCGGCTTCGATCCGCTGCGCGACGAGGGCGAGCTGTATGCACAGGCGCTCGAGCGCGCCGGCAATCGTGTGCAGGCCTGGCGCGAGCCGGGGATGCTGCACGGCTTCCTGAACATGGCCGCCATGTCGGGTAGCGCCCAGGTCGCGCTGGATCGCCTGACCGAGCGCCTGGCGTCGGCGCTGCGCGACGGCACATGAAGTGGCGAGTGCTGCTGCTCGGGCTGTTGCTCCAGGGGTGCGCTGGGGCGGCAGATGCCAAGCCCACGTTCGACGCCACGGTGGGCTACGAGGTGCGTACGGGCCAGCCGCAGCTGGTGGCTGTGCGCGGTCAGAGCGAGGCATCGGTGATCGTGGATGCCGCGTGGTTGTCCCTGGGCACCACCGAGCTCCACGATCGAGAGCAGTCGGAGGTCGTCGCCGTGCCGGCCTTGGGCGCCCTCGATCACCTGGACTCTCGCGCGAAGCTGAGGCACGTCGAGCTCCGATCAGACGCGCGCTACTGCGACGTCAGCCTCGCCTTCCGCCCCGCCGACTCGCAGCCGTCAGCTGCACCTGCCGAGTTGGTCGGACACTCGATCCTGCTGACCGGGACGCGCGAGGGGGTGGCCTTTCGCCTCGCGAGCACGCTGGACACGCGCATTGCGCCTCTTGCCAGCTGCTTCCGGCTCGAGGAGGACTACGGCGGCATGCTGTTCGTCTTCGATCTGACGGTCTGGCTGCGCGACTTGCCGTGGAGCAAAGCGGAGACGGACGCCGGCGGAACCTTGGTGATCGACGGCGAACACTCGCCGGAGTTTCGGCGCGAGTTCGAGGCGCGGCTCGGGCGTGGGATCGAGCTCTACGCGGACACCGACCGCGACGGCAGGCTCGACGCCGACTGGATCCCGCTCGGCGCCGGCGAAGGCGTCTAGCGGCTGGTCAGCACGCGCTGCAGATCCTCGGACAGCTCGGCGCGGATGCGCAGCACTTGCTTGCTGTGCGGGTGCTCGAACGCGAGCTCGCTGGCGTGCAGGAAGTGCCGCGTGAGGCCCGCGAGCTCGCGCCCGCCGTACAGCGCGTCGCCGGCGATCGGATGACCCAGCGCTGCCAGTTGTGCGCGCACCTGATGCCTCGCAGCAAACGGCACCCGCACTTCCACCAAGCTGAACTCGCCATGTCGCGTCACGCTCGTGATCTCGGTCTCGATCGCCTTCGCGCCCTCGAATGGATCCGCATCGACGCGGACCTTGCGGCGATCCGCGCGCAGATACGCGTAGACACGTCGTGCTTGCAGCTCTCCGCTGCAGAGCGCGAGGTAGCGCTTGTCGAAGTCACCGCGGCGGTGGGCGGCGTGCAGCGCGGCGAACGTCCGCTCGTCGCGCGCCGCCAGCATCACACCGGAAGTGTCGGTGTCGAGCCGGTGCAGGATGCCGGGCTCGAGCGGCGAGTGGCCGACCCCCGCCATTTCCGGGTAGCGCGCGAGCAGGGCCGAGGCCAGGGTGCCCCGCTCGTCGGCGCGCAGCGGGTGGCTCGGCATGCCAGCTGGCTTATTCGCCAGGACCAACCAGGCGTCCTCGTGCAAGACGGCCAGCGGCTGGGGGTCGGGCTGTGCCAGCGCCGGCAGGTTCGCGCGAGCGCCGCTGACCCGGTCGCCCGCGCGCAGGCGCTGGCCCTTCTTGAACCGTGCTCCGTTGACGCGGATATCCCCGCGCGCGAGCTGTTCGGCGAGCGCAGCGCGACTTGCGCGCAGGCCCCTCTGGCGCAAGAAGCGGTCGATGCGCTCGCCATCGTGCTCGGCAGTTACGACGATTTCCCAGCCTTCGGTCATGGAGCGGAACGGAAATTCGGAACTGGTTGTAGCGCGACCGGCTACGTCGAGACACTGCCGCACGGTTGTAGTAGACCCACGGTTCGGATTGAGGCACGAGTGCAGCTGGGCACGACGCAGGACCGCTTTGGGCGTATCTTCCCACGCCCGACTGTGCGGGTCTGCTAGGCAGGAGCCATGGTGAGCGCGGAGAAGCGCGACTATTACGAGTTGTTGGGTGTGGCACGCGGCGCGAGCGCGGATGAGCTCAAGCGCGCCTACAAGCAGCTGGCCATCAAGTACCACCCGGACAAGAACCCGGGCGACGTGCGCGCCGAAGAGCACTTCAAGCGCGTCAGCGAGGCCTACGCCGTCCTGAGTGACACGGACAAGCGCCGCCGCTACGACCAGTTCGGCCACGCGGCGTTCGACCCCGCGCGCGGTGGCACCGGCTTCGACCCGTCCGACTTCAGTGCTATCGGCGAGATGCTCGAGGGCTTCCTCGACGACATGTTCGGCCGCCGCGGCGGCGCGTCGCGCATGCCGAAGGACCTTCGCTACAACCTGCAGATTTCGTTCGAAGAGGCGGCGCTCGGCGCGGACCGCATCATCGAGTACGCGCGCGACGAGCTGTGCGAGCAGTGCCGGGGCGCGCGCTTCGAGCCGGGCGTGACCTCGCCCGAGTGTCCCGCCTGTCGCGGGCGCGGGGAGGTGCGCGTGCAGCGCGGCTTCTTCGCCACCTCGCGGCCGTGCGTCTCGTGCGAGGGGACGGGCGTGCGGGTCGAGGCGCGCTGTAACCAGTGCAAGGGCCGCGGCAGCGTGCCGAAGCAGCAATCGCTGCGCGTGAAGATCCCCGCGGGCGTGGAAGACGGCGCGGTGCGGACCATCAGCGGCATGGGCGAGGAGGTGCCGGCCGGTTCCGGCGACCTGCACGTGCACGTCGAAGTCGCCGAGCACCCGCTGTTCAAGCGCGATGGCGCCGACGTCTTGTGCGATGTGCCGGTGAGCTTCCCGCAGGCCGCGCTCGGGGCCAACCTGGACGTGCCGACGCTCGAGGGCCGGGTGAAGATGCGGCTTCCCCCGGGCACGCAGTCGGGCCGCGTGTTCCGGCTGCGGGGCAAGGGCCTGCCAGTCTTTGGCGGCTACGGCAAAGGCGACGAGCTGGTGAAGGTCATCGTCGAGGTGCCCGCCAAGCTCACGCTTCGCCAGCGCGAGCTGCTCGAGGAGCTGGCGCAGGAGATGGGCGGCGAGACCCACCCGCAGCAGCAGACGTTCCTGGACAAGCTCAAGAGCCTGTTCGATTGAGGGCGGCGCATGCCGATCGATCTCGATCAGTTGTCGCGGAGCCTGTCGCAGGCCGACGACGCGGTGCGCATCACCGGTCGCTTGCGGGGTGCGCTGGGGCTGTCGCTGTCGATCGACCTGCCCGACGCACGGGTCGGTGAGCTGGTCGAGATCCAGCGTTCGGACGGGCGGCCGCTGCTGGCGGAGATCGTCGGGTTCGACGCCGAGGGCGTGAACGTCTTGCCGCTGGGAGCGGCAGATGGGCTCGGCCCCGACGACAAGGTGCTGGCGCTGCGCCGGCCGCTGCGGATCCGCTGCGGCGACGATTTACTGGGCCGCGTGCTGGACGGTCTGGGCGAGCCGATCGACGGCGGCGCCGCGTTGACCGGCTCGCTGCGCGATGTCGACGGTCCGGCGCCGCTGCCGCTCGCGCGCACGCGGGTC
>DATEOF010000094.1:0-23757 GCA_035274465.1 Polyangiales bacterium
CCTGTCGGGAGCAGTGGCGGTCGCGCGCCTACTGCACGCGCGGGCCCTTCCGGAAAACTCCCCGACATCGAAGATCGGCCAGACTACGGCCCACGAGGCCGAGCATGACCCGCTCCCCGATCGAACGCCTGCGCAACACCCTGCTCCGACGCGGCACGGTCCTGAGTAGTCCGCCGCCGGGGCTCGGCAACTTCATGACGCCCGAGCAGCGGGAGCTCGCCCGGCGCGTGCGGCCGTTCGCCGAGGCCATGTACCTGGTGATCGGCGCCGATGCCGAGGTCGGACCGCGCGAGCGCGACGTGCTGCGCGGCGCGCTGCGAACGCTGACCGACAACCTGCTGAGCAGCGCCGCGCTGGATCGCATGCTGGCCGAGTTCCAGGAGGCGCGCGCCAGCGAAGGCCTCGAGCCGCGCCTCGACGCGGTAGCGTCCGCGCTGTACGGCGATCGAACCGATGCCGAGCTGGCGCTGGAGCTGGCGATCGCGGCCGCGTCGGTGGATGGCAGGCTGGACGCGCGCGAGCAGATGGTCGCGCAGACCCTCGGCGAGCGCCTGGGCATCGCGCCGGCGCACGTGGACCGCCTGATGCACGACACGCCGCCGGTCGAGTGAACAGACGTCACACCCCGGTGACGTGAGGGGAGCTAGTCGGTGGCCGGTGGCTGCGTGCCGTAGCTAGCGCGGCGCGGACTCTCTAGAATCGCGGCACACGCCGCCTGGGTAGCGCGCGTGCGGAACCAGGAGAGCCTTGCCGTGCGAACCCTCTGCTGGAATGTGCTGGCGGTCGTGGCCTGCACCGCATGCTACGCAAATCGGGACGAGCCAGCCGCCGACACGCAGCCGCCCGGTGCGAGCGACGCGACGCCCCCGGACGCTGCGCCGCCCAGCCACCCCGAGCCGCCGACCACCACGGCCATGTGCAGCAGCTATCAGCGGCACGTCAACGCCCGCGCCCACTGGGGCGCGGGTCAGCCGGACGAACCCGTCGTAACGGTCCCGGGTGGCATGCAGCCCGAGCTAAGCGCGGGTCCGATCCTGGGCGCGCTCACCGACAGCGGGGTCAAGCTCTGGCTGCGCACCGATCGCGAGGCGGCCTTTCGCGTGCGGGTCTGGCCCAAGGATCAAGGCAACGCCCCACCCGACATCGAAGGCCCGCAGCTGTTGGCTGCTGGTGACTTCAGCGGTAGCGTGGAGATCACGGGCCTCGCGCCCGCGCAACACTACGGGTACGCCGTGCTGCTGCGCCCCATTGGCGGTGGCGAAGACAGCGCGATGGAAGCCGCCAGCGGCGAGTTCCACACGCTGCCTGCGGACCACGAGCCCGCGCGCACGCGCGTGGTGGTCGGCGCGGACATCACCGGCACCGGCACGCAGCCGATCTTCCAGCAGATCCGCGCGGTCGATCCGGACTTTCTGTTGTTCATCGGCGATCAGATGTACGCCGACGAGGTCGAGTCGACGCGAGAAGCATTCTCCGGGCTGTACCGGCGCAACTGGAACATCAAGTTCTTGCACGAGCTGATGGCGAACGTGCCGGCCTTCATGATCTGGGATGACCACGAGATCCAGGACAACTACTGGCTGGGCAAGAGCGAGCGCTACCAGCCCGCACGCGAGGCGTACGACACGTACGTCCAGGAGCACAACCCGAGGCCGTTCCGCACGGACGCGCTCTACTACACCTTCCGCGCGGGCGACGTCGCGTTCTTCGTGCTCGACTTGCGAAGCTCGCGCTCACCGAACACGGCCCCGGACGACGCGAACAAGTCCATGCTGGGCGCGGCGCAGAAGCGCGATCTGCTGGCCTGGCTGAGCTGCGAGCCCGCGACGTTGAAGGTGATCGTCTCCTCCGTGCTCTTGAGCGACTGGTCGATGACCGGCCAGGACGCCTGGGTCTCGTTCAGCACCGAGCGTGAGGAACTGTTCCAGTACATCGCGAAACGTGCGGTCGGCGACGTGCTGCTGCTGAGCGGCGACCAGCACTGGTCGGGCCTGTTCCGCTACCAGCGCGCCGGCTATCGCTTCTACGAGTTCGAGCCGACGCCGCTCTCCAAGTCCCGCGGCACCGCGCCGAGCCAGAAGACCGACGAGATCCTGGCGCGCGACGACGACAACTTCGTGTTCGGCGTGGTCGACATCGACACCACGGTCCAGCCGTACACGGTCGACCTGACACTCTGCGCGCTCGACAAGCCCTGTCAGCCGGGCGCCGAGCCCGAGCCGAAGACCGGCCTGGATGTGGAGGGCGCACAGGAGAACGTGCCTTACACGGTGCACCTGAGCGCGCGCGACATCGGACTACCGAAGGAGTGATGTACCATCGCGGCTGCAAGGCATGCCGCATCCCAGTGTAGGTGAAGCTGCCCCCGCGACTCCGCGCGCGTCGATGAGCGTGCGCCTGCCGTTCTGGATCGTGCCGGGAGCAGGGTTGTGGGCGGGCTTCGCGCTGTTCTTCACGCGGGCGGCGCGCCTGCTCGACGCGGACTCCTACCTGCACCTCGCGCTGGCTCGAACGCTCGCCGCTCATGGCTTCGTCGATCACCTGGGCTGGGCGCGCTTCAGCACGCTGGGCCGGAGCTACGGCGACAAGGAGTTGTTGTTCCACCTGCTGTTGGTGCCGTTCGTGAAGCTGGCCGAGCCCGAGCTGGGAGGAAAGCTGGCGCTCGCGCTGCTGTGCGCGGCGATCGCCGTCTCGCTCTGGCAGCTTGGGCGGCTGGCGCTGGGCCGAGCGGGTGCGCTGCTGCCCGTGTTGGTGTTCGGCAGCGGCAGCTTCATGTTGCGTGCACTGCGCCTGCGACCGGAGCTGCTGGCGATCCTGCTGCTGTTGTGGGTGGTGTGGGCCCTGGCCGAGCGCCGCTGCTGGTTGGCTTCGGCATTGAGCTGCGCGTTCGCACTGTCGCACACCGCGTTCCACAGTCTGTTGATCCTGAGCCTGCTGTTCGGCGTCTGGTCGCGCTGGTCGGAGCGGCGCTGGGACTGGCAGCTGGTGGCTGCGGTGGCCGTCGGCTGCGTGGCGGGCGTGCTGATCCACCCGCAGTTCCCCACCAACCTGAGCGTGTTCTGGGTGCAGAACGTCGAGTTCTTCCGCTGGCGCGCGCGGCTCGACGTGGGCGGCGAGTTCCAGCCGCACACCACGCTGGATCTGCTGCAGCTCGACCTGTGGTTCTGGGTCGGGCTCGCCGCGTTGGTCGCGGCGCGCAGCCCGGAGGCGGCGGAGACGAATGCGCACGCGCGGCGCATGGCGGCGTTCTGCTGGATCGCCGCGGGCGCGTTCGGCCTGCTGTTCGCGCAGATGGGGCGGTTCGCGACGCTGGCGATGCCGTTCGCGGGTCTCGCGCTGTGCTTCGAGCTGAGCGCGCGCGGGCTCGGCGTGGGGGCGCGGATGCGCTTGCCGGGGGGGCGCAGCTGTCCGAGTGTGGTGGGACTGGGCGTGATCGCCGCTCTCAGCTGCGGGAGCGCCGGGCTGACCGCGTTCATCAACTGGCGCATGGCCGGCAGCTTCGATGCCGGGTTGCGCGGGGAGCTCGAGCAGCTGGCGAGGCGGCTGCCGGTTGGGGCGCGCGTGGCGGCGAACTGGGATGATGCCGAACTCTACGCTTTCCACGCGCCACACGCGCGGTATCTGAACGTGCTCGATCCGGTGTTCATGGCCGTGGGCGATCCCGCGCGACATGCGCTGTGGCGGGAGGTCATGGCGGGGTCATTGCCGGATGTGCCGAGTGCGATCACGCGGGGGCTGGATAGCGAGTATCTGGCGTTCTCGGGGCCGCACGAGGCGCTGCTCGAGCGGTTGTTGTCGGATCCGCGGGTGCGCGTGCTGGCGCGCGGAAGGCACTGGTTGTTTCAGCTGCGCGGGGACGTGCCGGCAGAGTTCGTGAGTGACTGGCAGGGGTCTTCGGGCGGGGCGTACGTCAGTGGCAAGCTCGGTGCCGATGGCTGCGGGATGTTCGAGCACGTGGCGCCCAGCATGCAGACGAGGTTGTTCGAGCTGGCGGCCTGGGGGCCAAGCGTGTTGTTCATCGATGGCAAGCAGCGCTTGCAGCTGCCGGCGGCGGGGTTCGCGAGGCTCGGGGCGGGGGTGGCGCTGCCGATCCGGGTCGAGGCCGGGAGTCAGCGCTGGACCGTGAGGACGTGCGCGCACGAGGGGCGGGCGGGTTTCTACTTCGTCGACCGCACGCCGCGCTGAACGGCGGCGGGGTCGAGACGCGGCGTGTGCTCGTTGCGCGCGGAGCCACGTGAAGTCGTGCAGCGCGTTGAGGTCGGCGCGCCAAGTCAGTTGCTGCCGTACGAAGGGCCCCGGAGCGTGATGGAGGGAAGATCATGTTGCCGCTCGCTGAGCTCTCAGATGCTCGTCGGTCGAAGCTCAATGGAGTTGCGAAAAATTCGAAGCGGATCGCGGTTTATTCAAGCTCGGGAGCGATGTGGGCGAGAAAATGTAACCGTCGGGGCGGCGACGTCTGAACGTGCGTGGGGCGCGCAAGCAGCGCGGCGGACGCCTAGCTCGACTCGGGAGAGTGGCGGTGTGCTGCTCGTTCGGGTCGCGGCGCCAACTGACGTCGTGCAGCGCGATGATGTCGTAGCGCCAAATGTTTGTTTGTTGCTGTGCGCAAGGCCTCGGGCGTGGTCCGGCGTGGTGCCACGCGACAGGTCGGCGGCCTACGGCTCGCTGCCGCGAGCCTCACTGAGGACCTCCGGCCCTCAGACTCCCGGTCAGTTGACGTTTGTGTCTGCGTGGCTTTGGGTTCTTGGAGGGAAGATCATTTTGCCCTTCGCTGAGCGTTCAGATGCTTGTCGGGAATTGCGCAAGAAAAATACTGTTAGCTGACGATTTACATTGACAGATTTTGAGCGCGGGCTTGTTCCAATCTGCCAGAGCGAACCAGAACGCACTGTCCGCGCGCTCTGCAGGGTTCTTGCGGCCTTCTTCGAGCATTTACGAAAACCACTTCGATCGTAGTCAGACCCTCGGCATAGTAGAGCGCTCAGGGGCGCGCGAATTGCCGTGCTACAGACCTTACATCTTTCAAGGGGTGGGCATGGGAAATCATGATTTGGATCTCGCAGAGATCGCCCGCCTGGACGATGTCGCGTTGATGGCGGGGTTGCATGGGTTGGTGCGGCAGGATCGCGGCGTCACTGCGCGGCTGGTGTTGCATCTCGGGGAGGTCGAGGCGCGCGGGTTGTATCGGGAGCAGGCGTTCTCGTCGATGTTCGAGTACGCCGTCGAAGCGTTGCATGTGTCCGAGGATGAGGCGTACGTGCGCTTGCGCGTTGCCAAGGTGGCTCGGGAGTTTCCGTTGGTTCTGCAGATGTTGGAGAGGAACGAGCTGCATCTGACCGCTATCAGGTTGCTGGCGCCGCAGTTGACGCAGGCGAATCACGTCGAGGTCCTGGAGCGCGCTCGGGCGAAGAGCAAGCGTGAGGTGGAGGTTTTGGTTGCGAAGCTCGCGCCCAAGCCGGACGTGCCGACTGTCGTGCGTAAGTTGCCGGCGGCTCGGGCGCGCGCAGTGGTTCGCGAGGTATATCGACGCGACGCCGGTCAGTGCGCCCTCGTCAGTCCCGACGGTCGTCGCTGCACCGCGCGCGGCCACCTCGAGCTGCACCACGACGATCCGTACGCTCGCGGTGGGCAGCCGACCGTGGGGAATTTGAAGTTTCTCTGCCGTTCACACAACGGGCTCCTGGCCGAGCAGGACTTCGGGCGGTCATATATTCAGCGCAAGCGGACGCATGCGTCGGCCCGGAACTGTGACGAGCTCGATCCCTGCAGGACGGCAGGCTCGGCTGCTTCAGACGGCGGCACGGAGCATCGAGACGAGTGTGGTGCTCAGCTCGGGTTTGGTCACCACGTCGCCGTGGCCGGGGACGAGGATGCTCGGAGGGCGCGACTCGATTTCGCGGATCAGGAAGTCGCGCAGGGCTCGTTTGTCCGAGGCGAAGAACTTGAAGAAGATTTGGAAGACTTTCAGGCCGGGGCCGGAGTCGGTGAGCCAGAACATGAAGCGGAACAGCATGTTCTTGGGTAGTTGCTGGATGTTGGCGATGAAGTCGCCTACGTAGAGCAGGACGCCTCGCTCGGTTTGTACGCGCACGAGGACGTCGCCGATCTTGCAGCCGTCCGCTGCTACTACGTTGACTCGATCGCCGAGCAGCGGGCGGAGTTTGTCGATCGATTCGAGCTGGCCCGGGGCCTTGCACTTTTTCAGGATGCGCTCGCGCGCCTGGGGTGTGGCGTAGGTAACGGCGTTCGGGAAGACGGTGCGCCAGGTGGGCAGGCCCATGTGATGGGCGCCGTTGATCGCTAGCATGCCGACTACTTCGCCGTGATCGGTCAGCGTTTGTAGCTCGGCGGCGGATAGGCCTACCGGCGCGCTGATCAGGAGCAGCTTGTCTCCCGGCAGGCCGACTACCATCGCATTCGCGAAGCCAGCTCCGAAGCTGTACTCGCGCTGCAGCACCAACGGTTCTTCCGCCAACGTGGTCCAACCCGTGACAGTCGTGGTCATGGCAGCTCCCCTCCGTTCGGGAGGAGCTTCTAGCACGTACTAGACCTTGGGTTCCACCAGGTGTCCGGCGAGGATCGACAGGACTTCGTGGCTGGGCGTACGCGGATTCATGTCCTGGAAGCCCAGGACCAGCGCGGCCGGTTCTGCGCCTTCGCTTTGGGGCAGGACGATGACGCAGTAGCGGTTTTCGCCGAGGGACATGACTCCGGTCTCACTGACTGTTTGATCGGTTACGACCGCGGTCTCCTCGATTCGCGTGGCCTCGAGTTGGGCCTGGGCCCAGGCGACCAGGTCTCGGCTGGGCTGCCGATCTCCGATGTGGACCGCACCGGTCGGGGCGGCACGCGAGATGATGAAGCCTTCCTGGGCACCGGTCAGGTCGAGCGCGATTTGCAGGCCGCGCTGCGCTCGCGCTTCGAAGGTGGCTTCGGTGTGGGTCAGGATCAGGCGCATACGCGTGATCAGGTGCGCGTCGTCGCCGAACAGCACCGCGGTGCCCGCACTGGCCGGGACTTCGCCTCGCTCGCTACGCGTGAGCTGCGCGGCGAGCTGATCGGTGAGCTCGAGCAGGCTGGTGATCTGGGTGGGCGCGTAGCAGCGGCGCATGGCGGCGCAATGCGCTCGCGCGGTCTCGAAGTCGCGCTCGCTGAGCGCCACACGCGCGCGAGTTTCGTGCAATGCGCCGAGCGCTAGCGGTCCCGCGCGATCGGCGAACTTGGCCAACAGCCTTTCGCTCTGGGAGCGCGCTCGCTCGACGTCCCCGAGCGCAGCATCCGCCAGCACCAGCTCGATCTGGACGTGCAGGTTCATCATCACGAAGCTGAGGTCTTCTTCGCTGCGGCCGGCCAGCGCTTCCACACACAACTCGCGCGCACGGGCGTGCTCGGCCAGGCGGTTGTGCGCGCGCGCCAGGATGCCTTGCGTTCGCGACCAGCCGGCCAGCGAGCGCGGCGAGTCGTCGGCGCTCAAGTGCACGATGGCCTCGCGGTAGCGGCCACACAGCACCAGGTACGTGGCACGCGCACGGCGAGCCTCGTTGCGGAAGGTCGGTAGTTCGCGGCTCAGGCGCTCGAGCTCGGCCGCGGCGCGCTTGGCGAGCAGCGCGTCCTGGATCCAGAGCGAGGTGAGGTGATCCTCGACGGGGCCGAGGCTGACCACCTGCCAGGCCGCGCCGACCTGCAGCGCGCGCGTCTCGACGCGTTGCCTGAAGTGCTCGCCGCGCGACCGGTCGCCGCGCGTGGAGTAGTACACCGCGCGCAGGTGATCGGCGTTGAGCGCAGCCATCGGGCTCCAGGGCTCGATACGATCCGCGATGACCAGCGTCTCGGGGCTCTGGCGCCAGCTCTCCATGATGCCGATCGAGAACAAGCAGCCGGCCAGGAACTCGCCCTTGAGGTGGTCGGGCATGCCCTTGATCACCACGCCGCTGTCCATCATCGAGGCCAGCGTCCGCAGCTCGGCCAGCGTGGCCGCGTGCTTCTCGGTCAGGATGGCCGAGATCGAGAGCGTGCAGCGGCGCACGAAGCCTGCGATCTCGCGATCGCTGAACGCCGACAGCGGCTCGAAGGCGCGGCGGCAACGCTCGGTGACCGCGAGATCCAGGCCCGAGGTCGCGACCGCGTTCAGGCCGACCACCGCGCCGATCAGCATGCGCAATGCGTCTTGTACGCTGGGGGCGCCGGGGCCGAGCCGCCGAGCTCGAATGCCTGCGCGCGCCAGTGCTGCGTACAGCGCAGCCTTCTTGCCGATGTAGCGCTCGAGCTTGCGCGCCACGTCGAAGCACAACAGATCCTCGATCGTATCGAGCGCCTCGACTCCGTAGCGGTCGGCCAGCCGTCGATCGACGAAGAAGCTCGCGGCGGCGAGCGCACCCAGCGGAGTGGCGAGCGCGTGTTTCCCGAGGCCGGCGGCGCGGTACAGCGCCACAGCCTCTTCCAGCAAGGGCGTCGCGATGTGCATACGCTCGCGGTGGCCTTCGAACAGGTACACGACCGCCGTGCGCACCAGCTGCTGGCATTGCGCCCGGTCACCGGCGTGGAACAGGTGCAGGGCCGCAGGCAGGCTGTCGATCGGATCGCTCGCAGCTGCGAGCAGCGCTGTGCCGAGCCGCTCGTGCGCGCGCGTGCGCCGCTCCACCGACAGACCGCGCAGCAGGCTCTCTCGCACGTCGCCGTGCGCAAACCCGTAGCCCTGGTCGGTCTCGATCAACACGCCACACAGCGTGAGCTCCACCAGCGCTTCGGCCGTGTCATGCTCGCCGAGCTCCGAGAGCGCCAGGCACTCGCGCCGCATCAAACGCCCGTCGTGGATGCTGAGCAACTCGGCCAAGCTACGTGCACGCTCGCCGATGCGCTCGAGCCGCGTGGCGTGCATTTCTCCGCGGCTGCGCGGCAAACTTTCGTCCGCCAGCTGGCCGGGCAAGGCCCACGTGCCCTCGGCGTAGCGCGCGAGACCGCTGTCGACCAGGTG
This sequence comes from Polyangiales bacterium, assembly GCA_035274465.1. GTDB lineage: Bacteria > Myxococcota_A > Polyangia > Polyangiales > JAFGIB01 > JADGRF01. Next base: position 8,975 of record DATEOF010000094.1, read on the forward strand.
CTCGACCAGCTCGAGGCAATGCGCCGGGCTGCCCTGCGAGACGCGATACAAGCTATCGGCCACGCGCTGCAGGTACGCGACCGGCCCGAACACCGACGAGAGCAGCTCGTGGACCTCCGCCGCCGTCAGCGGCGAGAGCCGCATCACCAGCGCCGCCGCGCGAAACATCTGCAAGTGCAGCGGGGGCTGGCTGCTGGGCTCGTGGACCAATGACGCCACCAGCAGCAGCCGCCGTGTGCTGCACTGGCGTGCCAGCGCGGCCAACCACGCGGCAGACTCCTCGTCGCTCTGCTCGAGGTCGTCGACAAGCAAGAGCAGCTTGCGCTGCTCGGCCAGCGCGAACACCCACTCGGTCAACGCGCGCTGCAGCTGCTCGCGGCCGCGCGGTGTCACGTCGCGCGTCAGTGGGCCCGCCACGTCCAGCCGCCGCTGCAGCTCGGGCGAGAGCTGGGCGAGCTGGCCGGCGTGGGGCTTCGCGGCGGCCAGCGCCTCGCCCGGCGCACTCTCGAGCAATCCAAGTGCAATAGCGTTGGCCACGCCGAACGCGCGCTCCCGCTCACCCCGCACCGACAGGCTAGTGGCGCCGGACAGTCGCCCGAGCACCGAGAGTTCTTCGAGCAAGCGGCTGCGCCCCATGCCGGGCACGCCCTCGATGGCGATCACGCGACCTTCGGCACGGCCCAGGCGCAAGTACTGCTCGACCAGCTGCCGCTCCACGCTGCGGCCCACGAACGCCTTGCTGTGGACGTAGCCACGCACCGCGTGGTCCGTGGTCTCCTGCGCGGGCCCGGCGATGGCGTCGATGCGATCGATCAACAGCTCGGTGGTGGCGGGCCGCGCGGCCGGGTCGCGGCGCAACAACGACGCAACCAGCGCATCCAGCTCGGCGGGGATGGCAGGCAACGCGCGGTCCTCCACCAGCTTGGCGAGGCTCGACGGCGGTGCGGGCTCGCGGCCCCAGACGCGCGGCAAGTCGTTCACCGAACGTGCGGCGTAGGCGTGCACGCTGGTCAGTAGCCAATAGGCCAGCGCGCCGAGGGCATACAGATCGGCGCGCTGATCGACGATCACGCCGGCCCTGCGCTCGTGCAGCCATTCGGGCGCGATGAAGGGTGGCGTACCGACGACCTCGGTCGGCACTCCGAACGGACACAGCGCGCCGAAGTCGATCAGCTTGAGTCGGCCGTCCGGCAGCACCCACAGGTTGCGCGGGCTGATGTCGCGGTGCAGCAAGCGCCGCGCGTGCAACAACCCGAGCAGCATGGCGACCTGCCGCAAATAGCTGCAGACCACCGGCCAGGGCAGCGGCGCGGCGTGGCCGAGGTCGCCGCCTTCGAGCAGCTCCATCGTGTAGAACAAGCCGTCGGCGTCGCTGCCGTAGTCGTAGACCTCGATGATGTTCGGGTGGCGCAGGCCGTGCAGCGTGTGGAACTCGCGGCGAAACAGCTCCAGCACCTTGGGCGAGACCGAGCCGAAGGTCCGCTTGAGCGCCAGTCGCCGGCCGGTTGCGCTGTCGAGCGCTGCGTACACCGCACCCATGCCGCCCTTGCCGAGCAGCGCTTCAATGCGATAGCGACCTGCGATCAGGCTCTCCTCGGCCGAGGCTGCCAGACCGCTGCTGCGCGCCATCCACCGATTGTCGCGCGCACCGCCAGGTAGTGGTCAACGTCAGATGGACGCAGCTTGTCTCACCCGGAACACGCGCGCGCACAGTGCGACACCGATCAAAGTCGCCAGGAGTGAGGCGTATTGGCCGGGCGTCAAGCCAAAGTAGCGCACGTCGCCGCCTTCGATCGGCCTGGCGCGCAGGAAGTCGAGCGCGAAGCGCACCGGCCCGTACAGCAGCGGGATCAACGCCAGGAAGACGCCTTGCCGAGTTTGCCTTTGACTCAATGCGTAGAACAGCGCCGCAACGGGCAAGCTCCAGAGCACTTCGTACAGGCCGAGATCATGGCGCGGCTGCCCGCGGCCCGCATAGTCGTCGACCGCCAGGAAGAAGTCGCTCACCTGCCCCGGATGGTCGTGCACCACGAAGCAACCGAGGCGCGCGAAGATCCAGGCGAACGGGAAGGCGAAGCACCAGGCATCACCGAGCGCTTCCAGCGACACGCCGCGCCGCCGCGCGAAGATCACCGCGGCCACAGTGCCGCCGAAGAACCCGCCGTACGACGACAGGCCGTACCAGCGCCGCAAGAGCAGGCCCGGGTCGCGCGCGATCTCGGCCAGCGCTTCGGGCTCGTACATCGCGATGTTCAACACATACGCGGCCAGAATGCCGTACAGCGTGGTCCAGGTGATGAAGTCATCGATCACGCGTCGAGGCAGATCCAGCTGCGCCGCTCTCAGCTGCGCGCAGCGAGCTCCCACGATGATCGCGATCGCGGCGAGCAGGCCGAATGCGTGCAGCGCGACGGTGCCGCCCCAGGGCAGCGGGACGTTCCACGGACCGAGCTTGAACCAAGGGATCAGGATGAAGGAGTGCATGGAGCGCTGACAACGCCGCGTGCGCGAACAATTATTTCCCAAATCCCCGTCGCGTCCTCATCCCCATCCCTATCTCTGTCTTCATCCCTAGCTTTGTCCTCTTCCTCGCAGCCCCTCCAGAAGACAACGACACAGATAGGGACAACGACAAAGACGAGGATGAAGATGAAGATGTGGACGGGGACGCAGATTCGGAGCTACCCGCGAAACCGTTGCGCGATCGGATAGCGCCTGCCCGGACCGAAGGCCTTACTCGTAATGATTAACCCCGGAGGCAACTGCCTGCGCTTGTACTCGTGCATGCGCAGCATGCCCACCACGCGCGTCACCACATCGGCGGCAAACCCTTGCGCCACGATCTGTTGCACCGAATGACCCTGCTCGACGAAGCGCTCGATGATCGCGTCGAGCAGCTCGTACGGCGGCAGCGTGTCTTGATCGACCTGGTTCGGCCGCAGCTCCGCGCTCGGCGGCCTCGTGAAGATGCGCTCGGGGATCAGCTCGCGGCGCGCCTGTTCATTCACTTGCCGCGCGATCTTGTAGACGAACGTCTTTGGAACGTCGCTGATCACCGCGAGCCCGCCCGCCATGTCGCCGTACAGCGTGCAGTGGCCGACGGCGAGCTCGCTCTTGTTGCCGGTCGTGAGCATCAGGTGCCCGCAACGATTCGAGATCGCCATCAACGTGTTGCCGCGGATGCGCGCCTGGATGTTCTCGAACGTGGTCTCGTCGGGCGTCGCGGGGTGCAGGGCGTCCAGCTCCGGGCCGAGGCTGCGGAGATAGGTCTCGAAGATCGGATCGACGTCGATCACGCGCAACGTGATGCCGAGGTTCTTCGCCAGAGCTTCGGCGTCGCTGCGGCTGATGTCCGACGAGTAGCGCGTCGGCATGACCACGCCGAGCACGTGGCTCGCCCCGAGCGCGCGCACGGCGATCGCCGCGACCAGCGCGCTGTCGATGCCGCCGGACAGTCCGACCACCGCGGACTTGAAGCCGCACTTGTGCGCGTAGTCGCGCGTACCGAGCGTGAGCGCTTCGAGCGCCGCCGCCGACTCGGTGACCGGCGCATCGCGCACCGGGCCGAGCTCGCCGAGATCGACCGTCACCAGGTCCGGGGCGAAGCTGGCCGCCCGCGCGCACAGCGTGCCGTCGGGGTTGAACAGCACCGAGCTGCCGTCGAACACCAGGTCATCGTTGCCACCGAGCGCGTTCACGAACGCGACCGGCTTGGCGTAGCGCTCGGCGATGTCCGCCAGCATGTCCGCGCGGCCCAGGCGTTTCTGCAGCGTGAAGGGCGACGCGGCCAGGTTCAGCAGCAGGTCGGCGCCGCTCGCGAAGCAGTCGGCCACGGGGTTCTTGGCGTAGATGCGCCGCAGCGGGCCTTCGCCATCGTTCCAGGCGTCCTCGCACAGCGTGACGCCGCAGCGCAGGCCGCCGTGCTCGAACACCAGCGGCAGGTGGCCTTCCTCGAAGTAACGCGCCTCGTCGAACACGTCGTACGTGGGCAGCAGGCGCTTGTGAAAGATCTGCTCGACCCCACCCCCGCGCAGCAGCGCCGCGGCGTTGTACAGCGTGGGCTTCTGGCCGATCACCCGCCGGTCGACGAAACCCACCAGGGTCGCGAGCGAGGGAGGCAGCTCGCGCGCCAGCGCGTCCAGCGCGCGTAGGCCGGCATCCACGAACGCCGGACGCTCGACCAGGTCGCGCGGCGGATAGCCGGTGATGGCGAGCTCGCAGAACACAGCCAGGTCCGCACCGCGCGCGTGGGCCTGCCGGGCGCTGTCACGGATCAGCGCCCGATTGCCATCCAGGTCCCCGACTGTGGCATCGAACTGACAGAGCGCCAGGCGCATGTGGGTGCAGCATACACCAGGGACCGCGAAGGGCGAGGCGTTACTACTGCGCGACAGCCGCGGCGTAGCGCGCATCACCTGGCGTGAGCACTACCAGCCGGTAGTCACCCACCTGCAGGTCCGATGGCACGCCGAGCGAAGCGTGGAATTCGCCGTTGCCCTCGCTGACGCAGACGCCTAGCAGCATGCGCTCGTCGCGGCGTGGTGAGGCGATCCAGATTTCCACGCGCAAACCCGACACGCCTTCGGCGGCCTCGTTGCGCACGCGGCCCGCGAGCTGCAGCTCGGTACCGCGCAGGGCCGTGAATGCTTGCTGTTCGAGCGAGAGGGAGAGCGGCCGCTTGGGGTTGCGTGACTCGCGGGCGGCGGGCTGTGGCGGGGCTTGCGAGGCCTGCGCCGCCGCCACCGACCCCTGCGCCGACGAGTCCGCCGGTCCGCGCGCAGCAGCTGCAGGGTCAGGAGCACGCAATTGATTGGCATTCAGCCACCTGCCGGCGACGCTGTCGGCACCCGGCGCAGTGCCCCGAGCCCGAGCCGCCGCGCGCGCATAGCTCCTGCGGTAGCTCTCCGGCTGCGGCAGGCTGTCCGGTTGCGCCGGGACATAACTGGGCGCGTCGTTCGCCGAGTGTGCGGTCAAGCCTTCCGACGCGCCGCCCAGATCGATGCGCAAAAACCCGCTGCGCGGCAGCTTCACCTCGACCCAGGAGTGCGCTTCGTTTTGAACGAAGCGCGCCACGATGCCGAGCGACTGCGCGGTGACCACGAACGCGTACGCGCGATGCCGGCAGATGCCCTTCTGCGAGCGCGCCAGGTCGAGGTACAGATCGCCCGTGTTTTCGGGCGGCGCCTTCGACTCCTCGAATGCGCGAAAGTACCGGGTCAGGGTCTCGAGCGCCGTGCCGAGCTCGCTCTTGCGCGAGAGCCCGAGACGTTTGGCGATCGAGAGCCCGCGGCTGTGGATGCTGCGCTCGAGCGGCGGTAGCTCGGACGCGAACACGTCCACCTTCGCCTGCGAGATCTCCGCGCCGAAGTAGCTGCGGGGCGCGTCCGTGACGAATTCCACGTGCACCGGCGAGCTCGGCGCGGGGCCCAGCAGGCGCACAGCGTAGTTGTCGTCCGCGTCGCGCTCGATGCGCAACGGCAACGAAGGCGTGGCGGTGAGCGACAGGATGCGCGACTCGGGCGAGACCGAAGGCAGAGGGACGACCAGCCCGTCGCTGAAGTCGAGGCGCACGTCGCCGCGGAAGCGGTCGCGCGGGCGGGCGTCGGGTGGTCGGCTGTCTTCGCCCTCGATCTTCACCAGCGTATGCTGTGTGTCACGCGCAACGAGTACAGGTGTCTTACCATCCACGTCGAGCTCGATTTGCCCGAGGCTGGTCACGCGCTTGAACGGCGCGATCGAGGGCGTGAACACCTCGTAGTAGTCGAGCCCGCTGGCCAGCTCGGTGAGACGATCGGGTCGAAAGCTGGGCGCGCGCCGGCCGGGTGGCTCGCCGGGGGTGCCCTCCCCCGCCGTCGCCTGGTACGCCGGCGCCGACTCCGTGGTGTCCGCGCCCGCGGCCGCGCTCGCTCCGGAGCCTCCACCGGGCTCGGCAGCGCCGAGCGGCGACACCTCCCGCGGGTCGACGTTTGGCACATATTCGTGCAGCGAGGGCTCGGCGCGCACCGGCACTGCCAGAAGCAAGCCAGCGACGGTCAGGCCGGCGAGCCGGCCGCGCAGGGACGTTTCCACGGGCCCAGCATAGCCGGGAGCTCCCCGAGTGGCCTCACCGGACAGGCCGGGATATGCTTACGCGTTCGAGGCTGGCCCACGCCCGCCCCGAGCACCCCACATGCTGCAAGTCCTCGTCGCGATCTTTGGCATCTCGCTTCTAGTGATAGTTCACGAAGCGGGGCATTACTGGATGGCGCGCGCGTTTGGCATCCGCGTGACTCGTTTCAGCATCGGCCTCGGGCCGGTCCTGGCGAAGTATCAACCGAAAGGCAGCCCGACGGTCTTCCAGATCTGTGCGATCCCGTTCCTGGCGTACGTGATGATCGCGGGCATGAATCCGGCCGAAGAGATCGACCCGAACGATCCGACGCTGTATCCGAACAAGAGCATCATGGCGCGCATGCTGACGATCGTCGGCGGCCCGCTGGCCAACTACCTGGCCGCTTCGCTGATGATCTTCGCGCTCGCGGTGACCGGTTGGCGCGACGAGGTGCCCACCGAACCGATGGTGGTCGAGAAGGTCGAGCCGGGTACGCCCGCAGACAAGGCCGGTGTACGAGCGGGCGACGTGATCCTCGAGGCCAACGGCCGGAAGATCCGCAACGTGAAGGAGCTGATCGAGGTCACCAGCCCGCGCGCCAGCCAGGCGACTGCCTACGTGGTGCAGCGCGACGGCAAGGCGCTGGCGCCGATGACCATCGTGCCGCGCAACTCGGGTGGCCGCGGCGTGATTGGCGTGACTCCCAAGTTCGAGACGCGTACGCGCCCGCTACCTGTCGGTGAGGCGACAGCCCTGGCCGTGACGCTGCCGTGGACGCTGACCGTGCGCAACATCGAGGGCATGGTCGATCTGATCAAGCGTCGCTCGACCGAGGGCATCACCGGCCCGGTGGGCATGGGCAAGTTGGTCGCCCAGCAGGCCGAGAAGGGCATCTACCCGTTCGTCGGCATCCTGATCGCCATCTCGGTCGCGCTCGGGTACTTCAACCTGTTGCCGTTCCCGGCGTTGGACGGGGGCAAGCTGGTCTTCCTCGGATACGAGGTGATCACGCGCCGCCGGCCGAACGAGCGCATCGAGGCCGCGGTGCACGCGGTCGGGCTATTGTTTCTGCTCGGGGTGATCGCGCTCGTTACTTTGCGCGACGTGGTTGGATAGACCTTTCGCTCACGTTTCGGAAGGCTCGCGCCTCATGGCGCGACCCCTCCGAGTGATTATCGGTCGGCGGTGCGCGGCGCCTCCACTGAGCGCGAGCTGGCGCGTTCAGATACGCGTACTTTACAGCGCGCGTCATCGCGACTAACCATCGCCGGATGCGGCGTGTCCTTTGGCTCGTGAGCTTGGCGACGTGGTTGGGCTTGTACGGGGTCGGTTTCGCGCAGGACGAACCGGAGGAAGAAGCTCCGGCGGCGGAAGCGAGTGAACCGGCTTCGGCTCCAGCCGAGGAAGGCGCTGCTTCCCCCCAGCAGAAAGACGCGCCTGCAGCTGCCAGCGGCAGGACGCCGCAGTGGTGGGTCGGGGCGTACATCGACGGCATCTTGGTCCCGTCGTTCATGCTGGACCTGTTCCTCGCCGAGTCGCCGTCGGTGTTCAACGCATCGTTCGGCGCGACGATCACCCATCGCAACGCGGACGGCTTCAGCTGGGTGCTCGGTCTCGGCTACGCGGGCTACGGGTTCGACGGCCCGTTTCGTGCGGACGGCGATCCCGTGGAGGACACCGAGTACCTGGACAGCAGCCTGGGCCTGCTGAACGTGCGTGGCATGCTGCTCTGGTCGACGGACATCACGCCGCAGCTCTCGTTCGAGTACGGCGTGGGCATCCAGTTCGGCGTGGTGCTCGGGTCGCTGTTCCGCAGCGAAGCGTACAAGGACGCAGGCGGCGAATGGCACGCCTGCGAGGCAGCGGGGATCCCGGACCCGGTGTTCTGCGAGCCGACCCAGAGCGGCCTGCCCACCGACCCCTACGACGCGGAGGGTGCGCACTACCACGTCAAGGAAGAGCGCGTGCCGCCCGTCGCGGGAACGATCATGCTGCCGGCGCTCGCGCTGCGCTACACGCCGATACCGCAGCTGGCGATCAAGCTCGAGGCTTCGTACGACATCCTGCAGTTCAGCTTCGGTTTGTCCGTGGCCTACGGCATCGACAGCTAGTTCCCAAGGCTTGACCTGATCGCGCGTGCGTGAAAGGGATCGAGCCATGCACAAGCGCCTTTGGCAGCTGGCCTTTGCTGGCCTGCTCTGCTCGATCGTCTTCGGCGTCGCGTGGGCCGACCCCAAGCCCAAGGCCGCGCCCGTCGAGCCCGCGCTCGACCCAGCCGCCGAGGCCGCGCACCGCGCCGAGGTAGTCGCGACCTTCGATACCGGCGGCGGCACGCGCGGACAGATCAGCGTGGGCGATCTCGAGGATGCCGTGGCAGCCAACAGTGCCTTCACGCAGCAGCGCTACCTCGACAAGTCCGCGCTCGACGCGCTGCTCGCGCGCAGCGTGCGGTTCGAGCTGCTCGCGGCCGAGGCCGCGCGGCGCGGCTTCGACAAGAACCCGAGCGTCGTGCAGGCCATCAAGCAGAACGCCGTGCAGTCGCTGCTGAAGACAGAGGTCGACGAGAAGGTCACCCCGAAGACGGTCCCGGCCGATGCCGTGCAGAAGTACTACGCGGAGCACATCGACGAGTTCGTGCGCCCCGAGATGCGTCGGGCGAGCCAGGTGCTGCTCGCCACCGAGGCCGAGGCCAAGGCTGTGCTCGATCAAGCCAAGGCGGCGGATGCGCGCGGCTTCCGCGAGCTCGCGCGCCTGCAGAGCAAGGATGACACCAGTCGGTTGCGCGGCGGCGACCTGCGTTACTTCGACGCCAAGGGCAAGCCCGACGAGCCCGGCCCCGAGCTGGACCCGGCTCTGGTCAAGGCGGTGTTCGCGCTCAAGACCGTGGGCGACACCAGCGGCGTGATCAAGACGGCCGCAGGCTTCGCCATCCTGAAGCTGACTGGGCTCCGTGCTGCGCATTCCGAAACCGCCAAGGAGGCGGATGAACGCATCCGGATGCGACTCTGGCGCGAGCAGCGTGAAGCCGCGATCGATTCGCTGGTCAGTGAGATCCGGAAACAAACCAACCCGACGCTGCACCCCGAGCTGATCGATGCGATCAGCATCAGCGTGGATGCACCCACGCCGCCCAATGCGGGCCTGCCAGCGGGGTTTCCCCACACGAAACCTCCAGCGGTGCCCATCCCGAACAACTAGTGGGCACTAGCTTCGGGTCACTGAAAATCGTTGCCCCGGCGATACGTTTCCGAAACTCAAACTGACTACTGAGCAGTGGCGTCGTTCACCCTACATCGTGATATCGTCATGTCCATGAGCACAGCGAAGATCATATTCGAAGGCAAAGAGTACGAGTTGCCCGTCGTCGAGGGCTCCGAGAAAGAGAAGGCCCTGGTGATCACCGATCTGCGCAAGCAGACCGGCCTGATCACGCTCGACCCCGGGTACGGGAACACTGGTTCCTGCACCAGCTCGATTACGTTCATCGATGGTGACAAGGGCATCTTGCGCTATCGCGGCTACCCGATCGAACAGGTCGCGGAACGCGCGCGGTTCACCGAGGTCTGCTACCTGCTCATCTACGGCGGCCGTCCGAACACCGAGCAGCTCAAGAGCTTCCGCGACAAGATGAATCGGCACACGCTGATTCACGAGGACATGAAGAAGTTCTACGAGGGCTACCCGCCGGGCGCGCACCCGATGGCGGTGATGTCAGCGATGGTCTCGTCGCTCTCGACGTTCTACAAAGAGACCGAAGAGACGATCGATCTGAACATCCTGCGCATCCTGGCCAAGGCCAAGACGCTGGCTGCGTTCGCGTACAAGAAGAGCATCGGGCAGCCGTTCGTCTACCCGCGCAACGACCTGTCCTGGCCCGCCAACTTTCTGCGCATGATGTTCGCCGTCCCGGCCGAGGAGTACACGGTCAATCCGATCGTGGAAGACGCGCTGAACATGCTGCTGATTCTGCATGCGGATCACGAGCAGAACTGCTCGACCTCGACCATGCGCATGGTCGGCTCGAGCGGCGCGAACCTCTTCGCCTCGCTCTCGGCCGCGATCTGTGGCCTGTGGGGCCCGAAGCACGGCGGCGCCAACCAGAGCGTGATCGAGATGCTGGAGGCGATCCAGGCCGACGGCGGCAACATCGTGCGCTTCCTCGATCAGGTGAAGAAGGGCGAGTCGAAGATCCGCCTGATGGGCTTCGGCCACCGCGTGTACAAGAACTTCGATCCGCGCGCGACCCTGCTCAAGAAGTCGGCAGACCGCCTGTTCGCCGAGCTCGGCATCCACGACCCGCTGCTCGACCTGGCCAAGCAGATCGAAGAGCACGCGCTCAAGGACGACTACTTCGTCAAGCGCAAGCTCTACCCCAACGTCGACTTCTACAGCGGCATCATCTACCGCGCGATGGGCATCCCCACCGAGATGTTCACGGTCATGTTCTTGCTCGGCCGCTTGCCGGGCTGGATCGCGCACTGGATGGAGCAGCGCAGGGATCCGGACGGCGATCGCATCCACCGCCCGCGCCAGGTGTACACGGGCGAGACGATCCGTGAGTTCGAAGATCGCGGGACCAAGCGCTTGCCGACCAGCTGAAAGCCTCCTCTTCGCGGTACGCTCGCCGGCGCTGGGGTCATCCCGGCGCCGGTTTGCTTAGTACGACTTGGTCTCTTCCAAGTCGTACTTAGGGGTCGCGAGATGAGCCGCTGGCAATTCTGGATCGATCGGGGCGGGACCTTCACCGACGTGGTCGCACGGCGGCCGGACGCGTCGCTCACCACGCACAAGCTGTTGTCGGAGAACCCCGAGCAGTACCGAGATGCCGCCGTGGCCGGGATCCGGCAGATCCTGGAGCGCGAGGGCGCGATCGAGGTCGGCGCCGCGCTGCCCCACTCCGCGATCGAGGCGGTGAAGATGGGCACCACCGTCGCGACCAACGCGCTCCTGGAACGCAAGGGCGAGCGCACGGCCCTGGCGATCACGCGCGGCTTCGGCGACGCGCTGCGCATCGGCTATCAGAATCGGCCGCGCCTGTTCGACCGCCGGATCGTGTTGCCGGAGCTGCTCTACAGCGACGTGGTGGAGGTCGACGAGCGCATCGGGGCCCACGGTGACGTGGTGCGCGCGCTGGACGAAGCTGCGGCCGAGGCGGCGCTGCGCGCGCTGTTCGAGGCCGGCGTGCGCGCCCTCGCGATCGTCTTGATGCACGGCTACCGCTACCCGCAGCACGAGCAGGCGCTGGCGCGCATCGCGCACGCCATCGGCTTCCCACAGGTGAGCGTCTCGCACGTGGTCTCGCCGCTGATGAAGCTGGTGTCGCGCGGCGACACCTGCGTGGTGGACGCGTACCTGTCGCCGATCTTGCGGCGCTACGTGCAACAGGTGGCCGCGGAGCTGCCCGGCATCGCGCTGCAGTTCATGCAGTCCAACGGTGGACTGACCGACGCGCAACGCTTTCAAGGCAAGGACGCGATCCTCTCCGGGCCCGCGGGCGGCATCGTGGGCATGGTGCGTACGAGCCTCGCGGCGGGCTTCTCGCGCTGCATCGGCTTCGACATGGGCGGGACCAGCACGGATGTATCGCACTTCATGGGTCAAAGCCTGGCGGAGCTCGAGCGCAGCTTCGAGACGCAGGTCGCCGGTGTACGCATGCGCGCGCCGATGTTGTCGATCCACACCGTGGCCGCCGGCGGCGGCTCGATCTTGCACTTCGATGGCACGCGCTATCGGGTCGGGCCGGATTCGGCCGGTGCCAATCCAGGGCCGGCTTGTTACCGGCGCGGTGGACCGCTGGCCGTGACCGACTGCAACGTGATGTTGGGCAAGATTCAGCCCGACTATTTTCCGCGCGTGTTCGGGCCGCACGCCGATCAGCCGCTCGATCGGGAGTGCGTGCGCGCGCGCCTGGCCGAGCTGGCGAGGGAGATCGAGGCGAGCACCGGGCAGAAGCGCAGCCCGGAAGAAGTCGCCGAGGGCTTCATCGAGGTCGCCGTCGGCAACATGGCGAATGCCATCAAGCAGATCTCTGTGGCGCGCGGGCACGACGTGACGCAGTACACGTTGAGCGTGTTCGGTGGCGCGGGCGGACAGCACGCGTGTCTGGTGGCCGACGCGCTGGGCATGTCGCGCGTGTTCGCGCATCCGCTGGCCGGCGTGCTGTCGGCGTATGGGATGGGACTGGCCGACCAGAGCGCGCTGCGCGAGCGGGCGTTGGAGCTGCTGCTGTCGGGTGCGACGCTGCCCGCGATCGAGGCGGCGCTCGACGAGCTCGCGGACGCAGGGCGCGCTGACTTGCTCGAGCAGGGCGTGGCCGACGCGCGCATCGAGATCCTGCGGCGCGTCCACCTGCGCTACGAGGGTACCGATACCGCGCTGCTCGTGCCGCTGGCGGCTGCGGAGGCGATGCGCGCGGCCTTCGAGCAGCTGTACCGGCGGCGTTTCGCGTTTTTGATGCCGGACAAGGCCTTGATCGTCGAGGCCGTGTCGGTGGAGGCGGTGGGGCACAGCCTGGTCGAGCACGAGCACGAGCACGAGCCGCAAGCTGCACGAGTCCAGCCGCTCACAGCGGCAGAGCACGTGCGCATGTTTTCGGCCGGGCAGTGGCGCGACACGCCGCTCTACCGGCGCGCCGATTTGTCGCCCGGCGACGATCTCCCCGGTCCCGCGATCATCGCCGAGACAAACCAGACGACCGTGGTCGAACCCGGTTGGCGAGCGCTTGTCGACGCGCGCGATCAGCTGGTGCTCGAGCGTTGCGAGCCGCGCCCTACCCGGCACGCGCTCGGCACGCAGGCCGATCCGGTGATGCTCGAGGTGTTCAACAACCTGTTCATGAGCATCGCCGAACAGATGGGGCTGCGCCTGCAAAACACGGCCTACTCGGTCAACATCAAGGAGCGGCTCGACTTCTCGTGCGCGATCTTCGACGCGCAGGGCCAGCTGATCGCCAACGCGCCGCACATGCCGGTGCACCTGGGGTCGATGGGCGAGAGCGTGCAGACCGTGATCCGGCGCAACGCGGGTCGCATGCGCGCGGGCGACGTGTACGTGCTCAACGCGCCCTACGACGGCGGCACGCACCTGCCGGACGTCACCGTGATCACGCCGGTGTTCGACACTGCGCGCGAGCAGGTGCTGTTTTACCTCGGGTCGCGCGGCCATCACGCGGACATCGGTGGCTCGTCCCCGGGCTCGATGCCCGCCGACAGCACGCGGGTCGAGGACGAAGGCGTGCTGATCGACAACTGGAAGCTGTGCGAAGCCGGCGTGTACCGCGAGGCCGAGACGCGCGCGCTGCTCGGCTCGGGCCGCTGGCCCGCGCGCAACATCGAGCAGAACCTGGCCGACCTCCGCGCTCAGGTCGCGGCCAACGCCAAGGGCGAGGAAGAGCTCGGCAAGATGGTCGAGCAGTTCGGCCTACCCGTCGTACAGGCCTACATGCGCCACGTGCAAGACAACGCCGAGGAAGCCGTGCGGCGCGTGATCGACGCGCTCTCGGACGGCAGTTATCGCTACGAGCTCGATCCGATCGCGGGTGGTGGGGAGGCGCCGCTGATCCAGGTCGCAATCCGCGTCGACCGCGCACGGCGCGAGGCGACGATCGACTTCAGCGGCAGCTCGCCGCAACTGCCCAACAACTTCAACGCGCCCAAGTCGATCGCGATCGCCGCCGTGCTCTACGTGTTTCGCAGCCTGGTCGAGAGCGACATCCCGCTCAACGCCGGCTGCTTGAAGCCCCTGCACGTGATCGTGCCGGAGGGCACGCTGCTCAACCCGCGCGCACCCGCCGCCGTGGTGGCGGGCAACGTCGAGACCAGTCAGTGCGTGACTCAGGCGCTCTACGGCGCGCTCGGCGTGATGAGCGAGAGTCCGGGCACGATGAACAACTTCACCTTCGGCGACGCGCGCCATCAGTACTACGAGACGATCGCCGGCGGCTCGTCGGCAGGTGTGGCTCGCACAGCCGACGGCGGCATAGAGCGCGGCTGGGACGGCACCGACGTCGTACAGACGCACATGACCAACTCGCGGCTGACCGATCCCGAGGTGCTCGAGTGGCGCTTTCCGGTGCGCCTCGAGGAGTACCGCATCCGGCGCGGGTCGGGCGGCGCGGGCCGCTGGAAGGGCGGCGACGGCGGGGTGCGTCGCATCCGCTTCCTGACGCCGATGAGCGTCTCCATCCTCTCGAACAACCGCGTGCGTGCGCCGCGCGGTGCCGCTGGCGGCTGCGACGGACAGCCCGGCATCAACCGCATCGAGCGCGCCGGCGGCAGCCACGAGCTGCTGGCCGGCTGCGATCGCCGGCAGCTCGAGGTTGGTGACATGCTCGTGATCGAGACCCCGGGCGCGGGAGGCTACGGCGAGCCCGGGAGCCGCCGCGCAGCGCCGGCGACCGACAATCATCCGGAAGGGTCGTGACGAAGTGATCCCGAAAGGGGACGGACAGGAGTTGCACGTGTCGGTCGCAGGTTTGACCCTTGGCCGCCAGCTCGGGCCACTGATTGACGTGCGAAGCCTTGCGTATTGGACCCTGGGGACGTGGATCGTGCTTCTGGCAGCCTGCGGCGGCGGAGACGCCGAGCCGGCGCGCGAGAGCGGGCAACTCGGCGTGTCGCCGCCGCTCACGAGCGGTGCAGCGGGCCGAGGCGCGGCAGCAGCAGGCAGGGCGTCGACGGGCCAGACCGGGGGT
>DATEOF010000095.1:0-16909 GCA_035274465.1 Polyangiales bacterium
TCGATGACGCGATCGTAGTAGCCGACCTTCTCGCAGAACGCGCGGTTGCGCGCCGAGGTGAGCGCGACGATCTCGAAGTCGCGATCCGGTCTGCGCGACAGCATGAAGGCCGTGGCCAACGCGGTCTTGCTGGACGCGCTGCCGAGCAGGATCTGCCGCGCACCGAACTGTTCGCGCTCCTTCAGCCACGCGTCGATCAAATAGCCCGTGCCGAACAGCGGCCGCAGCAGCGCGCGCAGATCTTCTTCTGCCGCATCGCCTGGCTTCACGCGATCGTAGCGCTGATATGTCGCAGGCAGCCGGCTGCGGTGCGGGCTCGCATCCGTGAAGCCGCGCGCGCCGATCGCGGCCGGTTGCACGCGCAGGTACGCCGAGATCGGCAGGTAGCCGTACACGCGTTCGCCCTCGCGCAGCTCGGGGGAGCGCGAGGCGACCACGTTCGCGTAGCCCCACACCGGAATCCGTCCCCAGCCGGCCGGCGCGGGGAAAAAGCCCCAGTACTGCATCGCGTCGCCCATCATCGCGTAGGTGATGTTGTTGGCGGTGAGCGAGAAGCGGTCGACGCGCAGCAACACCGCGCCGTCGTCGAGCGGCTGGTCGGCGGTCGTTTGTGCCGTGTCCCAGCGTACGGCAGTCAGGTCATCGCGGCGGACCAGGAAGTCTTTGGTTTCCATGGCCGCTAGTCTGGACTCGTGCGCCCGCTGGCGCACGGGACTAGTGCGGTCACCGCACGAAGTTCAGCCAGACTTGGCTTTTGGATCGAACGCGTCGGGGCGCACGCGCGTCTCGAGCTCCAGGGTCAGCTGTTTGCACAACCCCTCGAGGTTCTCGATCAGGGCCTCCCGATCCAGCGAGGCGGCCGCGTCCTCGAACACCTTGCCGAAGCGTTCCTCCGCACGCTCGATCGTCTCGAGACCCTTGCGCGTGATCTCCAGGCGCACGCCGCGCCGGTCGTCGGCGACGGTGCTGCGGCGAATCAGCTTCGCATCTTCCATGCCCGCGATCAGGGTCGACAGGGCAGGGCGGGTGACCGAGGCGTGCGTGGCGAGTTCCCCGGCGCGTTTGGGACCATAGCGGAGGTAGAGCAGCAAGCGGTACTGGGCCAGCCCGATCTCGAGACTGCGGGTCTCGTACTCGAACAGGCGATTCATGAATACGATGGCTCGGACGGCACGGCCCCGTGCTTCGCGCGCGCGCTCGGGGCTGCGCGGGGTCCGCTTTGGGGAATCTGATTTCATCGCTTGCGAACCGATACCACAATTAGCCAGGCGACGCGTCGGGTTTGGCGCGCGGAGATGGTTTGTAATTGATAACTATCTCTGCTAGCCCAGTCGACGCACTCGTGTGAGGAGGCCTGCGATGCGTCTAAGTGTGCCGAGGGTCAAGCCGTTGCCGGAATCGGAGTGGAGCGACGAGGTGCGCGAGGCGTTGCCATCGGGGGGTGGCGGGCGCAAACAGCTCAACATCTTCACCACGCTGGCGCGCCACCCCAAGTTGCTCAAACGCTGGCTGGTGTTCGGCAACCACGTGCTTTCCAAGTCCACGCTGCCGGCGCGCGAGCGCGAGCTGGTGATCCTGCGCACGGGTTTCTTGTGCAACAGCCCGTACGAGTTTCATCAGCACACCCGCATCGGCTTGTCGGCGGGGCTGACCAGCGAGGAGATCGCGAAGCTCAAGCAGGACGCCGGCGCCTGGAGCGGCCCGGACGCGGTGTTGGTCCGCGCCTGTGACGAGCTGCATGCCGATCAGATGATCAGCGATGCGACCTGGCAAGAGCTCCGCGGCAGGTTCGACGAACAGCAGGTGATCGACCTGGTATTCGCGATCGGCCAGTACACGCTGGTGTCGATGGCGCTGAATACCCTGGGCGTGCAGATCGAGGAAGGTTCCGGCTCATGAGGTTGCGAGACAAAGTGGCGATCGTGGTGGGCGGCGGTCAAACCCGCGGCGACACCCTCGGCAACGGCCGCGCGACCGCGCTCGTGTTCGCGCGCCAAGGTGCGAAGGTCGTGGTGGCCGACCGCGATCTCGAGTCGGCGCACGAGACAGCCGAGCTCATCACCAAGGAGGGTGGCGAGGCCTTCGCGCATCGTGTCGACATCACGCAAGACGCCGAGTGTGCCGCACTGGTCGAAGCCTGCGTGTCGCGCTACGGCCGCGTGGACGTGCTGCACAACAACGTCGGCATCGGCAGCCGCGACGCGGGCCCCACCAGCATCACCGACGAGGCGTGGGACACCATCTTCGACGTCAACGTGAAGGGCGTGTTGCACACCTGCCGCCATGCGTTGCCGGTCATGCGCAAGCAAGAGTCGGGCGTCATCCTGAACGTCTCGTCGATCGCCGCGGTCTGCTCGGTGGGCTTGATCGCCTACAAGAGCTCGAAGGCCGCGTTGAACGCGCTGACGCATTCGCTGGCCACTGGCAATGGCAAGTACGGCATTCGCGCCAACGGCATCATGCCTGGGCTGATCAACACGCCGATGGCGATCGAAAGCATCTCCAGCGCGCGCGGCGTGGACAAAGCGCAGTTGATCGCCGACCGCGACAAGCGCGTACCGCTGCGCGGCGGCATGGGCACCGCGTGGGATGTCGCGCACGCGGCGCTGTTCCTGGCGTCCGACGAGGCGCGCTTCATCACCGGCGTGATCCTGCCGGTCGACGGCGGCCAGAGCGCGCGCATCGGTTGAGATCGAGTGGACGTCCCCTCGATCTCCACTTCGATCGGTGAGGTTGCGCTGTGCGAATACTGCCTGACGGTGGGCGCGCACCGCTGGTCGTTCTGGCACACCGGAGCCGTGCTCACGGTCGAGCAGGAGATGCGCTACCTCGATCGCGAGCGCGATCGCCTGCCGTACGGCGCGATGTTGTGGCCAGCATCGATCGCGCTCGCGCAGGAGCTGCTCGTGGATGCCGGCGCGCTGCGGGGCAAACGCGTGCTCGAGCTGGGCGCGGGCACCGGAATTCCTGGCATCGTTGCGGCCACCCTGGGCGCTCGCGTGCTCCAGATCGATCGCAGCGAGATCGCCTTGCACCTGTGTGCGCGAAACAAGGAGCGAAACCGCGCGACGACCGCCGAGGTGCGCGACGCTGACTGGGACACATTCGAGAGCGACACGCAGTTCGACCTGATCCTCGGCTCGGACGTGCTCTACGCGACGACCATGCACGCGCGTCTGCGGACGATCTGCGAAGACTACCTCGCGCCGGGAGGCCGGGTGCTGTTCTCCGACCCGCTACGCTCGCAAGGCCTGCCGATGCTCGAAGCGATGGCGGCGAGCGGCTGGAGAGTCTCGCTGAGCAAGTGGTCGATCGAAGTGGAGACCGGAGTGCGAGCCATCGCGGTCTACGAAGCAACGCGGTAGCGAGCGACGGAACTAGTCCGCTTTTGCGTGCGTGCGCAGCTGTACCAGGCGACCGCCGGGATAGTGGCCGGCGTGTTGGTCGTGGCGCCACTGATCGAAGGTGGACGCTTGATGCACGCAGGCGATCGTGCACAGCGGGGCGCAATCCTTCACGGTCTTGTTCTCTTGCTGGATGCGCTCGCGCGTGTACTCGGCGAGCGGGATGCCCGGCTGGCCGCGCTGTTGGGAGCAGTAGTGCACCAGGCCGTCTTCGCACACGTAGAAGTAGCGGCCGCCGGCGCGGCACTGCCAGTCGTTGGGTTGGCCCGCGGCGAGGTTGTTCTGAAAGCTGCGGTTGAAGCGCGTGAGGCTGAGCGGATCGAGCGACTGGAATTGCTTGAAGACTGCGGCCTCGCGAGCGCCGAGCGGGGCGAGCTTGCCGGTGCCGTCGTGGATCACGCCCATGGTCGCGGTGAAGCCGAGCTCGAGCGCACGCTTGCCGATGGCCAGCGCGTCTTCGGGGTTGGGCACGCCCGCGCCGACGACCGAGTTGATGTTGATCTCGAACTCCGCCAGCTCGGCCAGGTAGCGCAGCTTGCGATCGAGCACCTTGAGGCTCTTCTTCGAGACGTCGTCGGGGTTGACGTTGTCGATGCTGATCTGCAGCCGATCCAGCTTCGCGCGGTTGAGCCGCTGAATCTGCTCGGGTACGAGCAGGTAGCCGTTGGTGATCAGCGTGCAGACCATGCCGCGCTCTTTGATGTGCGCGATGATCTTGGGCAGGTCGGGGTGCAAGAGCGGCTCGCCGCCGCTGATCGTGACCACGGCCGTGCCGAGCTCGGCCAGCTTGTCCACGCGCCGGAACATCTCTTCGGTCGGCACGGGATCGGAGTGATCGTCGTATTCGTTGCAATAGGCGCACGCCAGGTTGCAACGGCGGATCGGTACGATGTGTACGAGCAGCGGACGGTCGCCGTGCAGCACGGTCGTGGCGACCTTGCGCCATTCACGCGCGCTGCGCGCGAGGCCACGCCTGCCACCCAGCTTGAATTTGCGCGATTCGCCCATGATGCGCTGAGGGCGAGGTAGCAGGTCTGCCG
The DNA here is from genome assembly GCA_035274465.1 of Polyangiales bacterium. GTDB lineage: Bacteria > Myxococcota_A > Polyangia > Polyangiales > JAFGIB01 > JADGRF01. The sequence goes on from DATEOF010000095.1 coordinate 4,445, forward strand.
TCAACGCGCCAGTTCAGCGGCCAGCTCCAGGAACAACGCCTCGTAGCGCCGCACCATCCGCGGCACGTCGAACTCGCGCGCCCGCGTCTTGCCCGCCGCCGCCAGCCGCGCGGCCAAAATTGGATCGCCGAGCACGCGCTCGAGTGCCGCGCGCGTCCCTGCGACATCGTCGACCGCGACCACCAGGCCGTCCTGCCCGTTGCGCACGATCTCCTTGGGCCCGTAGCGGCAGTCCGAGACCACCACCGGCACGCCGCTGGCCAGCGCCTCGACCACCACGTTGCCGAAGCCTTCCCAGCGCGAGGGCAGCACGAACAGCCGCGCGCGCCGCATCAGCGCCCACGGGTTGTCCTGCCAGCCGGCGATGCTGACCCGGTCTGCGATGCCGAGCTCGGCCGCCAGCGCGCGCAGCTGCGCCTCCTGGCTGCCTTCGCCGACCAGCAACAGCCGATGGTCCTGCAGCTGTGAGCTGCCGGCCAGCGCGTGCAGCAGTACGTCGTAGCCCTTCTGTCGCTCCAGGCGCCCCACCGCGATCAGGTAGGGCTCCTGCGGCATCACCCCGGGAGCCGGTTCGAGCGCGGCCTTCTGCTCGACGTCGGCGACGTCCACCGCGTTGTAGATCGTGCACAGGCGCGCCGGGTCCAGCCCCAGGTCCCGCCGCAGATCGCCCTGCAATTCCTCGCAGATCGACAGCAGCCGATCGGCTGCCCGGTAGACCTGCGCGGTGAGCTGCCGCACCAGCCGGCGCGCGGGCTTGGACTGCAGCTCGTCGTCGATCACCGCGAACGTGTTGTTGCCCTCGCGGGCCACCCAGCGCAGCCGAGAGCGGCCGTAGAGCAGGACGGCACCGAGCGTGATCACACTCATTCCCTTGCGGAAGCTCACGACCACGTCGGGCCGGAAGCGGCGCAGCATGGCCACCGTATTGGCCGGGGTGAGCACGATGGCCGGCAGCATGCTGCCCGCCTTGTAGACCTCGGCGTTGCCGCGGTCGAAGTCGAGGAAGCGCTGGCCGAGCCGTGCCACGTCGAGCTCGCGCTCGTCGACCATGGCCACGTACGGCCCGGTCTTGCGCAACAGCCCCATCCGGACCTCGAAGCGCGTCCGGTCCAGGTGCTGCATCAGCTGTACGGCCACACGCTCGGCGCCACCGCCGTGGAGCGAGGGCAAAAGCAGCATCACGCGCACGCGTCTCGCGCCGGGGTCTGGCATATTCGGGCGGGCTGGCTTGTAGCACACCCCGGCGGGCTGTTACTTCACCACCCCCAAAGGAACCATGTCTCGCTTCGAACTCCTGGTCGGCTCGGATGCATTTTGGGAACGCGCGCGCCACGACATCGCGCGTGCCAAGCAGCGCGTGTTGATCCAGGCGATGACCTTCGAGGGCGATCGCACCGGCCTCGCCGTGGCGGAGGCCATCTCTTGCAGCCGCGCGGAAGATCGACGAGTGCTCGTCGATACCTACTCGCGCTACATCGTCAGCGATCAGTTCGTGTACTCGCCGTGGGCACGGCGCGACCCGGCGTTTCGCAGCGAGGTGCGCGAGACCGGCGAGATGTTCCGGCGGCTGTCGCGTCAGGGCGTGGGGGTGGTGTTCACCAACCCGCTCGGCTTCCTGGGCGCGCGTTTGCCTGCGCGCAACCACAAGAAGATGCTGGTGATGGACGGCGTCGTGTACCTCGGCGGGATCAACTTCAGCGATCACAACTTCGCCTGGCACGACCTGATGGTGCGCTGCGACGACCGCGAGATGGCGGATTACCTGTCGCAAGACTTCACGCACACCTTCTCCGGCGATGAGCGGGCCAGCGAGGCCACGTTCGACCGTGCAGAGGTGCTGTGTCTGAGCGGCGTGGCCAACGAGCGGTTGTTCGAGCGCTTGCTCTCGCGCGTGAGGCGCGCACAAAAGCGCATCGACGTGTTCAGTCCGTACCTGACCTTTCCGTTCTGTGAGGCGCTGGCACAGGCGCGCGCGCGCGGCGTCGAGGTGGTGGTGTACACGCCGCTGGCCAACAACAAGGGCATCGTGCGCGACTATCTGCTGTGGGCGGCGGAGCGCTTCGGCTTCAGCGTGAAGCTCTACGATCGCATGAGCCACCTCAAGGCCATGCTGATCGACGACGAAGCCCTGGTCGTGGGCTCGTCCAACTTCGACTTCGTCAGCTACCACTCGCAGGCGGAATATGTCGCAGTGTTGACCGTGCCCGAAGTCGTCGCCGATTTTCGCAAGCAGGTGCTGGAGCCGGACGACGCGCTCGCGATCAGCGCGCCGCAGACCGGACGGCTGCGCGGGCCGATCGCCTTCGCCATGCTCAAGGTCGCCGAGAGCGCGACACGCTTCACCGGGGGTCGACTGCGCGCGGAGCAACGCCGCGCCGAGTCGCGCGCCGAGCGCCTGCGCGGGACCGCGTAGCCGTGCGTTTGTTGATCGCGGCCAGCAATTTCCCGCCGGTGCTCGGCGGTATCCAGACCTACGCGTTCGAGCTGGCGCGCGCCCTGGGCAAGCGCTGCGACCAGCTGCTGGTCGTCGCACCGAGCGCGCCGGGCGATCGCGAGCACGACGCGCGCAGCGGCCTCGACATCAAGCGCCTGCCGGCCGCAGGCGACGATCTCGCGCTCAGCGGCATCGCGCCGCTGGCGTGGCTCTTGAGGCGCCGCGAGTTCGATGTCGCGCTCGCCACGCACTGGTCGCCGGCGTACGCGCTCTTGCAGGCTGCGAAGCTTGCGGGCCGAAAGCTACCGGTCTTCGTCGCCGTACACGGCAAGGAGCTGCTGCACCGGCCGCTGGGTCGGCTGCCGTTCGCGCAATCGCTCTACGATCGCGCGCGCGACTTCGCGTGGTCGCAGGCTGCCGGCTTCTTCCCGGTCAGTCGGCGAACCGCGCAGCTCCTGGAGGATGCGTACGTCGCGCCTTCGCGCATCACGATCGTGCACAACGGCGTCGACCCGCTGCACTTTCGACCTCGCGATGCGAGCGCGTTGCGCGCCCAGCTGACGGCGGGTGGGCCGGTCCTGCTCAGCGTCGCGCGCCTGGTCACTCGCAAGGGCATCGACGACGTGCTGCGCGCGCTGCCGGCGGTGTTACAGCGACATCCCGCCACCACGTATGTGATCCTCGGTGATGGCCCGGAATACGCGCGCTTGGCGCGGCTCGCGGCCGAGCTGGGGTTGACCCGCAACGTGTGTTTTCTGGCCGAGGTCACGACCGACCTCACCGACTACTACAACGCCTGCGATCTGTTCGTGATGCCTGCACGCGAGGAGGCCGCGGACGTCGAAGGCTTCGGCCTGGTCTTCCTCGAGGCTGGAGCCTGCGAGAAGCCTGTGATCGGCGCCCGGGCCGGCGGTGCGGTCGATGCGATCGTCGATCGGGAGACTGGCCTGCTGGTTCCTCCGGATGACCCGGCCACATTGTCGCAGGCCATCATCGACCTGCTCGACGACCCCGCCCGCCGCAAGCAGCTGGGCGAAGCGGCGCGCGCCCGCATCTTGCGCGAGTTCACCTGGGATCACGCGGCCGCCAAGATGGCAGCGCGTTTGACCGCTCGCGATTGATTCCACCCACAGCTGCGCAGCCTGCCGCTAACGGCGGCCGATGTGCGCGCTGCTGGCGCGGGGTTCTGACAGCCTGGCAGCTGTTGGTGTAGCATTATCGAGAGTGGTGGAAGAAGAAGCCGGTACCCTGAACCAGCGCACGATCGGGCGGGCGCTCGATGGTCGGTACCGGCTCGAAGCCGAGATCGGCGTGGGGGGTCTCGGCGCCGTCTACCGCGCCACGCACGAGAAGCTCGATAAATCCGTGGCGGTGAAGCTGTTGCACCAGCACTGCGGCGAGAGTGAGCTCTTGCGCAATCGCTTCGAGCGCGAGGCCCGGGCGCTGGCCACGCTGGATCACCCGAATATCGTTGCGGTCACGGACTTCGGCATCGCCGAGGACACGCCCTACCTCGTGATGGAGCTGCTGGAGGGCGAGACACTGGCCGATCGGCTGGCGCAGGGGCCGCTGACGGCGGCGGATGCCAAGCGCCTGGCCAAGGAGCTGTTGGCCGCGCTGCGCTTCGTGCACGAACGCGGCCTGGTCCACCGCGACGTGAAGCCGAGCAACGTGTTCCTGCAGCGGTTGGCGGCGGGCGGAGAGCGCGTGAAGATCCTGGACTTCGGCCTTGCCAAGTTCATGGCGGAGGGCAATACGGCACCGCCCGAGCGCGACCCCACACTGACCCGCGCGGGCGCGGTCGTCGGCACGCCGGCGTACATGTCCCCCGAGCAGGCGTCGGGTGACTCGGCCGATGCGCGCAGCGATGTGTACTCGGCGGGTGTGATCCTGTTCCAGATGCTGACCGGCAAGCTGCCGTTCGTGGGCGACGCCATCGATCAGCTGCGCGCGCACCTGGTCACACCCATGCCCAAGCTGAACGACGTGCAGAAGCGGCGCATCGTGCGCCCCGAGCTGGACGTGTTCCTCGAGCACGCGACCACCAAGCGCAGAGAAGATCGCTTCGCCGATGCCGGCGAGATGCTGGCCGCACTGGAAGCGTTGCCGGAGCCCTGGCTGGTCGCGGACTTCACGCCCTCGGTCGAGGCCATGGGCATCGCCGTGACCCAACCGCTCACGACGGGTGCGAGCGAGCTACTGGCGGCGGCCAGCGCCCAGTCATCGGCGGCTGACCCAGCTCCTGTCTCGCCAGCTCCGGCGCGCTTGCCGTTCTGGACGCTGGGTGCGCAGCTGATCGCCATCACGCTGTTCGCAGGCGTGGCCACGCTCGTGGTCTGGGGCGTGCACCGCACCGGCCTGTCGGACCGATCGTTCGGCAACGAGTCGCGCAACAAGAGCGGCAGTGCCCGCGCGGCGCTCGTGCCGGCGCAGCCGCAGCCGAAAGCGGCGCTCCCTGTGCCAGCGCCGGCTCCAGCGCAGCCACCGCCCGCCCCGGAGCCTTCGGCCACACCTGCGAGCGACGCGTTGCAGCAGGCCGCCGCCAACGTGGCCGCCAATCTGACGCCGATCCTGGAAGCCGCGCGCGAGAGCCAGGAGCAGCTCGTACAGGATCTCGGCGAGCGCGAAGTGGCGCCGCCGCTGCCAGCTGCCAACCCCAATTCGCCGCGCCCACCCGCCCGAAACCCCTGGTCGCGCGGCGCGTTGCCCAAGGAGCTCCGCGACCTGCGCAAGGCCATCATGTCCGGCTCACGCGGCAGCGACCGCATGATCGTGAGCTTGCGTCGCTACAACCGCGAACACGTCACCGATCCACGCGGCCACTTGCTGCTGGGTCGCCTGTACCTGAACCGCGAGTGGCGCAACGATGCCCTCAACCAGTTCTCGATCGCCTACCAGCGCGATCCCAGCAGCCGCGGCGCGCCGGAGATCCTGCCGGCGCTGATCAACTGCCTGGTTCAAGGCCAGTCTGTGAACGAGGCCGAGAAGCTGATCCTCGGCATCTACGGCACCGAAGCCAGCGGCGCGCTCGACCGCGCCGCGAAGGCTCACGCCAGCGACGCGCGCGTGGTCGCACGCCTGCAGGCTTTGCGTGCGCGATTGCGTTAGAAGCAGCAAGTGATCGATCGTAGCGGCGTGACCCGTCGCGACCGGAAGGGCCTAGCGAGTCGCTGATCTTTCAGGGCGGTCAGCGTCTGAATCCTGCTTCGCCAAAGGCCGTTCTAGATGTTCGATCAATTGCAGAGAGAGCTCAGTTCCCAGCAGTTGCTGGCTGTGGCGACTGTGGATGCAGCGATCCGAAAAGTCGCCGTCCAGATAGTAGAGCTCCGTGAGCTGATTGACGTAGACTGTGCCGCCTGACGACATACTGACGCTCGCGCGCAAGGAACGCAGTGCGTACGCAGCGAACTCATCGCCCTTCGAGTCGAGGAGTTGCCGCGCGGCCCACAGGCCCACAGCGACCCCGCCGTGGAACGGCGTGAAGTGCCACGCTGACGCGTAGACGGCATCCTGTCGCACCAGCTCCATCACGTGCGCGTCACACTGCTTTTGTTCTTCAGCGGGAGCGCCGAGCAGCGCAGCGTCGACGATCAAGGCGCGCAAAGCCCCCAGTCGGTTGAGCATGGGGTAGACCTGCCAGCTGAGCGCATCGCACAGCGCGCGGCGGAACAGCGTACGACCGGTGGTGATCTTGCTCAGGTCCTGGTCTCGGTAGCTCTTCCAACGCCGGACCAGCGCGCCAATGCGATCGATCACGGATTTCCATTGCGCGTCCTCGGCCGGGCTCAAGGCGACGGCATGCAGACCCAGCGTCGCCGCGAGTGTGCGCGCGTGCGGAAAGATGCGCTCGATGTCGTCCTCGCCGAACGTTGCAGGTCGACCGGTCTTCTCGAGCAAGAGCTCGTCGGCACGCTCGAGCGCGTCGACTGCCTGCTGCAGCAGGTGTAGCTGTAGAGGTCGCGGATCCTCGGGGTGCAAGGCGCGTACGTGCGAGGTGTGCGTGCGTGCTTCGTAGCGCAACCAGGTCTCGGCTCTCAAGCAAGTCAGCAGGTTCTCCAGCGCCGCCGCACAACGAATCGATTCGCGCGCTGCCTCACAGTGATGGTTGGCGCGCTCGAGCAAACTGACGCCGAGCTCGGTTGCTTCGCTGAATGCGTTGACGAGTTGATCGATCGACGGATTCTGGATGTCCACGAGGCCGCGCCACTCGCCGCTGAAAGGATCTTCACTCGGGTTGTAGTTTGGTCGCTTCGCGGAAGCGCGCTCCGGCGGATTTGGGCTACGTGGCTGCGGCTGCGTGATCGTGGCATCGTTCCAGCGGCCGAGCCACGTCACGTTGGATTTCCCGGTGCGCAGCCATTTTTCGAAACTTTTGAGGCTGACTGGTCGCTTGCTCGTGGGCGCTCCGATGTTCGAGAGTCGCACCCGCGCCATCCAGGTCTCTGCCAGCTCGAACAACGTGGCGGCGGCTCGCAGCACCACCGCGTCGGACCAGCTCGAGTCATGACGCTCGGCCTGCGCGAGGAGCGGAGTTCTCGGTGTGTCGACCCCGGTGCTGACCGCACGGCGCAGTTCGTGAAGTGCGACCAGGTAGTGGTACTGCGCCATCAACAGCTGTCCGTCCTGCTTGCCTCGACCGACTCGACAGTCGTGTCCTTTGAAGAAATAGACCTGCGCGGTGGATTGATGCAGGTCGGAGATGGAGATGAAGAACGAGGGATGATGCTGCAGCCTCGTGCTGGGCCGCTTCGGTAAATTCGCGTCGCGCACCGAGGGGAGGCGCGTTCGGAGGTCCCATAGTCCTCGTTCGAGTAGCGACGTCGCAGCGCCGGACGACGCCGCAGCCTTCTCGGTCAACCAGGCGCTCGCAAACAACGCTTGATAGACGATCGGCAGCAACTTGAGCGTCTCGAGTCGATGCCTTCCGACGGCGCCGGCGCCGGTTTCGCCGCGTCCGGGGTCGTCGAGCATGCCCATCCAGATCGCGCGCGACAATGTGCGCGCATCGCGGTACTGCACCACGGCCAACTCGAAGTTTCGCGTTCGCTCGTATGTCATGCCGATCTGGAGCATCAAGCGGAGCCGCGAGACTCCCCACTGCACGTATCGCCGGTTGATGCTGCGCCCGGCGGCGCCGTCGAATACGTGGGCGAGGATGCCCAGCTGCGTGCCGGGTCCGTGCACGGACTTCAGGCGCTCGTCCAGCGCCTGGATCGCGCGCTCGTAGTGGCCGCGCGCGTGTTCGTAGCGCTCATCGAAGTCGTACAGTTCGCCGACACCCGCCTCGAGCTCGAATCGCGCAGAGCTTCCGGGATCCGACGCGGCCAAGCGCTGCAGGTAGTGCTGTCGCAGCGCTTGCGACTCGTCGAGCGTGAAGTTCAGTGCTGCCATCTCCTTGGGAGAGTGACGCGACACGTAGCGAATCTCGGCTTCCGCCTCGCTGCGGAATCGGAAGTCATAGATGCCGCTCGTCGTTGGCGTGATGTGCGTCTCGCTGAATGCGCGCACGACGCTCTCGAGCAAATCGCGGATACCTGCAGGTGCATGCACGTGGGCGAGTTCGTCGATCCGTTCGAGGTTCGACCAGCTGAACGCGCGAGAATGAAACTTGAAGAGCACGTCCGCCAAGTAGAATGCAGTTTGAGCCGTTTCGTCGCGCCGCCTTACGAGCTGCTCGGCGTACGTATTGCGCGAGAGCCGCTGCTCGGTCGGCCGACCGCACAGCTGGCGGTACAGCGAGGCCACGAACTGCACGCGATAGCGATCGACGTCGCCGAAATACACGACGTGCTGACAGTCGAAGTAGGTGGCACGGTCGGATTCCACATCGACGATGCGCCCGATGGGTCGCACGAACCCCTCGAGGAGCTCGTGCAGGGCGCGTGGAATACCGCGGCTGCGAAACGCCATGTAGTGAATCCAGCAGCCGATAAGCTCCGGCGCCCAGCGGGGTTTGCGGGCCGGGAGCAGGCCCGTGCGCAGTATCGGCAGAGTTTTCAGGGTGTGCTCGGTGGTCGCCGCGTTCGGCGCCAGCGAGGGTTCGATGGAGGCGGTCTGCTTCGGCGCCTCTTTGCCAACATCGGTTTCGGACTCCGTGCGGGGCTGCTGCACGAACAGCAGCGCCGGCGACTGAGGTGGGCTGACGCGGCCGAAGATGCGCTTGTCGCGCTCCCAGCGCGTGTGCAGATGGCTCACGCGCGCGAGTTGCGCGTTCAGGAAGGCCTCGGTCCCGCGCGACGGTTCGCGATCGTTGGAGCCGACCGGGATAGGGTCTGACAGGAGCGTCGGCAGATACACTTCGATATCGAAGATGCTGCTCAGCAGCGGGCGCAACAGGGTTTGGTCTGCGAGCCATTCGTCGTGCAGGTTGCGCCCACCGACGAAGATGAAGCGAGCGGGCGCCGTGGACAGGAGGTTCTTCATGTCGGCGAACAGGGCGTGGAGTTGCTGCGTTCGCGTGCCCTCCAGCGTGAGCTCGGGCGTCCCGGCTGGGGCCAACATCGTGCGGCTCCCGATCTTGTCCAGCTCGTCGAACACGAAAACCACTTCGGGAGCCGGCAACGAGAGCAGGTGAGTGCGGACTGGGAGCTCCAGGTACGGCACGACGATACGCTGCAAAACCTGGTGGAACGCATGTTCCACGGCGCGCGGATCCTGCGGCGCGGTCGAGACCTCACGCCCTTCGCCTTGCGCGCTGACTTGGAAGTCGCCGAGCTTGAAGCTCGACCGCGCGGGGGGGGTTGAGATTTTGACGGTGCTCGAGAGCCGGTGAAGCAGCTCGTTCAGCCCACGATCGATGCTGCCGTACAGTCCCGAACGTCCGAGTGCAATGCGCAGGCACACGAAGAACACGACGAGCAGTAAGAGGTGATGTGCGTAGAGTACGATGTGCGGCAACTGGTTGTCGGGTCTGAATTCGTAGGGCAGGAGATAGGCGAACGCGCGATGTTGGCTCTCGGGCCGATGGTCGAGGACGTCGTACAGCTCGATGTCCGCGGCGCCGAGTTTTCTCCGGCCGTGGTCGTCGCGAGCCAATTGCTCGCTGACCACGAACGTGGCCAACACCGCGACGCTCAACTGGGCGACCAGCATGCCCGTGCCGATGCGGCTGCGCCAGGTGATGAACACGCGATGGTAGCTCTCGCGTAGGCCGACGAGCATCGCCTCCACGACGCGCGTGTGTGACGGCGCATCGAAGCCGAGGTTGACCCGCACGATGAGCACCGGCATCCAGGTCTGGTACAACAACCAGAACAGGGTCGCCGACGCCAGCTCGCGGGCGTTGCTCACGGGAGTGCGATTCGTCGTGGGCGACGATCGTGCAGGGCCGGCCTCTGAAGCAGCCGACTCGCCGCCGCGCTGTGCTCTGTCCTCGACCATGTCACGACGATCGGGATTGTGCGCCGAATCGAGCCGTTCGCGCTCGAGCCGGCGCACAATCCAGCTGTACTCCATACTCACGACCTGGATCAGGAAGAAACCGGCGATCAAGAGCCACAAGAGCTCGTCCGAGAACGTCTTCCAGACGCCCAGGGAGGTGCCCGCGCGTAGGCCTCTGTCGTCGAAGAGCTCTCGTTCTCCGAAGGGCTCGAGCTGCTTGCTCAAGAGACTACGCTTCGGCAGCAGGTCGATGATCGGCTGAAGGTCCGAGCTGGGCGGCGCCTCGCGGCGGACAGTCGAGCTGACCCAACTAAAACACGGCGTCAGCAGTTGAATCGCCAGCATGAAGCAGAACATCGCTTTGAGTGCGATGACGTATCGTCCACGCGGCACCAAGCGAACGACCGCACTGTCTTGCCCCGAACTGCCTTTCGTCAATACGCGGCGTTGTACGAACGCCAGCACATAGAGCAGTACGGCCAGTGCCGATGCGAAGTGGATCGGGCGCGGCTCGGGATTGTACGCAGCGATCGCTCCGAGCAGGAGGCACATTGCCGCCAGCAGTGTGTACTCGCGACTGCGCTTGTGCGCTCTCGAAATACGGTCCGCGTGGGCGCGTGGAAGGCCTTCGTCCTGCTTCTGACTCTTGTCCAGAAACCGTGCCAGCCGCTGCGCGTCTCGCGCGCGGAGTGCCAGGCCGACGCAGAAGAACGGCAGCGACCCAAGCAGATAGTGCCACGCCAGCAGCAGCATGCTGTCGTGCGGCACGGTGAAAACCAAGCTTACGAATCCCAGTTCCAGCGGCGATTGCCGGCTCGGCAGCGCCATGATCGCGGCACCGCCGAGAACCGCTCCAGGTAGCAGCCACTTCGCGCCCCAGTTGAGGTGGTTGAAGTCGGAGAACGCGGAGTACCCGGGGGGTATCTTGAGCGGCCATGACTCACGGCACACCGACAATGCGCGCACTGCTGCGTAGAGCCAGGCGGCCATACATACCAGGTACGCCGCTCCCACCACTGGCTCACCGAACGGTCCGAAGAGGAGCGCGAGCAGGCTCGCTCCGAGGCAAACCGCGAAAAGACGCCACGAGGCACCTCCCGCCTCACTGCGTGGGACTCGAGGGCTGCCCGCCTTCGGGAGTACATCGCAAGCGGCCAGCGTCGTCTCCCAGGCGTAGACCCACGGGAAGGCACACAGCAGCAGGATCGGAGCCGTGATCAGCGCGTCCCAGAAGACCGAACGGATCGCTCGATCGGGCGGAGGTCGCTGCGCGAATACGAGCTCCAACACGCCGGAGGCGATCAGCGGCACTGCGAGTGCGATCAGGATCAAGAACACAATCAGGAACAGATCCCAGAACAACACGCGCCCGATCGTGCTGCGGAGATAGCGCTTGTAGACGTCCTGCTCGAACTCGCGCAGACAAAAGTCGACGAAGCGACTCTTGCCAACTCCGCGATGCCCAGTGACCAGCAGCGCGCCGGAGCGCGCCACGGTCAGCAGCCAATCCAATACTCGAGCGCGCTCACGCTCTCGACCGACGAGAATCTCGTTCGCGGGAGCCTCAGTCGGAGCAGCGACTTCGTACCGACCAAATGGAGCAACGTAGATCTGTTGCGAGAACTCACTGCTCTCGCGCGACACTTCATCGGCGGCGTTACCCATTCTATGGACCCCAAGCGAAGCATCGGTCGAAGATGCCAAGCGCCACCTTCTAGCCGAACTCGAGCTTTCAGCCGACGATTTAGTTCTGTGAGAGCAATTACAGTCGTCGCGCCTCGAGCACCGCGTGAGCGGTCGCCAGGCTGCGAGACCTCGCTCTTGCAGCTATGGGTCTTTCGTGGTCGCTGTGACGCCCTGCGCACGCAGTACGATGCGGGCGATGCAGCAGCGCATGCCGTCGGCCGATGAGATCGGCGTCGAGAAGTAGTCGTTCGGGCCGCGCGTGGTCGGTTGACACATCTTGGGCTCGGGTTTCTCGAGCTCGATCAGGGTGTTCGTGAAGACCACGTCCGCCGCGGGTTTGGTCGACGTCGGCATCTCGATCTCGAACAACGCCCAGCGCTGCGCCTGGCCCTTCATGTCCATGTCGAAGTCGACCGACTTGTTGTTCGATTGATTGGTGAGCGTCTGGTTCCAGATCGTGCCCTTCAAGCTCATGTCGATCAGCACGAGGTTGCCGGTCTCCAGGTTCATCAAGGGTCCGCCGTGACAGCCTTTGTGCTCGGCGTCATTGGTCAACGTGTTCACGTATTGAGCTGAGATCCACCAGTTCGATCCAGTTCGCGTTTGCGGAGAGCCGGGGGCACACGACCCGCCCCACGTGAGCACCGGCTGCAGCACGCCGGTGCCGATCGGCTGGTAGTTCTCACCGCCTTGCAGCGGCTCGAGGCCGGGCCACAGGAAGAGCGTCTGAGTGCCGTTCGGCTTCACCGGCGTCTCCATCGTGGTGCGCAGGCGCAAGATCTTGTTGCCTGCCGAGACCGTCAAGCGCACGTGGCCGTAGCCGCCACTGCTCGCCGTGGCGCCGGCGTTGCTCGCCTTGCCCATCATCCCGCCGGTGCCGCAATCAGCGACCATGTCGACGCCGCCGCTGCCAGCTGCAGGCCCGCCCGCACCGCCCGCCATGCCGCCGCTGCCAGCTGCAGGCC
>DATEOF010000096.1:0-5685 GCA_035274465.1 Polyangiales bacterium
CGCAGGCATGGCAGCTGCTGGCGGCGGGATGACTTGCGCGGGCGCCAGCACGGCGGCTCCGGCCGCGCTCCACATGGCAGCTGCGATGGCGCTGTTGCCGGTCATGAACCAGGGCCCGTGCGCATTCGGCAGCTGTCACGATGCGAATGCGAAGAAGGCAGGCTTGGCCCTGACCGCCATGCCGTTCGACCTCAAGATGCAAACGGTCGGCAAGACCGCCTGTGAAGCTCCCTCGATGAAGGTGGTCGATGGCAGCGGTGGCGATGCGGGTCTGGCGAAGAGCTGGCTCTGGCACAAGCTCGCCAGTCCTGCCGGCTCTGACGGCGCGATGACTGCCGACCCTGCCTGGGGCGCCGCAGCTGCCAGCTGCGGCCAGGCACCCGGCCAAGACTTCGGCGTGCGCATGCCGTACTCGGGCACGGATACGCAGCTGAGCATGGAGAAGGTGATGGCGGTCCGAGACTGGATTTGTGCCGGCGCGCCGGGTCCGCAGTGAACGTCGGAATAGCGAGCTAGTCGTTCACCCAGCACTGGCAGGCCGCGGGCAACCGCAGCCTGCCAGTTTCGTTTAACAAGGAACAAGGAACCGAGACCGGCTCGCCCCCAAACGCAAAACGCCGAAGGGTCGAAACCCTTCGGCGCTTCACTTACTACAGCCTGTCAGTGACTCAGTCCGCTGACCTCACGGCACCACGCAGTTCAGTGCCGGAATCCCGAGCGAAGAGCCCCACAGGTTGCACATCTCGCCCGTCTTCACCGCGTTGGTGTAGGTCAGGCCGACGGTGCCGTCGTTGATGATGTGGCAATCCCAGAGCAGCGTGTCGCCGCTCTTGACCTCGAGCATGCCGCTGACCGCGCCCGCAGCCTTGTCCGAGAACGTCGGGTTCTTGCTGACGCTGTCGAACTCGAACATCGCCGGGTCGAGGTAGTCGTACATCTCGAAGACCTTCTGGGTCTCGCCGCTCTTGCGACGGATCGAGGCGGTGAAGTGCTTGCCGTGCGAGTGGTAGTGGCCGAGCAGCGAGAGGATGCGGCCATCACCCGTGATCGGGCACTCGTACTTGTACGTCATGTCCGTTCCAGGCGCGATCGGCAACACGCTCCAGCTCAAGCCACCCATCGCGCGGATCTGCTCGGCTTCGCGTTTGATCTCCTCGCCCTTCGCGAAGAAGATGTTCATCCAGAACTCGCGGACGATCGGCTTGTCCGTGAAGTTGAAGTAGTGCATATCGGCCTGCGCAGCGGCCTTCGGCGGGATCTTGCGACCGATGTCTTTGTTCTCGGGAGCGACGATGCCGCGCGGCATGTACGCCTTCGAGGCGCCTGGCAGGTTGTCGATGATGTTGCCGTTGGTGCCCGTGCCCGGATCCGCGCACGCGCCGAAGCCACCGTCCGTGAGCGGCTGGTTGTACATCGTGTTGATGATGTGGTGCGTGCCGGCGCGGCCGCTCAACGTGAACGTCTGGTAGTAGATCGGCTGCTCGTTCGGCGTGTGGAACGTCCAGCACTGCGAGCTCTCGTCGCCCGGCTTCATCAAGAACTTCGAGACCTCGGCCATGTTCGTGTAGTCACTCGGGCCGACGTGGATCTGCATGCCGTCCTCGGCCGAAGGCGCCGCCATGCAGGCCTTGTCGTCGGGGTAGCCGCTGTTGATCGTGCAGCTGCCACGCGGATCCGGATACGGACTGGCGCCCATCATCGGCGGAGTCGCGCCTGCGCCGGCGGTCCCCATCGTGGGGCTCGCGGTGCCCGCGGTCGCAGTCGCGGGGGGCGTGGTCGGCGTGACGCTCGCGCCCGCGGCGCCGGTCGACGGCGTCGTCGGCGTGGTGGGCGTGGTCATCCCGGTCTGGCCGGTCGTCGGCGTCGACGGCGTGGTCGGCCCAGCCATGGTCGGCGTGGTCGGCGTCGTCGGAGTGGTCGGCGTGGTTGGCGTCGTTGGCGTGTTCGGAGTCGCGCCCGCGAGCGGTTGCGTCATGGCGCCATTGCCGCAGCCGGACAGCCAAGCTGCGATGCATAGCCCGGTAAGCGTCAGGAAACTCTTGGTCATTGAAAAAACCCTCGGAAAGGTTGGGTCTACGTACTCGTCGCCGGAGACCAGCTCGGCTCGCGCCCCAGTGCTGATGACGACCGCGAGACCGGGAGATAGTTACACACTTCGTTACCAGTGAACAGACTTCCACGGAGATAAGAGCAAGTTTGGCGCAGTGTGTAACTCCATCAGTCAAGCGTTGACTGATTCGGCGAACCGAACCGGAGAACACACATCCCTGCGTGCACCGCAGCCGCGCGAACGGCTCAGAACTCCGCTGAATTCATGCGAAATGATGCGCAGCAGCCTGCGCGCGCCGGACCGCCGGCGAGGGCGTGGCGCATGCCGAACATGCGCTGTCCCGCCGCCATCAGCTGCAAGGTTGGCGCACGATGTTGTGCATGCGCAGCCGCTGGCGGCGGCAGGCCCGTTGGCTTACGGAGTTCCGAACGTTGGCGCTAACGCATCACTGCGCGCGGGCGCGCTTCGGTGAGCGGCGTCGCTCGGCGTGCATCGTGTGACCCGGCTGGACCTCGGTCCACTCGCACAGGCGCTCCACCACGCGCAGCCAGATGTGCACGGCGCCCGTGCGCTTGCGCATGGCCTGGACCAGCTCGCGGAAGAACGAGCGTGGCAGAATGGCCGTGCGCATGCTGCGGTTGGCCCCGAGCTCACTGCTCACCCGGAACCACCAACGCACCTGGTGCTGCAGCAGCGGGTTGCGCGTCGCGCCGGCGATCATCTCCCAGAAGTCCGCCATGAAGAGGCTCTGCTCTTCGCGCGTGGGGTTGTCGCTGTAGGCGTCGATCCGTCGCTCGATCCGCTGCAGCTCGGGCTCGGTGATGCGGCGTTCTGCCAGCGCGAGCAGCGGCAACGCCGACAGCGCGCGGTTCTCGATCGCGGCGAGCGCGATCGCGTCGCCCGGACGCGCGACCTCGAGCTGCAGCTGGATCAGCCGCACGTCGGTGGCTTTGCTGGGATCCAGCACGACGGTCGTGCTGCCTTGCCGCACGCGCACCAGCTCGAGCTCCTCGAGGCGGTGGATCGCTTGGCGTACGACCAGCGGCGAGACACCGAACTGCGTCGACAGCTCGCGCTGCGTCGGGACGGCTTCACCAGGCCGCAGCTCGCCCTGCAAGATCGCGCGTAACAGCGTCTCGAACACCCGATCGGCGATTCGGAGGCGCGGTGCACGTTCGGCGTGGAACTGTGGCTGTCGTTGGTTCGATTCCGGTGTCCGCGACGTCTCTGAGGTTCGTTTGTCGGCCACTGGTGTTCGAACTTTTTCGGACGAGTGCACGGCTTATAGCATGAGCTAGCGACACCGGTTGTGGATCTCGGGGCTTTGTCGGCAGATTGTCGGAGGCCGCGCGTGCGCACGAGGCCTTGCCGTCAGGTCTGCGGCGGCCGCGCATCGGCAGTGGTTTCGGTGGGTTAGCGCAGCCCGAGCGATCGTTCGGGAGCACCTCCCATGCGCATCCGCGACGCGAATTCGTATTCTTTGGCGCGGTGGGCGACGTCCGCGTGCGGATCCGACTGTGCGGCGTTGCACGCTGCAATGATGGTAACTATGTGGCCCGGAAGGTGACGCGGTTGATCCACCCATGACGAACCTCGAACGAAATCCGCGAGAGTCTGTACGATATCCCTGGCTCCTGGGCGCCTACCTCGGCCTGCTCGGCGTGTTGCTGGACGTTTGGCTACCAGTCGCCCGCAGCGAACAGGGTCCTGCAGCTGATGGCGACGTGCTCGCGCGCTTTCAGACCGGGCAGATCACGCTCGCCGACTACGAGCAGGTCCTGTCGCGCAAGCTACCGCAGGAGCTGGTCCAGATCGCGAAGCCGGGTGGCCGCGAAGCCTTGCTCGAGTCGTTGATCCGTTACGACGTGCTCGCGCAAGAAGCCGAGCGCCGCGGGTACGCGAAGCGCCACGAGGTGAAGGAGGCGGGGCAGCGCACGGCGATCGATCGGATGTTGGTCAGCCTGCGCGTCGATCCAGACTCGATCCCTGCCGAGGAAGTCGCGCGCGTCTACAAGGAGCGCGAGCGCGAGTTCTCTCGCCCGCGCATGCGTCGCGCCACGCACATCAAGCTGGCCAGCGAGGCCGACGCCAAGAAGCTGGTGGTCGAGTTGCGCGGGGCGGACCGCGAAGGCTTTGCTCGCGTGTCGCGCGAGCGCAACATCGATCCGCGCACGCGCAACCAGGGCGGCGAGCTCGGCTACTTCGACGAGCACGGCCTCACCGAGAGCGGCCGCGAAACCGGCGTGCCAAAGGAGTTGGTCGACGCCGCCTTCAAGTTGAAGAAGGTGGGCGAGATCTCGCGCGCGCCGATCGCGCACGAGGGAGGCTGGAGTGTGTTGATGCTGACGGGCGAGATGGCTGCCGCGTCCAAGCCGCGCCTGATGATCGAGGGCGAGCTGCGCGAGCAGCTGGTGAAGCAACGCGAGGCGCAGGCGCTCGACGCGCTGGTGGCCGAGCTGCGCACTCAGCTGAAGCCGGAGGTGCATCCCGAGCTCGTCGACGCGATCGAGCTGCCGCCGGGTGAGCCGCTGGACATCCCCGAGGGCTTCGCCGCCGCGCCGCCGGATCCTCGCCAGCCTTTGGTTCAGGTTCAGCCGGACAATTATTGAATCCGGTCGCCTATGGCGGCGTAGCAGTCCCTGTGTAACACACTCGATCGATGAGCTTTCGTCGCGTGTCCGCGTTCGTGGATGAGGCGCCTCGCGCTCGCTTCTGCTGCGGTTGCAGACGAAAGTTCGAACCCGTATACGCAGACCACTCACACGCGAGTGCAGCTTGGAAGCCACGCAAAGTTTAGCCGTTTCTCCGGTCTGGCGACTCGCCGCGAGTGTCCTCCTGTGCGGTGCGTTCCTGATCTCCGGCGCCGCCGCACTGATCTTCGAGAACCTCTGGTTCCATCAGGCCGAGCTCGTCTTCGGCAACAGCGTCTGGGCCTCGAGCCTGGTGCTGTCTGCTTTCATGGCGGGCATGGCCATGGGCAGCGCGATCGCCGCGCGCTGGGGCGAACGCTTGCGGGCTCCGGTGCGCATGTTCGTGGTGCTCGAGCTCGTCGTCGGCCTGAGCGGAGGTTTGCTGGTCGTGGCGCTGCCGCGGCTCACGCCGCTGTTGGCTGCGGCCAGTGTCCAGCTGGAGTCGACACCATTCTTCCTCAACGTCTTGCGCTTCGTCGCGGCGTTCGCGCTCATGCTCGTGCCGTCCACCGCCATGGGCATGACCTTGCCGCTGCTCGCGCGCGGCATGCGCGCCTGGGACGCCAACTTCGGGCGCGTGCTCGGCCTGTTGTACGGCTGGAACACGCTGGGCGCGCTGTGCGGCGTGCTGTGTTGCGAGCTGTACCTGGTCGAGCACCTGGGCGTCCGTCAGAGCGCGCTTGCCGCCATTGGCTGCAACCTCATCGCGGCCTTGTTGGGCTGGCTGGCCGCTAGCAGCGGCGCCGCAGGCGAGGGTACGCCGCTGGTGGCTGCGACGCAGTACCCGTGGCGCGGGGCGCGCTGGCTGATCGCGGGCTTCGGCTCGGGCTTCGCCATGCTGGCCCTCGAGGTCGTCTGGTTGCGCGCGCTCACGCTGTTCTTGAACGACACGCCGCTCGCGTTCGCGCTGGTGCTGGCCGGGGTGCTCCTGGGCATCGCGCTCGG
>DATEOF010000097.1:0-25492 GCA_035274465.1 Polyangiales bacterium
CGTTCGCGCCAGCCGCGCCACCAGCGCGACCCGCTGTGACCGCGCCCGCGGACCCCCCCGCCGACCCTCGCGTGGCCGGCCCACCGTCTTCGGTACCACAACTCAGCAATATACAGAGCAGGGGGAACAGGCGTTTCGACACGTAGTGGTCACCCATGGAACGACGAGAGCCAGCGCAGCATGTCGCGGACAGGTGATTTTGACAAATCGATCGCACCTACGATGTGCGCCAAAGGCTCAACGGCGCTTCAGCTTGGCTAGCACCGACGCATTCTTGTCGAGTGGGTATCCGCGCTTTGCCAGCACGTACAAGCCTCGCTCTTCCACCACGCCGAAGCTGCCAGCGGCGAATGCGTGCTCGATGTTCGCGAGCTCGTCCTCGCGCACGTCGTAGGAGATCAGCATGTACTCGGCGTCGAAGACCTCGTCGCGCAGCGCATAGGTGTAGTCGCGGCTGGAGACCTGCGGCAGGATCCACTCGGCCGAGACGACGCGGGCCGTGTCGGGGATCTGCGCGATCAACGCGTACAGGTCCGCGCGGCGCTGCTCGTCCTCCGCGGTGACTCCAAAGCGGTAAGGGATGAAGTGAGCTCGCGCCGTGTTGTGCTGCAGGATCGCGCCGTGTTGATAGCTGGTGACCAGCATCGCGAAGCACAACGCCAGCAGCCACGAGCGGTACCTGGGCGTGGAGCCGCCACGCAGATGCGCCAGCTGCTCGATCGCCGCGATGAACACGAACGGAGTCCAGTACGCGGTGTACTGGAACGAGATGTGGATCGACGGGTAGTGCCGCGTCGAGAGCAGCGTGAAGAAGAAGCCCGGCGCCAGCAAGAGTAGGCTCGTCGGCCGGCGCACCGACAGGAACGCCAGCGGCGCGAGCAGCTGCAACACGTAGATCAGCTTGTCGCGCTCGAGCAGGACGCTCAGCGTGAAGCCGGGGTTGGCGAGTGCGGTCTTGAGCACGCCACCGAAGCTCGCCTCGCCTGCGGGCAAGAGATCGGCGTACTGGTTCACGTATGAAGATTCGCCCTCCAGGAGCATCGGCATGATGATGAGCTTGAGGCCGACGAAGTAGCAGCTACCGACGATCGCCAGGATCAGACCCGCGCGCGGGCGCTCGCCGCGCAGCACGAGGTAGCCGCCGAGCGTCGCGAGCAGCGCGGACATGTCTTCTCGCACGGAGAGGGTCAGCAAGATGGCGAGCACCGCCCAGCCATCGCGCCGGCTCTCGAGCAGGTACAGCGTGAGCCAGAGGAAGAACACGCCGAGCGGCTGGTAGTGGAAGTCGTAGAGGTTCGAGCCGTGCAGCGGCGCGTAGAGCAGGTAGAGCAGCGCAAGCAGGCAAGCAACCTGCGCTCCGAGCCGGCGTGCGGCCAGGAAGTAGAGCGGCAACGCAGCAAAGCCGAGCATGAAGGCTTGAATGACGAGCAGCGTCTCCGGCCTGGGTGCGAGGCGATAGACGATGCCCAGCACGTACGCGAAGTACGTCTGGTGATAGCCGAGGTGGGTCATCGTGCCGCCGAGCGGCGTGCTGCGAAACAGCGGACCCCAGTGGATCGCCTGCCAAACCAGGTTGTTCTCGATGCCGAGATCGTAGACCGAAGTCTCGATCCGGTAGTGCGTGTTGATCGTGTGGTGGGCGAAGTACAGGCCGTAGGCCAGCGCCCCGCAGCTGACGGCTGCGATGGGTAGCCAGCGCATCGCCCAGGCCGGCAACACCAGCCTGCGCTCGAGCTGGAACGCAGGCGCGTTCTTCAGGCTGGTCTCGAGTGCTGCCCGCAAGCCGAGCACACACGCGGAAGCCAACACCAGAAACTCGAGGTCGCGGCCGACCCAGAGCTGCCAGTAGAACAACAGGGGCAGGAACATCGCGAGCGCCAGAGGCGCGCAGCGATAGGCCAGGTTCTGAACGCGCGCGAGTCCATCGGGCCGCTTCCAGACCAGCAGCGCGACGCCGATCAGCGCGGCCAGGAGCACACCGACGACCGCCGAGCGAACTGCCCCGCTGCGCGCGCTCTGCGAAAGCTCGTTGGTGGTCACGTACCCGGGTAGCCGCTCGTACTTGCGGAGCGACCAGAGCGCGAGTCCGAGCGAGGCACCCTCGAGCCCCAGCAAGCCGAAGCTGCGCGCGGCCACGGTCAGCTCGGGAGTCGCCGGCGCAGCTTCGCTCGGAGCGTCTGGCTCAGCCGTCACCCCCCCCTGCACGCCCATCGATTCGCTGTTCGCCACCACGCCGACCCTCGACCCGGTGCTGGCGTCGATGCGCTGGTGTGACATGTACGAGTGTCAGCCGTCAAATCGGCCTCGCCACGGGCGCGATCTCTGGCCCGGGACGCAGCCTCTGCTGCGGAGTGGGCGGTTCGACGGGGGTGCGGGTGCTCAGCCAGCACATACTACCCGGCCAGGCTCACGAGGAGCGACTGCTTTCGGCGGCTCGCGAGGCCATGTCATCCTGACGAGTATCCACATGCTCGCCCGTCACGCCTGGATCGTACTCGCGACGTCGCTCCTCGCCGCATGCGCGGCAGACAAGGACAAACCTCCGGCGAAGTCGTCCGGAGATGCCGGCAATCAGTCTGACAGTTCGACTGACGAAACTCCCGTCACCGACGAAGCTCAGTTTCTGAACGAGTACGCGACTGCGGTCTGCGAGATGTACGCGCCGTGCTGCAAGGCCGAAGATCTCGGCTACGACCGCTCGGGTTGCAGCGAGTGGTATCGCAAGATCGCGCGCGCGTACTTCCCGGGCGAATTCCGACCCGATGCCGCTGCCAGCTGCCTCGAGCACGTGGCGGAGGCACGCAAGTCCGATTCGGAGCGCTGCAGCCAGGTCCTCGACTTCGCGGTGGCCACGCTGCGGGAAGAGTGCCGGCAAGCGTTCGCGGCGCCTGCGCGCGAGGGCAAGGCGCTCGGCCAGAGCTGCATGCTGGCCGGCGACTGCGCAAGCTCCACGGAAGGGCCCGTGATCTGCTCTTCGCGGCTCTGCCTGCTGCAGCTCCGCGGGAATGAGGGCGACGGACCGTGTTACCTCAGCGGTCGATCGAACGACGAAGGCCCGCCCACCCGCTTCGTGACCTGCGACGCCAAGGATGGGCTGTACTGTCATCGCGCCGACAACGTCTGCAGGCCTCAGGTCGGAGATGGCGAAGCGTGTCCATACCCGGGCGCTTGCATGGCCAACGGCCTGTGCACCGGCGGTCGCTGTGTAGCCCTACCAGCACCCGGCGAACGATGCGCGAACGCCGTCCCGGGCGCCGGCGGCTTCTGTCGCGCCGGCAGTGCCTGCGACCGCACGACATTGATCTGTGGTCCGGCGCTTCCGCTCGATGCCGCTTGTCGTGAACCGGCGCAGTGCGCGAGTCAGTCCTGCATGGAAGGCAAGTGCACCAAGCCCGAGTTCACGCGCGCACTCAACTGTACGGGTCGCTAGTTGCGTGATAGATGAGCCGCGAGAACTCGAGACGAGAAGCAGCCTCGTGCGCTACACAGGTCTCTACACGCTGGCAATGTCAGCCGTTTGTGTGCTCGCCGCGTGCGCGTCTCCACCCGCCCACGATCCGCGTCCGAAGCTGATCGCTGCGGCGAGCGATGCCGCCGATGTGCGACCTCTCATCGCGGCGGAGCGCTCGAAGGCTACCGCCCAACGAGCGACGCTGGTGGTCTACGTCGGGGCCACTTGGTGCGAACCATGCCGGCGTTTTCACGACGCGCTCGGTGCGGGCGAGCTCGACGCGTCGCTGCCGAACCTTCGCTTCCTCGAGTTCGACCACGACCGCGCCAAAGACGCGCTCGCGCGTGCCGGCTACACGTCTCGATTGATCCCGCTGTTTGCAGAGCCGAACACGGACGGAACCGCATCGGGGCGCCAGATCGAGGGCTCGATCAAGGGCCCCACCGCGGTCGGGCAAAACCTCGTGCCACGCCTTCGAGAGCTGCTCGCGGGTACCCACTGAGCGCGGCTCAACCACCCCACGGTGAGCCTTTCGCGCTGAGGAACGCGACCAGCGCGGACAGCTCATCTCCCGTGATCTCGCTCTCCGAGAACGCAGGCATCGCTCCCAGGCCTTGACGCACCTGCAGCTTGACGGCAGCCACGGGCACTGGCTTGTCGTTGAGCGCTGGGCCCAACTGAGTGTGTAGTTTAGTTTCTGATCTTTCGTCCGCCCAGCTAGAGAACAGCGAGCATCTTGCGTCGCTGCTCGGCCGTCGGCAGCCGTCCGCTAGCGGCGCGGACGTTGTCGGAGACGTGATCCGGGTTGGAGGTGGCCGGAATCGGCGCCGTGACGGCGGGGTGGCTCAGGATGAACTTGAGGAAGAACTGGGCCCAGCTGGTGCAGTCGAACTCTGCAGCCCACGGCGGCAGGCTCTTGTTCTTGACCGCGCGAAACAACGCGCCCTCGGCGAACGGCCGCATGACCAGCACGGCGGTTCCGCTGTCGCGCGCGGCCGGCAAGAGGCGCTGTTCGGCGCTGCGATCGGCGAGCGAGTACGGCAGCTGGATGAAGTCGAGCGCCTCGAGTCCGATCACGGGGATATGCTCATTCGACTTCGGGATCGCTCGCGTTTGCATGCTCGCACCTCGCACGGGCTCCAGGGCGCTCACCGCGGCGATCGCCACCGCCGAAGCCATGAACCGTCGCCGCCCGAACCAGCCCATGCGTGATTCTGACCCGGCTCCGCAGGGGCGCGCCACCTTGCTGGAACATGCGATCGCTCCGCACCCTCAACTTCGTTTTGATGACCGGCGTAGTCCTCGTGAGCTACGGATGTGACTCAAACGGTGACGACGATCAGTCGAACGCCTCGGCAGCTGTCAAGGACGCGAGCCCCGACGAGCCTCTCGTCACGAGCCAGCTCGGCGTCGCGGCGGCAGACTATCTCATCGCGCGCTGGCCCGAGCTCGATTACACGCCGGACGACTGCACCGGCCCGTCCAACTGTTTCAGCATGAACTTCGCCAGCGTGCCGGCGGGTGCTGCACCGAAGTTCTGGGAGTACACGTACGGAGTTCCGCTGTTCGGGATCCAGACGCTCTACGAGAAGACCGGAGACACCAGGTACCGCGACTTCGTGCGCAAGTACGTGGACCGCTACGTCGACGCGGACGGCGAGATCAGCCGTGCGCGCAGCTGGCCTGCGAACCCCGACGGCACGCAACCTGCGCCGAACGACCCCACGATTCAGGATGTCATTCAGCCGTCGATCTTGCTGTTTGGCCTGCACAAGCAGACCAAAGAGGACAAATACCTGCGAGCCATGACGCGCACGCGCGGGGTGTTCGACGATATCTCTCGCAATCCCGACGGTGCATTCTGGCACAAGCCGACCTACCCGAATCAGCAGTGGCTGGACGGCATCTACATGTCCGAACCATTCCTGGTGCGCTATGGCGCGACGTACGCCGGCAAGGATGCCGCGACCTGCTACGACCTCGCGACCGAACAGATCAAGCTCGCCGCGGAGCACACGTTCGACCCGCCTACCAAGCTCTACTTCCATGCCTGGAACGGAGCGGAGGACGGCGCGTGGCTCGGCCTCGCGCTGCCTTCCAAGGTACCTCCGAAGACCGGACAGCGCGTGTCACCGATCTTGTGGGCTCGTTCGCTCGCCTGGTTCTTCGCGGGCACGGTCGACGTGCTCGAGTACCTGCCGCGCGATCATGCTGACCGGCCGGCGCTGCTCGAGATCGTTCGCAACATCGCGGGCGGGCTCGAACGCCTGCAGGATGAACAGACCGGCTTGTTCTACCAGGTGCTCGACGTGCGGAACGGCTCGCTGCCGGAGCGCGGTGGCTACCTGCAAGAGAGCGACCGACCCGCGCAGCCCAACTGGCTCGAGACGTCCTCGAGCGCGCTGTTTGCCTACGCCTACGCGAAGGCCGTTCGCCTCGGTGTCCTCGACACGAAGTACCTCGCGATCGCCAAGCGCGCGTACGCCGGCGTCCAGAGCAAGGTCGAGCTTGGCGAGGATGGAGCGGTCACGATCCGTGGCACGGTCGTCGGCATGAGCGTGGGCGGGGTGTACAACGCCTACGTCAACGCGGACTTCCGCGAAGATCTCGAGAGCGGGCCGCCTCCTGCACCGACGACCTGCCCGACTGCTAGCCAGCTCGGCGCAGATCGAACCCCGCCGCTCGACTGCAAGTACATCTACGTGCGCGACAACGTGCCGCAAGGCTTCGGCGCGCTGCTGCTGGCCGCGAGCGAGCTCGAGTTCTGAGCCTACCGCACGCGATACACCGTCACCCCAAACTGCTCGGCCGTCTTCACGATGCGCGACTGGGCGAGCAGCGCGTCCACGACGGCCGTTTGTTGCGAGCGACGCTGCTCTGCAGATCTGGAGAGCGTCAAGCGATGGTTCAGGGTAGCGAGGCAGAGCGACCGATGGAGCGGCGCGACGGCATCGAACTCGGCGAGTGAGAGGGGGATGCCACTGGCCGGTCCGAGCGCGCGATGCAGCATGAAGGGCCTCGGATCCATCACGAACAAGCGGCAGGTCTCGGGCGGCGGCAGCGCGAGGCTCGCCTGCATCCAACGCGCCGACAAGAGGCCTCGAAGTATCGGCGCGCCTTCGAGTCGGCGGACCGCATCGGGCGCGAACACAACCAGGACGAGCGCGATCATTGCGCCGGCGAGCAACTGCAACGGCAGGAGCCGCCGCCTCCGCGCACGCAACGCCAGCATCAAGATGATCAAGAAACACGACGGCCACGTCGCGACCCAGAAGCGCGGGTTGTCGATGCCATCGAAGTCGACGCGGGACGCCGCGCAAGCCATGAGCACGAGGTAGGCGATCGCCGGTAATCCGAGCAGGATGAGGCTGCGCTTCACCGGCCGCCAGGCGAGGAACGCGAGCGCGAGCGCGGAGAGCAATGCGATCCGAGGCAACCAGCGAATCGCAGGCGCCGTCGGACCGAGGTGCTGTGGGTCCTCGAGCTGCCGCAGCCAGGAGAACATGCCGAGCCACGCGCTGTGGAGCTGCTCCGAGAGCACACCTTCGGCGAAGAACCGTTCTCCGAAGGGCTCCGGACCGAACTTCAGGTTACGCGCGATCCAGACCGCCACAGTGATCACGAGGATCGCGCAGGTCGGCGCGAGCTGCCAACATGCGAGCCAGAAAGACCGCGAGCGCACGCGCATGGTCCAGAAGGTCGCGAGCACGAGCCCAGGCAAGAGCAGCGCGCCCGCATATCGCACCAAGAAGATCGCGCCGAAGCACACGCCGAGGCCGATGCGCAGCGCCCAGGACGGCCTTCGTGCGCGCGCCAAGCGGATGCTCAGGCACGACGCGAGCAGAGCAAACGTCGCGAGCGGCAAGTCGCTGAGCAAGAGGTCCAACGCGCGGCGCGTCGAAGGCAGCATCGCGAACGCGACGACTGCCAGCAGACTGCCCAACCAGTTCACCCTTCCCAGCACGCGCATACCGATCACGCCCACCAGCGTGCACGCTGCCGCGTAGCTGGCCGTGAGCACCCAGGATGCCGCGTCGAGCACAGGCATGCCCAGGGCGACGGGCACCGTCATCAGCAACGAAAAGCCCGGGGCCCAGCGCGTGATCGGCCCGAACCCGACCTGGTCCGACGCGGTGATTGCACTCACGTAGCCGTCACCACGTGCCAGGTGCCGCGCACCGTCGAGGTAGAACGCGCTGTCCCACGCACCGTCCAGGCCCGATCCCAGCGCGCGCGCGAGCAGCCACGTCGCCACGAACACCGACACGTGGAACGCCAGCTCGACCAGCGCACCCCGGTGACGGCGCCAGCGCGACATCGCGGCCTACCCGATCACGGTAGCCGAGCGCAGCTCGGCCAGCTCGGCGTCGCTCATCCCGAGGTGCTCGCGCAATACCTGGTCGGTGTGCTGGCCGAGGGTGGGCGGGGCGATCGGCGCGACCGGCGGCGTGAGCGAGAGCTTGATCGGGCTGGCGACGAGCGGCAGTCGATCGTACAGCGGGTGCGAGACGTGGACCTTCATGCCCCTGGCAGCGACCTGGGGATCGTCCCAGACCTGGGCGAGATCGTTGATCGGGCCGATCGGTACACCGAGCGGCTGGAGGAGCTCGACCCAGGCGCGAACCGACCGGCGTTCGAACTCGGCCGCCAACAGCGGCACGAGGATCGCCCGGTTGCGCACGCGGTCGGCGTTGCGCGCGAAGCGTGGATCGCGCGCGAAGCTCGCACCCACGGCATCGCAGAATTTCCCGAACTGCAGGTCGTTGCCGATCGCCACGACCAGCTCGCCGTCGGCCGCCCTGAAGGTTTGATAGGGCACGATGTTGGCCGCGGCGTTGCCGTAGCGCCCAGGCGCGCGGCCGGACACGAAGTAGTTCATGCTCATCGCAGCGACCATCGCGACCTGAGCGTCCAGCAACGCCATGTCGATATGTTGGCCCTGGCCGCTCTGCGTGCGGTGCGCGAGCGCCGCGAGGATCGAGATCGTCGCGTACAGACCCGTGGCCAGATCCGCCACGGGCACCCCCACCTTCTGTGGCCCACCACCCGGCAGGTCGTCGCGCTCGCCGGTCAGGCTCATCAGTCCGCCCATCGCCTGAATCACGAAGTCGTAGCCGGCGACGCTGCTCATCGGGCCGGTCTGGCCGAAGCCCGTGATCGAACAGTAGATGAGCCCCGGATGTTCCGGGCTGAGCGCGCGGTAGCTCAAGCCGTAGCGATCCAGGTCTCCAGCCTTGTAGTTCTCGATGAGCACGTCGCAGCGGCGACTCAGCCTGCGGATCAGCTCCTGGCCGGCAGGCTTCGCGATGTCGACGACCAGCGACTTCTTGCCGCGGTTGGCCGAGAGGTAGTACGCCGAGTCGCCCGGTGCGCCGCCATCGGCCGCAGGCAGAAAGGGCGGCCCCCAGCTGCGCGTGTCGTCGCCGCCTCCGGGCCGCTCGACCTTGATGACCTCGGCCCCGAGATCCGCGAGGATCTGCCCAGCCCAGGGTCCCGCGACCACGCGGCTCATGTCGAGGACGCGCACGTGTGACAGTGCGCCGAGGTTGTTCGTGGGAGGTGCTTCGGTCATTGCAAGCCGGCGTCCGTGTAGCACGAACGCCGGTTTGCTTGCGAGCTAGCGCCAGAACGTCGCGCCCAGCTCCCAGAACGTCAGCGACGGCAGCCCGACCGTCCTGGCGTACGCGATGTGCGTGCGCCCGGGGCAGTGAGCTCTAGGCGCGCGGCTCGGTCGCGATCCAGTGCGCCTTGTCCATCACCGTCAGCGTGTCACCGCTCTCGTGCAGCGTGCGGCTGAGCGCGGTCAACAGGCGCGTCGGGACGCGGTAATGCGAGTCGGGACGCAGCCACATGACCGCGACGCCCGTGATGCACGTACCCTGGACGCTGCGGTGCGCCAGCAGCATCGGGACGAACAGGGTGCCATCCGCGGCGTGCCACGGCACGGAGGGTTCGGTCGTGGTCGTCAGGCACTGGCTGCGCGTGCGGTCGCGCGGACCGACTTGCTCGACCACGTAGCGCTTGACCAGGGTATCTAGCTGCGGCAGCGGCTCGCGCCCGCCGCGTTGCGCGACGAGCAGCGGGCCCTCGCTGCGCAGCGTGTACAGGAACCCGCCGTTGCAGCGGCTGTGGCGCGTGAGCAGCAAGAGCGCGCGCTCCACGCGTTCCTGGGTCTGTTCGCAGCTGCTCAAGACGGTGGCCACCATCGAGCCCGCACCCTCGACGTCGAGCTCTGCACGCTGTTCGAGCGGCTGATGCGGCAGCAAGCCAGCCTCGCGCGCGGTGCGCTGGAGCTGGTTGAGGTTGATGCGCAGCTGCGCGTTCTTGCTCGGCAAGTATTGCTCCTCGCAGTGCGCGAACGCGCGGTGCCAGGCCGCCTCGTCGCGCATGCGCACCGCCAGCCGCGCCTGGAGCTCGCGCGCCCGCGCCAGGTACACGCAGCGTCGGCCCGGGCCGTCGAGCGCATCGATCACCAGGCGCAGCAGCTCCGAGGACCGCGCGTACTCGCCGCGCTCGAGCTCGGCCTCGGCCAGCGGCAGCACGACGAAGAACGCTTGGTCGATGACGTCGACGCGCTTCATGTCTTCGAGCATGGCGTAGCCGCGCTGCGAGCTCTCCGCCCAGCGCTCCTGCGCGTTCAGGCCCGAGAGTACGCCGCCCGCGCAGGCCGGCCACGCGACGTGCCGCCCGAGCGTGGCCGCTGCCAGCGCGCGCTCGAATTCAGTCAGCGCACGTTGAGCGTCGCCGCGCAGCATCTGATAGGCGCCGCGCGCGAAGTAGAGCGCGGGTTTCCAGTGCTCGAACTGGCGCGCCATCGCCTCGAGATCGGCGATGCATTGCTTGGTGCGCAACAGGTCGCGAGCGGCGAAGTGGCCGAGCGCCATCTGCCAGCTGTGCGAGCCTTCGAAGAGCTGAGGAGGGCTGTTTTGGATCTGCAGCAGCTCGGTCTGCACCCGACAGTGCTCGGCGCCTTGCACGTCGCCCTGGAAGAGCGCGAACAGGCCGCGCACGCGCCAGGCGTTGACCACGAACAGGGGGCTGGTCTCGATGATGTCGGCGCGCGTCAGCGCCGTGGGATCGCCGACGTTGGCCTCGATGATCGCGGTCGACCAGTTGAGCGCCAGCGTCATCAGCCGTGCGTTGCCCTCGCCTGCCCTGAACACGCCCGGTTCGCCGAGCTGCGCGATCAACCGGCGGCTGCCGCGCAGGCCGCGCAACACGCGCCCCGCCAGCAAGTCGCGCGTGTTCTCGACGTTGCGCTGTGCGATCGACAGCGCAGCCGATAGCGGCGCGAGGGGCGCGAGCGAGGGCAGCGACTCGAGCAAGTCGTGATCGAGCGCGCGCCCCGCCATCCCGACGGCTTCGGTCATCACCTGCGAGAACACGCGCATGGCCTCGGCGGGTGCCATGCCGCGGTCCGCGACGGGCGCTTGCTCGAAGCGTTGCTCCGCAGCCGCGACGGCTTGCGACAGGCGTTCGCGCTGCGGCAGCGAGGGGTCGAGGGTCTCGTAGATGTCCAGACCGGAGTCGAAGCGCAGCTGGGCCGCCACGCTGCGCAGGCAGGCGGGCTCGTAGCCCGCGGTGACGGTGGCCAGGGCCAGGAACGCGAGCTGTAGATCCAGCCGATCGCGGCGCGGCCGGTCGAGCACGTCGCAGGCCTGGATCAGCGCGCGAAACGTGGCTTGCCAGCCGAGCGGCAGCGACTGCACGTACTCGAACAGCACGGCGGGCTCCCGCGCGCGCACCTCGCTCCGCAGGCGCAGGTCGGCGAGCAAGATGTCGAGGGCACGCGCACTCTGCCCGGCCTGCCAGCGGTGGTGCGCCTCGCGAAACGCCGACTCCGGCCGACAGGCATGGAGCTCGGCGAGGCGCGCGTGCAGCTCGCGCGCGCGCAGCGGCTCGAGCCCGCGCAGCAGCGCCGCGCGTAACCCCTCGCCACTCACGAAGTAGCGCTGCGCGTGTACCGACACGATGCCGCTCGCGACCAACTCGTCCAGCTCACCGATCAACCTGCGTGGGTCGCCGTGGCTCGAGAGCATGAGGCACTCGCGGTACTGAAGGCGCTGGCCTTCGCAGGCAGCCAGCGCGCGCGCCAGCTCGAGCGCGCCGCTGTGCAGCGAACGCTCGACGCCGGCGTGGAGCTCGAGCGACAGCTCCGCGACCTCTACCAGGCTCGGCAAGGTCCACGTGCCGGCGGCGTAGCGCGCGCGGCCTGCAGCCACCAGCTGCCGGGCAATGTGCATGATCGCCGCGGGGTTGCCGCCCGAGGCGCTGTGGATGCGATCGGCGAGCAAGCGCACGTTGGGCACGTCGCCGAACAGCGAGCACACCAGCTGCGCGCTCTCCTCGGCGCTGAGCGGCGGCAGCCGCAGCGGCTCGCCGGCTTGCAACAACCAGGACAAGCCCGAGCCGGTCTTGGCTGCCGCTGCGTGATCGCTGCGCTCGACGCTGGCGATCAGCAGCAGCCGACGGCGGCGACAGTCGTGCGCGATCAGCGCCAGGAGCGCTGCCGAAGGTTCGTCGATGCGCTGCACGTCGTCGACCACTACCAGCGTCAACTGCTGCTCCGCGACGTCCAGCATCAAGTCGCGCAGCGCGCGCTGCAGCGCGGCGCGCGAACGCAGCTCAGCGGCGGGCTCACGCGCACCGGAGGCCTGAGAGCCGGCGACCTCGGGCAACAGGTGCACCAGATCCGCGGCGCGCTCGTGCATGGCCGGCAGCGCGAGCTCGGGCGTCTGCGCGAGCAGCTGGCGCAAGAGCGCGCTCGCCACACCCCAGCGCGCGCTGGCCTCCGACTCGTCCGCTCGCAGCACGATCGCGCCGAGCAGCCGCGCCTCGAGCACGCAGGCATCCAGCAGGCGCGTGCGCCCTGCCCCGCGCGGACCGCTCACCACCAGCGTGCCGCCCTGGGCTTCGGACGCGCTCCGCAGGCGCTTGCGAACGCGCTCCAGCTGCTGCTGGCGACCCGCGAGCATGGGCGTCGACAGGTACGCCTGACGCACCACCAGCGCTTCCTGCAGATCGAAGCCGGCGATCGCGCTCAAGCGTTCCATCACCTCGGCCGCGCTCGGCGGCCGCGCGCTCGGGGCGAGTTGCAACAGCCACAGCACGAGCTCGTCCAGTGCGCGTGGGATCTCGGGTGCATGCACCGACGGCGGATCGGGCGCGTGGCGCCAGGCATCCGGAAGCGCCAATAATTGGCGCGCCGGGTATGCATGGCGGCCGGTCAGCGCGTAATAGGCCGTCGCACCGAGTGAGAACAGATCGGTCTGCGCGTCGACGACCTCGCCGTGCAACGCCTCGGGCGCCACGAACGGCGGTGTACCGACCACGTGCCGCGAGCGGCCGAACGGTGTCATCGAGCCGAAATCGAACAACTTTGCGCTGCCCGCGCGCGTGCACCGGATGTTGAGCGGTGTCAGGTCGCGGTGCACCAATCGGCGCGAGTGTAGGAGCGAGATCGCTGAGCAGACATCACACAGCAACTTGCAGGCCTCACGCCATGGCAGCGGCGAGCGCTGGCGCAGATCACCGCCGTCCAAGAGCTCCATGGTGTAGTAGGGGCCGTGTGCATCGCGACGGTAGTCATATACTTCAATGATATGTGGGTGCACGAGCTGCGAGAGCGTGTCGAACTCGCGCTCGAACAACTGGCCGGCGTGCACTGCGGCCGCCGCTCCCAGCGGCGCGTCTTGCGTGATCTCTGCTTGCGACAACAGCGCGTCGTCACTCTGTGAGGACGCTGCTTTTCCCGTATTCAAACGTTTCAGCGCAAGCTTCCTGCCGCTCGCGAGATCGTGCACCTGATACACGGACGCCATGCCACCCGTGCCGAGTAGCTGCTCCACGCGGTAGCGTTCACCGATGCACGTCGGGAGCACTTCGCGATTGGCGTCGCCATTCGCCATTCGCGGGGAGTGTAGACGGTATGCGCGCGATGAACACCGCCCGCCACGAACTTTCTCAGCGCGTTTCGTCGGCGGCAGTGCCTTCACGAAACACGGCCTGCTCATGCCCATCGTTGTCTACGGTCACACGTACTTCACCCTGCGCACTGAGCTCAGCGCGCCAACGGTAGCGGCTCGCATCGAATGCGCCGCGCGCGAAGCGTCTGCGTCCTAGAACGCGTTCTGCACCGGCTCGCAGCACGCTGTAACGGCGTTCTTCGATCCCCGGAAGACAGCTACGAGCATCTTCGCGCACATGCACACCGTCCGATAATTGCTGATCGGACTGCGTGCGAAATGGGCAACGTGCCTCATCGTGGGCGATTTCGCTTACAAATATGAAGCCAAGGATGAGAACCGGCGCAATTGCACCGGGCAAAATTGCGTAGATCGCCCAGCGCGGTAGTGGTCGCGACAATCGATCGGCCAACGACTCTTCAGCCATCTGCGCGCTCTACCGTGACGAGCGGACGCATCACATCCGATTCCGCGGCATTCACCGGCTCTGCAGCAGCGCAAGGATCGGCCACCTCGCGCGGCCGGCCAATGCGAGCGAGCCACGGATCGAGCTCGTCGAGCGCGCGCTCAGCCAGCGCGAGATGTCGATCGCGCTTGCCCAGACGCGCGCCTTCATACGCAGGAAACATACTCCATACGACGTTCGACGGTTGAAACCCTGGTTCGTCACGACTCAGGTGTGACAGAAGTGATCCGAGCGCGCTGCCGCGCGGTGGCGCGTACACTTCTTGTCCCAAAAGCCGCGCGGCGAGCTGCAGCCCCAGACACAACCCGGACGCCGCGCTCTCGACATAACCTTCCACGCCACCGATCTGTCCCGCCAGGTACACTCCCGGCGCATTGCGCAACTCGAACCCTGCGCGCAACACCTGCGGCGCGTTCACGAACGTGTTGCGGTGCACGGTGCCAAAACGCTCGTAGCGCGCCTGCGCCAGCCCCGGAATCATGCCGAACACGCGCTTCTGCTCGGGCTGTGTCATGCGTGTCTGAAACCCGACGATGTTGTACGCGGTCGCGGCGGCGTCTTCCTGGCGCAGCTGCACCACCGCATACGGGCGCTTGCCCGTGCGTGGATCGCGCAACCCGACCGGCTTCATCGGGCCGAATGCCAGCGTGCGTTCGCCGCGTTCGGCCATCACCTCGATCGGCAGGCAACCCTCGAAGTAGCGCACGTCTTCGAAGGCGCGCGGCGCGACCTTCTGCGCGGCGCACAGCGCGGCGACGAAGGCGTTGTACTGCTCGCGATCGAGCGGGCAATTCACGTACGCGTCGTCGCCGCCCTTGTCGTAGCGCGAGGCGCGGAACACCTGCGACCAATCGATGGAGTCTGCCGCGATGATCGGCGCGATGCTGTCGTAGTACGCGAGGTGCTCGGCGCCGATCAGCCGCGCGAGATCGGAGGCCAGCGCATCGCCGGTGAGCGGCCCGGTGGCGATCACCAGCGGCCGCGAATCCGGCAAGCGCAGCACTTGCTCGGCGACCACTTCGATCGAGGCGTGTTCGCGGATGCGCCGCGTCATCTCGGCCGAGAAATGCTCGCGATCCACCGCGAGCGCTCCGCCTGCCGGCACGCGACACAGGTCGCCGACCTGGATCACGAGTGAACCAGCGCGCCGCATCTCTTCCTTCAGCAGGCCCACCGCGTTGCTCAAGGCCGCGCCGCGAAACGAGTTCGAGCACACCAGCTCCGCGAGCTGATCCGAGTTCTGGGCGGGCGTGCGCGCGATCGGCTTCTGCTCGACCAAGCGCACGGACAGGCCGCGCTCGGCGAGCTGAAATGCACACTCGCTGCCGGCCAGGCCCGCACCTACGATCGTAACATCCGGATTCACGGCGAAAACCTCAGGCTTGCGTGCCCGTCGGCGTGGCGGGCGTCTCGTCGGACTCTCCCGGCGGCGGTAGCTGCCGCTGGTAGCCGCAGCCCTCCGTCAGGCAGCGCAGGATGGGCGACTTGGGGTTGCCCGCTTCGACCAGGAACTTGGCCTGACACTGCGGACACGCTTCCGGCACCGGCTTCTGCCAGCTGCGGAAGTCGCACTTGATCTCTTCCTTGCTGTAGTTCGTGCAGCCGTAGAACGGCCGGCGCGCCTTCTTGCCCTTGATCTCGATGATCTCACCGCCGCACTTCGGGCAGGTGACGCCGAGCGGCATCGAGCGCGTGCCCTTGCACTTCGGGTAGGTCGAGCAGCCCAGGAACCAGCCGTTGCGGCCCCAGCGCTTCATCATCTGCGAGCCGCACAGCTCGCACTTGTAGTCGGTGAGCACCGGCGTGCGATCCTCGCCGCCTTCGCCGGGCAGCGGGCGCGTGTACTTGCACTCCGGGTAGCCATCGCAGCCGATGAACGGCCCCGCGCGCCCCCAGCGCTTCATCAGCGGCTTGCCGCACTCCGCGCAGTTCTCGTTGATCGACTCGGGCTCGGGCCACCACTTGCCCTTCTGCTCGAGGCTCTTGCCGATCTGCAGCTGCAGGCGCTCGTGGAATGGCGCGAGCACGTCGAGCCGCTTGCCGCGCGCCTCGGCGATCGCGTCGAGGTCTTCCTCGAGCTTGCGCGTGAACGCGATGTCGGCGAGGTCGAAGTTGTCGGCGACCAGGTGCTCGGCCACCAGCTTGCCGAGATCGCTCGGCACCAGCTTGTTGCCGTCCTTGCGCACGTAGTCGCGCGCCTGCACCTTGCTCAGGATCTCGGCGTACGTGCTCGGACGGCCGATGCCCTCTTCCTCGAGCTTCTTCACCAGCGAAGCTTCGTTGAAGTACGGCGGCGGCTCGGTCTCCTTGGCTTGCACCACCACGCCGAGGTCGTTCAGCGTCAGCACCTCGCCCTCGCGCAGCAGAGGCATCGAGCGCGAGTCGTCGTCGACTTGCTCGGCCTCTTCGCCCGCGAGGCGCGGATCCACGGCGCCGTACGCCGCGCGCCAACCCGGCACGCGCAGCACGCTGCCACTCGAGCGCAGGCCGTAACGCTTGTCAGCGGCACCCACAGCCGGCGTAGCCGAGCTCGAACAACTGCCTTCGATCTCCACGCTCGTCTGATCGTAGACCGCGGGCACCATCTGAGAGGCGACGAAGCGATCCCAGATTAGCTTGTAGAGCTTGAAGCGCTCGTCGGTCAGGTACTGGCGCACGGCGTCCGGCGGCAGATCCATGCTCGTCGGCCGGATGGCTTCGTGCGCGTCCTGCACCTGCGCCTTCTTGGTCTTGAACTCGTTCGGCGTGGCCGGCAACGCGTGCTTGCCGTAGGTGGTCTCGACGTACTCGCGGCAGGCCTGCACGGCCTCGGCCGAGACCCGCACGCTGTCGGTACGCATGTAGGTGATGAGACCGACGGTCTCGCCACCCTTGCCGAGCTCGACACCTTCATACAGCGCCTGCGCCACGCGCATGGCGCGCGACGGCTGCATGCCGAGCCGCGTCGAGGCGTCTTGCTGCAGCTTGGAGGTGGTGTACGGCGCCGGGGCGCGGCTCTTGCGCTCGCGCGTGGTGATCTTCG
The DNA here is from genome assembly GCA_035274465.1 of Polyangiales bacterium. Classification (GTDB taxonomy): domain Bacteria; phylum Myxococcota_A; class Polyangia; order Polyangiales; family JAFGIB01; genus JADGRF01. The sequence goes on from DATEOF010000097.1 coordinate 16,905, forward strand.
CGACGCGGTAGCTCGCGGTGCGCAGATCGTCGGCGAAGCGCTTGGCGTCGAGCTCGCTCGTGGCCGCGGGGCGCGACGAGACCTTCTCCAGCTTCTCGCCGTTGATCGAGTCGAGCAGCGCGGTGAATGGCGGCGGGTTCTCGCCGTTGAGGTTGGCCTCGAGCAGCCAGTACGGCCGCGGCACGAACGCGTCGATCTCGTGTTGGCGGTCGACGATGATGCGCAACGCGGGGGTCTGCACGCGACCCGCCGACAGGCCGAACGTCAGCTTGCGCCAGAGCAAGCTCGACAGCGGATAGCCGCCGATGCGGTCCAGCACGCGGCGCGTGCGCTGCGCCTCGTAGAGGTTGGTGTCGAGATCGCGCGGATGGTCGATGCCTTCCTGCACCCCGCGCTTGGTGATCTCGTTGAAGAGCACGCGACGGATCTCGAGGTCCGGGCTGTCCTTCCTCACTTCCTCGTACAGGTGCCAGGCGATGGCTTCGCCCTCGCGATCAGGGTCGGTGGCGAGCAGCACCCGCTTCACGCGCTTGGCGTTGTCCTTGATCGCGCGCAGCGTCTCGTCCTTGCCGCGCTCCTGGATGACCTCGTAGGTCTCCTTGAATCCGTTGTCGATGTCGACGCCGCCGCGCTTGGGCAGGTCTTTGATGTGGCCCTTGCTGGCCATCACCACGTAGTCGCTGCCCAGGTACTTCTGGATCGTGCTCGACTTGGCAGGCGACTCGACGATCAGCAGCGTGCTGGCCTTGCTGCCGCGGCGCTTGGGCGCCTGCTCGGCTGCGGGTGACTCGACCGACTCGACCGACTCGACGGCTGCGGCCGCAGCAGCCTTTGCGCCCTTCTTGGGCTTGGCAGTGCGCGCCAGCGGCTTGGCCGACTCTCGCTCTTCCGCGGACGGCTTGGGCGGCTTGGAGGGCTTCGCAGCAGGTTTGACGGATTTCTTCGCCGCGGGTGCGGGCGGGGCTTTGGAAGGACGCGGCGCGGCCGAGGGTCGCGCGGGAGGCGGCACACTGGCCAGGGCCCCCTTCTTGGCTTTGGCGCCCGACTTGGCGGCCGCAGCCTCAGCCGGCTTCTTCTTCTTCGCCGACTTGTCCTTCGAGACCGCGGGCACACTCGCGGATTGTGGTGTCCTGCGCTTGGCTTGCGCGGACTTCGTATCTTGCTTCGCCTTGGCCATGCTTGTGCGCTCTAGCTTCTCGTCACGGACTTCCGGTCTTCTCGTACCAACCGTCGGCTCGCCGACGAACTCGCCCCACCAACTGCAGGGTCAACAGGGCCTCCTGGACCCTCGCCGCCGGCATGTCAAGGCACACACTGAGCTCATCTGGGTACCTTGGCCCCCTCCGGAGCAGCTTCCAGAGGGCCCGAGCAGACTCTGACAACTCTTCGGCATCTTTGGGTTCTTTGGCTCGCCGCCGGGTGTTTCCGGAGCCGCGCCGCCCCCCCGAGCCGGCTACGGATAGGACATCTGTCGCGGAAGTGCAAATCTGCGCACCGGATCGGACCAGCGCCAGGCATCCCTCACCTCGAACGTCCCAGGGCGCCGCCGGGACCACGAACAGCCGCCGGCAGAGCTGCCGGGCCCGCGTGGCCGTGGAGAGCGCGCCGGACCGCACGGGCGCCTGGACCACCACGACCGACTCGGCGAGTGCGGCGATCAGTCGATTTCGCTGCAAGAAGGATGAAGCCACCACCTGGCTAGGATCGCGATCCTCGCAGATCAGCGCGCCCTGCCCGGCGATGGTCGTGAACAAGCCGGCGTGGTGCACCGGATAGGCGCGCGCCAGGCCCGTCGCCAGCACCGCCAGCGTGCGACCACCGCCGTCGAGGCAGCCTCGATGGGCAGCGGCGTCGATCCCGGCCGCACCGCCCGAGATCACGGTTCGCCCGGCGCGCGCCAGCGCGGCCGCGAGCCGGTGAGTGAAGGCGAGCGCCCCTTCGTCCGCGTAGCGCGTGCCGACGACCGCCACCGCCCCGCGCAGGTCGGGCAGTGCACCTGCGACGAACCGCTGCCGCGGCCGGTCGGCTGGAGTCAGGTAGGCGAGTCCGATCGGCCAAGCGGGGTCGGTCGGGCGTAGCGTCACCGGCGGCGCGGGAAGCGGAATCTGGGCACGCGGTCGCAGCATGGGCTGCTGTTCGGCCCTGGCTAGCGATTGTTGTCACGCTGGCTGACGATTACCGCGGCCGGCCGCACCAACGATCCCGGTGGCACCGACTGCGCGAGCGTCGAGCCCGCCATGATCTTGGTGTTGCTGCCGATGCTGATCGGGCCGAGCAGCGTCGAGTTGGGCCCGACATGCACGTTCTCGCCGAGCGCCGGCCCGCCGATCTGCCCGGTGGCTTGATCGTACGCGTCCCCGAGGGTGACGTTGTGCAGCAGCACGCAGCCACTGCGGATCTGCGCGCCACTGCCCACGACCAGGCCATTGCCGTGGACGATGTTCACGCCGGGTTCCCAGCGCGATTGCCAGTGGATCTCTGCCGCGTACACGTAGCGGATCACGCGCGACGCGGCCTGTGCTCCTGGCGCGAAGCCCGCGTCGCGCAGCAGGTGCATGCTGCGGATGGCCACCATCATCTGCAGGCCGATCTTCTTGAGCGTCTCGACCGGCAACGCGTTCGCGCCGATTTCATCACCCAGGTACTTGGCGCGGCCGTCGCGCATCAGCTCGAAGTCCGCCTTCACGTCGCGCACGTACTTGCTGAACGCGCGACGCAGCCGCGAGATGCTCGGCCCGAGCGGGGGCGGCCCCCTGCGCTGCTCCGTGACGTCGTTCACGTTTGCGTTCATACGTGCGTCACGACAGTAGCGCCGCGCTTGACTGCAAGGCAACGCCGGGCAACGATGCCTTTCCATGCTACGCGCGGTGTTGCGGGACGCCATCGAGATGACGCGAGCATCCGGAGCAGGGGCGATCGACGCACGCACGCTGGCGCGCAGCGTGTTTCTGACCGATTCATTTCCGGTGATGGTGATGACGCGCGTGCGCGAGACCTGCCGGCGCTGGCACGTGCCCGGAGTCAATCGCGTGCTGCGCTACACGCAGATGGCGCTGTTCGGCATCGAGATCGGACGCGACGTCGAGCTGGGCCCGGGCGTGTTCTTCGTGCACACACTGGGCACGGTGGTAGGCGGCAACGCGCGGCTGGGCGCGCGCGTGAAGCTGATGGGGAGCAACACCATCGGCACGGCCAAGGACAATGGCTGTCCGATCATCGAGGATGACGTGGAGATCGGCTGCGGCGCGCGCATCCTCGGCCCCGTGCGCATCGGCGCCCGCGCGCAGATCGCCGCCAATGCCGTGGTGATCTCGGACGTGCCCGCCGATGCGCTGGCGATCGGAGTGCCCGCCGTGGTGCGCCCGGCTCGCGGCGCGGGAGCAAGAGCCAGTTGAACGTGGAGCGGCGCTGCCCGCATGAAGCGGTTCCTCTACATCTTCGTCACGCTATGCCTGGTCGCGGAGCGCGAAGGCTTCTTCGAGAATCTGTACACCACACCGCTGCGCTGGATCAGCACCGCGCTGCTCGAGACCAAGCTGTTCGTGATCCCGGTGGTGGACGCGATCGTGTTGTTCATCCTGTTCGCGTCCAAGCCCGTGGCGCGCGGCAGCGACTCGATGGTCAAGGCCGTCTACGCCAGCATGGCTGCGGTCGCGATCTCGGCGGCCTGGGGCGTGATGCGCGGCGGCAGCGCCTATCAGGTGCAGTTCCAGGTGCACGCGCTGATCATGTCGTACGTGCTGTTCTTCGCGATCCGTAAGGTCCTCCAGGCACCGGAAGACTACGTCGTGCTCGGCAAGATCCTGGTCGGCGTGGCGGTGTACCGCGCGCTGTCGTGCCTGGCGTTCTACTTCTTCATCTTGCGTCCCGGCGTGTTGCAAGAGCTGCCGCCCACCATCACCTCGCACGACGACTCGGTGATCTTCGCGGTCGGCTTCGCGCTGCCGGTGCTCTACGCCTGCATCAGGCCCTCGCCGCGCTCGATCCGCAGCGCGCTGGTCATCTGCGCCCTGATCGTCGTGGGCATCTACCTGAACAACCGTCGCATCGCCTACGTGAGCATGCTCGGGGCGCTGGTATTCGTGTACGCCGCGCTGCCGTCGAGCCCACTCAAGAGCCGGATCAACCGCAAGCTGTTGCCGCTCGCGCCCCTGCTCGCCATCTACGTCGCGGTCGGCTGGGGACGCACCGAGGGCATCTTCAAACCGCTGGCCTCGATCACCTCGGTCAACTCGTCAGAGACCGATCTCTCGGCCAAGTCGCGCGACAACGAGAACATGGGCTTGATCGTGACGTTTGGGCAGTCGCGCTGGATGGGCACCGGCTGGGGCCACGAGTACATCGAGGTCGACGACACGCTCGCGCCCAAGTCCTTCCTTCAATACAAATATCTGCCGCACAACAGCGTGCTCGGGCTGTTGGCGTTCAGCGGCATCCTCTGCTTCACCGGCACCTGGATGGTGTTCCCGATCTGCAGCCTGCTCGCGGCGCGCGCGATCAAGCAGACCCGCAGCCCGACGGTGCGGTTGTTGGGCATGGGCACGTTCTGTCAGGTGGTCGTGTGCCTGATGCAAGCCTGGGGTGACATGGGCATCATCTCGTACGTGCCCACGTTCGTGATGGCCACCGGCTTCGCCTGTGCGTCTCACCTGCCCGCATTCGAAGCCATGGCGATGCCCGCGCCGCTACGAGCTGCGATGCCGCTCGGCTCGAAGCGGCCCTCGGCGCGCGCCGTGTCGCGCAACCCGCGCTCCTCGCCGTCGGCGTGAGTCAGCGAAAGGCCTGGATGAAGTCGGCGATGCGCCGGGTGGCGCGCGGGTCGGTCAGCAGCTCCCAGTGGGGTACGTCGTGGAGCAGCAGGACGCGCTGGGATGCCGCGCGTTCGATCGCCGCGCGCTGGGCGGCGAGCATCCGACGGCCGAAGCGATCGCCGGGATCGGAGACGCTGATCAGCGCGGCAGGGATGCCTGTAAAGGCGGCGCGATCGAAGTCCGCGACGTGAGAGCTTTCGAAGGCGCGGAAGGCGCGCAAAGCGGCCCAGGCGTGCTTGGCGCTGACTTGCGCCGGTTGGATCGCGGGCAGCGCGATGCTGTCGTGCACGCGCTGGTAGCCGACGAGCGAACGCAGGAGCTTGCCGGCGAGCCAGACGTCGACCGCGTGCCGGCCACCCCAGTTGAGCTCGGTCGCCGCGACGTTCACGGCTTCGGGCGAACGCGGGTCGAGGAAGATCGCGCCGGCGGCCTGCTCGGGTCGCGCGCCGACGAACGCGCGCACCTGCATCGCGGAGACCGAATAGCCGATCAGCAACACGCGAGGAAGTGACAGAGCATCGAGCACGCGCGCGAGCTCCTGGGCCGCCTGCGCGGGCGTGCATCCGGTGTTGTTTGCCCTGCTGAAGCCCATGTTGCAGCGGTCGTAGGCGAGCGTGGGCACGTGCGGAGCGAGCTTGGACGCTACCGCGTCGAACTCCTCGAGCGGACCCATCGCGCTCAGGAAGACGACCGTGGGCACGGAAGGATCGCCGCGGTGCAGGCGGTAGCGGATGCGCTGATCGCCGAGCGTCAGGTAGCTGGCGCGCTGCTCGACCGTGCGTTGATCGCGGCGCTCGAACACGCGCTCGACGCTGGCGGCGCACAGCACGAGCGCGAGCGCGACACCGAGCGCGCGGCGCAGCGGGCGGGCGTAGACCACGAGCGGGCGCAGCGTGCCCAGGAAGCGTCGCTCGAGCACGACATGGAACACCGCACCGGCGATGAACGCGGCCGCGATGCCGAGCGCGGCCGAGTCCGACCAGATGCGGCAGAGGGCGAGCACGGGCAGGTAGGTCAGCAATACCGAGTAGCCGGCACGACCGAGCGGTGCGATCCGCTGCAGCCATGAGCTGCCCGGATGTTGCTCCAGGTGCACGAGCAGCGCGGCGGTGGTGAGTCCGGCGAGCAGATCCGAGGCGAGCTCGTTCTTCGGCAGCGCGCAGGCCGTGGCCAGGCACGCCGCGCCGAGCGCGAGGCTCACACTCCCCCACTTCCCGCGGCGCGCGCGCTCGCCCGCCGCGCACACGCCGAGCGCGATCAGCGTGACGAACCACGCCTTGCGCTCGGGCGCGAGCAACAGCGGTGCACAGCCGAGCGCGAGCACGGGCAGCGGGCCGCGCCGTCGCCACAAGGGCAAGAAGACGGCCACGCACAACACGCAGCCCTGCATGCCCGCCGCGGCGGCCCACAGCGTGGGGTTGATGCGATACATCCAGCGCGGGAACCAGTTGTGGATCAGCAGGCCGTGCGAGAGCAGTGCACCCGAGGAGAACGCCGGCGCGCTGGCATCCCAGGGCGTGGCGTTCGCGCCTTCGGGCACATTCAACCCCGGCACGAGCTTGAGCAAGAGCAGCGTGCCGAGCAGCGCGAGGTAGTAGAGCGGCAAGCTGCGCCAGGCGAGCTGCGCCAGGTGTTGGAACGGCCGGCGCAGCCAGCGGCGGCTGTCGAGCTGCAGCCAGTAGCCGAGCAGCACGAACAGCACCGCAAACGCGCGTTCAGCGCCAGGCACGAGGCCGAGCGTCGCGTGGCTGACGAGCAGCCAGAGCAGCGCGCAGGCCCCTAGAGCCTTCAGATAGCCGACTCTGTCACTCGCGCTCTGCTCGAGCAACGGACTGGAGTTGTCGGGCGCCACGTCTTGACGACGTTAATCTCCCCATACTCTTCCGTACCCGACCTGCGAACTGGCACACACTACGGCACGATTGTGCGAGCACGCCGGCTGGCGCGCGCTCAAACTGCCCGAGTCCCCAAGGGACTTGCTTCACGGCGTCGTCGAATGGTGCATGCGCTAAACGCCAGCGTCGGGGTGCAGCGGGGGCCGCTGCTGGCTGCAGTACCCGCGCCCACCAGGGCCCCACGCGATCACGACTTCGATGTGCTGCGCGGCTGGGCGATCGTCTTGATGTTGTTCAGCCATGTCGGCGCGAAGACGGCCGGCGGCGCACTGGCGCACCTGCCGTACTGGATCTCGGCGGCCGATCCGTTCTTCTGGTTGTCGGGCGCGATGCTCGGCATGCGCGCAGCCGACGGTATCGCGCCGGCAGGCGTGTGGCAGCGCGCGCGACAATTCTGGCTGATCCACTGCGTGCTCATGCTGGCCATGTTGCTGGTCCACGAGGCCACGGGTCTGTTCAACTCTCCGTCCGTCGCCGCTCTCGGCGGCGCCTGGGCCGTCGCCCGGAAGTTGCCGTTGCTGCGGGTCCAGGCGCTGGATCTGATGAACATCCTGCCGCTGTTCGCGGTCTTCTTCGCGCTGGCTCCCCTGCTGATCCGCGCCCTGCGCGCGGGGTTTGGTTGGCTGGCGCTCTCGATCTCGGCGGGTTTGTGGCTGGCTTCGCAGCCCGATCCCAGCTGGGTACGCTTCAGCGATCCCGCCTGCGGGCCCGAGCCGTTCGGCGTGTTGGCCTGGCAGTTCACGTTCAGCTCCGGGGTTTTCATCGGCTATCACCAGGCGGCGTTGCGGGCCGCGTTCTGCCGCCATCCGCGGCTGGCGTTCGCCCTCTTGACGGCCGTGGTCGGGTCGCTGTTCGTGCTCGCGCAGCTGCAGCGTGCGACCTTCGGCGAGCACGCGCTGCGCATCCCACCTGCTCTCTCGTTCCTTGTCGAGAAGTCGAGCTGGGGGCCGGTGCGGGCGCTGTACGTCGTCGCCCTGCTGATCTGGAGCTACGTGGTGCTGGGGTTGATGCGCCGCCGTCAGCCGCAGCTGTGCGCGCGCCTGCTGGGACCGCTCGAGCTCATGGGCAAGAACAGCTTGTATTGCTTCCTGGTGCACCTCGTGCCGGCGCTGCTGGCTTCCGCGCTGCTGGTGGACAATTGGCCCACCCTGCCGCGGGAGCTCCTGCCGCTCCTTTCGATCGCGTTCGTGTACCTGATGGCGCGCCGCGCGGTGCTCGCGCGCTACCTCCCGCGCTAGACTGCCTACGGTCGACCATGAGCAAGTTCGATGCAGCCCGGCACTTCAACGCGCGCCTCACCGCCTTCGAGGCGGAGTGCGCGCGGCTCGCACGCGGCGACCGCGGCCGCGAAGACGTGGTGTTCCTCGGCGACTCGCTGGCCCTAGGCTTTCAGACACGGCTCGGCTGGCTGAACCGCGGCATCGCCTCCGACCACCTGACCTGCCCCGCGCGCAACGTGTTCCAGCGCCTGGGCGCTGATCGGCTGCACCCGCGGCCGCGCGCGATCATCACGCTGATCGGCATCAACGATCTGGTCGGTCAGCCGGAGCAGCTCGCGCGCCACGTCGAAGCCTACCGGCACCTGATCGCGAACCTGAAGCAGCTGCACCCGGACGCGGAGCTCGCCGCGGTCAGCTTGCTGCCGCTGGGTGGCCCGCTCGCCGGCCTGAATGCGCAGGTGAATCGTTTCAACCGCGAGCTCTCCGAGCTCTGTTCCGCCGAGCGGGTGCAGTTCTGGGACGTGCACGCGGCGCTGTACGACGCGCGCCGCGGGCAGGCTGCGGCGGGCTTTCTTCGGCGCGACGGCGTGCACCTGCATCGGCTGGGCTACGCGCGGCTCGCTCGCGTGCTCGCCAGGTTCGCGACCCAGCTGGCGCCCGCA
>DATEOF010000098.1:0-31288 GCA_035274465.1 Polyangiales bacterium
TGTGCTCTTCGCTGTCCCTCTTGCACTCGCGCAAGCTGGTGCATCGCGACGTCAGCCCGCGCAATGTGCGCTGCACGCGCAGCGGGCGCGCCAAGCTGATCGACTTTGGCGCGATGGTGCCGATGGGCTCGGGCTTCGAGAGCGTCGGTACGCCGAGCTTCGTCGCGCCCGAGGTGCTGCGCCACGGCATGCTGGACGCGCGCACCGACCTGTTCTCGCTCGGGGCGACGCTCTACTTCGCGCTGACCGGGAAGAAGCCGTTCGCGGCACGTTCGCTGGCCGATCTGCACGACGCCTGGCGCGAGCCGCCCGCGCCGCCCTCGCACTTCGCGTCCGACGTGCCGGAGGCTCTGGATCAACTGGTCCTGTCGCTGCTCTCGCTCGAGCCGGCGCGGCGCCCGGCCAGCGCCTTCGAGGTCTTGCAGCGCTCGGCCGTGATCGCCGAGCTGCGCTTGCTGGAGCCGGAGGACGTGGCCCAGGTCTACTTCAGCGCGCCGGCCTTGATCGGGCGCGAGACGGAGCAGCGGCGCTTTCGCCAGCAGCTGCGTCGGGCCGGCCAGTCGCACGGCGGCAGCCTGATCTTCGAGGGGGCGGCCGGCTCGGGGCGTTCGCGGCTGCTCGAGACGTGCGAGATCGAGGCCAAGCTGGCGGGCGCCACGGTGGTGTCGGTGCCCGGGCGCAGTGCCGGCGGCCTGCCGCTGTCGGCGGCGTACGCGGTCGCGGAGCAGGTACTCTGGCAGCTGCCGGAGTCGGCCGAGGCGAGCGCGTTCGCGGCGGGGGTCGAGGGAACGCTGCTCTTGGCGCCGCGGCGCCTGCGGCCGCTCGACGAGTTGCTGCTCGACCGCTACCGCAGCGGCGCCGCGCTCTCGCACTGGCTGCTCGCACTCTGCTCGCGACACACGCTGGTGCTCGTGCTGGACGACGTCGAGCGCATCGACGGCGCCTCGCTGGCCTGGCTCTCCGCGCTCGCGCACGACGCGCTCGAGCTGCGGCTGTTGATCGTCGTGAGCCTGCCGAGTGGTGCCGCAGGCGCCGGCCAGGGGGCGCTCGCGCTGTTGCGCGCGCACGCACAGTCTCAGACGCTCTCGCCGCTGTCGGCGGCGCAGACCGAGGCGTTGTTCAGCTCGATCTTCCACGACGCGCCGCACAGCGCGCTGGTGAGCGATCGCATCCAGCGCGTCGCGCTCGGCAATCCGCGCGCCTCGCTCGCGCTCGCGCTGGATCTGGTCGAGCGACGGCTGATCCGCTACGCCGGCGGCGGTTGGAGCCTGCCTGCGCAGCTGGCAGTCACGGAGCTGCCGACCAGCGTCGAGGCCGCCGTGCGCCAGCGCATCGCCGCGCTCTGGCCGCTGGCGCGCGGCCTGGTCGAGTCGCAAGCGCTGGCGTTCGAGGGGCCCTGGTCGCTGGCCGACTATGCAGCCATCAGCGGCGCGGACTCGCAGCAGCTGCAGCAGGCGTTGCAGGCGCTGGTTCGCCAGGGCGTGCTGGTCGATTTGGGCAGCAGATACACGCTCGGGGGGCTGGGCGTGCGCGAGTGTCTGCTCGAGGGCCTGTCGGCCGCAGATCGCGCACGGCATCACGTGAGCCTGAGCGCCTGGTGCGCGCGGATGGGCCGGCCGATCGTGCTCGAGGTGCACCACCTGTTCGGCGCAGGTGCGTCCACGCGTGCGCTGGATCGGTTGGCGGAGGTGCTGGAAGCGGCGCCGAATGCGACCAGCCTGCTCGATCGAACGGGCATCGATCGCAAGTCGCTGGTGTCGATCCTGGACCAGGCGCACGCGCACGCGAGCGCAGAGCAGCGCCCGCTGCGTGAATTGGCGGAGCTCACGCGTCGCTTGCTCGAGCTCAGCACGACCACGGACGAGAGCTTGTTCGCGCGCTACGCCCCGGCTTGGCTGGCGCGCCTCGAGCACGACTCGGGCCTGGATGAGTATCGAAGCACCGGGATCGCGCTGCCCGAGGCGATGCGCGCGGCGCAAGCGCGCTTCGAGAGCACGGAGGTCGCGCAGCGGGGTTATCGGGCCGAGGAGGCGCTCAAGCTGCTCGGCCACTACGTCTCGCTCGCGGTCGCGATCGCGGCGCGGACGGCCGACACGCGCCTCTACACGCAACTGGCCGGCCAGCTCGAACAGCTCGCGGGCGTCTCGCCGATGCTCGATGTGATGCGAGGCCTGGCCTTGGCTTCCTACGAGCTGAACTGCGCGGGACAACCCGAGCGTGCGCACGAGCGCATGCAGCGCGTCTACGCCGGCCTGCTCGCGCGCCGCGACCTGCCGTACATCGACACGGTCCGCGTGGGCGCGGCGCAGGCAGTTGCCGTCGCCGAGGTCGCGCTCGGCCTCGCGAGCGCGGAGGACTGGTTGCAGCTGGTGGGCGATGACCCGCTGCACAGGCTGGGCACCGTGCACCTGCGACGCGTGCTGTGCATCGTCGACGGAGACAGCGCAGGCGCTGCGCTGCATCGCAAGCAGGCCGATCTGCTCGCGATTCAGACCGATGGCTTGGGTTTGATCCCGGCACGCTTGCCGCTGGAGCTCTCGGCGTACCTGTTCGCGCGGGACTTGGCTGGGGTCAAGTACGTGACCGATCGGCTCGAGCACATGGCGCACAAGGCGCCGGGCTGGCAGTCCATGCACCTGTTCGCGCTCGGCGCCTTTCAGCGGCTGCGCGGAGATCTGGCTGCCGCGGAGCAGGCGCTCGAGCGCGCGCTGGCCGCGGCCGATCCGGCGCGGCTCGATCCGCCGCCGAACCTGAATGCCTGGATGTCGGCGTCCGCCGAGTACGTCGCAGTGTTGACCGAGCTCGGCAGCGCGCAGCAGGCGCTCGAGCGCGGCCTTGCGCTGCGGGCGCGGGCAGAGCAGCTGTCTCTACCGATCTCGCCCGCGCTCGAACGCGCACTGGCACAGGCCGAGACCGAGTTGGGCGAGTATTCGGCCGCGGCGTCGCGGCTGGATGCGCTGGTCGCGCGCGCCGCCGGCTTGCGGCCGTCGCTGGCAGCTGCAGACTACGAATCACGCGCGCGGGTCGCGATCGCCGCGCGAGACGCGGCCGCCGCGGAGCGCTTCATCCAGCTCACGCGCGAGCCCAACGGCACGGCGCCCACGGCTGACACCTCGGCGCGGTATGGACGGCTGCTCGATGAGGCGCGCCGCGCGGAGCTGCAGCTCGCGTTCGCAGCCGCGCCGCGCCCGAGCAAACAACCCGCGCTCGCGGGCTTCGCGTCGATCGAGACGGCAGAGGCTCGCTCCAGGTGGGCGCTGCAGCTCCTGCTCGAGGCCACGGGCGCGCGTACCGGACACCTGTACTACGCTCGACCGGGGGAGCTGTCGTGCAGCGCGCGCACGAGCACGCAGGCGGACCCGGCGCTCGACGCATTCGTGCAGGGGTATCTGCGCCTGCTCCTCGAGAGCGCGGCGATGACCACGATCTTCACGGACATGAACGATCCGATCGATCGCATCGGCACGTGGACTGACCCGCACGGGACTGTCCACCAGCTCGCGCTGTTGAGTTGCGAGGGTGATGACGCCTGTGTCGGCCTGGTCGCGCTCAGCGGCACGTCGAAAGTCCCATGGCCAGAAGAGTTCTGGCCGCTCACGGCTGCGTTGAGCGCCCAACTACTCACCCTGGGTGACGCTCAGCCGTTTTGAGCGCTAAGCTTGGCAACTCCAAGCCTCAGGGGGAGCCATGCAAACCACGCAAGTCCAGGTAGAAAGCCCGCGCGCAGAGCCCACGTCCGAGCAAATGCGGGCGGTGGTCTACGACGCGTACGGTCCCTTCGACGCACTCGCGGTTCGCACGATCGACCGACCCAGCGTGGGCGAGACACAGGTCTTGGTGCGCGTGTGCGCCGCGTCGCTGCACATCGGCGATTGCTTCGCCATCCACGGCAAGCCGTACGGCATGCGCTTGATGACCGGGCTCTCCAGGCCCAAGCAAGGTATTCCGGGCTTCGATCTCGCCGGCGTGGTCGAAGCCGTGGGTAAAGCGGTGCAGCGGTTCAAGCCCGGGGACGAGGTGTTCGGCGCCAGCTGGGGGACTTGCGCCGAGTACGTGCGCGCCGAAGCCGACCACCTCGCGCGCAAGCCCGAGAAGCTCGACTTCGGGCCGGCTGCGGCGCTCGTCACCTCCGGGCTCGCGGCGCTGCACGCGATGCGCGACGTGGCCAAGCTCAAGGCAGGACAGAAGATCCTGATCATCGGTGCGTCGGGTGGCGTCGGACACCTCGCCGTGCAGCTCGCCAAGGAGTACGGCGCCGAGGTGACCGGCGTCTGCAGCAGCCATAGCGGCGCGATGGTGCGCTTCATCGGTGCCGACCACATCGTCGACTACGCGCACGAAGACTTCGCGCAGAGCGCCGCTCGTTACGACGTGGTCTTCGACAACATCGAAGACCGCTCGTTGGGCGATTGCAGACGCGTCCTGACTCCGGACGGCATGCTGATCCTGAACAGTGGGCGAGGGGCGGACGGAATCCCCATGCTGATCCGCCTGCTCAAGCCGCTGGTGGTGTCCAGGTTCGTGCGCCACAACCTGCGCCGCTACCTGTCGACGCCGAGTCACGCCGACCTGAAGGTCCTGGCGGAGCTCGCCGAAGCCGAAAAGCTAATCCCTGTCATCCACGCGACCTATCCACTGGAAGAGACAGCCCACGCGTTGCGTCAGATCGAAGCCGGTCACGTGCGCGGCAAGGTCGTCGTGCACGTGTGACACGTTAAGGCTTGGCCGACCCGACTAACACTCGTTCGATGCGCACGCGCGTGCCGCTGGCCTTCGCACTGACGCAGATCTGACACCCCAGTCTTTCGCCAACCTGTGCGCCGAGCTGCGCGAGCTGCGCGACTTCTGCCGCTGCTGGCTGCTCGAGTCCGTACTCGCCTTCCAATACGCGCACGCGGCAGATCCCGCAGTTGCCTCCGCGGCACGCGAGTGGCAGCCCGTGAGTGCCGCCAAGATCGTCCAAAATGTCCAACAAACGGGCACCGGATGGGGCCGTCAGCTCGATCCCGTCGAAATCGAAAATCACGTGTGACATCGCATACCTGGAGCCGTGCGCGGGCGGTCTAAAACGCCCCAATCGAAGGTATGTGTAGATTCCGTACAGAAACCCAGATAAAACTACTGCCGTTCGGTCACACTGGCTTGCGTACACTGCGCACACGCGTAGCGTCCGCTGACGACTGCGACTTGGTTACTTCGCTTTAAGACCTCTGTGGCAGCCCTGTCAGGAAGATCCATGAACCATTCCGCTCTCAATCTCGTGCAAGGCGAGCTCGAACGCCTCTACGACCTCGAAGACATGATGCGTCTGAGCTCGGACGTGTTGGGCTTCGACCCGTCGGTGGTGGGTGGCACGGCGAGCAAAGGGGCCTTCGCGCGATCGCTGGTGGGCTACTGCGTCCATGAGGATGCGCTCGCGGCGTTGGTGGATGCAATTCTGTACACGTCTACCGAGGCCGATTCCGGCTTGCGCAATGTCGTCAAGAATATGGCCAACGGCGAGCTCGCGCCGGGCACTCAAGTCGGTCCCCTGAAAGTCGTACGGAAGATCGCAGAAGGCGGGCTCTCCGTGGTGTATCTGGCCGAAGCTGAGGGCGGCAGTCAGGCTGCGCTCAAGGTCATCCGGCCCGAGTACGCCCGCGACCGCGCTGCCGTGCACCGCTTCACGACCGTGTCGCGCGTCATGCAGTCGCTGCGTTCGGACGGTCTGGCGCCGATCGTAGGCGTCGGGCAGCTGGCGGACGCGCGGCCCTGGGTCGCCGCCGAGCTGGTGGGCGGGCAGCCTCTGGCCGAGCGCATCAAGCGCACCGGGCCGCTGCACATCAACGAGGCGCGGGCGATCTTCGAGGGCGTGCTGCGCGGCCTGGTCACCCTGCACAAGCGCGGCCTCGTGCACGGCGACGTCAAGGTCGAGAACGTGTTCGTGATGCGCAGCGACGACTCGGACAACGCCGAGTTGACCGGAGTCCTGGTCGACGCGGGCGTCGAGCGCTTGTTGTCGCGCTCGGAGCCGAAGGTCGACGCGACGGCCATCCTGCCGATCATCGGCACGGCCAAGGCCATGGCGCCCGAGCAGGCGCGCGGCCACGAGCCGGACGCGCGCAGCGACGTCTACGGCATGGGCACGCTGATCTACGAGACGCTCACGGGTCGCGCGCCGTTCCAGGGCGAGAGCGCGATCGAGGTGATCGCGCAGCACGTCTCCTCCATCCCGGAAGCACCGTCGGTGCACGGCCGCAAGGGCTGGGTCTCCGACTCGCTCGACGCGCTGGTGCTCAAGTGCCTGGAGAAAGAGCCCGCCGATCGTTTCCGCAATGCGGAGGAGCTGCTGGACGCGCTCGACGCCGCCGCGCGCCGCCCGGGCAAGCGCCGGCCGCTCGACGAGCTGGCGTTTGCGCAGGCGCGTACGCTGTTGCTCTCGAACCCGACCGATGAGCTCGCCGCTGATGGCGTCGAGAACCTGGCGCGCGAGTCGGGCGCCTGGGATCGGGCGGCGACGGTGTTCAGCGAGGCGTCGCGCATCGTGCAGGACGGCGCCGAACGGCTGGCCCTGCTGTTCAAGTCCGCGCGCATCTACGACAGCGATCTGAAGGATCCGCTGCGCGCCGAGGCCGTGTACCAGCAGATCCTCGAGCTCGATCCGGGCAACGAGATCGCTCAGCGGGGCCTGGAAGTGGCGCGGCGCAACGCGGGCAACTACCCGGGTCTGCTCGAGATCCTGCTCGACCGCATCGAGCGCGAGACCCACAGCGAGACGCACAGCGCGCTGCTGCACGAGGTCGCGACGCTCTACGAAGAGAAGCTGTCGGACGCAGGCAATGCGCTGGTGGCCTGGGTGCAGGCGCTGGTGCACAACCCGCAAGACGGTCGCGCCCAGCGCGCGATCGAGCGCTTGATCGCCGGCAACCCCACGCGCGCGATCGAAGCGCTGGAAGCCCTGGGCGAAGCCGCCGAAGGCAGACACGACCAGCTGTTCGGTGATCGCGACGCGGCCAAGGCCGAGGCGGAGATCGCGGTCGCCCAGGCCCGCGAGCGCCTGGTGGAAGTGCAAGCGCAGGTGGCCGAAGAGGCCGAAGCGCGCGCGGCGGTCGAGCGCCAGGAGCGCGAGTTGCGCCTGGCTGACGCAGACAACATCGAGCAGCAGGTGGTGGAGCTGCAGCGCGAGCTGGTGCAGCTCGAGGCGCACTCGGCCGAGGCGAACCAGCAGGTGCGCGATGATCGCGTGCGCGTCGAGGAGCGGCGCGCGGCCCACGAGACCGCACATACCTCCGCGGAAGCCGCGGTCGAGCGCTACGAGCTGGCCGAGACTCGCGCGGGTCAGACCCCGACGCCGGCACAGCAGGCCGAGCTGGCAGCGCTGGCTCGTCAGGCCGAGGCACTGGTGGATGCCGCGTCGGCGATCGAAGCCGAGGTTCAGGCCCTGGAGCAGGAGCTCGCGGCCTCCGAGACCGAGCTCGACGCGCGCGAACAGGACTTGGCCGATGGCCGCGCACGGCTGCAGGAGCTCGAGGGCGAGGTCGCCAGCCTGCGCGACGACGACGACGATCTGCAAGATCCCGACGCCGCGCTGACGCTGAGCGACGATGAGGCTGCGCGGCTGGCAGCGGCGGAAGAAGACCTGGCCGCGGCCGAGGCCGAGCTGAACGCGGACTCGAACCTCGACGAGGCCGAGCGCGCCGCACAGCGCCGCAGGGATCTGTCGGATCTGCTGCAGCTGTACGTGCTGATCGGGCGCTGGTATGGCGCGCGGCTGGGTCGCGTGGACATGGCGCTGTCGTGGTTCTCGCAAGCGCTGGCCGTGGAGCCCGAGCACGACGCGGCGTTCGAGGCCACGGCCGACATCTACCGCGCATCGCAGGCCTGGAACGAGCTCGCCGCCGCGTATCAGTCGCGCGCCGAGCGCTCGCTGAACCCGGTGAAGGCGCGCGACTTCCGCACGCAGGCCGCGCTGGTGTTCGCGGACAAGCTGCACGACGAGGCCCAGGGCAGGGCGCTGCTTGAGCGCGTGCTGTCCGAGGATCCGGCGCACGACGAAGCGCTCGACGCGCTGACGGTCATGCTGGAAGCGCACGGTGAGCACCGCGAGCTGGCGTCGCTGCTCGAGCGGCGTGTGGCCGCGCTGGACGGCGAGGCGAAGGCCGATGCGAGGCTCAAGCTGGCCGCGCTCTACGAGCAGGAGCTGAACGACACGGATCGCGCCGAGTCGCACTATGTCGCGGTCAGCGAAGCTGCGCCGCGCAAGCTCGACGCCTGGAAGGGCCTGGAGCGCATCTACTCGCAGAAGGAATCCTTCGAGGGGCTGTTGGATGCGTTGCGCGCGCAGGTCGACCTGGCGCCGACACCTCGCCAGCGCATCGCGCTGTTCGAGCGCATCGGCAGCTTGCTCGAGGAAGAGTTCGTCAACTACGACGAGGCGGTCTCGGCATTCGAAGAGATCGTACGCATCGATGCCGGCCACGACGCTGCGAACACCGCGCTCGCGCGGTTGTATCGCCAGCTTGGCCGCTTCGAGGAAGTGGTCGCGACGCTCGAGCGTCTGGCAGCCGCTGTCGCCGATCCACGCCGCAAGGTCGACCTGCTGTTGGATGCGGTGCGCGTGCTGACCACCGAGATCGGCTCGCCCGAGCGCGCGATGGACGTGTGCGAGCGCATCCTCGAGATCGATCCGGAGGAGCCTGAAGCACTGTCCGAGCTGGCGCGGCTCAAGAGCACCGTCGGCGATCTCGCCTCGGCGCTGTCGGCGTTCGAGCGCCTGGCCGAGCGTGAGAGCGAGCCGGTGCGTCGCGCGGAGCACCTGACTCGCGCCGGCAAGTTGCTCGACGAGCACGGCGATCGCGACGGTGCCATCGCGCGTTACAAGCGCGCGCTCGATGCCGACCGCGGCAACGCGCCGGCGGTGCAGGCGCTGCGTCAGATCTACGCGCGGCGCGGCGACACGCACGGCGCGATCGAGATGCTCAACCACGCCATCGAGCTCGCCTCGGGCGATCTGGAGCGAGCGCAGCTGTTCGGCGAGCTGGGCGAGCTGTACCTGCAGAAGCTCGAGGACGAGCACGGCGCGGCGGAAGCCTTCAACACCGCGCTGCAACTCGACCCGACGTGCACGATCGCGCAGGTCGGGCTGGGCGAGATCGCCTGGCGCCAGGCGGATCACGAGGCCGCGGCGACGCACCTCGGCGCAGTGCTCGGCCGGCTCGACGATCTGGATCGCGATCGCGCGGCGCAGGTCGCGCAGCGCGCGGGCAGCAGCTACGAGATGCTGGGCCAACTCGACAAGGCGCTCGATGCGTTCCGGCGCGCGCGCGATCTCGAACCCGAAGACCTGTCGGTCAACATTCGGCACGCGGCGATCGTGCGCAAGTCAGGCGATCCCAAGGCAGCCGAGCGCCTCTACGAGCGGCTGTACACGAAGTTCGAGGATCAACTCGACGTGCCCGGGCGCCTGGAATTGCTGAACGCCTGGGGCGACACGCAGCTCGAAGCCGGCCAGACCCGCGCCGGCATCGCCACCTTCCGGCGCGCGCTCGAGCTGACGCCCGACGACCTGGGCGCGCTCGACGGTCTCACCCGCGCGCTCGGCGAGGCAGGCGAGTACGGCGAGGTGATCAACCTGCTGCAGCAGCGCGTGCGCAACAGCCCGGATGCCGAGCTGCGCTTCGAGCTGCTCGTGCGTACCGGCGACGTGTTCCTCGAGAACCTGAAGGATCGCGACGCGGCCGCCGAGACGTACGTCATGGCGCTCGACCAGCAGCCCAACAATCGCAACCTGCTGACCAAGCTGATGGCGGTGTACTCGGACGCGCAGGATTGGTCGCGTTTGATCGAGGTGATCCTGCGCATCGCCGACATGGTCGAAGCGCCGGATCAGCTGGCCAAGTACTACAACACCGCGGCCACGATCGCGCACAAGGAGCTCGGTCGCTTCGACGAAGCCGCGAACTACTACGAGCTCGCGCTCTCGCACATCCCCGAGGGTACGGGTGCCGCGCAGTACGACGCGCTGATCCAGTGCCTGACCGAGAACCAGGACTGGGAGCGCCTGGATCGCGTCTACGAGACGCGCATCGAGCGCATGCAGGAAGCGGGAGCGACTCCGCCGGAGGTCGCGTTGCAGCTCGACGCGCGCGCCAAGTTGTTGGCCGAGCACCTCGGCCGCACCAGCGATGCGCTCGGCTACTGGGAGCGGGCGCAGGAGCTCGATCCGGTCAATCGCGAGCGCCGCGAGCTGCTGACCTCGATCTACACCAAGGAACCGAAGCGCTACTTCGAGCGTGCGATCACCGCGCACCGCGAGCTGTTGGCCGAGGATCCGTACCGCGTCGAATCGCTGCAATCGCTGCGGCGCGTGTACACCAGCGGCAAACGGCCGGACGAGTCGTGGTGCCTGTGCCAGACGCTGCGTTGCCTGCAGATGGCGGACGTCGACGAAGAGAAGTTCTTCAAGAAGTATCGCCTGACCAGCCTGCCGCGTGCCAAGCGTGCGCTCGACGACGAGCTCTACCGGCACTACGTCTGGCACCCCGTGCAGGACGCGGGGCTCACGGCGATCTTCGCCACGCTCTCGCCGGCGATCGTCGCCACGCAGAGCCAGCCGCTGACCGGCTTCGGCGTCGACCCGCGCAACTACATCGACCCGGCGAGCGACAGCACCGCCATGGGCCGCATGCTGCACCACGTGGGTGAGATGACCGCGACGGCGCTGCCCGAGGTGTACAACAACCCGAACGACGTCGGCGGCTTGTCGTTCCTGTTCGCGGTGCCACCGGCGATCGGCATCGGCCAGGGCGCACGTGCAGGCGGACCGCAGCAAGCGCTGGCGTTCGTCGCGGCGCGCCACCTCAGCTACTACCGCCCCGGACACTACATCCGCCAGCTCGTTCCGACCGGAACGGGGCTACGCACGTGGCTCTTCGCGGCGATCCGCATGGTCGCTCCCAAGTTCCCGCTGCCGGGCACGATGGAAGCCGCCGTCAACGAGTGCGTCAACGCCATCCGTACTCAACTCAACGGCCCGCAACGCGACGCCTTGCGCAGCCTCACCCAGAAGCTCCTGGAAGCTGCGCCCGAGCTCGACATGAAGAGCTGGATGGCAGGCGTCGACCTCAGCGCCGACCGCCTGGCGTTCATCCTCTCGAACGACCTCAAGGTCGCCAACGCAGTCATCGACGCCAGCGCCGAGGAGACCTCGGTGGTGACGAAGAAAGATCGCCTGCGTGAGCTGATGAGCTACAGCGTCTCGGAGCAATACTTCGAGCTGCGCAAGGCGCTCGGCATCGCCCTCGGCGGTTGACGAGTCGATCGCGTACGCGGGCAGTGCCGTCGAGCCGACGAGCGCCAGCACCGCGTACGCGACAGTCCCCATTCCCCCGCCCCCGGACCGCAGCCTAGAACGCCTCGTAACCGATGTTGCCCGTGAAGTGGATGCCCGTCGCTCCATCGAGGAACACGGTACGGAAGTCCACGCCGAGCATCAGACCCTTGCGACGAGGGCCCTCATCGCCGTGCCCCATCAGCGGGTAGCCGCCTGCCCTCAAGTCGATGGCGAAACCCGATGGATTGTTGAAGAGGCCGTAACCGACGCCGGCACCGCCGAAGAAGCGATCGAGGAACGTCGCTTCACCCATCACCGTTGCGATGAAGGTGCCGGTGACGCCCGAGGCCGTGACGCCCCCGCCACTCATACTCAACGAGCCGAACGAGAGGTGCGGCTGCAAGTAGATCGCGAGCAGATTGTTCAACTGATAACCCAAGCGCAGGTCCATGCCGAACATCGCGCCCGAGGCGCCGGCTGCGCTTTCCATGCCGACGGCACCGTTGATGCCGAAGCGGAAACGGCCGCCATCGCTCGAGTCTGGAGCGGCCGGAGCAGCTTCAGCAGTTGCAGCAGTCCCCTCTGCAGCGGCTCCCTCTGCAGGAGCTCCTTCTGCAGCAGCCCCTTCTTCAGAAGCCTCATCTTGCGCACGCGCGGACGCGGTAGCCAGTAGCGTGACGATACTCAGAGCAAGAACTGTCTTTCCACCCATAGACGGACCTTTCCGAAGGAGATGTAAATATTCTACATGCCTTCAACGGAGGTCCGATCTGCAATCAGAATTCCGTCCAACTGGACAGATCCAACTGTGGACTGAAGCGTCCTTACACCTACTCTTACACCTGACACTACACCTGAACTGATCGCACGCTGGCCGCAGAAGACCGTACCTGCGATCCCATCGGTTTCAGCTAGTGAGAGCTCTCGATCATCGAGCGTACTTCTCGCGGCGGGCGGCGTTCTCGCGGGCGAGTCGTGCGTAGCTCTGCAGCCCGCTGCGATCGTCGAGCTCGGAGGTGTCGATGCCGAACTCTGGCCCAGAGAAGTGCGTGCCGGGTTCGACCGCCTCGAGCTCGGGACAGCGCCAGAACAGCGCGCGCACGTCCACGCCGCGGGCGCGGGCGCGATCGAGCACATCGAAGAAGCTGCCTCGTCCGTCCGGCAGCCGAAGCTCGCGCTGGAGGAATGCCACCGTCACCCAGACGCTCTTGCGCGCGGCTTCCACGGCCTGACAGATGCGCCGGAACGCGGGCTCCCCATCCACGAGCGGCCGCACCGAACAGCCAGCCCGCAACGGATAGGACGATGACCCAACGAACCGCACGTACGCGGCGTCTCGCTGCATGACCCCTCCCGAGTGGCCGGACATGTAGCGCGGCAGGCCTCCACGCGCCAATCGCGCGTTTTACCGTGACCGAATTCGAAGCCGCGACGTAAGTGACTGCGCGAGGAGGATCGTAGCCATGTCCATTTCGAGAGCTTCCGTACTAACAGGGTTGTTCGTGCTGACAATCGGCAGTTGCGCGTTGCCTGTAGAAGAGACCGCAGACGTGGTCGGGACGGGCGAAGAGCTGAGCGGGGTCCTGAACATCGACTTCACCGGCTATGCGCTCGGACCGCTGGGCTCGCCGTGGACCGTCAATACGGCGTCTGCGGGGACCCTGACCGTGGCCAGCACGTCCGACCATGGCAACGTATTGAAGGCCCACTTCGAAAAGTACAGCTCGCTCAGCGCCGAGACCGCGATGGTCGCGAACGGCCCCAACCTCGACTTCGAGTTCGACGTCAAACTGGGAGCCGGCACGGCGTTCGTACTCGAGATCAAGGGCACGCGCGGCAGCGCGTACGGAAGCACGCGCACGCTGCACTTCAACTTCGTCCCGGGTGGCGAGTTCAGCGACGACCAGACCGGCGTCTGCGGCAAAGTGCCGGTCGACAAATGGTCGCACGTGCGGCTGCTGTTCCACACCGACACCCCAACCCACGTCTACGACGCATGGGTCGACGGTGTTCAGGCCTGCAAGGACCGCCCCTTCTCCAGCACGTTCGGCTTCCCGACCAAACGCTTCGGGGTCCTCAACTCGTTCCTCTACGTCTTCAAGGGCGACATCCTGTTCGACAACTTCAAGGTCCAGACCGGCACGCCTTGAACATTGCGGCACATCTCGGCTAACGCTCCTCCCCGCGTGAGTAGGGAGGAGGACCGATGGGATTGGACGGAAAGCGGGTGCTCGTCATCGGAGGCGGGTCGGGGATCGGCTATGCGGTCGCCGAGATGGCGCGCCAGGCAGGCGCCGGGGTCGTAATTGCGTCGAGCAACCACGCTCGACTGGAAGCGGCTGCGCAGCGGCTCGGCGACGGAGTCGCGGCGCAGCGCCTCGACGTCACCGACGAGCCGGGCGTGGAGGCCTTCTTCAAGGAACAGGGCGCATTCGATCACGTCGTGACCACGGCGGGCGACTGGGTCGCCAGCGGCGGAGGCTTTCGAACGCCACTCGCCGAGGTCGATCTCAAGGCCGCAGCAGACTCGTTCCGCGTGCGCTTTTGGGGTGCGCTGACGGTCGCCAAACATGCGGCGCGCGTGCTGCCTCCCGGAGGGACGTTTACCTTGACGGGCGGCATGGTCGCGCACCGCCCCACCAAAGGCGCGTGTGTAGCGACCTCGGTCGGCGGCGCGATCGAACACCTGACGCGCGGACTCGCAGTCGAGCTGGCCCCGATCCGAGTCAACGCAGTCGTGCCCGGACTGATTCGAACCGGCATCTGGGACCGCATCCCGGCCGATCGCAGGGAACAGCAGTTCACGCAGCTGACCGCGAAGCTGCTGGTACCCCGTATCGGCGAACCGGACGAAGCCGCGCGCGCCTACCTGTACCTGATGGAGTGCGGGTACGTGACAGGCCAGATCCTCTACGTCGAGGGCGGCTCGCGCTGAGGTGGCGCCAGGACAAACTCCGCCCATGATCCGCATCCTACTCCTGCCCGGCATGGACGGCACGGACGCGCTGTTTCGACCGTTCGCGACTGCGTGCCCGCCCGGTCTGACAGTGCAGACCGTCGAGTACGACCGCGTCGATGCGGCGTCGTACGACGCGCTATGCGATCACGTCGCCGCCGCGTTGCCCGCGGAAGACTTCGTTCTGCTCGGCTGGTCCTGCAGGAGTGAGATCCCCCGCAGCGACTGTGATTGACCATCGCGTGCTGCTCCTCTAATGCAGTGCACATGGCATCGCACTCGTTCGACGACATCATTGTTGGTGCTGGCTCATCGGGTTCAGTTCTTGCGGCTCGTTTGACTGAGGATCCATCACGCACTGTCCTGATCCTCGAGTCCGGACCGGACTACGCGTCACTCGCTGCGACGCCGGCGGACATTCGTGGGCCCGACGTGTCGCTTCGCGATCACGATTGGCGCCTGCGTTCGCTACCTGTCGGCGGTCGCAGCCATCCGTTTCCGCGCGGCAAGGTCGTCGGCGGATCGTCGGCAGTCAACGGCGCGGTCGCGCTGCGCGGACTCCCTGCGGACTACGACGAGTGGGCAGTGCTCGGAAATCACGCCTGGGCCTGGGACGCAGTGCTGCCGTACTTCAAACGACTCGAGGACGACGACCTCGGCGCGTCGGAGCTCCACGGCACGGGCGGACCGATTCCAATTCGCCGCGCCAAGCCCGAACAGTTCTGTGCCACTCAGCGCGCTGCGCACGAGAGCTTTCGCGCACTCGGCTTCGTGGAGGTCATCGATCACAATGATCCGACCTCGACCGGCGTGGGCGCCATTCCCTTGAACGTTCGCGACGGCGTTCGCATCTCGACTGCACTCGGCTACCTGCTGCCCGTGCGTGAGCGACCCAACCTCACGATCGTGGGTCACGCTCACGTCCAGCGCGTATTGTTCGAGGGCGATCGCGCGGTGGGTGTCGAGGTGGTCATCGATGGTCGACACGAGCTGATTCGCGCGCGCCGCGTCACGCTCTCGGCCGGAGCGATCCACTCGCCCGCGATCCTGATGCGTTCAGGAGTCGGTCCACGCGAGGACGTGCAACGCCTCGGCATCGACAGCGTCGTCGACTTGCCGGGAGTCGGAGCTCGGCTCGTCGATCATCCGGGTGCCGGGATCTACTGTGTGCCGCGCGAAGGCGCCCAGCACGCCGATGACCCGAACCATCAGACCATGGTTCGCTACACGGCCGCGAGCTCGGACCAGTTCAACGACATGCAGCTGTTCTTCTTCGGCCGCGTCGCGCTCAAGGGAACAGCGCTGGAGAAGTCGATCGGCGAGCGCACCTTCTTCGCGTGTGCGAGCCTGGTCAAGCCGCGCGCGACCGGGCGCTTGCTGATCACCAGCCTGGATCCGACGGCAGCGCCCGGGATCGATTTGAACTTCAACAGTGAGCTCGAAGACCGACTGCGCATGGTCGAAGGCATCCGTTTCTGCTGGCAAGCGGTGCACGAGAGTCCACTCGCGGATCGAATCGAGCGCATTCCGTACTGGAAGGACTCGATATTCAAAGCGTCCGACGAAGCCCTCGCCGATGCGATGGCCCACAGCGTCGGAACGGCCTATCACCCGACCGGAACCGCGCGCATGGGGGTCGCCGAAGACGAGGGCGCCGTCGTCGATGAGCTGTGCCGCGTGCACGGCGTCGAAGGCCTGCGCGTCGTCGACGCCTCCGTGATGCCGGCCATTCCACGCGCGAACACGAACCTGCCGTGCATCATGATCGGCGAGCGCGTGGCCGATTGGATGCGACAGGACAGCTAGCCCGGACATTCGCGGGTCGTACTTCGCAGCGTGAGGGCGGACGACCAACGCGCGAAGCATACCGGAAACCTCCGCCTGCCAGTCTGACGGCATGCCCCTCGTGCGTTACCTCGCCCGCCTGAACATCGCTCAGCGCGTGCTGTGGTGTTACTTGATCTGGTACCTCGAAGTGCTGGCGCGCTACTTCGATCCGAATCCGAGGCTGTGGCTGAGCTCGGCCGGCATCAGCGCAATCATCGGCACTGGCTTGTACCTGAGCACGGTTCACGCGAGCGAGCAGAAGACGGCGCTCGCAGGCTGGCAGGTTGCGCGCCTGTACATGATGCCGTTGTGCGTATCGAGCTTTGCCGCGCTCATCAAGGATCGGGGCTTCGTGCTGGTGTTCCACCCCGGCAAGGCGGCGAATCTTCACGCGGCGGCGGCCTGCGCGACGTTTCTCGGCGTGGCTTGGCTCGCGCGCGCGTTCAGCTCGCCGCAGCGGCTCGCGCCGAGCAGGTCGTAGCGCAGCGGTCTACGGCGCACATTCGTGCTGCAGGCGCCTCGCGATCCGGCGTGCGAGCTCGGACGGCGTCAGACGCAGGGCTGCCATGTCCGCCGCGTTCATGAGCGAACCGTTCGCGCGGTAGAACGCCAGATAGTCCTGCATGTGCACGCTGCCGGAGAAGTGACCGTCGGGGAGGACCAGGGCCCAGTCGTCGGGGCTGAGATCGTAAGCCGTGGCCAGGAGCTCCGCATTGCAGGTGATGGGTAGAGCCCCGAGGACGGATGGCGTACCGGATGCGTCGATCTCGAGCCTGCACGCGCTGGGCGAGCGGTTGTTTGCGGGCGGCGCAGCTTGGCCTGCGGCGCCGCATTGGAGGCGCTGGCCTTGGAGGAGGGCCCATTCGCAATCGCGCCCGGCGTCTCCGGTGATGAAGTGGGTGCCTTGCTGCGGGCCCTTCGTCCAGCCGATCGCCGCTTCGCGTAAGCGCGACAGGTCGCGCTCGAGCTGCGGGGGCAGGGGCTGCGGAATGCTCGGCATGAAGGCGGGCGGCACGAGTGCGAGCGCGTCGCGGTCTTCGAGCGCGACTTCGCGCGCTGTCCATGCCGTGGGCTCGCGAAGGTTGCGGCGGTACCACTGCAGCGGCGACTGTTTTTCGTCGTTACACCGGGGGCAGCCGCTCACGACGTTGAGCTGGACGCCCTGTTCTGCGTCGATGGTCAAGAAAGGTTGCGAGCGCTCCGGGTTGGGTGGGGGCGTGAGGTCGCTGTACTTGAGCGAGATCGGCTGTGCGCCGAGCGGAGTGCCGCTGGCCACGTCGTAGCTCAACACCGCGAACTTGCGCTCCTCCGACCCGGCCGCTGTGTCCAGCTCCGAGAGCGCGTACAGCGTGCCCCAGCCGGAGACCAGACTCAGCACGGGATGCGGGGTCGGCAGCGTGAGTATCTCGCGCGCCTGGATCGTATCCACGAGCACGACCGCCGCTTTGCGCTGCAGGGGCGTGAGGTATGCAGCCAGGGCGTAGTGTGGCAGGCGCCCGCCACGAAACTCCTTGCCCTTGCCATCGAGCAGGTTGAAGAGCGTCAGGCCGGGCTCGGTTTCGGCATCGACCGCGATCACATTCGGTTGCGTCGCGGCGGGCCAGCGCGTCCAGGTCTTGATCCACGCGACGCGTGAGTTCCACAGGTCGACGGCGCCGAAGCCAAACACCCCGAAACGGCCTCCGGGCGCCAGATCGAAGAACTGCGTCTTGCGGATCGGCCACTGCGGCACGACGCGAGCCATGTCGGCTGGCTGGCTCGCTCGCGGCGGGCAGGGCGGGCCCGCAGTCGCACAAGCAGTCAATATTAAGAACAACGCGTTCCACGCGCTGCGCACGGTTCCCGCATTGTGCACGAACTCATGGCGGCTCAGCAACGCCGCTCACCCACCCTTTGGGACGCCCGGGAGCCTTTTGGGCGCCCCGCTCCCTGCGGGGGGTCAGGTCGGTGCGGGGTCCGCAGGCGGAGCTGGAGGCTCGAACTCCCGGCCCCAACGTACGCTCAGATGTTCGCCCGCGATCGTGGCGTTGAAGTGGACCGGCGGGCTACGGCTGCTGATCCTGTCGGGAGCCGCGTTGTAGCAACACCGAGCGGGGCGCCCATTCAGGGAACTGCGGGCGATCGCCTTCGATCGGCTCCCAGGGCGCTTTGTCGGAGACCCAGGTGTGTGCGGTGGGCTGTTTCGCAAACGGCGTATCGAGGCTGCCGAGCCGGATGCGGATGATCTCCGGGCTCTGCGTCAGATAGGCGTAGATCGGTGAGCCGCAGCGGCTGCAAAACGAGCGCAATTTGCCCGGGCTCGATTCGAACTCGCGGAGCAGCTCGCTGCCGCAAATCAGACGAAACGCGCTGCGTTCGACCGGTGCGTTGGCCGCGTGAGCGCTGCCACTCGCCTTGCGACAGCTCGTGCAATGGCAGTAACCGAAGTCACCGATCTCGCCGTCGATCTCGTACGCAATCCCGCGACACAAACAGCTACCCTCGTACATGCGTGAACTCTAGCACGCGTCGTCGAGCGGCAATTCAGGCCGTGATATCGTCAGCGTCCCTATGCCCAGCTTGCGCTCTGCAGTCGTCTGGTCCGTGGCGGTCGTATTCCTCTCGTGCACTCCCCGCGTGGGTCCGAAGGAAGCTCCACCCACGTCGACTCCGCAGCGCGCGCTCGCGCCCATCGTAAAGCAAGCCATGAACTTCGATACGCCGGCGTGGAAGGAAATCGACAAGCTGGTCGACGAGCAGAAGCTGGAGGCTGCGCGCGAGCGGCTCAAGGCATTGCGCGATGCCGCGGAGCGCAGCGGCAATACCACGGACTGGACGCGCGCGCTGATCCGCGATGTGCAGCTGGGCACCGCGCTCGGCGGGGTCGAGACGGCGGTGCGCACGCTGCGCGAGGCGAAGTGGCCCGAGGACAGCTTCTCCCGGCTAGTACTCGAGCTGTACTACGCGACCACCCTGGTTCACTACGTCGATGCGTACGCTTACGAGATCAACCAGCGCGAGCGCGTGGAGAGCAAGGGCGACGTCGATCTGAAGCTGTGGACACGCGATCAGATCGTCGCGGAGGCGTTTCGATCGTTGCAGCGCGTGTGGCAGCGTCGCGAGGCTCTCTCGGGTCCGGCCAGCATCTTCGGTCCGTACGTCCAGCTCAACAACTATCCCGCGGGTGTGCGCGACACGCTGCGCGACGTGGTGAGCTACCAGCTGGTCGAGCTGCTCGCGAACACGAGCTACTGGCGCCCCGCCGACCAGAACGATCTGTTTCGCGTCGATCACGCGGGCTTGCTGACGGGCGATCCCAAGGTCGCGCTCGACGCTGCGGCGCATCCGATGGTGCGCGCCAGTGCAGTGCTGTTCGATCTCGCCGCCTGGCATGCTGCCGCAGGTCGCGCGCCGGCCGCGCTCGAGGCCGATCTCGAGCGGCTGCGGCGTCTGCACGAAGCGTTCAGCGATGAAGCGCAGCACAAGGCGCAGACGGCCGCGCTCGAGGCACGGCTGGCGAAGTCCCGCGACCTGCCGTGGTGGTCGATGGGGCAGGAGCTGCTGGCACGTTGGGCCCGCGATGCCGGCGACGGCGCACGCGCGCACGCGCTGGCAGAAGCCGGTGAGCGCGCGTATCCCGGAACGCCGGGCGCGCAGGCGTGCCGCCGGCTGCTGGCCGAGCTCGAGGCGCCGGAGTTCGATCTGAACGGCATGTACGTCGACGGCCCCAAGCGCCGTTCGCTCGCGCTCCAGCATCGCAACGTCAAGCAGCTCTACTTTCGCGCCTATCGCTCGGATCTCCTGGCGCGGGTCGAGAGCGCGCGCGACTACGATCTGCTCGGCTCCGGCGAATCGCTGCGATCGCTGCTTCGAAGCAAGCCCGTGGCAGAGTGGACCGTGACGCTGACCGATCTCGGCGACTACGCGAGCCACCGCACCTACGTGACGCCGCCGCTCTCGGAACCCGGCTTCTACACGGTGTTCGCCTCGCCAAAGCCGGAGTTCGCCGACAACAGCAACCGGGTCGACGCGGCGCACCTCTTCATCAGCCAGTTCGCCTGCCGTCATCGGGTCGAGCCCGACGGCACGCTCGAGATCAGCGCGTTCGACGGTGACACCGGTGCAGCTGCGAGCGGCGTCGAGGTCTTGCTCTACGAGTACAACTGGCAATCGGGGCACAAGCGCATCGCGAGCGCCAAGACGGACTCGGCCGGCCGCGCGAAGCTGGGCCGCGCGGGCCGGAACGTCTTCGCGGTTGCGCGCAAGGGCGATGACGTTTCGTTGGCATTCGGCAGCCTCTGGCTGGGCAAGGGCGGCGAGCCGGACAAGCAAAGCTCCGCCTTCGTATTCACCGATCGCAGCGTCTACCGGCCGACGCAGACCATGCACTGGAAGGTGCTCGCCTACCGCGGCCGCGACGCCGACTGGAAGAACCTCACCTCGCAGAACCTCACGGTCTCCTTGTTCGATGCGAACGGCGAGGAAGTGCAAAAGGTCTCCGTCAAGACCAACGCCTACGGCACAGCCTTCGGCAGCTTCGAGCTCCCCAGCGGACGTTTGCTCGGCGCTTGGCGGCTCGGCACCAGCCTGGGAGGCGGCGCGGAGATTCGCGTCGAGGAGTACAAGCGGCCGACCTTCGAAGTGTCGTTGCTCCCCAACTCCGAGGCCGCGAGGCTCAACCATCCGGTCAAGCTGCGCGGCGAGGCCAAGTACTACTTCGGGCTGCCCGTCCAGAGCGGTCGCCTCACGTGGAAGGTCGAGCGCCAGGAGCGTTATCCGTGGTGGTGGTGCTGGTGGCGTCCGCCGCAGCGCGCACCGCAGGTGATCGCGTCGGGTGCGTCCGCGATCGACGCCAAGGGTGCGTTCGCGGTCGAGTTCACGCCGGAGGCCGCGCCCGGGACACAGAAGAGCGTGCAGTTCAACTACAAGGTGTCCGTCGATCTGACGGACGAAGGCGGCGAGACGCGCTCGACCAGCCGATCGTTTCTGGTCGGCTCGACCTCGATCGACGCGCGCCTCGATCTCCCGAGCGGCTTCGTGCGCGCGGGTACCCCAAGTGAACTGGCGCTGTCGCGCACTAACCTCGACGGCGATCCCAGGCCGGGCAAAGGTCAGTACCGCATCCTGGCGCTGCGCCAACCCGATCACGCGATCTTGCCCGCCGACCTGCCGGTCTCGCGCGATCCGGACGACAAGAAGCCGCGCACACCGGGTGACGATCAGCAGCCTCGCCAGTCGCCACAGTACGACCTCGACGCGGTGCTCGCCGCGTGGCCCGATGGCCAGCAGGTCGCAGCTGCCGAGGTCACGACGGACGCACGGGGCAAGGCTCAGCTGAAGTTGCCCGCGCTCGCAGGCGGCGCCTACCGCATCCGCTACGAGTCGAGCGACGAGTTCGGCGAGAAGCTGGGCGTGTTCCGCGACTTCCTGGTCGCCGATCCGACGACCAAGTTTGCGCTGCCCGCGGTGCTCAAGGTCGAGCAGGCCTCGGTCGAGAGCGGCGGGGTCGCGCGCGTGCTGGCCGCAAGTGGTCTCCCGCAGCAGACGCTGTGGCTCGAGATCTACGCGAGTGGGAAGTTGCTCGAGCGGCGCGAGCTCGCTCCCGGTGCACCAGCGCTGCAGGAGATCCCGATCAGCGACAAGCAACGCGGCGGCGTCGCGCTGACGCTGGTCGGTATTCGCGACTATCAGTCGCTGGAGCAGAGCACGTCGATCTTCGTGCCGTGGACCGATCGCGTCCTCACGCTCGATTTCTCGACGTTCCGCGACACGTTGCGACCGGGAAGCAAGGAGACGTTTCGCGTCACCGTGCGCGGCGGCAAGGATCTCAGCCCAGTCGCCGCTGCCGAGCTGCTCGGCTACATGTACGACCGCAGCCTGGACGTGTTCGCGCCGCACAGTCCACCTTCGCCGCTCGCGCTGTATCCCTCGCGCGCCTACGCGGGCCGAACGGGTTGGGGGCTCGGCTCGAGCTCCGGGCAGATCGTGTACTCGCACGACTGGTACAGCTTGCCCGGTGGCGCGGAGCTGCACGGCGATACGCTGATCTTCCCGGACGCGTATGCGTACGGTGGGTTGGGCATGCGCGGCTACGGCTATGGTGGCGGTGGCATGATGCGGCGCATGCGCGGTGGGGCCGTCGCCGAAGGGGCCATGTTGGAGGCCATGCCTGCGCCTGCGCCCGCGTCCGCCGCCCCGCCCGCCAAGATGCGCGCGGCCAAGCCTCAGGCGGTGGTCGCGCAGGAGATGGACAGCGAGAAGAAGTCCGCCGAAGCAGCGGCGCCAGCAGCCGAAGTGCGCTCCAACTTCGCCGAGACCGCGTTCTTCTTGCCCTCGCTGCTCACGGCTGCAGACGGCAGCGCGGCGCTGGAGTTCACGGTCCCGGACTCGGTCACTGCCTGGAACGTGTGGGTGCACGCGATCACCCGCGACTTCCGCTCGGGCTCGCTCCAGCGCGAGACGCGCAGCGTCAAGGATCTGATCGTGCGGCCATACTTGCCGCGTTTCTTGCGCGAAGCCGACGACGTGAAGCTCAAGGTGGTCGTGCAAAACGCGAGCAAGCAGGCGTTGTCGGGCAACCTGACGTTCGAGATCTTCGATCCCGTCACGCAGGCATCGCTCGCCCAGGAGTTCGCGGTCCAACAGCCGAGCCTGCCCTTCTCCGTGACCGCCGAGGGTTCCACCAACCTCACGCTCGCGCTCAAGGCGCCACGTCGCGTCGGTGAGGTCGCCGTACGCGTGATCGGCAGGGCAGGGGATCTGTCCGACGGTGAGCAACGCCCGTTGCCCCTGTTGCCGAGCCGCTTGCACCTGGTGCAGAGCAAGTTCGCGACGCTGCGCGGCGACGGCAGCCAGCGCAGCTTGCAGCTGCCGGACTTGACTGCGAACGCGGATCCGACCGCGCAGAGCGAGCAGCTGGTGGTCACCATCGAGGCGCAGCTGTTCATGACCGTGCTCAAGGCGCTGCCGTTCCTGATCGACTATCCGTACGAGTGCTCGGAACAAACGCTGAACAGGTTCTTGTCGGCGGGCATCGTGGCGTCGGTGTTCGGGAAGTATCCCGCGGTGAAGGCGATGGCCAGCGACCTGGTCAAGCAGCGCACGTCCATCCTGCAGGGCTTCGATGCGCCCGATCCCAACCGCACCACGCAGCTCGAGGAGTCGCCCTGGCTGCAGGAGTCGCGCGGCCTACCCGAGCTCGACTCGCGCCTGATCAAGGTGCTCGATCCGGCGGTGGCCGTGCGCGAGCGAGATCGCGCGCTCGTACGCCTGCAAAAGATGCAGACGTCGATCGGCGGCTTCCCGTGGTTTCCGGGTGGGCCGCCCTCGCCGTACATGACGCTGTACCTGCTGATCGGCCTGGCGCGCGCGAGCGAGTTCGACATCGCGGTTCCGCAGGAGATGGTGCAGCAAGCCTGGGCATACCTGGCGCAGCACTACCGCTCCGAGATCATCCAGTACTTGAACAAGGGCGAAGCCTCGGCGGAGTTCATCACACTGCTGCACTTCGCGACCACGTCGTTCCCGGACGAGAGCTGGCTGGGTGGTGCATTCACGGACGCCGAGCGGCGTCAGATGCTCGCGTACGCCTTCGAGCGCTGGAAGAAGCTGCCACCGTTGCTCAAGGCCGTGCTGACGCTCTCGCTCCTGCGCGCGCAGCGCAAGCCCGACGCGGCGCTGGTCTGGGCGAGTGTGATGGACTCGGCGAAGACCACCGAGGACGAGGGCACCTTCTGGAACCCCGAGGATCGCGCCTGGCTCTGGTACAACGACCGCATCGAGACCCACGCCTTTGCGCTGCGCACGCAGCTCGAGGTGGATGACAGAGATCCCAAGCTCGAAGGGCTCGTGGTCTGGCTGCTGCTCAACAAGAAGCTGAACCAGTGGAAGTCGACGCGCGCGACTGCAGAGGTCATCTACTCGCTGGTCAAGTACCTGGACAAGAAGTCGGCGCTCTCGAATCGAGAGGTCGTCGACGTGACGCTGGGCCCGCAGCCTCCCCAGTCGCTGGTGTTCGAGCCCAGTCAGTACAAGGGCAAGAGCCAGATCCGGATCCCCGGGCCCGAAGTGCGGCCCGAGCTTGGCAACGTCACGGTCAAGAAGAGCGGCAAGGGTGTGGCGTTCGCGTCGCTCACCTGGCACTACGCGACCGACAAGCTCCCCGAAGAGGGTCGCGGCGATCTGTTCAGCGTCAAGCGCAGCTACTTCCGGCGCGACGGCATGGGCGCGGAGGCGAAGCTGACTCCGCTGACAGATGGCGCCAAGCTGCACCCCGGCGACGAGATCGAGGTGCAGCTCGATATCTCTTCGCGCGCTCAGGCCGAGTACATCCAGCTCCGCGATCCGCGCGCCGCAGGGCTGGAGCCGCCGATCGCCGTATCCAAGTACCACTACGATCTGGGACTGATCTACTACGAGGAGGTGCGCGATAGTGCGACGAACTTCTTCATCGAGCAGCTTCCCGCGGGCCAGTACACGCTCAAGTACCGCTTGCGGGCCAATCTGGCCGGACGGTATCGTGTTGGGCCGGCAACACTGCAGTCGATGTATGCGCCGGAGTTCGCAGGCTTCTCTGCCGGGCACGAGCTCGTGATCGAATGAAGCCCGCACCTCCGCACTGCACCACGAGGAGCGTCCGATGAGCGGCAAACTGGGCTACCGAGTGCTGTGGCTGTGCCTGCTCGCAGTGATCGGCTGCGGCGACGACGGCGGCACACCGCCCACGGCAGGCAGCGGCGGCTCGGCCGGTTCTGCGGGCACGACCGGGGGCACGGGTGCCGCTGGCGGCGGCGCCGTGAGTTACAGCTGCCCCGCCAGTCTGGCGGCGCCCGCTGCGCTGCACCAGGCTGCGGCGATGGCGCTCTTGCCCGTGAGCACCCCCAACGGTGCCTGTTCGTTCAGCAGCTGTCACGACGCAGCGTCCAAGAAGGCCAACCTCGCCTTGCTGGCGACCATGCCGCTGGACCTCAAGACGCCGACGGTCGGCAAGCCCGCGTGTGAGGTGCCGAGCATGGTGCTGGTTGCCGCTGGCGGCGGCGACATGGCACTGGCCAAGAGCTGGCTCTGGCAGAAGCTCGTGGCCCCGGCAGACTCCGGCGGCGTGATCGCGCCGAAGCCGGAGTGGGGAACCATGACCGGCAGCTGCGGTCAGGAGGGCGGCGAGAGCTTTGGCGTTCGCATGCCGCGCTCGCTCACCGACATGCTGTTGGGAGCGGACAGGCTCACGGCCGTACGTGACTGGATCTGCGGAGGCGCGCCCGGACCTTAGTACCAGAGCGTTGAACCATGCAGTCCACGTCGTCCCCCAGGTATTTCACGCTCGTCTTGGGTGTACTCACGGCGTTCAGCGCGATCTCGACGGATATGTACTTGCCGAGCTTGCCGGCGATCAGCGTGGAATTGAACGCGCCGGTCGCGACCGTTCAGCTGACGCTGGCTGCATTCATGATCGGGATGGGCATCGGTCAGCTGGTCTACGGCCCCGTCTCGGATCGCTGGGGTCGCCGGCCTCCGCTGTTGTTTGGCGTCAGCCTGTACATCCTGGCCTCGGTCGGTTGCGTGCTCGCGCGTAGCATCGAAGCCTTGATCGCCGCGCGCTTCCTCCAGGCGCTCGGCGGCGCGGCGGGTCCCGTGATCGCGCGGGCGATCGTGCGCGACACGTACTCGGGCAAAGACATCGCGCGTGTGCTCTCGTTGATGATGCTGGTGATGGGCGTCGCGCCGATCCTCGCTCCGCTCGCGGGCAGCGCGATGCTCGGGCTGTTCGGCTGGCGTTCGATCTTCGTGGCGTTCGCGGTATTCGGGCTCGTCGCGTGGACGCTGGCGCTGATCGCCATCCCGCGCGGCCGCTCGCTCGCGCAGTCGGGCACGCTGCCGCAGAGCCTCGGCTCGTTGATCGCGGATCGCGGCTTCGTGGCGGCTGCTCTCACGGGCTCGTTCGGAAGCTCGGTCTTGTTCGCTTACCTCGCAGGCTCGTCGTTCGTGTTCATCGGCGTCTATCACTTCACGCCCCAACAGTTCGCAGTCTTGTTCGGGCTCAACGCCGCGGGCTTCATCGGCGCCTCACAACTCAACCGCGCGTTGCTCGTGCGTTTCCCCACGCATGCGATCGCGATCGGCGCTGCGCTCGTCATGTGCTGCGCTGGGGGCCTCTTGCTGTCGATCGTCAGCATCGCGGGTCACTCGACGTTCGCCGCCGCGTTTGCGCTGTTCGTGTGCATCGGTTCCATCGGGATGATGGTGCCGAACACGACTGCCATCGCCTTGCACAACCACGCCGCTCGAGCGGGAGTCGCTTCTTCGGTACTGGGCGCGACGCAGTTCGCGGTGGCGGCCAGCGTGATGTCGGTGGTGGGCGTATTGCACGACGGGACGGCGCGCCCGATGAGCGCCGTGATCGCCATCAGCGCTTGCATCGCTTTCGTACTGAGTCTGCGGCTGCGCTCCGCCCAGGCCAGTTAGAAACTCACTGTTTACACGTCTGACTCTATTCGGACCCGAGAGGCGCCTGAGTGGCTCAGCGCTGCGAACGCATTCTGCGCAGTTTGCAATCACGAAACATTGCGTTCGTTACGCGAGGAAATTTCTGGAAATCGCCTGCAGTTAACCGTGGCGATCCGGCTCGTTTGCCCTCAAGCTCTTCCCGATTCTCACGTCGCAGCGCATGGCTGCAGGGAAGGATCTCGAACGTGAACGTGAAGCAGTTTTTGAAGGCCGGTCATCCCAAGACTCTGTTCGCAGCATTTCTCTACTTCGACTTCTGTTTCGCCGTGTGGGTCTTGAACGGTGCGATGGCTCCCTTCATCAGCGAGTCATTCAACCTGACCCCACAACAGAAGGGGTTCATGCTGTCGGTCCCGATCCTGGCCGGCGCCTTGATGCGCTTCCCGCTCGGCGTGCTGTCGCAGTACATCGGGCGCAAGAACGCGGCCTTGTTCGAGATGGGTTCGATCATGGTCGCGCTCACCTGGGGCTACTTCGCCGTCAAGGACTTCAGCGACGTGATCGCGATGGGCGTGCTGCTCGGCATCGCTGGTGCGAGCTTCGGCGTGGCCATGTCGCTCGGTGCGGGTTGGTTTCCACCGAAGTACAAGGGCCTCGCGATGGGCCTGGCCGGCGCCGGTAACTCCGGCACCGTGCTGGCGGTGCTGTTCGCGCCGCCGCTCGCGACGAAGCTCGGTTGGCAAGCGGTGTACGGCTTCGCGGCGCTCGCGATGTTGCTGCCGTTCGGCGTCATGTTGTTCATGGCGAAGGAGCCGCCGGACCACGAGTCTCAGACGTTCACGCAGCACATCTCGTGTCTGTTCGAGAAAGACGGCTGGATCTTCAGCTTCATCTACATCGTGACGTTCGGCGGATTCGTCGGGTTGTCGAACTTCCTGCCGACCTACTACTACGACACGTTCGGCGTGACGAAGGTGCAGGCCGGACAGCTGACCATGCTCGCCACGTTGATGGGCTCGACGGTGCGCGTCGTCGGTGGGTACGTCTCGGATCGCTTCGGCGGCGTGACCACGCTCACGGGCGTGCTCGTGTGCGCCGCCATCGGCTTCTGCCTGACCGGCGCGGTCCAGTCGGCGTTTCTCACCACGGTGTTGTTCATGTTCTGCTTCGCGGCGCTCGGAGCAGGCAACGGCTCGCTGTTTCAGCTGGTGCCGTTGCGCTGGCCGACCAACACCGCCGTGGCCGGTAGCATGATCGGTGAGATCGGTGCTCTCGGCGGCGGCTTCTTGCCGAACGCGATGGGCTACTCCAAGCAACACTACGGCACCTACGCCTGGGGCTTCGTCGCGTTTGCGGGGCTCGCGGTGTTGATGCTCGTGGTGCTGCGCGTCAGCCAGATCCGTTGGACGCGTACCTGGGCCGAGAAGGGCGGTCGCGCGAAGCCGCAGGTCGAGGAGTCCGACGACGTCGGCAGGCTGGTCGCCGAGGGCTGAGCTCAGTCCTGCGGCAGGATGTAGCGCAGCACGATCAGCAGCACGTTGAGCAGCAGCGAGAAGATCAGGCCGATCCAGAGCAGTCCGGTGGTGCCGCGCTCGATCAACGGGCGCGGCTCGCTGGCCGGCAGGCTCCCACTCTGGGCCGCACGCTCGAGCGTGAGCTCCATCTCTTCGCAGGTCTCGTAGCGCTCGACCTCGCGGCGGGCGTAGGCGCGCGCGAGCCAGTGATCGACCCAGCGCGGGACATCGGGGCGCAGCTGCGTGGCAGGCACGGGGTCGCGCTGGTAGCGCCCGGACTGATAGGGCTGAACCTCGCCGTAGGGCAGGGCGTGCGTCAGCACGTGGTACAGCGTCACGCCCAGCGCGAACAGATCGCTCTGCTCGTTCGGGGCCGCGCCGTTCCACTGCTCCGGGTTGATGTAAGCCGGGGTGCCCGCCGGAACACTGCTCGACTGATCGTCGCGCCGGCGCGTGATGGCCACGCCGAGATCCAGGATCCGCACCAGGCCGTCAGCTTGCTGCACGAGGTTGTCGGGCTTGATGTCGCGGTGGACGATGCCGCGCCGATGCAACGCCGCCAGGGCGCGCAGCGACTCGCGCGCGAGCCGAACCCATTCTTGTAGCCCGATGCGCGGTGACTTCGACGCCAGGCTTTGCAGCGTCGAGCCTTCGATCCACTCGAACAAGTAGTAGAACGCGCTCGGGGCCGCGAGCGGCATGACCGCGCGCGGGACGCACAGCGGCGCATGCGCCGACAACCAGTGCTCGCGCGCCAGGGTGGTGCGCTCTGCCGCCAGTGGCCCGCGGCCCCGCGCGAACGTCTTGAGCGCGAGCAAGCGCTGCGTCCCCGAGTCGCGAACGCGGTACACGCGGCTGACCTCGCCTTCGCCCGCGAGCGCCTCGACCAAGAGGCCATCGAGCTGATCACCGGTCTTGAGCTTCGGCGGCAGCGGAAGTTGGAGCTCGCTCTCGTCGGGCACCGGCAGATCGTGGGCCGCCCAGTCGATGACGCGCAGCACGATCGCCGAGGCGTCGTCGGTCGAGCCGCGCGCACGCGCCGTCTGACACAACGCCTCGACGGCCGAACGAGCGTCGCTGGCTTCGCGGACGAGCGTGCGCAGCGTCTCGTCCGGCAGGACCGACCACACCCCATCGCTCAGCAGGATGAAGACGTCGTCCAGCTGCACGGGCTCTTGCCGGTAGTCGATGAACACGCGTTCGTCCAAACCGAGCGCGCGCGTCAGCGCCCCGCGTTGGACCACACCGTCGCCATGGCGCGTGTGATCCTGCGTGAGTTGAAACAATCGGTTGCCGCGCAGCAGATAACAGCGGCAATCGCCCACGTGGGCGACCGTGAAGTAGCGGCTACCGACGACGAGCGCGGTCAGCGTGGTCTCCATCGCGCCCAGCTTGGAATTCTCGCTGTGTCGCCAGAGCCACTCGTTGTTCGCACTGATGATGCGGTCCAGCGCGACCGTCGTATCCCAGCCGACGGGCACCGAAGGGAAGTCGGCGAACAAGCCTTCGCCCGCGGTATGCGCGGCGTCTCGTCCGCGCAGCGCCGAGGACACGCCGTCGGCGACCACCGCCAGCCAACCCCGGGGCGATTGCTGCGCGCTCTCGGCAGTCATCACGCCTGCGAAGTCGTCGTTGGTCTTGCCCGCACCATCGAGGCACATCGCGGCCGCGTCGATCTCGATGCCGGCGCTCTTCGCGGACAAGGTTGGACGGGGCGTTCGCGTCCGATTCACGGCTCAGCTTCTAGCACGAGCGCGCGGTCACGCTGCTTGAATGCGCACGGGCAGCTGCTCGTAGCCGCGCAGCAGCGCGTTGCGCGTGCGCGTGGGCTCGCCATCCGGAACGATGCGTGCGACGCGCGGCAGCAGGTACGAGAGCAGCGCGCGCATCTCGACCCGCGCCAGGTGCGCACCCAGGCAGGTGTGCGGCCCGAAGCCGAAGGCGATGTGGTCGATCGGGTTGCGGTCGAGCCGAAACTCGTCCGGCGCAGGGTATTTCTGGGGGTCGCGGTTGGCGGCGGCGTAGAGCAGCATCACCTTGCTGTCCTTGGGGATGCTCGAGCCGGCGACGCTCACCTCGCTCACGGTGTTGCGGAAGAAGCCCTGAATCGGAGCTTCGTGGCGCAAGCTCTCTTCGATGGCGCTGCGCACCAGGTTCGGTTCCGCACCGAGTCGTCGCCAGTCGTCGGGCACCCTGGCAGTGTGGGCCAACAGGTTGCCGATCAGGTTGGTGGTGGTCTCGTTGCCTGCGACCAGCAGCAGCACGCAGAAGGACAGCACCTCGGCTTCATCGAGCTTGGCCCCGTCGTCGCTGGCACGCAGCAGCAAACTTATGAGATCGTCGAGCTCGGCCGCGTGCGGTGCGCGCTCCTGGATCACGCCGTAGAAATACGTCGCGAACTCATTGATGGTCTGCTCGACCGCCGCGCGCTGGTCGGGAGCGAGATCGACCGCACCCGACAACGCCAGCACGGTGCTGTCACTCCAGCGCTTGAAGTCTGCGCGCCGCTCGACCGGGACGTTCATCATCTCGGCGATCACCTGCACCGGAAACGGCTCGGCGAGCTCGTCGACCAGGTCGACCTCGGCCTTGTCCAGCAGCGGGTCCACGAGCGCCTGCGCGATCGCGTCGATGCGCGGGGTCCACTTCTCGAGCGCGCGCGGCGTGAAGCGATTGGCGATGATCTGCCGCAGCCGCGTGTGCTGCGGCGGATCGTAGGCGATCATCATCGGCACCGGCCGTCGCTCGTAGCCGACGCCCTGGGTCGATGAGAACACCTGGGTGTCCGACAGGGCCGCGCGAACGTCTTCGTAGCGGCTCAGGACATACATGTCGCGCGAGGCTACGTGGTAGCATGGCGCGCGATCGCGCAGGAACGCGTAGTAAGGGTACGGATCGGCCAATACAGCGTGATCGAACGGATCGTAGTTCGAGATGCTCACGGCCTAACCCGCCCTTAGGGTGGTTGTGACAGTAGGCTCGCGTTGAACGAGCAGTCAAGACGGCGTACCGCACTGCGAAAAAAGTCTCCGGCTACGGCTTTAAGACCCGACCCAGGTGTTGCCTTGCGCGCAGGCACCAATAGAGTCCGCACCGGTATGTTCGGAAGACCCCTGACGATACTCGCGCTGGCGGGTGGGCTCGCGTTTGCGTCCGCGGCCTCCGCCCAAACACCCCCCGCGCCAGCGTCGCCAGCGCCGGCCCCCGAAGCGCCGCTCACGCCGGAGCCCGCTGCGCCGCCCCCGGCAGCTGCGGAGT
>DATEOF010000099.1:0-6656 GCA_035274465.1 Polyangiales bacterium
CTAGCCCCGCGACCCGCCA
Organism: Polyangiales bacterium; assembly: GCA_035274465.1. Taxonomy (GTDB): domain Bacteria; phylum Myxococcota_A; class Polyangia; order Polyangiales; family JAFGIB01; genus JADGRF01. The sequence goes on from DATEOF010000099.1 coordinate 20, forward strand.
ATCCAGCGCCGCCGGCGCCCGCCGAGATCGCCCCGCCGACGCCTCCGCGACCGGCTGCTGCAGCACCGGCACTGCCGCTCGCAGCTGCGCCCGCTTGCCCGCCTGGCGAGCCCGGCCGACACGACTCGATCGGCACGGTCGTCGTGGTCAACGAGCAGTTCGGGAACGTCCCCGTCGCCATGCGCGGGTTTGCGGGCAGCGCCGTACAGCCCGGGCCGGCCTCGAAATTCCCGTCCGCATCCGTGCACGGCGTGACGTCGATGCCTTCGTTCTGCTCGATCTGTTTGACGTGTTGCGCGATGTTCACGTACGTGGTGCTGCAGTTGCAATCGCAGGCCGACATGCCGGGTCCCGACGTCGAGCCGAACACGCGAAAGCCCCAGTCGTTCGCGCCGTCCATGAGCTGCATGTAGATCGGCCCACCCGAGTCTCCGTGACACGCGCCCTTCTTGGCATCACCCACGTCGATCGTGCCCTTCGCACGTTTGTCGAGCGCGTTCACCACCACCTCGACCTCGCGCTTCACGCCAGCCCCGCCCGAGCTCGAGCCCGTGGATCCGTAACCGACGATCCAGCCGTGCGCTCCGGACACCAGGAAGCGCGAGGCCTCGCAACCCACGAGCGGAGGCGTGACAGACATCTTGCGCACTCGCTCGTCGTCCGGCAGCACGCAGTAGCCCCAGTCGTTGCCCGTGTTGACGCCACGCTGTCCCTGCGCGCCCGCCTTGCACATTCCGGTCAAGCTGAAACCGGCCGGATCGCGCGGGGGTCCGAACTGAATCGTGGCGCTCGGGCCACTCAAGCAGTGGGCCGCGGTGGTCACGACGCGCGGATGGATCAGCGTGCCGGTGCACGAGCTCGCGCCATTCACGCGTACGGTGCTGGGCCAGCCGCACGCGGAGACCGTCGCACCACCGACGACCGGAGCTGTTAGCTCCTGCACCTCGAGCGGCGGCTCGAGCTCGGTCGTGCATGCCGCCATCAGCGGTAGGCACAACGCAAGACAGCTCCGCGCGCGCTTCGCGGTGTTTCGAGAGGTTCGCATCGGCACGCGCGACAGTTAGACCAGCGCGGGCGGGTGGCCAAGCTGTCGAAAACGCCACTCCCGAAGTTGGGCCGGTGGTCGCGAGCTAACGCAACACACTCACCCGCGGGGTCGTCTTGCGCATCGCTTGTAACAAAGCAGCAGCGGCCTCGCGCGTCGCGGGCTCGAGCCTCGCACCGAGCCGGCTGCGCGCCAACCGCTCCGCGCGCACGCTGGCCTCGCCTTCCGCGCTGCTGCGCGTGCGCTGCGCGAGCGGCAATGCGCGATCCAGCGCTTCCTCCAGCGAAGCCTGGTCCAAACGCGCAGCGCTCTCCGCCAGCGCCGCTGGCAGCTTCGGCAACGCCTCCGCGCTCGCGCGCACTTGCAACGCCGCGTACGCCCCGGAGGAGTACGTATCGGCGTCTTGCCACAGCACCTCGATCCCGGACAGCTGCGCCAAGCGCGCGTGCAGTGCGCTCGCGAACACCGCCGCGCCGAGACGATCCACAAACTGCCCGCGCGCACTCCAGGTCGCCAGCACGGTCGCGCCCTCGGCCGCGTCCTGAGTCACGACGAAAGCCGTACGCTCCGGCTCGCCAGGCTGCGGTGCGCCCGGCAGCGTACCCGCGGGCAAATCCGCCAGCCGCCGCGCGATCCGACTCGTGGCGTCGGCGATCGGGACCGGACCCACCAGCGCTACGCTCCAGCGCGCCCCCACCTCGCCATCGCGAAAGGCCGACGCGATCAGCCGCGGCGACAGGTTCCCGATGCGCCCGGCATCGCCCCACGGCGCGCACATCCCCGGTGCGCGCGGCGTGATCTGACTCGCCGCCCGCGCGCGCAGCGCCAGCTCCGGTGCTGCCTCGATGAAGCGCTCCTGCAGTCGCCCGGCAGCCGCCGCGAAGTCGCTCGGTGCACGCGAAGGCTGGCGCGCGCACCGCAATGCCAGATCGAGCGCGGGCTGCCACTGATCGCTCGGCGCGCGCAGCAGCACACCGTACGACTCTGCGTTGACGCGCGGCTCGAGCGTCGCTCCCAGCTGCACCAGTTGATCGCGCAGCCGCTCCGGGCTGAGGCCGGCACAAGCGCTCGCAGTGAGGCTCGCCAGCAGCGCGCTTCGACCGTGCAGGTCCGCGGGATCTTGCTCGGCGCCTTCCGCCACACGCACGGCGATCGCCACGTACGGGCTATGCGCGAATTGCACGTCGATGCGCGCGCCATTGTCGGTCACCACCGCGGCCGCGTAGTCGTCGATCTCGCCCCGCGTCCGCGGTTCGGCGATCGCCAGCGCGCGCTGAAACAACTGCTGCGCCTGCGCGCGCCGATCGGCCTCACTCTGCTCCAGCTTGGCCTTGCCACGCGGACCGCCGCCCGCCGTACCTTCCAGTAACAGGCCCACGCCGAACTGCACGCCTTGCAAGCTCGGCTCGGGGGCCCCGCGCGTCGCGAACTGGAGCCCCAGATCGCGCGAGATGCTGGCCAGGTCGTCGCCCTCGCTGCTGGCTGTGGCTGGCAGCGGCTCCTCGAGGCGCAGCAGTACGAGCTCGCGCACGGCGGGTGCGAGCGACGCGGCCGCGACACCTTCCACGCGCAGCAACGCGAGTGCCGCACCGCGCACCGGAAACACGTTGCCCGTGACGATCGAGTCGGGCGCGAGACGCTCGCGGAGCAGCCGCGCACGCGCTCGCAGCTCGGCCTCCTCGCCGGCGATCAACGCAAAGGCGAGCGCGCCGCGTTCGTCGATGGCCGTCTCGAGCGCGGGCGTCTCCGGCAAGTCGAAGGCACGCACCGAACGCTGGGCCTGCGCCGCCGTCAGCTGCGAGAACAACTTGCCCGCGTCAGCGTCTAGCTGCTCGGGCTGGAGGTCGCCCGCGGCCACCAGGAACGCACGCTTGGGCCCGTAGTGATCGCGCAGCAGCTGCTCGACGCTCGCCGCCGTCAGCTGCGCGTCGTCCGGTGTACGACCGAGCGGAAAGAAGCCGCGCGCGCCGTCACGCAGCAACGCCTGCGCGGCCAGCTCCTCGACCGGACGCTGCGGGTCGGCAGCCAGCGCACGCCTTCGCGCGTCGACCAGCCGCGCTTGCGCGCGCGCGAACTGTTCGGGCGTGGGAGTGCGGAAGGCGAGCCCGCGGGCGAGCTCGGCGAGGCACGCTACGAGCTTGGCCGACTCGCAGCTGCGGGCGAGCTCGGTCATGTCGGGATACACGAGCGCCTCGACCGAAGGCCCCGCTTGCTCCGCGGCGAGCCAGGCCGCGACCGTGGCGGCTTGCGGTGGATCGGCATCCCTCGAGCCCGCGTCGATGTAGAGCGACAGCCGCACCCAGCCTGGCGTGGGCCGCACGAGGCTGGCGAAGCGAAACCCAGCCTGGACGGACTCCACGATCGGCGCCGGCGGCGGACGCGGGGTGGTACTCGTCGGCGCGGAGCGGCAGGCGGCCAGACCGAGGCACGGCAGAAGCCATGCGGCGTGCTTCGCGAAGGCCGGCACCGGGCCGAAGGTTACCGGAAATTGCTGGGGCGTGGTCGGGCTTCAGGCTTCCGACTTCGGGCTCCAGGTTTTAGGACGAGACCTGAAGCCCGCAGCCTGGAGCCCCCTGCACGAGCCCAGCGTCACACCGCCTGCAAATTGCCAGGTCGCAGTACCCTCGGCGTCCGCAGCACGAACCGATCGGTCCTCTGACTCTCGTGCAGCCACTCGCACAGGAACTTCCGCTGCCGGTGCGCCATCGCGGTGAAGCACACCGCAGTGCCATGGAACAGCGAGTCCAACCGGTCGTAGACCACTTCCCCCAGCGTCCAGATCGAGTCGGAGCTGCGCGGCAGCTTGATCTCGATCTGCACGAACTTCGAGCACCGGTTGATGGGCTGTACCGGGCGTTCCATGTACAGGCCGATCGAGCTGAGGTCGGTGGTGAAGCAACGGAAGGGTTCGTCGTTGACGAACTGGTCTACATAGAAGCCTACGGCGTGGCGTTCGGACCGTCGGCGGTTGCGTGGCATGCGTTGCCTCCCTTGGCTGGACGACATGTAGGCAAGAGTAAGGCTCTGTGTTCCTGGCCGCCAAATAATCGGTGGCGCGGAACCCCGGGCTCGAGTAGGCGTCTGAGCTTCGACATGAAGCTTTCGACTGGAATCGTCGCGCTGTGCGCCCTACTCGCCGGGTGTGCGGGGTCACCCCAAAAGGACACGACCGCTCGCCAGGAAGTGGAATTCGAGGAGCTGCGGATCAACGCGCGCGCGAAGGAAGGCGGCGGCTACGACTTCGATTCCTACGACGCGAGCGATCTCTTCAAGCGCGCCACTGATTCACTCAATGCCAAGAAGTGCGAGGAAGCGGTGAGCTTGTACGACAAGCTGACCACCGAGTTCCCGTCGAGCGAGTACGTGTCGGCGTCGCTGTACAACGCGGGCCTGTGCCAGCAAGCGCTGGGCGACTTCGCGGGTGCGGCCGACCACTACACCCGCGTTCGCACGCTGCGGCCCGGCGGCGACGACGTGAAAGACGCGAGCTTCCTGCTGGCCGAGGTGCTGGTGCAGCTGGAACGATTCGGCGACGTGCTCACGCTCAGCGACGAGCTGCTCGCGCGCGAAGATCTCAGCGCCGAAGAGCGGCTCGAGGGCATGGCGCGCCGCGCCCAGGGGCTGCTCGGCTTGAACCGGCTGGACGACGCCGAGCAGTATGCGCAGAGCGCGCTCAGCTACTTCCGCACGCGGCCCAAGGAACAACCGATCCGCGACGAATTCTTCGCCGCCGCCTGCAACTACGTGCTCGCCGAGACCTACCGCCTGCGCGAAGAAGGTATGGAGTTTCCGGAGGGCCTCGAGCCTCAAAAACAGGTGCTGATCAAACGCGCGGAGCTCGTGCTGCAGGCGCAGCGCGAGTACTTCAACACCATCTCGTTTCAGAACCTGGACAACTTGCACTGGGCCGCCGCCTCCGGCTACCGAATCGGCCACATGTACGACGAGCTCTGGCAATCGATCATGAGCTCGCCGGTGCCCAAGAACCTGAAGGGCGAAGGCGAGAAGCCTTACCACGACGAGCTTGCCAAGCTGATCAAGCCATTGATCCGGCACGCCATCCGCTACTGGGAGCTCACGCTGATGTTCATCGAGCGCACCGGCATGAAGACCACCTGGTCGGAGAAGACCAAGACCGACCTGGCACGCGTGCGCCAGCTGCTGCTCGAGCAACCCGAGGGCCCCGAAGGCCTGCCGCCTGCGGCTGCAACGCCCACCCCCGCTGCCCCCGACCCGGGAGCCCCACCCCGCGAACCGACCCGCCGCGGCCACAAGTCCGACCACAAGTAACACTCCACACCCCGATAGGCCTCGCTGTTTGGGGTTTACAGGAAGGCGAGGAGGCGGGAAGGCGAGACGTGATTTTGTGCTGCCGCGGACTCGCAAAGCCGGTCGAGGCAAGCCCGCGGCAGCAAAATAATTCTCGCTTCCCGGCTTCCCGCCTTCCTGGTCGATCTCTGCCCTCCGGTTACACTGCGCGCGGATGCAGAGCGGCGGCCGCATGTTCGTGGGTCGGGAGCGTGAGCTGGCCGAGTTGGAGGCCGGTGTCGATGAGGCGCGCGCGGGACGCGGGCAGTTGTTCCTGCTGACGGGTGAGGCCGGTATCGGCAAGACGCGCATCTGCGACGAGCTCGCGCTGCGCGCCTCGCAGCGTGGGCTGTCGGTGCGCTGGGGTCGCTGCTGGGAGGTCGGCGGGGCGCCGGCGTATTGGCCGTGGATCCAGCTGCTTCGCGCGCTGCTGCGCGAGCATCCGCAGCTGCGGGCACGCGATCAGTTGGCGCGCATCCTGCCCGAGCTGGGCGGCGCCGCGCCGCCGGCTGCGCTCGATTCGGCCGAGCAGCGCTTCCAGCTGTTCGACGCGGTGAGCTCGGCGCTGCGCGAGGCCGCGGCGGTGAAGCCGCTGCTGTTGATCCTGGACGATCTGCACGCCGCCGATCCTTCGTCGCTGGCGCTGTTGTTGTTCGTGGCGCGCGAGCTGCGCGACCTGCACGTGTGCTTGATCGGTACGTACCGCGATCGCGAGCTGCGCATGTCGCCCGACATTCGCGAGCCGCTCGCGCGCGTGGCCCGCGAGGCGCAGAGCTTCGAGGTCGCGCGCTTCACCCAGCAGGAGGTACGCGCCCTGCTGTTGGCCCAGGCCGGCAACGTCGAGGAAGACGTCTTGCAGTCGGTGTACACGACGACCGATGGCTTGCCCCTGTTCGTGAGCGAGGTCGCACGCTCGCGCCCGCAGCGCGGCAACTGGTCGGTGCCGGAGACGATCCGCGCGGCCATCCTCGAGCGCATCACGGGATTGTCCGCGCCGGCGCGCAAGCTGCTGGAGGCGGCCGCAGTACTCGGGCGCGAGACCCCGCGAAGTACACTGGCCGCGCTGCTCGAACAGAGCGAGAGTCAGTTGCAGCCGCAGCTGTCAGCTGCAGCGGCTGCCGGCATCGCGGTCGAGCCCGAGCCCGGGCTGGTCGCGTTCTCGCACGCGCTGCTGCGCGACGCGATCTACCGCGAGCTGCCCGAAGCCGAGCGCCACCTGCTGCACGAGCGGGCAGCCGACGTACTCGAGCGCACGCGCGCGGCCGAGGCCGGTCTCGGCGAGTT
>DATEOF010000100.1:0-12627 GCA_035274465.1 Polyangiales bacterium
TGTTCGTGGACTGCTCAGGTTCGGACTGCTCGATCGGCTCGCCGATCCCGTTCTCGGGCAAGGATGCCTCGGGCGATCCGGCGTTCTACCTCAATCGCTCGATGCTCAACGGCAAGGGCTTCGACTTCCGCGTCGACAGCGACTCGGGCGTGCTCGGCCGTCAAGTGCAGCTGATCATCGATCAGCACGAGACCAACGCACCCAGCGCCGAAGCCGAGCCCAACGGTAACAAGGTCTCGGCCACGTTCGACGACGTGGTGCTCACCGCCGGGCCACACACGATCGAAGCGCGCTGCCGCGACGCCTCGGGCAACGTGACGAAGTCTGGCGAGAGCACCTGGGTGGTCGACACCTCCGCGTGCGAGATCGACATCCAACAACCTGCGCCCGACACCATCTTCTTGCCGGGCGACGATGTGGACAACGACCTCGACAACGGCATCCAGATCTCGACTGTGTCAGCGATCACTGGTGGCGACTGCATCGTCGCGCGCGCTGCGATCTGCGACCCTACAGACGGCATCGCCAGCGGAGCTTGGAGTGAGCTCGACGGGGACGAGCTGCGCGACGATGTGAAGCTGCAGACCGACGCCGAGCAGACGCTGTGCGTCGAGGCGCGCGATCTCGCCGACAACCTGGGACGCTCCAGCGTGAAGCTGAAGTTTCGCGCCGTACTGCCCAACGTGCGTATCGAGTCGCCCGAGGACGAGACCAGCTTCAACGCGGCGGGTAACGAAGGCCTGGTGATGGACAGCGAGCCCGGGACGCCTGCCTGCAACGCCGACTTCCGCGTGCTGTGCAGCGAGCTCGGCGCGATGCTGCAGCTGCGGCGCGACGACGAGCACGGCGACGTGGTCGCGACCGGCACATGCGAGGCGCGAGCGGACGGCGATCCAGAGTTGCCAGAGGGCTTCCGCGGGCGCGCCAAGCTGGCCGACGTGGCGTTTTTGGCCATCGGCAAGCACGAGGCGACGCTGGTCGCGACGCAGGTGGTGCAAGGCAGCAGCCAGAGTCTGGTCGGCACGTCGGAGCCGATCACGCTGACCGGCTGGTGCGAGGCGCCGCCGATCACGCTGTATCCCGGCTGCCCGGCGGAGCAGGTCAAGCTGCCGAACAGCGGCAACGCGCAGGTGAACTCGCTGACTGCGATCTACATCGGTGAGGTCGTGGCGGAGGCGCCGATGTCGGCCAAGCTCACCGTCACCGGAGCGGGTGGGAGCGAGATCACGAGCAAGACGGTGGTGCTGAGTGGCGATCGCTACGTGTTCGGCAGCGTCAGCCTCGGCAACACCGAGCAGGCCGTCGAGACCAAGGTCACGCTGACGGATACGTTCTCCAACACGACCGTCATGACGTGCGCAACTATGGTTGTGTCGGATTTGCCGACGTTGCGCATCACTTCGCCGGTGGGCGGCGCGTTCCTCGCGCCGGCGGCGAGCTGTGATCCCGGCGTGTCTGACAAGTACGGACTGCAGCTAGCGCTCACGCTCGACCAGGCCGCGATGCGCGAGCTCAGTTACAGCGTGAATTCGGGCAGCTCGGTCAGCTTGCCGATCACCGGCACCAGCATGATGCCGTGCATCCCGGTGAACGACGGCGCGAACAGCGTCAGCGTCCTGCTCAAGAGCACGAGCGGCGTCGGCATGGCCAAGGCCTCGGTGAATGTGACCGCGAACGCGCTCGAGATCGTCACGCCCGTGCCGAACTCGACGCTCGTGGCTGCGGACGACGCCTGCGATGCGGGCTTCGGCGCCCATGTCGTGGCCGACGTCGCACCGGCGTTCGAGGGCACGGCGGCGACGGTCAGCTCCGGCGCGACGCAGGTCACTGCAGCCGTGAGCGGCGGCGAGATCGACACCTGCCTGCCGCTGCCGGCGGGCACCAGCACGTTCACGGTGTCGCTCGACGGCAAGTCGATCAGCCGTAGCGCGATTGTGACCGTCGCGACCGGCAACCCGACGAGCGCGATCGCGCTGACCACGGTCACTCAGCCGCCGGACAACGCCTACCGCTCCGGCTCGGTGATGCTCGGCTGGGCCACGCCCACGCAGGACTATGCCGGGCAGTTGAAGGCCTACGAGTTGCGCTGCGGGACCACTACGATCGCGGCCTCCGCCAGTGACTCGGACAAGAACAACTGGTGGAACGCCGCCAGGCAGGTCGCGCTCCCGGGCAACGTCGTCCCGCCCACGAACTCGGCCGCGATCAGCGTGCGCACGGGCGATGCCCAGCACTGCGTGCTGCGAGCCAAGGACGGCGCGAACCAGCTGACGCCAATCCCCGACAGCACGGCGGTCAACCATCCGTTCCGCGAGCAGCAGGTGAGCGTTAGTGACCTGAACCGCATGGGATACTCGCTCGCTTCGGTGGGCGACGTGAACCACGACGGAGTCAACGATGTGCTCGTCGGCGGTAGCGGCCGAGCCTACCTGTACTTCGGCAACTCCGCGGGTCTCGGCGCCAAGCCCAACAAGGCTTCGCCCGACGTGACGTTCCGCGGCTCGCCCGGGATCGCCGAGTTCGACTTCGGCTCGCGCGTCGCGGCGCTCGGCGACATCAACGGCGACGGCGAGAACGACTTCGCGATCAGTCATCCGACGTGGAGCGCTACGAGCCCGAGCCTCGGGCAGACCGGCGCTGCGTACGTCTTCTACGGCCGCAAGGCAGGCGACAGCTGGCCGACCAGCATCGACCTGACAGGCACCAACGCATCAGCCTGCGCTGCCGACGTGTGTTTCTACGGCGAGGTGGCCAACGAATTTTTGGGCTTCGGACTCGCGCCTGCAGGCGACTTCAACAACGACGGCAAGCCCGACATCGCGCTGTCGGCCACGGGCCGCGCGATTCCGGGTGACTCGCTGGCCGGTCGCCAGTACGTGTTGCTCGGGCGCGCTTTCGAGGGCAGCGGTTCACGGTCAGGTTCGTTCTGGAACGTGACCATCCACTTGCCGAGCGGAGATCCACCCGGCTTCTATGTCGATGGCGTGGGCTTCGTCGGCAGCGACGCCACGAGCAATTCGCAGCTGGGTTCGGCGGTCGCGCCGGTCGGCAACATCGACGGCATGGCCGGTGCCGATCTACTGATCAGCTCGCTCGGCCGCTCTGCCACATCTATTAGCGCCAAGCTCTTCTTCTTGTCCGGCCGCAGCCACAACGGTAGCGCGCCGCAGCTCAAGTCGATCGCCAATTCGGAGCTGGTGTTCAAGGCGAGTGGCACGACCAACAACTTCGCCGCTCGTCTTTCGCCGCTGCGCAACTTCTACGACGGCTCACAGAGCGGTGTGGTCGATGTGGCCGTATTCGAGGCCACCGGCGACACGTTCTACGTGTACCTGGGCGACCTGAACGGCAGCTCGGTGCGCTTCGCGAACGACACGCGGCTTACCGTGCAGGGTCCAAGTAGCAGCGTCTTCGCGGATGGGGGCCTGGGCGCCAGCCGTGGCTACAACCCGAACATCGGCGGCGTCTCGCGCAGCGACATCGACGGCGACGGCCTGGACGACCTGTGCATAGGCTCGGGTGCCGGTGCGCGGCCGATCAGCATCTTCTACGGCGCCGACGTGGATGAAGCTCTCAGCGGCAACACGTTGAGCTACACCGCCGCTTCGCAAGTTCAACTCGCAACCCGCCCCGGCACCGTCGCGCGCAGCGTCCAGCCCGTCGGCGACATCACCGGCGACGGAGCCATCGACCTCGTGGTCGGCGACCCCGACGCGAACTCAAATGCCGGCGGTATCACCGTTTTGTACTGAAAGGCCCCCGATATGCACGAACTCCAAGCCGATCAACAACCCGAGTCCGAGAGCCGCGAACGCAAGCCGTATACGGCGCCGCGCATCGAAGAGTCCGCGCGCTTCGAGCATCTGGTACTCGCTTGCCTGATGAACTCGAGCAGTTCGGAGTGCGTGGACGGCCCGTTGCAGAGCATGTAGTAGCTCTGCCGCCTTGCCGCTGTGCAGAGTCACCAGTGCCGTTCATTTCAGGCGATGCGGTGTTCGAGTAGGAGGTGAGCTGGCGCGGGCGGATTCAGCCACGCTGGCCGCCGTGCTTGCGGAACCTGGACAAAGGAGGCGGCGGCGAGAGCGCCGCGGGATGCGGGATTGGACTCCGAGACCCACGCATAGGCGATGCGAGTGCCGCGTCGAGCGGCGGCGTCGATCCGTGCGCGATGAAGGTTGCTTGCGACGCCGCGGCGGCGGAAGTGCGGAGCCACGTAGTCGGCCGCAAACAACACGTGCTCGAATGGGGCCGCATCGCTCGGTCCGACGCTGACGCACGTCCCGCAGGCGATCAATTCGCGTGCGTGCCAGACACCGAGTACGAAGAAGTTCTCGCCGCAGAGTCGACGGATCTCTCGCAACGCGTGAAACTCAGGCGCATCGGCGTCGGTCGCGAGCCGGCACTGCAGTGCGTCCGGCGCAAGTCGCCCACCGAGCCGCTGGGGCAACCCCTTGCGGACGCGGCTCTCGATGCGTTGCAGCGCGCTGCGCGTCGCACGTAGCGCCCCCCGAAGCTCCGGCGGCAACGCGACGAGGATCCGTGCGCGTGTTCGAGACCAGTAACGCATCGTCGGCAGGATATCGGAGCTGGGTGCGCGCACCAGTTCAGATAGCAGGTCCCAAGCTGCCGATTCCGGCCAGGAGCACCACCGCCGCCCCCATGCGTCCAAGCTCCACCAACGGCCGGTCTCACCCAGAGCAGGCTCAAGGTGCCGGCCGCTGCCAGGGCCAGCCAACCCCGGCGAAGGTACAGAGTCCGAGTACCGCCCCCCTATTCACGCGAAAACCCTCGCCGTAGATTCGATCGCGTGGAAACTCTCCGGGCACGCGGCGGGAGCATGTGGCCTCTGATGCCGTCCAACTGCCTTCTCCACGTCGTGCCTCCGCGACTGGGCGAGATTCGCGCCGGCGACGTCATCTGCTATCCCGGGCCGGCGCAGGTTATCGCGCACCGGGTGATCCGCATCGAACAGAGTTGGAGCGGCCGCACTTTCATCACGCGCGGTGATGCCGGAGGCTGCGAGGAGCGCGTCGGTGAATGCGCGGTGGCGTGGAAGGTCGTGCGCGTCGTGCGCGGTCGCTTCGGGTACGATCTCGATGGGCCGCTGGGTCGTTGCATCGCGGCGCTGGCACTGCGGCGCGGCGTGCCCCTGCGTCTGCTGACGCTCACGGCGCGTGGCTTGCTCGAGGTTCGCAAGCGCTTCCGCGCGCGCTCGGGGCCGCCGCCGCACCAACGCGCCGACGTCGTGCTGACCGCGGCGCCGCCGAGGGCTGCGAGCAGCGAGTCGCCCGATGCGCTCTTGCGCCTGCTCAATCACGAGCTGCGCACGCCGCTCAACGGCATCCTGGGCTTCATCGAGATCCTGCTCGGCGAGCTGGATGGTCCGCTGCTGCTGGACGAGCGCGAGAACCTGAGCCTGGTACGCGACGCCGGGCGCCAGCTGCTGGCCCTGGTCAGCGACGTGCTCGATCTGGTCGCCGCGGTCGCCAATGACCACGAAGCCATGCACGAGTCGGTCGACCTGGCGGAGTTGCTCGAGGCCGAGCGTGCGGTGCTGGAAGAGCGGCGCGGCGTGCGCCCGGTGTACGTGCGCGTGGACGTGCCGCCGGAAGCTGCGACGCTGATCGTCGATAGCGGTGAGCTGGCGCGCTTGCTGCGCCTGCTGGGGGAGCTCGCGCTGCAGGCCACGAGCAGCGGCGAGGTGTCGGTCCAGGCCGAGAGCGCTCCGAACCAGGTGTGTGTGCGCGTGCGAGCCGACGGGCCCTTGTTTCCGACGCCGCCGCCACGCGCCGATCGGCCTTCGAGCCCGGCCGAGCGCGACGACCGGCTGCGCCGCATGCGCTACGACATGGCGCTGCGCCTGACCGAACGCTCGCTGGGCCGGCTCGAGCTCACCGACAACGAGCTGCTGCTGTACATGCCGCGCGACGCGCGCTCGCTGGTGCGAGGGCAGGCCACGCGCGCGGACATTCCGCTGGCCGTGCGCTATCTCGCCGCGAGCGGCCACGACCTGCGTACCCCGCTCAACGCGATCCTGGGCTTCTCCGATCTGGTGGCCATGCACCCGCACGAGCAGTGGAGCGAGGCCCAGCACCGGAGCCTTCAGATCGTGCGCGAGCGCGCGCGCGACCTGGCGAGCATGGTCGACGACATGATCGACTGGGCGAAGCTGGAGCTCGGCGACCTGCGTCTGTCGCAGCGGACCTGGGACGGTCGCGAGCTGATCGAGCGCGCAGTGAGCGAGGCGCTCGAGCGCTCGGGCGGGCGCGGCTTGCGGGTGGACCTGGACGTCGAGCCGGGGCTGGGCCAGCTGTGCGTCGATGCCGACAGGTTCGTGCAGGCGCTACTCGGTTTGATGGATCACGCGGTGCGGGCCTCGCCGGGTCCGACCGTGCGCGTCCATGCGCTGCGCGAGGCCGAAGGCGGCGCCCGGCTCGAGGTGATCGACTCGGGGCTCGAGATCCGGAGCCAGGATCAGGCGCATATTTTCGCGGCTTTTCGGCCTTCTTTCGCGCCTACAGGCCAGCGCGTCGCCGGCTTGCACCTGGGCACGTCCCTCGCGCGCGCGCTGATTCGAGCGCACGGTGGGGATGTGTGGTTCGAGAGCCGACCCGACCAAGGCACGACCTTCGTAGCCTCACTCCCAGACGTCTGCTTAGCGTAAGCGCGTACACATGATAAATTTTGGGGCCATGCCTCCCGAAGCAGCCCACTTGAGCGACTTACGCGAGACCAGCCTGAAAGCCGCAGTCGAAGTCGCCCAGCGCATCATTGACAACGTCGGGCTGGTCCTGGAAGGCAAACGCGACGTGGTGCAGATGGCCGTGACCGCGATGCTCGCGCGGGGTCACCTGTTGATCGAAGATGTTCCCGGCGTGGGTAAGACCACCCTGGCCCGTGCGCTCGCGGCCAGCGTCGGCGTAGATTTCCGCCGGATTCAGTTCACGTCCGACTTGATGCCGGCCGATGTGCTCGGTGGCAGCGTGTTCTCGCAGCAGAAGGGCGAGTTCTCGTTCCGCAAAGGCCCGATTTTCACCAACGTCCTGCTGGCGGACGAGATCAACCGCACCACGCCCAAGACGCAAAGCGCCTTGCTGGAGGCGATGGACGAGCGGCACGTGTCGCTGGATGGGCACACCCACGTGCTGGACGAGCCTTTCTTCGTGCTCGCCACCCAGAACCCCGAGGAGTTCTACGGCACTTACCCGCTGCCGGAGTCACAGCTCGATCGCTTCCTGATGCGGCTGCGTATCGGGTACCCGCCCGAGGACATCGAGCGCCAGGTGCTGGCGCGCCGGCGTAAGGCCGATCCCGTCGCGGAGCTGGCGCCCGTCGTCGATCGGCGCGACCTGTTGTCGGCGCAGGTGGCGGTGGATCGCGTGCGCGTGGCGGACGAGGTCGTCGACTACCTGCACGCGCTGGTGCTGGCCACCCGCAGCACGCCGCTGCTGTCGATCGGCGCCTCGACCCGCGCGGCGATCGCGCTGGAGCGCGCGGTGCGTTCGGCCGCGTTGACCGCGGGCCGCAGCTATGCCACCCCGGATGACGTGAAGGCTGTAGCGATCTGTGTGCTCGCACATCGTGTGCGTCCGGCCGGCAGCCGCGACGCCGTCGGCGGCCACGTGGACGGTGAACGCGTGATCCGTGATCTGTTGGCCTCGATGCCCGTACCGGTGTGACGCGTGGCCGAGCTCGCCGCCAGAGCAGACGAAGCCTCGGCGCTGCGGAAAGCCAAGTCGCGGCTGCTGCATCGTCGCGAGCAGCCCTGGCGACGTCACCTGCGCACCACGCGCGAGGGCAAGGCCTTCATCATGGTCACGCTCGGCGTGGGCGTGGCCGCGTTCAACACCGGCAATAACCTGCTCTTTCTGGTGCTGGGCTTCATGCTCAGTCTGATCGTGCTGTCGGGCGTGATGAGCGAGACGGTGATCCAGGGGCTCAAGGTCTCGCGCCGCCTTCCGCTGCGCGCCTTCGCCGGCAAGGTGTGCTTGATCGAGCTGGTGCTGCGGAACAACAAGCCGCGCGCGCCGAGCTACTCGCTCGAGATCGAGGACCTGGCCGAGGACGCGCCGACCGAGCGCCGCTGCTACTTCCTGAAGGTCGGCCCTGCCGCGGAGCAGGCCGCGGCCTACCGGCGCACGCTGCTGGAGCGCGGCTTCCTGCGCTTCATCGGCTTCCGGGTGGCCACGCGCTACCCATTCGGCATCTTCGAGAAGTGGCGCGTGCTCGAGGGGCCGAGCGATCTGCTGGTGTACCCGGCGCTGCTACGCGACGAGGAAGTCAGCGACGAGGCCAAGAGCCTGGGCCTGGATGCACCGACGCCGCGCGTCGGAGTCGGCACCGAGATCGGTGGCCTGCGCGGCTACGAGATGCACGACGATGCGCGTGCGATCCACTGGAAGCGCAGCGCCTCGCTCGGGCGGCTGTTGGTCATGGAGCGCCACAGCGACGCGAGCACGCAGCTGTGCATCCTGCTCGACAATGCGCGGCCGGCGAATGCCGACGCGGCGTGGGATGCGGGCTTCGAGCAGGCCATCTCCAAGGCTGCGACGCTGGCGGTGCTCAGCACCTCGCGCGGGCTGTCGGTGGAGATCATCGTACGCGGTGGCCGCAGCCCCGTGGTCATGGCATTCGCCGCGGCCGATCCGATCTTGCGCTACCTGGCGTTGCTTTCGAGCACGCCGGCCAACGTCGCGCCGGCCTTTGCGGCGCACGCCCGCACCGCGCGCGTGGTGATGCTCGAGGTGCGGCCGGAGGCGCCCCGCACATGAGCTTCGCCAAGCTGCACAAGCTGGTCGCGTACTTGCTGTCGGGCCTGGGCCTGATCGCGCTCTCGCTCGGCACCGAGCTCGACGCCGACGTGCTGTTTTTGATCTTCGCCGGCTACCTCGGCAGCATGTTTGCAGAGACCAAGCTGATCGAACGGCCCTACTACGGCAAGGGCTGGAACGTGGCGGTGGTGGCCGCGCTGCTGCTGCAAGTCATGCGCGCGGTGGCGAGCGAACCGACGCTGGCCATGGCGATCGAGTTTGCTGCGTTCTTGCAGATCTCGCGCCTGTGGAACCGGCGCACCGCGACAGACTACCAGCAGATCGCGGTGCTGGCGTTCCTGCACTTGATCGCGGCCACCGTGTTGTCGGCCAGCCTGTCCTACGCGCTGATCTTCATCGGCTTCGTGATCGCCACGCCGTGGATGCTGGCGCTGTCGCAGCTGCGGCGCGAGATCGAGGGCAACTATCCGGCGTCGGTGCCGAACGACGAGCGCGCACAGGCAGCCGTGCGCCGGGTGCTCGCGAGCAAGCGTGTCGTCGGGGCCTCGTTTTTGGTCAACACCGCGCTGCTCGCGCTGCCGTTGTTCGCGATGACGCTGACCATCTTCGTGGTCGTCCCGCGCGTCGGCCAGGGCTTCTTGAACCTGCAGCGCAGCCACGGGCAGCGCGTCGCGGGCTTCGGCAGCGAGGTCGAGCTCGGCGGCTTCGGCGTGATCCGCGACGATCCGACGGTGGTGTTGCGCGTCACGCCGTTGCCCAGGGTCGACGAGCGGGCGCCTCGCATGTCGCTGCGCATGCGCGGCACGTCGTTCGATCACTACGACGGCAAGCGCTGGACGCGCTCGCCCAGCAACCCGCAGACGCTGCCGAACATCGATCGCGAGCAGTACATCATCCGCCGGCCGATTGATCGCGCCAACGATGTGGCGCTGCAGATCATCCTGGACCACCTCGACGAACCGGTGGTGTTCTTGCCGTACGGAACGGTCGCGCTCAACGTCCCTGCGCGGGTGGTTCACGCGCAGGCGGTGCCGCGGAACCTGGTGCACACCGCGGGCCTCGACCTGCGCTACGACGACCCCGATGAGCTCGGGTTGGTCTACACGGCGTACGTGAGCCGAGACCCGGCGGAATCGGACCTCATGCCCACGGTGTCCGAGAAGCGCACGCGCTACCTGCAGGTGCCTGCGGGCTCCGAGCGCGTCGCCGAGCTCTCGCAGAAGGTCAAGGGCGACGCCACGACTCCGCAGGAGACCGCGAACCGCGTCCTCGCGTTCCTGCACTCATCGCGCTTCAAGTACTCGCTCGCGCAGCCGGACGTGAAGAACGAGTCGCCGCTCGATGTGTTCCTGTTCAAGGCGCGCAGCGGCCATTGCGAATACTTCGCCACGGCCATGGCGATCATGCTGCGCACGCTGGAGATCCCCACGCGCAACGTGACGGGCTTCGTCGGAGGCAGGTACAACCCGTACGGCGGCTACTACGCACTGCGGCAAGGCGACGCGCACTCGTGGATCGAGGCTTACATCGAGGGTCGCGGCTGGGTGACGTTCGATCCCACGCCGCCTTCGCGTGCTGCGGTCGGCCCGCGTCAGAGCCTGTGGGCGGATCTGCAAGCGTTGATCGACGCGGTGCGGACGCGCTGGCTGACGAGCGTGGTCGGCTACGACTTGCGCACGCAGGTCAGCATGCTCCGCAAGCTGGCGAGGCTCTTCGCGAGCGAAGATCGCGGCAACGACGCCGGCACGAGGGCGGCGGCGGAGATCGAACGCGACGCATGGAAGCGCCTGGGCCGCAGCACGCTGCTCATCGTGCTCCTGGTGTGCGCGGTCGCGGGCCTGTGGTACTGGCGCGTGCGGCGGGGGCGCAAGGCGACTCACCGCCCGGTGCCAGAGCACGTCGAGCAGGCAGTGAAGCTCTACCGCGACCTCGAACGCGCGCTCGCCAGCAGCGGCCATCCGCGGCCGAGCGCCGTGACTCCGCTCGAACACGCGCACATGCTGACGGCGCGAGGCTTCATCTGCGCGAGCGAAGTCGAGGACGTGACCGAGCAATACATGCGCGTGAGGTACGGCGGCGAGACGCTGGGAGAGGTGGAGCTTCCGCGTTTGAGGTCCGCAATAGCGCGCGTACGCAAGGTCCCGGTGCCGCCGCCAGCCGCGCGGCAGTGACGCGCGGGACCGTGTGCAACAGGCTGTTGCCTCCGACGAGCATTGGCTTGTTACGATGCGCCAATGTCCGCAGACGACCTGCTCAAGGTACTCGGAGTTGGATCCCGACTCAGGGTGCCGATAACTCGAATGACTTCACAGTCACGGCACCGCCGAGCGCTGCCGTCGCGAAGTTGAAGATTGCGTAGCGGTAGCCCATGAAGAACTCCCAGGAGTTGTTCATGTCGTACGCTGGACCGAGCACCGTGAAATCTTTGCCGTCGAGGCTGTAGGAGAACTTTCCCTGACGCCCCGAGCCCGGTCGGATGTCCGCGCCTAGGCGCAGCCAGACCACGTTTGCCGAAAGCGTTGCGCTCGCCGCTTCGCTGCCCGTGCTCGTGGTGTTCCAGCTCTTGTCCATCGCGAGCCCGTTGACCATGACGAGCTTCGCAGAGTCGGCAGACTTCTTGATTGCGATGTACGCGGAGAAGTTACGCAATAGCGCGAGCCCGGCGACATCGCCGTCCTTCATTCCACCGACGTCCAGCTGCACGGTGGCGGAAGATTGCGGGCCGAGGATACGGCGGGTGAGTGTGTTGCGCGCCTTGTAGAGATCGTTCGTGAGGGTGGCGGTCTGTAGCTTCAAGCCACCGTCCAGGCTCCACTTGCTGTCGTCGGGGTTGTGATTCCACTCCCACTCGGGCCCGAGCTTCGTGCCTTGAAACGATTCGATCCCCGTGGCTGGTTTGGTCGCGCGAGGCGGCTTCGGCACGTTGGGATAGGGGTACGTCCCGCTCCACGCGTTGCTGTCGAGCTTCACGGACGGCCAACCGTCGCTACTCCACGCGACCGGCGCGAGCACGGGGATGCGTCCGCCCGGGTACGCGTCCTGAAACGCCATGTAGTACCAGTCGCCGCTTTGCGTCTGCACCAGGCTGCCCTGGTGCGGAGCGCCGCCGCCTTGCACGGGTCCTGTGCTCCGATCGACCAGCGTTCGAATGGTGTAGGGGCCGAACGGATTGCTCGCTCGGAGCACGAACTCGCCGTCAGGCGGACGCGTCGGAGTGATGTAGTAGCTGCCTTTGTACTTGAAGAAGTGTGACCCCTCGAGGGTCATCCCGGTGGCCGTGTAGACCTCCGCGGTTTTCACCTGGCTCAGGCCATCGGGGCTCAGCTGTGCCACGCTGAGCTTGCTGTTGCCGTACGCGACATAGAGCGTGTCGTCGTCATCGACCAGCATTCCCGCGTCGTAGTAGCAGTTGTTGATCGCCGGATGTTCCTGCCAGGGGCCTTCGACCGCGGGAGCGGTGTAGACGTACGTCTTGGAGAACTCGATGCACCCCAGCCAGTAGAACGTCTTGTTGCGCGGTCTGTACTGCAACGTCGAGGCCCAGATGCCCTTGACGTACGCTTGGCCGCCGCTCAGGTCGTACTTCGCTGAGAAGTCGAGCACCGGCACGGCGTGTCCGGCGTACTCCCAGTTCACGAGGTCGTACGACCGGAGGATCGGCGCTCCGGGCGAGTAGTGCATCGTGGACGCGGTGTAGTAGTACGTATCGTCGACGCGAATCACTTCGATGTCGGCGAGGTCTTGCCAGAGCACCGGGTTCCTGAAGGTCGCAGACGGCGGCCACGCGCCGGTGACCACGCCGGAGTCAGTGCCAGCGTCCGCCGGCATTCCAGCCGCGCCCGCACCGCCGGCGCCG
>DATEOF010000101.1:0-75068 GCA_035274465.1 Polyangiales bacterium
AGGCGGCCCCGGCGGCGCAGGTGCGGGCGGCAACAGCTACGGAGCAGTATCAGCCGGCCAAGGCCGCCTCGACCTCTCCAGCAGCACGCGCATCGAGATCGGCAAAGCTGGCAAGAGCCAAGGCGACGGCGCCACTGGCGAAGCCTCGCCGATGAAGCGAGTGCAGTGATCGGGCTTCGGACTTCAGGCTACGGGCTTCGGGTCCGAGATCTGAACCTGAAGCCGGATCTCGAGCTGCACACGCATCGAGAGCTGCATAGCGGGCAAGGGCCGCCGACGGCGTCACCGGCGAAGGTCCGAGATCTCTGAACCTGGAGTCTCGAGCCTGAAGCCAGGAGCCGATCAGAAGCGCTGGCGCAGCTGAAGGCCGGTGCCGCGGAAGGTTAGCGCTGTGCCGGTGTCGCTCTCGGACTCCGGCCACAACTGCCAGGCGACGCCTGCGGCGATGCCTGCCACGCCGACGCCGAGCATGATCGCGCCGGCGGTCTGGAACGGGACGGAGCGCGAATAGGCTGATTCGGAGGTCGCCCAGTCGTCGCCGTCGTCGACGTCTTCCACGGCCGCTTTGTCGGACAGGCCCAGGCCGAGCAGCACGCCGCCGGCGGCTGCGAGCGCCGCCGAGCTTCCGATTACGAGCCAGGGGCCTACCGAGGCGGAGTCGGTGTGCGGGTCCGCAACGGGCGGCTCGGGTTCGTGGAAGTCGCTGGCGAGCGGTTGATTGGCCGCAGCCGATGGCTGCAAGACCAGGTGCAGCTGGGTCTCGCTGCCACCTTCTGTGTTGACGCGGCGGCGCAGGCGCTCGTGGCCGGGCGCGCTGACCGAGACTTCGTGCTCGCCCGGGTCCAGGAGCGTGCTGCCGTCCGACGCGAGCACGATCAGCTTGCCGTCGACGCGCAGCTCAGCGGAGGCGGGCTCGAGCTCGACGTGAACCAGCATCACGAACTGGCGCGCTTCGGCCATCAGGCTGCTGACGGCATTGCGCATCGCCGGCGTGAGCGGCTGCACGGTGCTCTGGAGCGATTGCGTGAGGTAGTCGATGGCCTCGACATAGTTGCGCGACTCGTAGCAGGCCAGGCCCAGGCCGCGCAGCGTGCGCGCGCTCGGCCGCAGCACGTGGGCGCGCATGAAGAACACCTTGGCTTCGGTCCAGTGCCCGAGGTCGAACTCCTGCAGCGCCTTGGCGATCGCTTCTTGATAGGCGTCCGCGCCGGCATGTTGCGCGTGACCGCGCGCCGCGCCCAGCGTCAGCGCGCAAGCGATCAACAACGCCGTGGCGATCCGCCTTGCCATGGCTTTCGACGATATCGATCGCCGGCGACCCCCGTCAATCGCCGCCCGCCGTGGTCATTCGCCCCACATGCTCCTCAACGCGCCAGGACGTCGCGCAGCGCGGGCTCCAGCTCGGTCCAGCGAAAATGAAAGCCTTGCTGCTCCAAGCGGCGGGGGACACAGCGCCGGCCATTCAGGGCCAAGGCGGCTTCGGTGCGCATGAAGAAAGCCCCGAGGTGCGCGGCGAACGCGGGCGTCGGCGGGCTCCAGCCGCGACCGAGCACGCCGCGCAGGATGCGCATGAACTCGCGGTTGCTGAGCGGCGTCGGACCGGTCGCATTGTACGTGCCCGCGAGCTCCGGGCGCTCGAGCGCGGCCTGGAAGATCGCGTTCATGTCCGCGAGGTGCAGCCAGCTCAGATATTGCTCGCCGCTGCCGACCGGACCGCCCAAACCCGCCCGCACCAACCCCACCAATCGCGAGAGCGCACCACCGCTACCGCCGACCACGAAGCCGATGCGCAACACCACCTTGCGCACGGGCAGCTGCTGCTCCTCGAACGCGCGCTCCCACAGCTGGCAGACCTCGGCACCGAAGTCCGTGCCGTGCGGTGCGTCTTCAGCGCAGAGACGCGCGCCGGCATCGCCGTAGATCGCGAGTGAACTGGCCTGCACCCAGGCCTCTGGCGGAGCCTTCAGCTGCTCGAACGCACGGCCGAGCACCTGGACCGAGTGCACGCGCGAATCGATGATTTCGCGACGGTTCACTTGCGTATAGCGACAGTCGACGTTGCGGCCGGTGAGGTTGACCAGCGCCTGCGCACCCTCCAGCGCATCCACCCAATCGCCCAGCGTAGTGCCGTCCCAGGCGCGCTCGAACGCGCTTCGAGGCGTGCGGGTCAGGATCAGCGCCTCGTGGCCCTGCGCGCGTAACTCCATGGCAATGGCGCGACCGAGGAAGCCGCTGCCCCCTGCCAGAACGACTCTCATGGTTTGCCCTTACCACAGTCCGCAGCTCGGGCTGCCCACCTGTGCGTACCACCCGTTGACGTCGTGAGGCTCAATCGGTGACTCCTAGAGATGTTGCGTCCTGCTGCGCACACCACTACAAACTGGCGATCCGCTGGTGCAGCGCACGATGTCCATGCACGACGCCTCGCGACCCTCCGACGTACCCGCCGCTCTCCTCTCGACCATTCCACCCGGGTGGCCGGCCTTGCCGCTCTCCGAGGCGCATGCGCTGCTGACCGCACCGGGCTCGTTGTTCGAGATCGAAGAGCGAGTCATCCGCGGCGTTCCGACGCGAGTCTGGAAAAACGCGCCGCCCACGCTGCGCGACGTGCTGCTGAACACGCACGCCTTCAAGCAGCGCACGGCCCTGGTCTACGAGGACGAGCGGGTCACGTACGACGCGTTCATGCGCGCCACGGTGACGCTGGCGCACGAGCTCCATGCGCGCGGCGTACGCAAAGGCGACCGCGTGGCCCTGATCATGCGCAACCTGCCCGAGTGGCCGGTGGCATTCTTCGCCGGAGCGATCTGCGGTGCGATCGTAACCCCGCTCAACGCCTGGTGGACGGGGCCGGAGCTCGAGTACGCGCTGGTCGACTCGGGCACCAAGATCGCGCTGGTCGACGGCGAGCGCTGGCAACGCATCGCCGAGCATCTGGACGCCTGCCCGGCGCTCGAACGCGTGTACGTCAGCCGCGTGCGCGATCCGCTCGATCACCCGCGCCTCTCGCACCTGGAAGACGTGATCGGCGACCCCAACAGCTGGTTCACGCTCTCCGGCTCGCTGCCGCTGCCCGAGGTCGAGCTCGAGCCCGAAGACGACGCCACGATCTTCTACACCTCCGGCACCACCGGCAAACCCAAAGGCGCGCTCGGCACGCACCGCTCGATCGTCACGAACATCCTGACCTCGGGCTTCGCGGCCGCGCGGGCGTTCATCCGCCGCGGCGAACCCGTGCCGCCGGTCGATCCAGAGGTGCAACGCACCGCGCTGCTGGTCGTGCCGATGTTCCACGTCACCGGCTGCAACGCCTCGCTCGTCCCGCACCTGAACGCAGGCGGCAAGATCGTGCTGATGCGCAAGTGGGACGTCGAGAAGGCGATGCAGCTGATCGAGCGCGAGAAGGTGATGACCACCGGCGGCGTGCCGACGATCGCCTGGCAGCTGGTCGAATCACCTGCGCGCGAGAAGTACGATCTCTCGTCGCTGATCGCGGTCGGCTACGGTGGCGCGCCTTCCGCGCCCGAGCTGGTGAAGCGCATCAAGGAAGTCTTCCCGCAGTCGATGCCAGGCAACGGCTGGGGCATGACCGAGACCGCGGCCACCTTCACCAGCAACAACTCCGAGGACTATCAGAACCGCCCCGCGTCGTGCGGCCCGCCCGCGCCGATCGGCGAGCTCAAGATCATGAACATCGAGGGCACCGAGGAGCTTCCGATCGGTGAAGTCGGCGAGCTCTGGGCGAAGGGTCCGCAAGTGGTCAAAGGCTACTGGGGCAAGCCCGAAGCCACGGCCCAAACCTTCGTCGACGGCTGGGTCCGCACCGGCGACCTGGCCCGGCTCGACGAAGAAGGTTTCTGCTACATCATCGACCGCGCCAAGGACATGCTGATCCGCGGCGGCGAGAACATCTACTGCGTCGAGGTCGAAAACGCGCTCTACGAGCACCCCGCGGTGATCGACGCCGCGCTGATCGGCCTGCCGCACCGCACGCTCGGCGAAGAACCCGCCGCCGTCGTGCACCTCAAGCCCGGTACCGAGGCGAGCGAGGAAGAGCTGCGCGCGTTCGTGGCGGCGCGCCTGGCCGCGTTCAAGGTACCGGTGAAGATCGCCTTCATGGACCAAACCCTGCCGCGTAACCCGCAGGGCAAGATCCTGAAGAACGAGCTCAAGCAGGTATTCGAGGGCTGACTCACAGCAATCGCGCTCAGTGTTGCACTGAGCCGGGGATCGCCATACAGGGTGGAAACACCGGTGGCTCGCTCGGACACGTCTTTCCGTAGCGTTGGTTCGCTGCGCAGCCCGTCGCTTTGGCGGCGTGCTTGAGAACTCCAACCAGCATGTTGTCCGCGTCGTAGTGGTATTCGATGTATCCGGGGCGCAATGTCAGCACCGGGGTGACCTCGTCCGGCACCGTGACGATCAGGCCACCGCCGCACGGACTTGCTTTCCAAGAGGCGGCGCAGGAGAGACCGCCTACATCGCCCGGCGACCGTGGGCAGGTTGGCAGCGGATTGAACGTCCCACCGGGTTGGCTGCCAGCAATCACGCAGAAGTCCAGCTCCGACAGCGGCCGTGCCGGACACGGGTCGGTGGCTGTCGAGCCAGCGGCGGCGGCTGTCGAGCCGGCAGCCGCTGTCGAGCGCTCTCGGGTCGACTCGCTCTCCACGCTGTAACAGCCGCACGGCAAGCAGCTGCCGAGCATCCACAAAACGGCCCAGGTGCCACGACGCCGCCTCATGAGCGGTGAGGCAGCAAGAAGCGTGCTCGACCCAACTCGGTCACGAGCGCTCGCGGGCTGTGCCAGCTTGTGCCGCTGACGGCTGCCACGCAAACACTGCAGTCCCCGACAAAAATGCAACCAATGGGTTGCATTTTCATTCGACGGGTGTATTTCATAGGCAACCAGGAGGTTGCATATGTCATCGAGCACCGATCGAATCGAGAAGCAGATCGTCCTGCGCGCGCCCCAGGCGAAGGTCTGGCGCGCGATCAGTGACGCGAAGGAGTTTGGGACCTGGTTCGGAGTGGAATTCGACGGCCCGTTCGTGGCCGGAGCACGCCTCACCGGCAAGATAAGACCGACCAAAGTCGACCCCGAGGTCGCAAAGCTCCAGGAGCCGCACGACGGCAAGCCTGTCGAGTGGACGATCGAGCGGATCGAACCGATCGAGCACATAGCGTTCCGCTGGCACCCTTTCGCGATCGAACCGAACCACGACTATTCGAAGGAACCGACGACGCTGATCACCTTCGATCTCACCCCGGTGTCGGGAGGCACGCAGCTCACGATCGTCGAATCGGGGTTTGACCGCATCCCGCTCGAGCGTCGCGCGAAGGCGTTCACCGCGAACGAGGGCGGCTGGACGCACCAACTGAAGCTGATCGAGAAGTACCTCGCGATGAACACATGAACGCGTCAGCGAAGATCATTCGCGCCGCCCCTGTGTTCGCAGCGCTCGGCGACCAGACCCGCCTTGCGATCGTCGCACGCCTCTCGACCGGCGGCCCGCAGTCCATCGTCCGTCTCACCGAGGACGCCCAGGTCTCGCGCCAAGCGATCACCAAACACCTGCGCGCTCTCGAGGATGCCGGCCTGGTCTGCAGCAAGCGGGACGGCCGCGAACGCATCTGGGAGATCCAACCGAAGCGCTTGGCCGACGCGAAGCGCTTCCTCGATCAGATCTCGGATGAATGGGACGACGCGCTCGAGCGCCTGCGATCGAGGGTCGAAGAGGACACGCGCTGAGCATCGACCTGTTCTCACGGCTTGTCGTGAACCAGGAAACCGCCGGCGAAATAGTTGTGGTGGGTCTCGACCTCGATGTTGTACGTGACGAGGGAGACCGAGCGACGCACGAGCGAGTGGATGTGATTCGTCGACAGCGGGGCGCCTGCGCCGCGCACGGCGTAGAGCGTGTCGCCGAGCTCGAGCGTCTCCGCGCGTTGCAGACCGCGCGCGGTGTAGAACGGGTGATTGGGCGTCGCTTCCAGCGCGCCGTCGATGGTGATGATGCTGTCCGCATCGAGGCGGATCGCCGTGCGCTCGACGCGCGACGGCACCAACGTGCGCGAGCCTTCGTCGAACGCGAGCACCTCGTCGCCGACCTGGACTTGCTCGATGGCCTTGTACGAACCGTCGGCCATGCTGATCGGCGTGCCGGCGGCGAAGCACTCGATGATCAGATTCGAGCGCAAGGGCTGGAGGTTGCGATCGACCGCGGCTCGATCGCAGGCCTGCAAGTAGGTGTTGAAGACCGCTGCCCGGTGCGGCAGGTAGACTCGGGTCAGCGCCTCGGACAGCGCGCCGTACTCGTCGATGTGCGTCGTGCCGAGGCTCTTCGGTTGCGTTTGTCCGCAGCCGAGCGCGCGGTCGGGGGCCAGCAGCAGATCCGGCGCGTGACAGCCGGCGCACGTGACCGCGGTCGCGCGCCGCAAGATCGTCGTCGGCGTGAGCGGATCCGCGTCGGGACATGTGCCGCTGCGTTCTTTCACCTGCGGCGACTCGAGCTCTCGCTGGATGCGGAGCTCGAAGTCCACGTCGCCCTCCGCACGCGCCGCGAAGTTCGGTTGCGCTGCACCGGCGAGCGCGCTGTCCATCGCGTCCTCGTCGAAATCGGTCAGCATGTGCATGCGTGGCACTTCGGCCTCACTCAACGTGCTCACGTGCTCGTTCACGAACGGTTCCCGGAAATCTCTCGCGACGTCCTTGCGAGCCGGGACCCCATCGAACAGCTCGGGTCGGGGAGAGTTGGTGACCGGGACGGGCGCGAAGTGCAGCGCCGGTCCCGGCTGCCCACCCAGCATGGGCCCGCGCAGCCTGAACTGCCGGAAGTCCCATGGCGACTGCATGCCTTGACCGATGCGGATCTGGCCGCAGCTGGCGTAGTCGCAACCGGAGAGGGTGTTCAAGCCGAAGTGCTCGGCATGGATGACGGGCTTGAACCCCGCCTCGCCCACGAAGAAGAAGCGCTCGAGTCGATCCGCGACGCTCGTCGCATCCGCGCTCGGCAGACCGGCCCAGAGCTCGGCGATCGGCCGGCACCCTGCCAAGCTGCCTCCGGTGTTGCGGAGCGCGCCTTCCACCGTCAGGAACACGCGCTCGTCCGGCTTCGTGCGCCCCGACTGCTTGGCGTAGAGGATGCGGTATTCGCCACAGGTGGTCACAAAGCGCGAGATGAGATCGAAGCGGTTGATGAGCGCGACCGGAGCGAAGAAGTCCGGATCGCCGTCGACCAGCAGCCCTGCGCTGCGCGCGAGCTTGCCCTCGGCGCGCGGGCAATCGACCGGCCCGAGCAAACCGAGCTCGGGATTGCCGATGGTGTCGCAGTGCGGCGTGTCGGCGAACGCACCGCCGGCGCGCGTGTTCTCGCTGTCGAACATGCGCTGAAGCATCTCGGTCGGCGTTCCCTTGCCTTCGCCGGTCTCGAGTAGCTGCCGCAGCACGCGCTCGAGTGGAAAGCGCGCGAGCACCGCAGGCTCGCGCACGATCAGCGCGGAGCTCTCGCTGGTGACGGAACGCGTGGGATCGCACGTGGCCCCGAGGGCAGGCGGGGGAATGATGAGCTCCGGCTGCCCGGCCGTGGGAAACCCAAACTGCCCAGCCGTCGTGGGCTGAGACAGGCCCGCATCTGGCGGCTGCGGCTGCGACGTGCGCGCCGACGAGCACGCGGCGAGCAGTATCGCCACAGCCCACAGCCAGTGCACCCGCCCAAACCCCACGAGCCTAGAGTAGCCAGCGAGTCGCCACGAGGCTACCGCGCGTCAGCTCGCAACTAGACACATCCTAAAGTTCGACCAGCACGCCCACCAGCAGATCCACCTGGGTGCCATGGATGAAGCGCAGCGCGAGCTCGGCGAAGGGGCGCACCGTACCGGTGTCGATGAACACGCCGCCGATGACGTTCAGCTTGAGCCGCGCGTGTCCGTCGAAGATACCCACGCCAAGGCCTGGCCCGAGGAACGGCTTCACGATCGACTCGGCGATGTCGAACTCGAACGGGAAGTCGCAGCTGAGCAGCACTCCTTCGGGGCCGTCCGCGATGATGAATGCTGCCGACGGCCAGATCGACAGCTTCACCGAGGAGGACACATCCACCAGCGGGAACAAGAGATCGCCGCCCAGGTGGACACTTCCCGAGTCGAGCCCGACTCCGAGATGCCCGCCGGCCTCGAAGGCTCGAGCAGGTGATGCGGGGATCGAAGCACTGAGGCACAAGAGCGCAGCAGTGATCGTTATGCGAGTCCGAACTTGGGATTCACTCATCAGATCTGGTGAGTCGCCTCAGCCATGTCAGTCGATGAAACTTGCAACGCACTCACTGAGGGTTTTCCGTCTAACAGATCGCGCGTTTTGACGGTGTGCCGCCATTGACTCGCCCGCAAGCCGGTGTGACGTTCGCGCGTCGCAGCTGACGCGAACGGGTGAACCTCGGATGTCGAGAATACGACTCCTGCAGGCTGGCGGGGCTCGCAAGCCTCTGTACATCTTTCCGGGCATCGGCGGAGCGTTGAGCGAATTCGCCGATCTGGCCCGGCGTTTGAGCCGCGATCGTTCGGTCTACGGGGTCAAGCTCGCTGGCACGCTCGGCGAATGCGAGCCGCTGCGTGAGATGCAAAAGCTGGCGTCGCTGCACGCGGCCGACATCCGCACCGTGCAACGCGAGGGACCGTACTTCTTGTTCGGATACTCATTCGGGGGCGCGCTCGCATTCGAAGTCGCGCGCGAGCTTCAAGCGTTGGGCGGACGCGTGGGCCTCGTGGTGTTGGCCGATTCGCCGGCTCCCGGCTACCCCGAGTTTCCCCCGGCGCTGGTCCGCGCGGGCGCGCACCTGGCGAAGCTGTTCAAGCTGGGCCATCGCGGACGCATCGCCTATCTGAAGGCGCGCGTGGAGCGTCGCGTGGGCGTGGCCCGGCGGATGCTGGGCATGGAGGAGCCGCCGCCGGTCGAAGCGCCGGTCACGCACGCCGCCCTCCACCCGAGCGACGAGCCGCCCATCGAACGTCGCGTGCTGAACGCGCTCGACGAGGCGTACCACTACTACGTACCCACCCCGCTCGCGACCGACGTGCTCGTGCTATCGGCAGAGAACACGCCCGACCTCCCGGCGATGAAGTTCGACGACGCTCTGCTCGGGTGGGGTCCGGTGCTGCGCGGCCGCATCATCCAGTGCCAAACACCGGGCAACCACTTCGATCTGTTCGCGCCGCAACACCTGGAGGTGCTGGTGCAGCACGTGCGCGCGGGTCTGACGCAGGCCGAACGCTCGTACCCCTCGCTCGAGTTCGCGTACGCGTAGCTGTCAGATCAGTAACGCTTCGGGAACAGCTGCACGTACCAGTCGGGCAGCCCGAAGTCGTCGCGCTGAATCGCGACTACCAGGAACAGCAGAGAAAGCGCGACGAACACGCCGTACACGGTCGCGCGTGTTCGGTAGCGTGGACCGTCGCGCAGCAGGCCGAAGGCCGCGAGCGCGAGGTACGCTGGCATGCTCGCGACCAGATAGCGCCCGGGCGCCGAGCCACCGGGTTTCAAGGTGGTGAGACCATAGAGCAGCGCATACGCGACGGCAGCTGTGGCCAAGTACTCACGGATCTTGCGTCCCGGCGTGGGACCCGCGAACAGACCCAGGACCGCCAGCAGCGCGATCGGCGCGCGCGTCAACAGGCCGTGATCGCGATCGAGGAAGGAGTTGCCGATGTTCTCGAACACGGCACCCGCGCTGAAGTCGTGCGGTCCGCCGCCGGTACCGATCGCGATGCTCCAGCCATAGACGTCCACCCAGAGATCTGCGTACAGCCAGAGCAGGGGCGCGCCGACATACACGAGCCAATCGCGCCGCAAGCGACTGGAGCGAGCCAACAGCACGCCGCTGGCAGCGGCGAGTGCCGTGTACTTCAAGTACAAGATGGGCAGCGAGACCGTCAGCAGGCCGATGCACAACGCGTAGCCGCGCCGCTGGGTCTTCTCGTACTGGAAGAACGCGGCCGCGATCGACATGACGATCGCAGCGGCGACCACCTCCGGCAGGATCAGGTTGGCGTGCACCTCCCACGGCAGACACACCGACAGACCAAGGCAGGCCAAGCCTGCACTCAAGCGGCTGAGCCCTGCGCTCGCGCACAACCAGTAGAGCAGCGGCAACACCAGCGCCGCGAATGCGACGATGGCGATGCGATCACCCAGCACGTTGCCGATCGCGTAGAAAGGCGCGAGCAGCGCGGGAAAGCCGATACCCTTCTCGGGCGGGATTACGTTGTTGACCGCGGGAACCTGAGACTCGAGGAGGGGATATCCCGTCTCGAGGTAGTCCTTGCGCTCGTAGTTGTTCGTGAGGTTCAGGTCGCCGTCTTTGACCATCGAGAACACGGTCATCAGCACGTGCGCCTCGTCGCCGCTGATGCGCAGGTTGGAGTTCCAGATCTCGGCCTGAGCTACGGCGAAAACCAGCAGCGACAGCGCGAAGACTGCGCGTGGCAGCCAGGAGTGACCGTCATCCACGCCGGGCGGTATGCTGTAGTCCGGCGGGAAAAGCAACGAAACCGTTCGGCGCGGTTCAAGCCGCCTACGGCCCAGCGAGTACGACGCAGCGAGTCCACGGCAAGATCTCGCTGGCGTCCGAAGCGACGTTGTTCAGCCGCAACCACAGCGGGCCGTCCTGCTCGGCGATGAAGCCATCGAGCAGGACGTTGGAGTCGAGCTCCTCGAACGCAGAGGCCAGCGACTGGTCCGCCGCATTGCGCACCTCGACGTGCAGTCCGCGCACGCCCGAGCCGCCCGATTGCGCCTCACACGCCAGCGTGACTTGCTCGCCCGCAGCCACGTCGAACGTGAAGTAGTCGACGTCGTGCTCGGGCAACGTGGTGAGCAACAGACCACGCCGCTGAACCTCCCCGACCATCTCGAGCGGCTCGGCTCCCCGGAGCATGTCGTTGCCAGCGTCATCGTGCTCGCGCGGGTTGTCAGGCATCAGCACCAGGTTCACGGCATAGAACGCGTTGTCGCCGCTATCGGTGTCTGCGGTGAAGTTCAGCTCGTAGGTCTGATCCTGTAGCGGCGGATGGATGCTGTGCTGGCCACGGCTGCGATCGATCTCGGCCAACACGTGTCGGGAGCGATCCAACACTCGCACCTGACCCCCGCGCAGTCCGGAGTCGAGCACCTCTGCGATCAGCGCGTGCTCGCGCAACCCGGCGAGCTTGAAGCTGTCCGTTGCCGCGCTCGGCAGCTCTCCTATCAGAGTCGTGTAGTCGTACCCGGATCTGTCATCGTGGGCGAAGCGCACCTGACTGCTCGACTCGTGCGTCACGCCGCGGCCGTTCGGCAGCAGCTCGCGAACCCAGAAGTGGTAGTAGAGAAGCGGAAAACTCGGGTTGTCGAATACCTCCGGGGGCGTGTACGGATCTTGGACGCGCACGAAGTACTTCCCGCCCTGCGCGATGCGCACGACGAGGCGCGCATCGATCGAGTCGCCGTCCCACAACGAGCCATCATCGTTCTCGGCGATCGGCTGCAGCTCCGAATCCAATAGCGTCATCACGTTGTCGGGACTGAAGCGGCGACTGCGACTGGTCGCGAGCTCGTAGAACGAGCCGGCCTCCGCTTCGAACGAGAAGTAGTCGACCTGCGATGCACTGCGCACCTCCTGCAGCACGCCGATCCCGGTGGTGTCGACCGGCAATGCGCTGTCGACGCTGATGTTCGTCGCCGGGCTGTCCGGGATAGGGTGCTCGTCAGGGGCAGGGCCAGCGTCCTCGGATGGTGGGACGCCCGCGTCCTCAACGTCCTCATCGGTCGCATGGGAATGACGAGCTGGCCGACCGCTACTGCAGGCGACGATGCACAAGCTGGCTAGCACGAACGACAGATACTGACCGGACACGCCGGCAGAGTATCCCGAGTCGCCACCCCGGCGGAGGCTTGATCGGCCAGGAATGCATCGCGTATGAAGAATCTCGTCCTTCGTGACGGTCAGAAGGGGTGCCATGCCAGCGTCGGCGAGAAGATTGCCCTTGGGGTTGGTTGCGTTGGCGTTGTCAGTCGCGGGTTGTGCCGCGGACCACTCGAAGGGCGAGGACGATGGCAAGATCGACAGCGGAGTTCTCGACGTCGAGATCTTCCCGCACAAGCTGTACTCCGCGTATATCGAGGGCAGCGACCAGGTATTCCAGGTGCCAGCCATCGTGGCCGGGGTCAAAGCGGACTCGTGGCAGTGCGACGATCCGGATGCCGTGGACCTCGACATGGCCGCGGTGCCGAACGGCGTGATGATCACGACACGGAAGGCGGGCACGTTCAAGATTCGCGCGACCTCCGGTCGCAACGTCGGCCAAGTCGAGCTCGAGGTGAGCGAGGCCACGGAAGAGCAGCTCCAGGAGGGCCTCTTCCTCTACAACAAGCAGGTCGACCACATGTCCGTAGGGCGCAACAGCGGCGGCTGGATGCTAAACGCGTCGTCGTGCAAGAGCTGCCACACCGGCCGCAGCGGAGGACTCGCGATCGAATACACGCCGCAGCAGATCGGCGGCTTCTCGGATGACGAGCTCAAGGCGCTCTTCTCGATGGGCAAGAAGCTGCCTGGCACGACGTACGGCTCGCTGCCAGCCATTGAGAGCTTCTTCCCCTCGTTCCACCAGTGGGCGGGCACTGACTCGGAGTACCAGGCGCTCGTGGTCTACCTGCGCTCCTTTCGGCCGATCTCACAAGACGAGCTCGACTTCGACTGATAGGTCGAGCGTGTCGTTGGTTCTTACCTTTTTTGTGTAACCCACGCGGACAGGCTGGACGCGGTGTCCGGACAGAGAACCGGTAGCCACGGCGGCTTGGCGAGAAATGTTTGCAAATCCGCGTCGGCTTACAAACGATTCGCCCATTTCCCGCCGCGCGTGAGGTGTTTGCGCGCTAGACGAGAACGGCCCGATGTTTGCTCTAGCGGTCGTCCGAACACCTTACAGGGAGTGGTGTAATGGACAAGGACATGCTGACGACGTTTGATGACGACGCGATGGATCAGGTTTCGGGGGGTGTGGATCCGGTTGGGATCGGTACGGCAGTCGGCACGCTGATCGGACAGTCGATCAAGGACCACTGGGACGCTGCCGCGAACCGATTCGAGCGGTGGGGTACTTTCCTTTCGAGCCTCAGCACCGCGATCAGATCGTAATCACGCGGCTTGCGGATCGCTGCTCGCTCGCCGGTTCACCCA
Organism: Polyangiales bacterium; assembly: GCA_035274465.1. Lineage (GTDB taxonomy): Bacteria > Myxococcota_A > Polyangia > Polyangiales > JAFGIB01 > JADGRF01. Next base: position 13,206 of record DATEOF010000101.1, read on the forward strand.
CGCGGCGAGCAGCACGATCCGGAGCCGCAGGGGAGTCGCGCCATGTCCGATCGCCTGCTCATCGCCGGAGGAAGTGTCCCGATGTTGTGCGGCTTGGTCGCGCTCGTGCTGCTTCAGCGCGCACCGGGGATTCACGCCGGTCGCGCCCAAGCCGCCGAGGCCACCTACGGCGCGCGCGCAACCCAACGTTCGGATACCAAGCGCTGGATCGGTGTGGTGGTCGCAGGTTCGACCGCCGAGTTGGCTGCGAATGCTAGCGGCCGCGTCGATGCCGTGTTCGTCCGCAGCGGCGCACGCGTCAAGCGCGGCGATCGATTGCTGCAGTTCGATGTGACCGATTCCACGAACTCGGTCGGCATGGCCAACGCAGAGCTGTCGCAGCGCGTCTCGGACGTGACGCGCCTGCAAGCGCGCGCGCTGGCGGCGAGCACGCAGTGGAGCCGCCTGCGCGAGGGTGAGACCTGGCTGTCCAAGCAAGAGCTCGACACGGCCGCAGCCGAGGCGCGCATGGCGGAGGCCGAGCTTCAGGCCGCGCGCGGTGCGGTCGGGGCGAGCCGGCTGCAGCTGCGCCAGGCGCGGGTCCGCGCCACGCGCCAGACGTTGACGGCACCGTTTGCCGGGCTCGTCGTCGCGCTGGACGTCGACGCTGGAGGTAGCGTCACCGCGGGGCAGATCGTGGTGCGCATCTCGAGCGATGATCGGCAGGTGCGCTTCGCGTTCCCGCCGGGCGAGCTGCCGGCTGCAGGGGAACAGCGCGTGTCCGTGCAGCTGAGCGGCACCGAGCACGTCGTGCAGACGTCCGTTTCGGCCGTCCGGCCCGAGCTCGATCCGTCCGCGCAGCTGGTGTTCGCGACCGCGCCGCTGCCCGTCGCGCTGCCCGAGGCCGAGCGCTGGATCCCCGGCGCGGCAGTCCAAGTGCGTTCGAACGCTGACGAGTAGAGGGCCGTGGCCACACCCATCCCACTGTTTCGCCGCCAGGCGCTCGAGCACCATCGGGCACGCGGTTTGGCTTCCGAGCTGGTCGTGCTCGATCACGGAGCGACCCACTGGGGGTTCGCGTTGCTCTGCGCCGGCATGCTCGCGCTACTTCTGTTCGCGACGCTCGGACACGTCAACGAGTACGCGACTGGACCCGCGTTCGTGCAGCTCGACGGGCGCACGCCGCTGACCGCAGAGAGCGCTGGATTGGTCAGCAGCGTGGCGGTGAAGCCGGGAGATTCGGTGCAGCTCGGCGACGAGCTGGTGCGGTTTCACGCCGCCGAGGAGCTGGCCGAGTTGCAAGCGGCTTCGCTCGAGTTCGAACGCCAGCTGGCCAAGCTCCTGTTGCGGCCCGGGGATCCGGTCACGCGCGAGGCCCTACTCTCGCTGCGATCGCGGCGCGACCTGGCGCAGCAACGAAGCGAGCGGCGCGTATTGCGCGCGCCTCAGGCCGGCATTGTGGGAGACGTGCGCGTGCGGCCGGGCCAGCTCGTCGAACCGGGCATGCGCGTGGTGGATCTGCAGTCGGCCGCGAGTGCGGCGACCGTCACCGCGCTCTTGCCGGGGCGCTACCGGCCGCTGCTCCACGCAGGCGACACGCTGCGCTTCGAGCTCGACGGCTTTCACCACGTCGCGCACGAGCTCCGCGTGAGCCAGGTCGGCGAACAAATCGTCGGGCCCACCGAAGCCGCGCGCTTCGTCGGTAGCGATCTGGCGGATGCGATCTCGATCTCGGGGCCGGTCGTGCTCGTCACCGCCAAGCTGCCGGCTGCGCACTTCACGCTCGATGGTCAGCCGTACGAGTTTGCGACGGGCATGTTCGGCAAGGCCGAGGCCGTGGTGCGCAACGAGGCCATCGCATACGCGATCGTGCCGAGCTTGAAGCAATGGGTGGAGCGAATGATGGGCGACGACGCCGAACCACGCGCCGAGGTGTCGCATGTCCAGTGAAGCCCGCGAGACGCTCAGCAAGGACCCGCCGACGCGACTGCGCCTGTTGAAAGGCGCCCCGTTCGTTCCACAGCTCACGCCGACGGACTGCGGTGCGGCGAGCTTGGCGTCGGTGCTGGCTTATCACGGCAAGCACGTGCCCATTCACGAGCTGCGCAGCGTGCTCGGCGGCGGCCGCAACGGCGTCACGGCCAAGCAGCTGCTGGCTGCAGCGCGCAGCTTCGGCATGAGCGCGCGCGGCGTCGCCATCGAGCCGAGCAAGCTACGCTACTTGCCTCCGGCGAGCATCCTGCACTGGAACCTGGCGCACTTCGTGGTGTACGAGAGCTCGAACGCCAAGTTCGTGACCATCGTCGATCCCGCGGTGGGCAGGCGGCGTGTGCCGATGGAAGAGGCGGCGAAGTCGCTGAGCGGCGTGGCGCTGGTGTTGGAGCCCGGACAGAGCTTCAAGCGGCAGCGCCCGAAGCGCCGCGTGCGCTGGGGGCGCTACGCGCAGTGGATGTTCGGCGTGCGTGGGGTCTGGGGCAGGGTCCTGGCGACGTCGGTCTTCCTGCAACTGATCGCGCTGTCGGTGCCCGGCTTCATGGCGGTCGTCGTGGACAAGGTCGTGCCGCGCGGCGACATCCAGCTCTTGCAGCTGGTCGGGGCGGGATTCTTGCTGCTGATCTCGTTCAACTTCCTGTCCACGCTGCTCCGGTCGCGGCTGCTGCTCGAGCTGCGCAGCAAGGTCGAAGCGCGCATGTCGTTCGACTTCGTCGACCACATGTTCGGGCTACCGTACGCCTTCTTCCAGCAGCGCACGACCGGCGACCTGCTGATGCGCCTGAGCAGTCAGGTCGCGATCCGCGAGGTGCTCACGAGCGGTGCGCTGTCGGCGTTGCTCGACGGCATGCTGGTCGGCCTGTACTTCGCGCTGCTCCTGGGTGCGGCGCCGAGCCTGGCCGGCATCGCGCTGGTAGTGGCCGCGCTGCAGGTCGCCGTGTTCGTGTTGGCGGCGCGCAAGAACGCGCAACTCGTGGTCGAGGGCCTGGCCGCGCAGTCGCAGCTCGAGGCCTACCAGGTCGAGATGTTGTCGGGCATGGAGACGCTCAAGTCGATGGGCGCGGGCGAGCGGGCGTTTTCGCGCTGGACCGATCTCTACGTCCATTCGCTGAACCGAAGCATCGCGCGCGATCGGCTGGATGGCACGTTTCAGACGCTGGTGAGCACGCTGCAGTTCGCAGGCCCCTCGTGCTTGCTGCTTGCGGGCGCTCATGCGGTGCTCGATGGCACGTTGTCGCTCGGCGCGATGTTGGGGTTGTCGGCGCTGGGCTCGGGCTTTCTCAACCCGGTCGCGAACCTCGTCGGCACGGCCATGCGGCTCACGCGGCTGCGCGGCTACATGGAACGCATCGAAGACGTGCTCGACACACCGGCGGAGGTCGCCAGCACGCGGACGGCTCATGAGCGAAACGCGGTGGGCGCGCTCGCGGGCTCGATCCAGGTGAGCGAGCTGACGTTCAAGTACCCGAGCGAGCCGAACTACACCCTGCAGCGGCTGTCCTTCATCGCTGCGCCGGGCGAGTGTCTGGCGATCGTGGGGCCGTCCGGCTCGGGCAAGAGCACGCTCGCGCGACTGCTCGCGGGGTTGTACACGCCACACTCGGGCACTATCGCGTTCGACGGCCACGAGCTGCGCAACTGGGACTTGCTCGCGCTGCGTGAACGGCTCGGCATCGTGACGCAAGATACGCGACTGTTTGCGGGCACGATCCGCGACAACGTCGCGCTGTTCGATCCCAACATCTCACACGAAGAGATCGAGGCGGCATGCAGGCTGGCGTGCCTGCACGACGCGATCGTGCAGATGCCCATGGGCTACGACACGATGCTCGTCGACGGAGGATCGTCGCTGTCCGGTGGGCAACGCCAGCGTCTGTCGCTGGCGCGCGCGCTGGTGCGCAAGCCCGGCGTGTTGATCCTGGACGAGGCCACGAGCGCGCTGGACGCCGTGACCGAGCGGGCGGTGCAGGAGAACCTGCGCGCGTTGCGTTGCACGCGCGTGATCGTCGCGCACCGCTTGAGCACGGTGGTCGAGGCTGACAAGATCATGGTGCTCGAGCGTGGCCGGATCGTCGGCGTCGGCGCGCACGCCGAGTTGCTCGAGCACTGCACGACGTACCGCGACCTCGTGCTCTCGCAGGCTGCAGCGGAGAGCGGTGACCATCGGGCGGCGCCGCTGCGCGAGATGACGAAGGAATACGCGCGAGCGTCCGCGAACGGGCCGCTGCGACCCACGCTGGTGAGCATCTCGGGGGATCGGGAACAGCGGTGATTCGCCGAGGTGAGCAGCGACTTCGTCTCGCGTGTCTGTTCGGTTTGTTCCTGGTGCCTCGTACCGTTGCGGCGGAGGAGGCGACGGAGATCACGCTCCAGGAGGCCATGCGGAGCGCGCAGCGTGATCCACCTGCGGTGCTCGTCGCGTACGCCGAGTACCGAAACGCACAGGCGGAGCGCGCGTACGCGCAGGGCGCGTGGTTGCCCGCGTTCACGGCGCAGGGCAGCGGCGGGTACACGTACGACGAGCGGCGGCCGCTGCCGACCGTGCCAGAAGCAGCGAGCGAAGCGCTCGAGGTGCGCGGCGAGCTGAAGCTGGAATGGCTGGCCGTCGACGTCGCGCGTGGAGGGCGCATCGACTCGGCGTCCGCGTCGGAGCGTGCGCGGCGCTTCGACGTCGATGCGATGCGCTCGCGCGCGGTGCTGCTGGCTGCCGAGCTGTACTTGCGGGCCGGTGCAGCGATCGAGCTCGTGCGAGATGCGGAGTTGTCGCTCGGGCGGCGCCAGGATCAGCACCGTGCCACGACCGAGCTGGTGAAGGCGGGGACGCGATCGCCGCTCGATGCACAGCGCGCACAGGTCGAGGTGTTGTCGGCCGAGTACGCGCTCGAGCTGCGGCGGACCGATCAGAGTGCGACCTTCTCCGCGCTCGCGGCGGCGTTGGGGCGCTCGCCGGACCAGCTCGTGCGGCCCGCAACCACCAGCGCCGACTTCCCGGTGCGGGTCGAGAGTGCCACGCAGGCCAAGCGCGTCGCGAGGGATCACCGCGCAGAGCTGCGCGCGGCCGCCGCCAACGTCAGTGCGTCGCGGCGAGCTTACGATGCGGCGGTCGGGCAGCGTTGGCCGGCGTTGGGACTGGCGGCGACGGGAAGCGCGGCGTACGTCGATGCGCGCAGCGGCGTGGCGATCGAGGGCAGGCAGCTCACGGCGGCGGGTGTGGGTTTCATGCGCTGGAACGGCCTCGACCCCGCGGTCTGGATGCAGGCGAGCGTGTCGGACGCGGCAGCGCAGCTCGCGCAGCGCGAGCAAGCGGAGCAGGTTCACGCGATCGAGAGCGAGGCCGTCGGAGCGTTCTACACGCTCTCTCGCGCGAGGATCTGGCACCAGCGTGCGGTCGCGGTGCTGGAGGCGGCGAAGGTCACACGCGACGCACAAAACGGCCGCTACCGAGCGGGGTTGGGCTCACTGCTCGAGCTGCTGGATGCAGAGGACCTCGAGCAGCAAGCCCGACAAGCCAGGATCGAGGCTCAGCGCGACGAGGTCATCGCATCCGCGAGACTGCAAGCGGCGTGCGGCTTGCTCGTGCGCTGAAGATGCCGCGATCTCACAGCGGCTTGAGGAACAGCGGTGAGAGCGCCTCGGCAGACTCGCCGCCGCCGCCACTTCGCACGTACTTGATCTTCGCTTTGGCTTGGACCGCTCCGCCGGATTCGCTGTAAGGACCGCCGACGCTGACTTCCTCGCTTCCAACGCCGATCACGACCTTGGCGACGCCGCCGACGACCGGCCAGGTCGAGTTGAAAGAACCTGTACCGGACTGCATCCCGGAGGACGAAGCGCAAGTCGTGTTGCCGACCATGGCCTGGACCGGAACGGAGTAGCGCATGCCGCTGACGCGCAACGTCCCCGGAGCCGAGTCCTGCAGCGACGAGATGTCCATCTCCACCGTGGCATTCCAGCTCACGTTCCACTGACAACGGTCACCGGAGGGTGTGTCGCTGTAGATCGTGTACGTGCCCATGGTGAACCCGCCCGTGTAGACGCGGCGCGTCACCACGTTCAGCGTGATCGTCAGGTTGACGGCAGGTGCCCCCGGCGCGCTCGCACGCAGCTCCATCTGATTCGTGTGCTGCGGCTGGTTCCGGGGAGTCTTGAAGTTGATCGAAAAATAGTTGGCGTCGGCCGCGACCGTCTTCGCACTGAACTCGGCTTCGAGTCCGGGTGGCGCACCGACGAGGTCGACCGAGATCGGCCCCTTGAACCCATTGCTTCGCGCGACCTTCACGCCGAGCAAGTGTTGCTCGAGTTGCCGCATCGTGAGCGTCGTGACGTCCGGCGTCAGGGTGAACGTCCCGCTGCCATTCTGACCGGCAGCTCCGCCCGCCCCACCGGCGCCGGCGACACCCAGCGTGCCGGCCTGGCCACTGCCACCGAGTCCTGCGGAAGCGTAGGAGCCAGCAGTACTGCCGCCTGCGCCTCCCATGGCTCCACCATCCACCTCGTTGCCACCTCCGGTACCGTCCGCATCGGGTTCGGGACCACAACCGACATCGAACAACACCATAGCTCCAAGCAAGACCGTGTAAGCCTTCGTGCGCGACACCCACTACTCCTTGGTCAGCGCCAGCTGCGCGCTTCACGGTGCTCGCATCCGCTGCCTGTTTCCTCGATCGTGCCTTGCGGCTCGTCGCGCCGGCCATAGGGAATTCCTTGCGCGCGCTGTGTGAGCTCGTAGCGCTCGGTATGCGTCCGCGTAGAGCTGCGCACCGCCCAGCGGCTAGCAGCCTACGCTATAGCGCGCCAGCGTGTGACGATCGTAGGGTAGTTAAGAAGTTTCGAATGTCCTCAGCGCCACGCGACCCGATCGCCTTCGTCGAAGCCTGTTACGACCTGCATGTGGGCGAACTCGAGTGGCTACGCGCCATTGCCGAGGCTGCGCGTCCGCTGATGCGAGCGCGGACGGTCATCGCCTATCACGTCGACTTCACCCAAGCGGGACTGCGCATCGAGCACGGTGCCGCTCAGTTCGGCGATGGCGATGGCGACGTGGCTGCGCGCATCACGGCAATGGGTGCGTGCTACGACCGGTGCCGCAATGGTACGGCAGGTGTCGTCGATCGATTGAAGTACAGATTGCACGAGAAGGGCATGCGGGCGCAGGTGGCCGAAGCGGCCGATCGCCTGCTCCTGTCGGAGATCAAGACGCCGGTGCCGCGCTGGGTCTACACGCTGGGGGTGCCGGGCATACGCGACCTGTTCTTCATGCTCAACCACCACGTCGATGGAAACGGCCTGACGTACGTGGTCGGCTCGCTCCCCGAGCGCGGCGAGCTGCGCCCGGCCGAGCGCGCGATGTTTCTGCGGCTTGGTGCACACCTCAAGGCGGGGTTTCGCTTGCGACGCCGGCTACCGGACCAGCTGCGCTCACTCGAAGCGCCCGAACACGGAGCCGTGCTCGATGGCGCGGGTGCGCTCGTCCACGCCGAGGGCGACGCGCGTGATCCCGAGACGCGAGCGCTCCTCGCGCAGCGCGCTCGAGAGATCGATCAGGCGCGGACGCGCAGCGGGGGACGCGATGAACGCGCGCTGGAGGTCTGGCAAGGCCTGGTCAACGGACGCTGGTCCCTGGTCGAACGGTTCGACGCCGACGGCAAGCGCTTCATGCTCGCGCACAAGAACCCCGAAACGATCACGGACCCGCGCGGTCTCACCGAGCTCGAAGCGCGTGTCGCGCGACTCGCCGTTCGCGGCTACTCCGACAAGCTCATCGCCTATCACCTCGGCGTCGCCGAGGGCACAGTCTCGTCACAGCTCTCGCGAGCCCTGCGCAAGCTCGGTATCGACGGCCGCGTCGACCTGGTGCGCCTGTTCGGCCCCGGCAACTCGTTCGAGAGCCTGGCGCCGTCGAGCAAACGCGAGCCCGCGGCGTGAAGAAACGCTCGGCGGATCACGACACGTTCCCGATGCCCGCGGGTGCCCAGGTCGAGTACCTGACGCCCGAGCTGGCGCTGCTGTCGTTTCCCGTTCGCGAAGCGAAGATCCCCGAGGCACTGACGGTCGCAGAACAGGACGTGGCATTGCAGGTCTACGCCGGGGCGACGAACAAGGAGATCGCCGAAGCTCGCGGGGTCAGCCCGAAGACCATCGGCAATCAGCTCGAGTCGATCTATCGAAAACTGGGTGTGACGTCGCGAGCGGAGCTGGTGCTGCGCCTGCGTGGCAAGCACAGCATCACGCCACCGCGTTGAGCCACGTCCTAAGGGATCTACCTATTCCCTCTCGCGCGCAACTCGATGACGATCGAAACAGGTCTTTGACCTTTGCTCTTGCCAACCATGGAGTGTGTCGATGCGACGATTGGGCTGTATCTGTGCGGTGATGCTCGGACTCGTGCTCGGTGCCTGCGGCGATTCTGCCGCGGACCAGTGCAAGGCTTACTACGAGGCGATGTGCTCGAAGGTAAGTGAGTGCGGGGGTGGCGACAAGGCGCAATGCCTCTCGGCATCGGAGGGCGCATGCGATGACGTGTCCGAGGTTCACGGCGATGCCGACGCGTGCATCGACGGCGTCGAATCCATGAGCTGTGAAGACTTCACGACCGGCAATCTGCCGAGCGCTTGCAGCGCCGACTGATATTGCAGACGGCCCACCTGGCACCTCAGGAATCGCCTGAGGTGTCAGCCGCGGGTCATCTCCGCGCTCGATTCGCCTCGAGGGGGTGGACCGCTTCAGGCTAGCCGCCGTGGGTCGCGTCCACGGACCTTCGTGCGCTCGGTTCATTCGCATTGCCCACGGTCCCTGACGGCGGGACAATCCGTGATTCCGCTCACCACCGCTGACTCTGGGAGGCGCCGGACATGGAACGACGAACTCACTACATGGTTCTCGGTGTGTCGCATGCCGAGAGTACGCGAGCCATTCGTGCTGCCTATCGCGACCTCGCCAGGCAGCGGCCGATGGGCATCGTGGGAGCGGCGGCTGATCGCGAATTTCGAGAGCTGACGCACGCCCACGACGTGTTGTCCGATGGCCAGCGTCGCCGCACCTACGACGACGATCTGATGCGCGAGGTGGACGGCGAAGTGATCGGCGAGCACGAGGCTCTGAGCGGTCCGCTGCTCGCTACGCGGCTGCGAATTTTCGCGAACCAAGACACCATCCGGCCCTCGTTCGAGGCGATGCACGAGCGCTTGGCCCGGAACTATACGCAGATCGGTGTGCCGAAGGCCGAGCGACCTGCAGGGCTCAACGTCGAGGTGCTTCTGACGCCGGCTGAAGCCGCCCATGGCTGCGTCGTGCCAGTAGGTATTCCGACGTTCGCGCGCTGTCCGCTGTGCCGAGGCTCCGGACACGATTGGTTGTCACCGTGCATGCGCTGCGAAGGAGCAGGCGTGATCGAGCACGAGCAAGAGCTCCGTCTTCGCATCCCTGCGATGTTGCGTTCTGGTTCGGTGATCGAGGTTGCGCTCGATCCACTCGGCATCCGCAATTTCTATCTGCGGCTCCATGTCTTCGTCGAGATGCCACCGGTCTGATGGCCTGATTCGTTCCCACGAGATCGCGCTCGGCTTGACGCGGCTACGGCGCGAACGCGAAGAGCGTGACTACGTCGCCCAGATGCGCGGTGGATGGGCAGGTTGGGCGTGCAGCAAGGGGCGCAGGGCCTGCCAGATGCGTGCGAAGCAGGCTCGGGCTTGTTCGGTGCTGGGCCCGAGGTAGCGAGCCACGCACAGCTCGCCCATGCAGCTGATGGCTGCATGGGCCGGCTGGGCGACTTCGCCGAGCGCCTCGCGCAGCTCGGGTAGGTGCGCGGTCAGATCGCGGCCGGCGCTGAGCATGGTGCCTACCACCGGTTGGTCTTGCAGACCCCAGGGCGCGCGCAGCAAGGCACTGCCGGCGCGGTAGGTGCCTCGCTCGCAGTAGCGGAGCTCCCCATCCCTGACGAGCTCGATGCGCTGCTGGATCTCGCCGGCGTCGAAGCGCTCGTTCGAGGCGGGGCGGCCGAGGCACAGGATCTCCCAGCCCGTGTAGCGCGCGCCGGCTTCGAGCTCGATGCGGGTGTACAGCTGAGCCCGGGCCGCGCTGAAGGCGATCGTCTCCTGCGGCAGCCACTCGAGGTCGGCACCGCGCGCGACGCGCAGCGTCTGCTGCACGATCGCGGTATCGCCGCCGCTCCGGTAGAGCTTGGTGGCCGCCGGCGTGGTGATGACCGCGTGGGCGTCCGCCGCGACCTCGACGCTCAGCTCGAGCCCGTCGCCTCCGACCACGCCGCCCGGGGGGTGCAGGATGTAGACGTGGCAGACGCCGCTCGGCTCCGGATAGAACGGCCGCTGCACGCGCAGGGGACCCCAGTGCTTGCGATGCACGAGCTCCGTGCGCCCCGCGTGGGGCTCGAAGCCCAGCGCCAGCCTGGCTTGCCAGCCGGTTCGGTTCAGCTCGATCGTCGTGTCCACTCAGACTGCGAGATAGCGCTGGACGAGGCTGTCGTTCAAGTCGGTCATGGGCCCCCCGGCCACCGAGCGGCCGCGGTCGAGGATGGTGAAGCGTTCGGCCATCTTGCGCGCGAAGCCCAGCTTCTGCTCGACCAACAGCACCGCGATCCCGGCTTCCTTGCGCAGCCGGGTCACCGTGTCGCCGATCTGCTGCACGATATTCGGCTGAATGCCCTCGGTCGGTTCGTCCAGGATCAACAGCTTCGGGTCGAGCGCGAGCGCGCGGCCCAGGGCGAGCTGTTGCTGCTGGCCACCCGACAGGTCGCCGCCGCGGCGGTGGAGCATCTCCTTGAGCACCGGGAACCACTTGAAGACGCTCTCGGGGATGTCCTTGTGGCGACCGGTGACCAGGCCCACGCGCAGGTTCTCTTCCACGCTCAGCTGCGCGAAGATCTCGCGACCTTGAGGCACGTAGGCGATACCGACGCGCGGCCGCACCTCCGCAGCGCGCCCGACCAGCTCCTTGCCTTCGAACTTCACGCTGCCCGACTTCGCCTTGAGCAGGCCCATGATCACGCGCATCAGCGTCGTCTTGCCCACGCCGTTGCGACCCATCACGCACATGCACGAGCCTTCTTCGACGTCGAACGAGACGTCCCACAGCGTGTGGCTCTGACCGTAGAACTGATTGAGGCCCTCGACGCGCAGCATTCAGTGTTGCTCCTCTTTGCCCAGGTACACTTCGATGACCTTCGAATCGGCCTGCACTTCGTCCATCGTGCCTTCCGAGAGCACGCGGCCCTCGTGCAGCACCGTCACCTTGTTGGCGATGCCGCGCACGAAGTCCATGTCGTGCTCGACCACCACCACGGTGTGCTCGCCCGCGAGCGACACCAACAGCTCCGCGGTGCGATCCATCTCGCGGTGCGTCATGCCCGCGACAGGCTCGTCGACCAGCAGCACCTTCGGGTCCTGCACCAACAGCATGCCGATCTCGAGCCACTGCTTCTGGCCGTGTGCGAGCAGGCCTGCCGGGTAGTCCCTGCGGTCCTTCAGGTTGATCGTCTCGAGCGCCGACTCGATGCGGTCGCGCTGCTCACCGGCGAGCTGCCAGAACAACGACTTGAATACGCCCTTGTTGGCCTTGAGCGCGAGCTCGAGGTTCTGGAAGACCGTCAGGTTCTCGAACACGGTCGGGCGCTGGAACTTACGCCCGATGCCCAGCGTCGCGATCTCGGACTCGCTGCGCTGGGTGAGCTCGATCGATTGGCCGAACATGTAGACGTGGCCGCTGTCCGGGCGCGTCTTGCCGGTGATCACATCCATCATCGTGGTCTTGCCCGCGCCGTTCGGGCCGATGATGCAGCGCAGCTCGCCCGGGTCGAGCACGAGCGTGAGGTTGGTCAGCGCCTTGAAGCCTTCGAAGCTGACGCTGATGTTGTCGACCCAGAGGATCGCCTTCTCGTTCAAGCCCGGGCGCGGCTCGGTCGCAGGCGTGGAGTGGATGATCGGCTCGGTCATGTGGGGCTCGGCACGTTCTTCTCGTTGAGAGTCTCGGCAACTTCAGGCTCTTCGGCGGGTGCGACTTCGGGCTCACCCGCCTTCGCCGCCGACTTGCCGCGCGCACGCATGAGGCCCGCCACGCCTTCGGGCAGGAACAAGGTCACCAGGATGAACACCGCGCCGAGCGCGAATAGCCAGGCGTCGGGATAGGCCGCGGTCAACCAGCTCTTCATGCCGTTGACCATGAACGCGCCGATCACGCCGCCGACCAGCGTCGAGCGCCCGCCGACCGCGACCCAGATCGCGATCTCGATCGAGTTCGCCGGCGCGAGCTCGCTCGGGTTGATGATGCCGACCTGCGGCACGTACAGCGCGCCCGCGATGCCGCACAGCACGGCCGACATCGTCCAGGCGAACAGCTTGTAGCCGAGCGGGTTGTAGCCCGAGAACATCACGCGGCCCTCGGCGTCGCGCACCGCGAGCAGCACGCGCCCGAGCTTGCTCGTGACCACGAAGCGGCACGCCAGATAGCCGAGCACGAGCGCGATCCCCGAGGCTACGTAGAGCGCAACCTTTGTCGAGTGCTCCGCCAGCGGATGACCGAGCAGGCGCTTGAAGTCGGTCAAGCCGTTGTTGCCGCCGAAGCCCGTGTCGTTGCGGAACATCAGCAGCATGAACGCGTACGTCAGCGCCTGCGTGATGATCGAGAAGTACACGCCCTTGATGCGCGAGCGGAAGGCAAAGAAGCCGAACAGCAGCGCGAGCAAACCCGGCACGAGCACGACCATGGCCATCGCGAAGCCGAAGTTGTCGAAGCCGTGCCAGTACCAGGGCAGCTCCTTCCAATCCAAGAACACCATGAAGTCGGGCAGCTCGGAGCGGTACACGCCCTCCTTGCCGATCGAGCGCATCAGGTACATGCCCATCGCGTAGCCGCCGAGCGAGAAGAACACGGCGTGGCCGAGGCTCAGCACGCCCGTGTAGCCCCACACCAGATCCATCGCGACGGCGACCAGCGCGAAGCACAGGAACTTTCCGAGCAGCGGCAAGAAGTGTTCGGGCAGCGGCAACGCGGGCACGCTCATCACGACCACGACGGCCGCGAGCAGACCCAGCCACTGCGAACGCGTATGGAGACTCAGCAGGGTTTTCATGGGATGAGTTCCTGGTTAGCTCTCCGCCGAACGACCCTTGAGCGCGAACAGGCCCTGCGGTCGGCGTTGAATGAACAGCACGACGAACACCAGCACGAAGATCTTGCCGAGCACGGCGCCTGCGAACGGCTCGAGCACCTTGTTGATCGTGCCCAGACCGATCGCCGCCACGATGCTACCCGCGATCTTGCCCACCCCACCCACGACCACGACCATGAACGAGTCCACGATGTACAGCTGGCCCAGCTCCGGGCCGACGTTGCCGATCTGCGAGAGCGCCACGCCACCGAGCCCAGCCAGGCCCGAGCCCAGACCGAACGTCAGCATGTCGATGCGCTTGGTAGCGATGCCCATGCAGGCAGCCATCGCGCGGTTCTGCGTGATCGCGCGCACCTGCAGACCGAGGCTCGTGCGGCGCAGCAGCCAGGCCACGAACAACACCACCGCGGTCACGAACAGGATCGTCGCCACGCGGTTGTAGGGCAGCACGACGCCCGCCATCAACTCGAAGCCACCCGAGAGCCAGCTGGGGTTTGCGACTGCGACGTTCTGCGCGCCGAAGATCAGGCGCACGATCTGGATCAGGATCAGCGAGATGCCCCAGGTCGAGAGCAGCGTCTCGAGCGGCCGGCCATACAGGAAGCGGATCACGCTGCGCTCGAGCGCCATGCCCACCAGCATGCAGACGGTGAACGCCAGCGGCACCGCCAGCAGCAAGTACCAGTTGAGCGCGTTCGGCAAATACCTCTGGAACAAGAGCTGCGCGACGTACGTGCTGTACGCGCCGAGCATCAGCATCTCGCCGTGCGCCATGTTGATCACGCGCATCAGGCCGAAGGTCACCGCCAGACCGATCGCCGCCAACAGCAGCACCGAGCCCAGGCTCAAGCCGTAGAACAGGTCGCGCACGATGCGCGCCCAGAGCTCGTGCGTCTCGATCGAGCTGAGCGCGGCCTTGGCGGCCTCACGCACCTGCTCGTTCTTCTCCTTGAACGCCCCACCGCTGTCTTTCTCGAGCACGCCGGACAGCTGCGTCTTGAACGCGATGTCCTTGCTGTCTGCCATGGCATTGATGGCCGAGATGCGGCGCGCGGGATCGGCGCTGCCGAAGTCCACCTGCGCCAGGGACTGCTTGAGCGAGGCCTTCACCGCCGCGTCGGTCTCCTTGTCGAGCGCGGCGCGCATGGCCGGCGCCAGCTTCTCGTCGAGCGCCTTGTTCAACGTCTCTGCGGCTTCGAGGCGCACCGCCGGATCCTTCGACCGCAGCTGTAGCTCGGCCAACGCCGGAGCGAGTTGTCGGCGCAGCACGTTGTTCACGGTTACGCTGCGCAGCGAGGCCTTCTCCGCCGCTACGGGCTTGCCGCTGAGCGGGTCGGTGAAGCCTGCGTCGGTGGCGATCAGCAGCTCGCCGTGCACATCCGCGCGCAGCTTGCCGTCGCGCAGCGCGACCAGAACCGCCATAGCGGCGGGCTCTTCGCGCCTGCCGAGGTTGCTGATCGCCTCGCCCATGGCCGCGCGATCATCCGAGGCGAGCTTGCGCAACACACCGCCGAGCTCGCCGCCGTCAGCAGCAACCAGCTGCGAGACTCCGAGCACGAAGCCCAGGGCACACAGCGCACGCGCAACACGGCTCGACATATCTGTCTCTCCTGCGGCGCCGCCGCTGGTCTTCTTCAGATAAGCAAACAAAGGGGTCGAGGAGGGCTGCCGATACAAAAGCAGCCGCTCCCCGACCTAAGCTCAAACGCTACTTCGCCAGCGCGACCTTGGGCTCCGTGCAGTTGCCGCAGAGCCACGGGTACGTCCAGTCGGCCACCTTCTTCGCGCTGTCCGGCACGAACGGGCTCCAGGGCATCGCGCGCACCGGGCCTGGGGTCTTCCAGACGATCTGGAACTGGCCGTTGGCCTGGACCTCGCCGATGAAGACGGGCTTGTGCAGGTGGTGATTCTTCTCGTCCATCTTCATGTCGAAGCCCGACGGCGCCTTGACCGACTGGCCGGCGACCGCCTGACGCACCGCGTCGACGTCGGTCGTGCCGGACTGAGCGACCGCTTGCGCCCACATCTTGATGCCGACGTACGTGGCCTCCATCGGGTCGTTGGTCACGCGCTTGTCGCCGCCAGGCAGGTTGTGCTTGGTGACGTACGCCTTCCACTTCGCGATGAAGTCTTTGTTCTCGGGCGTGTCGATCGACATGAAGTAGTTCCACGCGGCCAGCTGGCCGACGAGCGGCGTGGTGTCGATGCCGCGCAGCTCTTCCTCACCGACCGAGAACGCGACCACCGGGATGTCTTCGGCCTTGATGCCCTGGTTGCCGAGCTCCTTGTAGAACGGCACGTTCGAGTCGCCGTTGATGGTCGAGACCACCGCAGTGCGCTTGCCTGCCGCGAACTTCTTCACGTCGGCGATGATGGTTTGGTAGTCGGTGTGGCCGAATGGCGTGTACTTCTCCATGATGTCGGCCTCGGCGACACCCTTGCTCTGCAGGAAGTAGCGCAGGATCTTGTTGGTCGTTCGCGGATACACGTAGTCGGTGCCGAGGAGCACGAAGCGCTTGGCCTCACCACCGTCCTTGCTCATCAGGTATTCGACCGCCGGGATCGCCTGCTGGTTCGGAGCCGCGCCGGTGTAGAAGACGTTGTACGACGACTCTTCACCCTCGTACTGCACCGGGTAGAACAGGAGCCCGTTCAGCTCTTCGTAGACCGGCAAGACCGACTTGCGCGACACGCTGGTCCAACAACCGAACGTCACCGCAACCTTGTCCTTGGTCAGCAGCTCGCGTGCTTTCTCGGCGAACAGCGGCCAGTTCGAGGCCGGGTCCACGACCACCGGCTCGAGCTTGCGACCCAGGAGACCACCCTTCTCGTTGATCTCCTCGATGGTCATGAGAGCCACGTCTTTGAGCGACGTCTCGCTGATCGCCATCGTCCCGGAGAGCGAGTGCAGGATGCCGACCTTGATTGGGCCGGTGTCTGCTGGTTTGGCCGCTTCCGCCGCAGGCGCTGGGGCTGGGGCAGCTGGGGCCGGGGCTGTCTCCTCGGCTGGTTTGGGGGTACAGGCCGATACGAGGGCAAGCAGGGTTCCGCACAACAACGTGACTGTTTTGTTCATGACTCCTCCATAAGGGTCTCAAGAGTCACAGCGAGCCTGCTCAGCCCGTGTTTCGCATCTGTATCGGAGGAGTTAATTGTGCATCTAAAGGCCTGTAGATTGGCGCAGTGGTTCAAACTCGCTAGCAGCGGTTTGAAAGCCGGTATACAGGCCCGCGAGATCGGCTATGTGTCCACCACGACTCAGGGTCGAGCGCTATGTTTCGATTGAAGGCAGTTGATCACCCCTCCCTAATTGAGGTCCCAGGGCCCTCGGAGCGTCACCCGTGATCCGCAAGCGCTTGCGTACCGTCGGCACCCCGCAGACCGCCCTGGGTCTGCACACGATCATGGACCGCGCGCTCGCCGCGGAGCATGGCGCCAAGTACGTGCACCTCACCGTGTTCGCGATCGACATCGATCGCGTCTACTGGCTCGAGCCCGAGCGCGCCGACCTGCCGTTCGGCTGGGAAGTGTTCCTGTGCGAATACCAGCTGCTCGCGGACTTCGATCAACAGAGTGCTGCCGATCGCGAGTTGATCGCTGCGATCTGCGCGCATGTACTCGAACAACCACCTGGAGAACCACCGCTCGGTGGTCAGATCGTATTCGCGGTGCACGACGCGGTCGCGCACGCACGACTCGATCAAGAGCTGTCGGCGTTGTTCCGCAGCTGGAACAAGGCGCCCAAAGATCTCGAGGAGAGCCTTTCGCAGCTGTGGCAGGCGCCACGCGACAACGCGCGCAAGCTCGCCGAGCATTGTCTGCGTGCCTCACTCACACCGCCGCTGGCAGCTCCCACGCGCGAGGCGCTCGAGCTCATGCTGGCGCCCTCGTCCTGACTTTTCGCGTTTGTCGCGGCCGGCTTGACCGATCGCGCACGCGTGCCGCATGACTGCTCGATGCATCCGGTCTTGTTCGAGCTCCCGACTCCGTGGGGGCCGCAACCGATCTATTCGTACGGCGTCATGCTCGGCGTCTCGCTGATCGTCGGCTGGCAAGTCCTGATGGTGCTCGGCAAACGAGCCGGGCTGAGCGCGGACCTGCTCGGCGACCTGTACCTCACCGCAGCCATCTCCGGCTTGATTGGGGCACGCGCATTGTACGTCTGGGTCAATCGCGAGGAGTTCACGTCGTTCGTCCAGTGGTTCGACCTGCGCGGCGGCGGGCTGGTCGCGTACGGAGGCTTCCTGGGCGGCTTCCTGGGCACAGCCATCCATGCGCGCTGGAAGCAGGTCTCGCTGCTGCGCGTGGGCGACGCCGCCACCCCTGCCCTCGCGCTGGGCCTCTTCTTCACCCGCATCGGCTGCTACCTCTACGGCTGCGACTTCGGCGCGCGCCTGTCCGACGCTGCACCCGGCTGGCTGGCCCGCCTGGGGCGCTTCCCCCAGTGGGATGAAGACGAGCTCGGCCTGCACGGCTCGCCGGCCTTCCTGCACCACGTCGACGCCTACGGCCTGCTGCGCGACCAACCCTTCTCCTTCCCCGTCCACCCCGTCCAGCTCTACGAAGCCGCCTTCGGCCTGCTGCTGGCAGCGGCAGCCTTCGCGCTGGTGCGCCGGCCCAAGTTCGACGGACAGACCCTGCTCTCGTTCGCGATGGCCTACGGCATCGGCCGCTACCTGCTCGAGTACATCCGAGACGATCCCGAACGAGGCAGCGTCCTGGGCTTCTCGACGTCCCAGTTCATCTCACTGCTACTCGTGCCGGCAGCCGCCGTGGGCTACAGCCTGCTCCGCAAGCGAGCCCCGACCACGATCGTGCGCAACTCGATCCCGAGCAGCTAGCGATGCGTCGGCTGACGGCTGTGCTGGCGTGCGGACTGATGAGTGGCTGTTCCTTCTTGTTTACGTCGTCTCCGCCCGCGCATGTCACTCGCGACACAGCGCTCGATTGCACGACGAGCTATTTGGCGCCGGTGATCGACACGGGCCTGGCCGTCTACGGCGGAGTTAGTGTCGCTCGCGCGTACAAAGCGTTCGACGCCCCGGCGATCTGGGCAGCCGGAGTGATAGTTGCCGCAGCGTGGACAGTGCTGGAGGCTGCCTCCGCCGGCTACGGATACGTCGTCGTCTCCGACTGCGCTGATGCGCGTGAGGAGCGCGACCGGTTGATCGAGCTCGAAGAGCATCGCCGCAACCCAGACCGGCCGCCCCCACCGCCTCAGCCTCCGCTAGCCGGTACGCAATTCGAACCGTAGACTCAACGCCCACGCTCCTTCTGCGCGGTCACCGGCGCCCTCGGCTTGCCGCCGAGCGCTTGCTTCGCGGCCTCCAGCACGTGCAACACGCGCGGCGAGGTGTCACCCAGGCCGAGCTCCACGTCCGGTTGCTTCTCCAGCATGATCTTGAACGCCTCGGTCGCCAGGTCCTCGCGATCCAGCGCGATGTACGCGGTACCCAACTCGCGTTCGATCGTGACCACCTGGTTGCCGGTCAGCTGCCCCATGCCGAGCAAGCGATTGGCCATCGACACCGCTTCGACGTAGCGCCCGCGCTGGACGTGTTCGCGCAGCTTCGGCAGGTCCTCGTTGACCGCCATCTGCTTGTCGCGCGCCTCGCCTTCGAGCGCGCACGTCAGGCCCTGGGACTGGGCGATCTTCTTGCCCTGCGCGGACAGCGTCAGGTTCGCGACCGGCACGAGCAGGATCACGGTGCGCGGGACCTTGGGCGTCTTGATGCCGTTGAAGCGCTGCAGCATCTTGATCCACTTGGGGGAGCCGTCGCCAAAGTCTTTGGCCGCCTGCCGCACGGGGTCGTGGATCCCGCTGTAACGTAGCGGGTGCGGGATCAAGATCTCCGCGCCGACATCCGGCTGCTTGCCCGCGAAGCTGGCGTTCGCATCGACCAGCGCGAATGCCCGCCGCACGTCCCCGTAGTAGCGCTCGGCGAGCTCGGCCCACGTCTCACCCGCCTGCACGCGGTGGTAGCGCACGAGCGGGATGGTCAAACGCAACCCCACCACGATCGACGAGCTGTTCTCCCCGCCCAGCCCGTTCTCCATGACCAGCGCGTTCTCGCGCTTGTTGTCGCCGTAGTAGAGCTCGGCGATCGAGGCCAGCGTCTCGGAAGGCCGCACCACGTGCACGAGCGACTGCTGCGCAGCGAGCGGAGCCGCGTGCCCTGCGAACACGATGAGCGCGAGCAACCCGAGTGTCCTCATCGAGCTGCCGGACCCCGCGTGGCCGCGTGCGTGTGTTTGGGCGCCAGCACCGCGTGCACCAGCTGCGTCTCGCCCGAACGTACGACGACTTCGGCCGTCTGCTCGGCGTAGAACGGATTCACGAACTTGACGTAGTGCTTGCCGGGCGCAAGCGGGATGCGCATCGCCGCCGGCGTGGTCAGCGCGAGCTCGCCGTCGATGAACACGTCCGCCCAGGGCTCGGCGATCACGCGCACGTACCCGGCGCGCGACAGCGACGCGGGCGAGTTGGACTCCTCGATCGTCACTCCGCCCGCGAGCCGGCCCGCCGACGCCTGAATCGCCCCACCGCCCAGCACCGCGCACGCCAGCAAGCTGGAGAACGCCAGCATCGAGCTGCGCAAGAGCGTCCGGTCGCGCGGCGAGGAGCGCGGCACGCGGGTCAGGCTGGCGGTGAGCGTGGCGTCGGCTTGCGCGCGATCGATCACGCCGAGATCGAGCAAGTACAACACCAGGTGCGCGTTGTGGTTGATGTTCACGCGCCCGGCCAGGAACTCCATCAGGTCGTCGATCAGGATCTGCGTGCTCGGGTAGCGATTGCCCGGCAGCTTCTCCATGCAGCGCGCCAGGATGCGCTCCATGCTGCTGGGCATGCTGCTCACGATGCGCCGCGGATTGGTGTAGCGGTCGAGTCGGATCTTCTGCATCACGGTGCGCGACTCGTCCTCGATGAACGGTTTTCGCCCGGTGATGCACTGATACATCATGATGCCCAGCGAGAAGATGTCGCTGCGGAAGTCGAGCTTGTCGCCCAGGATCTGCTCCGGGCTCATGTAGCTCGGTGTGCCCACACCGGTACCCGCCTCGGTCAAGTCGGTGAGCGCGTGATCGCGCGCGATGCCGAAGTCCATCAGTTTCACCTCGCCGCTGTGCGAGATGATGACGTTGGCCGGCTTGATGTCGCGGTGGATGATGCCCCGGAAGTGCGCGTAGTCGAGCGCGCGGGCGACCTGCAACGCGATGATGGCCGCGGCCTCCACCGGCAGGCGCCCGCTGAGCTGCAGCAGGTCGTACAGGTCGATCCCCTGTACGTACTCCATCACGATGTACATCGAGCCCCCGTCTTTGACGAAGTCGTAGACGTGCAAGATGTTCTCGTGCTGCAGCGAGGCCATGAAGCGGGCCTCGCGCTCGAAGCGCACCGCGAACTGGCTGTCGAGCGCGATCGAGGGCTTGAGCGCCTTGATCGCGACGACGCGTTCGAGCGGCTCCTGGATGGCCTTGTAAATGACGGCCATGCCACCGCTGCCGATCTCACCGACAACACGACAGCTGCCAACTCGATCGAGCATCGTGACGAAGGCTAGAAAGCCGCATCCCCCCTGTCAAACTCTGAAGGGTGCGAGCGAGCGAGTGCACAGCGGCGTGCGCACAACGCCTTACCCCGCGATCAGTGCAGCTGTTGTTGTTCGAGCCAGCGGCGAGTAGCCGGGGAGAGCCCTTCCTGGTTCGACGGCACAGCCGGCGCGGGCGCGGGCGGCGCGTAGCGCGGGGGAGCCGCCGCCGGGGCACCACCTTGCGCCATCAACCAGCGCTGTGTGGCCGGGGACAGTCCTCCAGAGGACACGGCGGCCGATTCGGCTGGTGCGGCAGCTTGCTGGCGCGAGCTGACATGCGATGAAGCAGGAGCGGCCGAGGCCGTGGCGGATGCCGGCGTGTTCCACACACTCGCGCTCGCCGCCGCGCTTCCGCCCCAGGCGGATGCAGTGCGCGGCGCCGCGGCCGGTTCTTCCGCTGGAGGCGGACCGCTCTCGTTCAGCGAAGCCATGAACTCGGCCTCTTCGGCCTGAGCCTGCCTGCGCTCCTCGTCCTTGCGCTGCTTCTCGGCGGCAGCCAGGCGCTCGGTGACCAGCGTCGCCTGGTGCTCCATCGCCGCCTCGAACGCCTTGCGCTTCTCGCGCGCCAGAACCTGTGCTGCCTTCAGCTGCGCCACGCGATCGAGCGCGCGCTTCTCCATCACCTGTCGCAAGCGCACGAGCTCCTGCTCGCGAGCCTTGGCCTTCTTGAGCGCCAGCTCTTCCTGCGCCTCGATCGCACGCTTGGCGCGCTCGCGCGGGCTCAGCCATGGACCCATCGCGGCCCACACCTTCGGCCCCGCGAGCCCCGCGGTCACGTGGATGTGGCCGGTCAAGTTCGTGCTGGCGATCGTGCGGCCATCGGGCTTCTTCAGCGTGAAGCGCGCGGAGTCGTCCTCGATCGTTCCGTCCAACCAGGCTTCGATGCCGAGCTCCTCGGACAACTTCAGACGGCCGGCGGGCGACGTCTCGTCGACCTTCAGGCGCTTGGCAGCGAACTGGATGTCTTCGAGCGCCACCACCTCGACCTCGTCGTGCTCGGACAACACCTCGAGCACGGCCATGCGCGCGCGCGCCGCCTCGGGCGCTGCAAAGGCTGCGACTGCGATGCGCCTGCCGGGCTCCCGCTGCTGCTGCTTGGCGTCCGCATGACTCCGTGCCGGCAGCGATGCCGCCAGCATCAGCGCACACGCGAGTATCAAGCCCGGCCTCATGGCTTCACCCACAGCGTCGGATTCTGCCAACCTTTGACGTTCGGGTCGAAGTAGTAAACGAAGCGCTGCAGCTTCTTTTTGCTGAACCCAAACGCCAGCTGACCGTGCGTCGTGTTGAAGAAGCCCAGGCCCGAGCCGTTGTCGAAGTCCTCGGTCTTCAGGTGCCACTGGCCGAGGAACACCTCCTCGACGCTCTGATCCTTCAGGACCTGCTCGGCCTTCGCACCGGCCATCAGCGAACCGATCACCGGGCGTTTGGCCCCACCCATCCCCTTGGGTGGCGGCAGGTCGCAGGTGAGTGACAGCGGGACAAACTTGTTGGCGTTCTCGCGCACACCGTCGAAGCGACAGCCCAGCTCCGTGTACTCCTCGATCTCGTGCACCACGCCGGCTTCGTCGGGCTTCTCGCTCTTGCGCACGCTGCCCCAGTTGTCGCGCCGCAGCATGACGATGCCCTGGGCCGCATCGCCCTCGGGGTAGATCGGATAGCCGTACACCGTGGGGAACACCACGTTGCCGCTGGACGACACCTGCAGGATGGGCGCCTTGCGATCGTCGCGCAGCGCCGTGCTCTCGCGCGGCAACGAGATGTGCACCGGACCGGATGCGACCGGCTCCGTGTCCAGCTCGCTCTCTGCGTGCTCGGGCGCGACCTTCTGACCGGCGCACGCGAGCAGGATCCCAGGCAGCAGCAAAAGTCCCAATCCGCGTCTCGAAGAGTTCATACGTCCTATCTCCGACCCAAGGGTGCTCAACGGTACTCCACTCGGGTGAACGAGCAATCGTTCACATCGAAAGTCCCTCCGAGCCAGCGCGCCGGCTCGGTGAGCCTTCCAGTCTTTCCTAGCGGTTCTCCTGGTAAACGCACTGACGGACAGAGGTAGCCCTGTTTGGGGGACGCACAAATCCTTGCCTGTGGATCGCAGCACCTGCAGAAACGCCTCAGATTCTGCGTCACTTCGCACGAGGTATTACCGAATACATCGTGCATGGCGGCCTCGAGCATGCCGTTCGTTGGGGGATGCCCTCATGCGTGATATTCATTCGCCCGTAGTTGAGGTGCTTATGAAATCAGCCGTCGACACCGAGTCTGTACCGACAGCCAGCGGGTCGAACGAAGCCGTCACGGGCATCCGGGCTGCGTCCGATGGCCAACGCCCGGATGCGACCCAGGTCACCGATACCCCGACCGAGGAAATCGAGCTCGACGCGATCGACGCCGCCGAGGCGAGCGCGACCGCCATCCCCGTCCAGGTCCCGGTACCACCACCCGCGGGTCGGGGCTCCGCGCCGCCGCCAGCGGCGACCCTCGAAGATGCCCGCCGGAAAGCCAGCACGCCGCCGCCGCTGCCGGCTGCAGCCTTACGTGCCCGACTGCCTGCGACTCCTGCCCGCGGACTGCCCGCGGCGTCTCTCGGCATCTCGCCCCTGGGGCAGCTGCTCCCGCCGGCCGCGCACCGCGACCCGCAGAAGCCCCGGCCTCAGTCGCTTCGGCCCGCCGTCGCCATCGTCGGTAGCGAGGAAGCTCTGGCCGAACTGGAGCGCGTGACCCAGCGCATGCGCGAGCGCGACGCCTATCTGGCCGAGCTCGAGCAGCTGTCTGCCCAGCGAGCCGCCGCCCTGGACAAGGCCGAGCAAGAGATCGACGTCGTGCGGGCCCAGCTGGCGATCGAGAAACAACGCGTCGCCGAGCTGGAGCAACAGCTCAAGCAGCGCACGAGCGTATCGCGCCCGAGCCAGCCGCCACCCGCAGCTGCGGCACCTCAGCCGCGACCGAGCCAACCGCCGCCGGGCCCGCAGAGCTCCCACGACCTCACCCGCATCCGCGGCATCGGCCCGGGCTATGCCCGTCAGCTGTATGCGCTGGGCGTCTCCTCGTTCGCGCACATCGCGGCCTGGACGTCCGACGACATCGCCAACTTCGGCAAGAAGCTGAAGACCCCGGCCGGCCGCATCGAACGCGACCGCTGGGTCGATCAGGCGCGCGAGCTGTTGGCCGGCAAAGCCTGAGTCCAGTCCGCCGCGACGTGCTCGAGCTGCGGCGCAGCGAAGCAGGCAACGCGTATGCGGCAGGAATATCCTTGCCGCTGACAGCGGCATTGCCTGCCGAGCGGCAGCGCGGCCGCAGTAAACGCGCCCGCGCACGTTGAAGGCTGCGCGGGGTTAAAATCAAGGCAGCAGTTGGCAGGGACATAACCCATGTCCACGCTTGTACAACTCCAGCGAAGCCTGTAGTGCGTTTGCAATGCGTCGCACTTACACCTTGCCGATGTTTGCACTTGGGCTCGTGTTCGGCGGTGGGTTGTTAGCGTCACTCGTACAGACGAGCGGTGACGTGAAGATCAAAGACGTTCGCTTCTCGGGGACAGGCGGCGTCACGATGAGCGCGCTGCTGTATGTACCGCCAAACGCCACGCCGCAAGCGCCGGCGCCAGGGGTGCTCGCCATCCATGGGTACATCAACTCGCGAGAGACCCACTCAGCCTACGCGATCGAGCTCGCGCGCCGCGGATACGTCGTCTTGGCGCTGGATCAAACCGGTCACGGGTATTCGGCGGCTCCAGCGTTCGCGAACGGCTACGGCGGTCCGGATGGCTTGACCTACCTGCGGAGCTTGGACATCGTCGACAAACGTCAGGTCGTGCTCGAAGGGCACTCGATGGGCGGTTGGGCGGTGCTCATCGCCGCCGGCCTGCAGCGCGACAACTACCGCTCGATCGCGATCTCCGGCTCGTCCACCGGTACACTCGGTGCGCCGAATGGGGATGCAAAGTTTCCGCGCAACTTGGGAGTCGTCTACGCGCTGTACGACGAATTCTCCGGCTTGATGTGGGGATCGCCAATTCCGCGCGATGTCGTCGAGACGGATAAGCTCAAAGCGCTATTTGGAACTCGCGAGCGAGTGCAGGTCGAGCAGCTTTACGGTTCGGTCGAAGCCGGCACCGCCCGCAAGCTGTACGTGCCACACCAGACGCATCCGTGGAACCACATCAGCAGTGTCGCGATTGGCCAGGTTCTCGACTGGGTCCAAGCGACCAGCACTGCGCCGAACGCGCTGCCACCGAGTGACCAGATCTGGCAGTGGAAAGAGTTCGGCACGACGCTGTCATTGTTTGGCTTGCTGTTGCTGCTGTTCGCGGTCAGCGCGCTGCTGCTCGAGACTCCGTTCTGGGGCAGCTTGCGGGAGGACCCGCCCTCGGCGCACGGCGCGTCCGGCGCCGGCTACTGGATCGGCGTGCTCCTCACCCTACTCATCCCGATCGTCCTGTACGTACCGGTGCAAGAGTGGGCTGGCGAGGCGATCAAACCTGGCCCGGTGTTGTCGCAAAACCTGACGACCGGTTTGATGTGCTGGGCGCTGGCGACGGGCCTGATCTCACTCGGACTATTTTGCGCGTGGCACGTGGCGAGCGCGCGCAGACACGGTGCAACCGCACGCACGTACGGGCTCACGTGGGCCGCTCCAGCTCGCACCGGCGGTCAAATCGCCAAAACGTTCCTGTTCGCGCTGGCCGTGGTCGGGGCAGGCTACCTGTCGCTCGTGCTGACTGACGTCCTCTTCAAAACTGACTTTCGCATGTGGGTCGTCGCCGCGAAGCCGCTCGCGCCGATTCGCGCGTGGATATTCCTGTGTTACGTGATGCCCTTCACGGCATTCTTCATCGTGTCGGGACTCGTGCTGCACGGTCAGCTGCGGCGCGAGGGTGAGTCACTCCCGCGCGCAATGATGCGCAACGCGCTGTTGACTGTCGCAGGTTTCGTCGGGTTCATGGTCCTACAGTACGTGCCACTGTTCAGCGGCGGAACCATGATGTTCCCGAACGCACACTTGCTGACCATCTTGGGCTTTCAGTTGTTGTTCGTATTGCCAGTTACTGGGGTAGTGTCGACGTACTTGTTCTACCGGACGGGCCACGTGTTCGCGGGTGCGTTCGTGAATGGCCTCTTCGTCACGTGGCTGTTGGTCGGCGGTCAAGCGACGCACCATGCGTTCTAGACATCTCGCTGCATGAACTGCAGCGTGTTATGTCAGGTGGAACCCGAAACTCGCAATCCACTCACGCGGCTGAAATGCTCTCGATTGCGCGTGAGTAACGTGCCGTCCTGCCGGAGACAAATCCCCGCGACAAGACTATCCGCCACGCCGATGTCGCTTCCCCGCGCAAGCAACAGCCTCCGCACGCCGCCCGCGAGCTCCGCTGCCCGTGCATCGAGCGGCAGGATCTCGACTGCTTCGAGCAAGGTCTTCACGTCTTGCTCTGCTCGAGCGCTCCGGGCGCCCTGCCACAGCTCGAACGCTGCGACAACGGTCGTACGAAGGCTACCCGTCGAGAGCTCGAGCTCGACACGCGCGGCTGCGCCGCCGCCTCTGAGGAAGTCCACCAACACATCCGTGTCGGCGATGATCATCGCCAGGCCTTCCTCGCGTCTTCGGTCGCCTCGAGTAGCTTGTCACCCTCTTCACCGCGGAGCGCTCCGCGCAGTGCCATCGCACGCCTGACGCGATCTCCCCCGCTCGCGTGCTGCTCGAGGTAGGCGGCTACTGCTTCCTGAACCAGGACGGAGAACCCCTTCTCGCCGCGTTTGGCAGCCAGCTCGAGCAGCTTCGCTCGCTGCTCGTCTGGCAGATCTATCGTCGTGCGCATACGGCATACTAATGCACATGCATGTGCATGTCAAACTGGCGGCTGCGTTCAGCCTGGCATAAACGCCAATGTATTCAATGGAATCTAGCGCCTGCCGGGGACATCCGCGTCGCGGCGCATCTGTGGCCGTGCACGGCACCGGTCGCGTGTCGCGAAATGACGCGCGAGCACAAAATTGCCTCTTGAGGCGAGATTGCTGGGTCGCCGGGGCAAGAACCCCGGGCAATTCCGCGGGATTTGAGCCGGGCACAATTGCTGCACTGCGCCGGCGGATGTCCCAGACCGCCTCGGCCGCGAGACGCCGTGACTCCAGAGACCGCATCCTCTGCATCGATGACGACGCGGACCAATGCAGCTTGCTCGAAGCCGCGCTCATCAGGCTCGGTTGTGCTGTCGTCAGCACCACTTCGCCGACGACCGCGATCGAGCTGATCGCAAACGAGCATTTCGACGCGATCATCACGGACCTCGGCATGGGTGAGATGGATGGCCTCGAATTGTGCGAGCGTGTGATCGCCACGCGCCCGGAAATTCCCGTGATCGTGCTGACCGGGCAAGGCAGCATGGACGCAGCCATCGGTGCGCTGCGCGCTGGTGCGTATGATTTTCTGACCAAGCCCGTCGACGCAAAGATTCTCGGTATCGGCGTGGCGCGGGCGGTGCAGCACTCGAAGCTCAGCGCAGAGATTCGCCGCTTGAGAAGCGCGTTGACCGGAAGCCCGAGGTCCCAGCGCATCGTGGGCCACAGCCCGCCGATGCAGCGCCTGAACGAGCTCATCACGCGGGTGGGCGCGAGCGAAGTTTCAGTGCTCATCCAGGGCGAAACCGGGACAGGCAAGGAATTGGTCGCGCGAGCGGTGCACGACGCGAGTCCACGGCGCACGGGACCATTCGTCGCGCTGAACTGCGCCGCGGTGCCACCCGCACTGCTCGAGAGCGAGCTCTTCGGCCACGCGCGCGGTGCGTTCACCGACGCGACGCATGCACGCCGCGGCCTCTTCTTCGAAGCCTCGGGAGGCACGCTGTTCCTCGACGAAATCGGCGAGATGCCGCTCGAGACGCAGGTCAAACTGCTGCGCGCATTGCAGGAGCGCAAGGTGCGGCCTGTCGGCTCCAATGCCGAGATCGCGTTCGACGCCCGCATCGTCACAGCCACCCATCGTGACCTCGAAGCCGACGTCCGCACACAACGCTTTCGGGAAGACTTGTACTATCGAATCAACGTGGTGCGTCTCGAAGTACCGGCGCTCCGCGACCGCGGCACCGACGTGCTCGAGCTGGCCGCACATTTCCTGCGAGCGGCCGCCGAGCGCGACGATAGGCCCACGCTCCAGCTCTCACCGAGAGTCGCCGAACATCTGATGCGCTACGAGTGGCCCGGCAACGTACGCGAGCTCGAAAACTGCATCGAACGCGCGGTAGCCCTCGCACGCTTCGATCAAGTCACGGTGGAAAGCCTCCCCGAGGCAGTCCGGGCGTACCGGACCGATCGCCTGGTCATCGGCACCAACGACGTCGAGGAGATCCTGCCCATCGATGAGCTCGGGCGCCGCTACACGCTGGAGGTGATCAGGCAGCTCAACGGCAACAAGACGCGAGCCGCCCAGCTGCTCGGCTTGGACCGCAGGACGCTGTATCGCAAGCTGGAGCAGTACGGCGTACTGGACGACGTCGGATCGGCCCAGTAGCGGCTGGGCGGCGCGAGATTTGTCGTGCGAGTCACAAAGCGTCCTGGAACGCCTGATTGGGCGCAGATCGCCACCAAACGCTCGCGCGCAGCGCTCACCGCTGAATCCGCAGGCCACCCGACGACTCGACGCTCCGCGGCGTTCAAGCCTTGATCAGCAGTGCGGCCGAGCTGCGCCAGTGCGGCTGCCTGTGCAGCAGCCAACGCCCCACGCTCCTCGATCGACAGCTGCGGCGTGATCCACTCGGCTATCTGCCACGCCAGCTCGGCATGCCGCGTCTCGTCCTCGGCGATGCGCGCCATTGTCACGGCGACTGCCGGATCCCGCGCGAGGGCAGCCTGGCAATGCGCGAGCACCGCCCCGAACGTCTCCCGCACACAACCTTCGACGGCGTTATCCAGCGCAAACTCGAAGCGCGAGCGCAGGCTGCGAGCCTCGACCTGCGGGGACGAGGGGTCCGCGCCAGACCTGCGCGCAAGCGCCGCCATCTGGTGGGCGTGGCGCACCTCGTCACGCGCCGCCGCATCGGCTGCAAGCGCGAGCTCATCCGGCGCGCCGAACGCGCGTAGCTCGGCTGCAATCCGCTCGAATGCACAGACGGATGCTGCCTCCAGCTGCGCCAACCGAACGAAGTAGCGCCCTAGCGCCGAAGCACTGTGAGGTGGCTCGAACCGCTTCAACCCGGCGGGCCGGCGGCCGACGACACAGTTCGTATCTGCCAGCTTGACGTCGTTGTCCGCGACGACGTGACCCGCATCGTCTATCTGCAGCGTGCGCTCGCGAAGCCCTGGGCATGCGTCCCAGCGTACTTGCAGATACCAGTCGTCAGGATGCTTGAGCTGCGCCGTGTTGTCTTCAGGTCTGCTTCCACACGGCAGGAACACCCCGTGAAACAACGCCACGATCACAGCCTTCTCGGGTGCATCGATCGCGCCGAGGACGTGCATCAACTCGCGATCATCTTCGATCCGGCGAGCCTCGTTGCCTTGTGTGATGACCGCGAACGTCTTGCAGTCTCGCGGCATCCGTGAGCATGCTGGGTTGGGGACGAGCAGCTTGCTCAGGCGTAGATCGCACGCGCGGCGTTCTGTGGCCTTCGCGCACATCGTACCCACCGACGCAAGCAGGGAAACCGTGGGACCGTCGTCGTCGAAGAATTGCGTCCAATGCGAGGTGTAGATCGCCAAATACTCGACCGGCCGTCTCAGCTGCACCGGCTTCGCGAACGTATTCTTCCAGTAGTCAGTGCAGGGTATCGGTTGCCAGACATCCGTCCTTGCAGCCTGGACTGCGACTTGCGGAACATCGATGTCCTGCGGTGGCGTGCTGGGTCCATCGTAGTAGCCGACGCAACTCGGAACTCCGAGCGAGGCAGCGACCACCCACCGCGCGAGACGGCGCAGCGACTCACCGACCGGATGAGGCATGCGCACGGCCCGATCGTCGCGACGTGGAGTCACCGCCGCGAGTCTAGGAGATGCCCGACTCAGACACCAGACGCGCACGCGGGCGCAGCGATCCCTCCCGGGTCTTCCACGCAACCCTTCTTCTCGGCCAAGGTCTCGATCCTCGCGACGAGGTCCGCGCAGGTCGCGTCCTTGGGAATGCTCGCTGAGCCGGCAGCCCCGCCGGCGCCAGTACCATCCGCGCTCGGCTCCTCGGGACATGCCGATGTCAGCGCACACACGATCGCCACGAAGAGATAATTGCTTAGTTTCAAGCGCATTCCTCCTACTTGCCCTGCCACGTGATGTGCTTCAGCTCCTCGTACGGAGCGTTCTTGCTGAAGTTGTCGGCCTTGATTTCGAGGGCCCGTGCCAGCGCTTCGTCGTAGGTCTTGCCCAGGCCGATCGCGACGACCTTGGGTCGACAGTTCCAGGGCGACACGTTGCTGGTGTAGCGGATCGCCACCGCGTGTGAGGCCGTGGGATACGAGAACGAAGAGTCGAGGACGTTGTATTCACGCTCGCCGGGGTGCTCAGTCATCATCTGCTGCTTGAGCTCGGCCTTGACAGTGCTCGACTTACCAGTCGTCACGAGCGTGTAGTAATACTTGGTGTCGTCGAAGACATCGTAGCCTTCCGGGCAATCCGCAGGTTTGCCCAGCACAAACCCATAGACGAGGTACTCGGGAAGCGCGGCGGCACCACCTGCACCAGAGCTGCCCCCGCCGCCACCAGCTGCGCGGCCGCCCATACCCGCGGCGCCCGAGGCACCACCGCGACCACCCGCGCTCGAGCCTGCGATCGCACCCGACGCACCACCCGTGCCCGCGGCTACATTGCCGGCAGAGCCCGCGGCCTTCGAGCCGGCGCCGCCCGCGCCGCTTTCGCCGTACACGTTGACCCCGGCTCCACCGCCATCCGACACCGGCCCCGCATCACCGTCCTCGCGCAGACCGTCGCCACAAGCTGCGACCGCAAGCACTGCGATCGCAAATAGGTTTCTGTAAGTCATGGTTACTCCTGGCGTCGTGCACTCCGCGCGGGAAGCTCGCGGCTCCGAGACGCTCATGTGCTTCGATCCTCGCCGAGCAACGCGGGGCCGAGAATAGGTAGATCCTTTAGCCCGTGGGTGGACGCTGTGTGTGGATCAGGGAGCCGCGGCACCGGTCACGAAGGAGTCGCTTGCGACGAGCTCTACGCGACTAACTCTCGAGCTTGGACGACGCGCTCGCGGCACCCGGCCACGTGAAATAGAACGTCGAGCCCTGGCCGAGCACCGACTCGACCCAGATGCGGCCGCCCACGCGCTCGACGATGCGCTTGCAGATCGCCAGGCCGATGCCGGTGCCCGGGTATTCTTCCTTGGTATGCAGGCGCCGGAAGACCTGGAACACGTCTTCGAAGTACTGCGGCTCCATGCCGATGCCGTTGTCGCGCACCGCGAACTTCACTCCGCCGGTGAATGCCTCGGCCGAGACCTCGATCAGCGGCGGCACGCCGCGCCGGAACTTGATCGCGTTCGCAACCAGGTTCTGGAACAAGTCGACGAGCTGACTGCGGTCGCCGAGCAGTGTCGGCAGGTCGGCGCGGCGAACCACGCAGCCGGTCTCGTCCAGGCTGATGCGCAGGTTGGCGAGCGCCAGGTCGAGGCATTCGGCCGCCGAGACTTGTACGGGCGGGCGCTTGCGCGAGCTGATGCGCGAGTACGACAGCAGGTCGTGGATCAGCTGCTGCATGCGCTCGGCGCCATCCTTCGCGAAGTGGATGTACAGCCGCGCGTCGTCGTCCAGCTTGCTGCCGTATTCCTCGGCCAACAGGCTGGTGTAGCTCGCAACCATGCGCAGCGGCTCCTGCAGATCGTGCGACGCCACGTAGGCGAACTGTTCGAGCTCGGCGTTCGAGCGCAGTAGCTCGCGCGAGCGCGCCTCGAGTGACTCTTGCGCTTGCTTGCGGTCGGTGATGTCTACGATCGAGCACAACACCAGCTGCCCCTGCGGCGTGTTGATGGGGTTGAGCCCGATCTCGATCGGAAACTCTCTGCCCGACTTTCGTAGGCCGTGCAGATCGCGCCCGGCGCCCATCGAGCGACGCTCCGGGTGCGCGTTGAAGCTCGCGCGATGGTTGACGTGCGTGGCGCGAAAGCGCTCCGGCACCAGCATCTCGATCGAGCGTCCCACCAGCTCATCGCGCGAGTAGCCGAACATCCGCTCGGCCTCAGTATTCACGAGCACCATCTCGCCCTGCGCGTTGACCATCACCATGCCGTTGGGTGACGAATCGACTGCCAATCGGAAGCGTTCCTCCGCCTGGCGGCGCTCGCTGATGTCGACGATCGAGCTCAGCACCACCAGCCCATCTTGCGTGACGATCGGCGTCAGGCCGATCTCGATCGGCACTTCGCTGCCGTCGCGGCGCAGGCCGAAGATTTCACGCCCCGCCGCCATGCCGCGCGTCTCGGGGCGGTCGGCGAATCCTCCGCGATGGCGGCGATGATCGGTCCGCTGGCGCGCGGGCACGAGCATGTCGATCGACCTCCCGACCAGATCACCGCGCGAGTAGCCGAACAGCCGCTCGGCCTGGTTGTTGACCAGCAGCATGGTGCCGCCTTCGTCGACCATGATCATCGCGGTCGGCGCGGCCTCCACCGCCAGGCGCACCTTCTCCTCCGTGCGCTTGCGCTCGGTGACGTCGCGCGCAATCGCCAGGCTGCCGATCGAGCGGCCCTCTGCATCATTGAGCGGCGAGACCGTCAGCGACACCGCCATGCGTCGTCCGCCGCGATCGACGCGCGCGGTCTCGATGCTCGTGGTGCGCGAGTTGCGCTGCACGTCGAGCACGGTGGCCTCGAGCGCCTGCAGGCGATCGTCCGGCAGCACCGCGCGGATGTGCTTGCCGAGCACGTCGTCTGCGCCAAACCCGAACAAGCGTTCGGCCGCGGCGTTCCAGGCGGTGATGATGCCGCCCTTGTCCATGCTCAGGATGGCGTCCGCCGAGCAATCGACGATCGCTGTCATCAGGCGCGCGTGCGACAACACGCTCTCGGGCGCCTCACTCGGCACGGGGCGTACGAAGCCGTCCGTCTCGTCCCACAGCGCCGAGCCGTCGCGCGGGTTCGTGCCGTGGTGCGGCCGCTCGACCGTGGAGAGAAAGCGCACTATCGACTCGATCACATCGCGATAGTCCGACACCGGCTTGGCGATGTACGCCGTGGCTTGCAGCTCGTAGGCGCGGGCGATGTCGTGGTCGGCGCGCGAGCTGCTGAGCACGACCACCGGAATGCGGCGGAGCGAAGGCTCACGCTTCAGCTCGGCCAACACCTCGAGGCCGGTCTTGCGCGGCAGCTTGAGATCGAGCAGCACCACATCCGGCCGCGGGGCCTCGGGGTACTCGGGCCCGCGCCGCAGGAACGCCAGCGCCTTGATGCCGTTGTCGACCGAGTGCACCTGACAGCCAGGCGCAACCTGACGCAACGCGCGCTCGATCAGCCGCACATCGCCTTCGTTGTCTTCCGCCAGCAGAACCTGCAGCGGCTCGTCGCCTTCAGCTATCGCGAGCATCCGATGCGAGAAATCTCAAAATCTCAGCGCCAGAAGTCAACAGTGGGCGGGCGCCTACATGTCACTCGCGACTGACGCAGATCTCTCGCGTGGTGTAATCGAACCCACCACGACCGTCCGTTGCCGTGAAGTAGAAGCGGACCAGCGTCGGCTTGTCCAACAGCTGGTCGCGTTGCTCCTCGCTCAACTCCCAGGTCAGGTCGGGCGCTTCCTCAGCGTCCGAAGGAGCCGGGTTCTCGATCACGGTGAAGCGGTGCGACATCTCACCGAGCGTGGCGTAGGTCGAAAACACCAGATCCTCGGTCTCGAGCTTGTCCTTGGGATAGCCGATCTCAATCACTTGTAAGTGGCCGCTGTTGGTCTCGATCGTGCCACGCGGCGCGCTGGAGCAGTCTTCGACCAGGGCGGGGATGTCTTCATCCGGGATGGGCCTCCAGGGGTGACCGCTGCCCGAGTTGTCGGGTCGTATCTGCAGCTCGAACAGCGAGTGATCTGGATTGTGATTGTCTTCACTCTCTTCGAGCTGGAGGTCGATGATCCCGGTCACCGAGATCTCCTCGAAGTCGCTGTCCTTCACGCCGTCGTTCTTCACGCAGCTGGCGCCGGTCGGGCTCATGAGGTTGAACTGCGGCACGCCGTTGCGGCAGATGATGCCCTGCACCAGCCGACTGGCCTTGACCGACTCCGCCGTCTTGACGTCGAACGACGGCTCACCCGTGACGCAGATCAGCTGGATGCCGTTGACCATCTGGACCGAGTCCGGCTTGACGTCGCAGCCGGTGGGCACGTCGAAGCCGAAGCCGGGCGAGCGCTTGCCGGTGGCGACGTCGATCAGCTCCTGGCAGACCGGAACGCCCGTGTAGCGGTCCGGTGCGGTGCAGTTTAGAAACAGCGAGGCCAGCTGATCGTCGCTGGTCTCGAAGCTCGGGAAGGCGACCGGCCAGGTGATACGCGCGGTCTCCCCGGGCTTCGGGTTGCTCCGCGAGGGGTCGCCTTGAACCTCGGTCCGCGCACCCAGTACTCGCATGTGCGCGATCAAGGTGACGGCGGGCAGGTCGTCCTCGCAGGCAGCGAGGCACATCAACATCCCGAGTGCGATTGCGATGCGGCGCATCAGAACTCTCCTCGCAATCCCAGATTCGGCAGGATAGGCAAGCCGCGGATCTGCTGGTTGGTCCGATACTCGAAGTCGTAGAGGATGTTCTCCGAGTTCTTGGCGTTGTAGACGTTCTGGACGTCCAGGTAGAGCGCCAGCTTCCAGGCCGAAAAGGTCCACTGCTTCTCGATGCGTACGTCGAGGCGCGTGAAGAGCGGCTCGCGGATGCTGTTGAGCTCGCCGTACACCGGCAGGTACGTGTCCGAGTTCTTGTTGTAGATCGCGCCGACCACCGGGGTCGTGGGGTTGCCGGACGTCAGCCGGAACAGCGCGCCGGCTTCCCAGCCGCGGCCCAGGCGCACCACGCCCGAGACAGTCAGGATGTGCGGCTGGTCGTAGTCGAAGAGATCGTAGCCGTCGTTGCGGTCCTCGCGCTCGGAGCGCGACAACGTGTAGGACAGGTAGCCGAAGAACCGCCCGCGCGGGTCGACCTTGGCCGAGACCTCGAGTCCGTAGACGCGACCCAAGCCCCCATTGATGAAGGTCGGGGACTCGCCGAACTGCGTGCCGATCACGCGGTCGTAGAGGTGCTTGTAGAAGCCCTCGATGCCGAATTTGATGCCTTCACCGAACTCGCGCTCGATGCCGAAGCCGACGTGCACGGTGTGCTGCACCTCGAGGTTCGGGTTGCCGAACACCGGGGAGCTCTCCTGAAACGCCGGAGGCTGCGAGAACATACCGACGCCGGCCTTGAGGCGGGTCTTGTCGTCGAGGCTGAGGATGACCGAGAGCCGCGGGTCGAACGACCAGGCCTCGATCGCCGAGTAGTAGTCGAGGCGCGCACCGATCACGAAGCGCAGCGGGTTCAAGTTCAGATCGCTCTCGAAGTACGCGGCCGGTTGAACCACCACGAACTCGTCCGATTGATCGATCT
Source organism: Polyangiales bacterium (assembly GCA_035274465.1). GTDB lineage: Bacteria > Myxococcota_A > Polyangia > Polyangiales > JAFGIB01 > JADGRF01. The sequence goes on from DATEOF010000101.1 coordinate 48,429, forward strand.
GCGAGCCGCGGCTGGACGGCGAACCGTTGCCGTTGTCCGGGTTGCCCTCGGTCTGGCCGATCGGCGGGCCCTTGTAGTTCACCTTGCCGGGCAGGATGTTGAGGTCGAAGCCGCCGATCAATCGCACCTTCTCGGTCGTGCGCGCACGCCACTCACTGCGCACGTAGAACTCGCTGCCCGAGAGCGAGAAGTCGAACGCGTCACCCACGCCGAACTTCACGTCGTAGACGCCGCCCGCGACCTCCAGGTCGTGGTCGATGCGGTCGTTGACCTTGCTCGTCCAGGTGCCTTGCACGCGATGGAACTGTGACTTGAGGTCGAACTCGCCGCGGATCGAGGCATCGGTGTCCGAGGGCCTCGTGAACAACAGCGCGAAGCTGTCGGCGCTACCATAGGCCATCAGCCGCAGCTTGTTCTTGTCGTTCGGGCGATACATGCCCATCACTTGGTAGTCGTAGTAGACGGGTGCAGCGAGCGTGTTGACGTCGGTCGACTCGAGCGCGGCGCCGAGCACCACGTCGAGCCAGGACCGGCGGATCGCGGCGCTGAACTCCACGTCGTCGGTGATCGGGCCCTGCAGCAAGAGCGAGCCGTCGATCAAGTTGAGGTCGGCGACGCCGTGCAGCTGATCGCGCGGCGGATCCGACACCCGCGCCTCGATGATGCCGCCGCGGCGCCGGCCGTAACGCACCGAGAAGTTGCCCGGGTAGAAGTCCACGCTCTCGAGCAAGCGCGAGTTGATGAAGCTGGTGAGTCCGCCGAAGTGATACAGGAGCGGCACCGGCACACCGTCGAGGTAGACCTGCGTGTCCGCCGGCGCGCTGCCGCGGATGATCAACTGACCAGCGCCGAGCGGCGGCCGAGCGACGCCCGGCAGGATCTCGACCGTGCGCAGCGCGTCGCCGCGCGTGCCCGGGATGCGCGTCAGCTCTTCCTTGCCAATCGTGCGGCGCGTGACCTCGCGCGGCGGAGGCGCAACCCGCGCGCGGGCGTGAAACGCCTCGGGGTCGGGCGCTGGCTGCAGGCGGTAGATCACGCTCGTGGCCTCGCCCGCGTTCAGCGTCTCCTCGCTGTCCTGACGCATCCACTGATCCTTGTTCAGGCTCACGTGGTAGACGCCGGCGGGCGTCTCGGCGACGGCGAACTTGCCTTCAGCATCGGTCAGCATGCGGAACACGTGGCCCGCGTCGTCCGAGACGATGACTTCGACGCCGGCCAGGGGCGCGCCGCCCTGGGCTTCGAGCACCTGGCCATCGAGGTGCGCCGGCTGCTCGGGCGGCGCCTCTTCGACTGGCGGCGGTTCGGGCGCCTTCCACTCGAACACGTACGGAAAGGTCACGCGCGCGGCCACAGGCTTCCCGTCGCGCATCGCCGGCTGAAACGTCAGCTGCTGGGCTGCAGCCAGGGCGGCTTCGTCGAAGCCGTTGCCCTGGGGCGTCTTGACCTTGGCGTCGCTGACCTTACCGTCGACGCCGATCGTGAGCTCGATCTCGACCCGGGCCGACAGCGCTTGCTCGAGCGCAGCGGGCGGATAGGCCGCCTCCACGAACTGCAGCAGCTTCGGGGGTGTGATCACCGGCGCCGGAGCCGCAGCCTGGGGCGGCGGAGACTGAGCGAACAGCGCAGCGGGCACCGAGCAGCACAGCGCGCTCAGCAAGAAAAAAAGCTTCCGGCAATCCATCGGGGCGGCGCAGAATACTTCGCGCGCACACCGCCTCCAAGGGTGCACCCATAACGACCGCACGGCTGAGCACTCGGTTGCCTGGGCGGCGCTTCGGCGGTAATGAGCGCCCCAGCCATGAGCCTCTCGGTCGGAATCGTCGGTCTACCCAATGTCGGAAAATCCACGCTCTTCAACGCGCTGTCGTCGAAGCAAGCGGAGGCTGCCAACTACCCCTTCTGCACGATCGATCCGAACGTGGGCGTCGTACCCGTGCCGGACCCGCGCTTCGAGGCCCTGGTCAAACTTTACGAGCCAGACAGCCGCGTAGGCGCCACGGTGGACTTCGTGGATATCGCCGGGCTCGTGCGCGGCGCGTCCAAGGGCGAAGGCCGCGGCAACGCCTTCCTGTCCAACATCCGTGAATGTCACGCGATTGCGCACGTGGTGCGCTGCTTCGAGGATCAGAACGTCGTGCACGTCGACGGCAAGGTCGATCCGGCCTCGGACATCGAGACCATCAACACTGAGCTCATCCTGCGCGACCTGGACACCGTCGAGAAGCGGCTGGACCGGGCGCGCAAGTCGGCCAAGGGCGGCGACGCAGAGGCCAAGGCCACCGTCAGCGTGTGTGAGCGATTGGTCGCGGCTTTCAACGAGGGCAAGCGCGCTGTGCAACTTCCCGCGCCGGAGGATGAACGCGAGCTCGCCGTGCTCCACGACCTACAGCTGCTGACCGCCAAGCCGATGTTCTACGTGGCGAACGTCAAGGAAGAGCAGCTGAGCGCGGCGAACGATCCCCTGGTCGCCCGCGTGCGCGAGATCGCGGCGGCCGAAGGCACGACCGTGGACGTGATCTGCGCGGCCATCGAAGCCGAGATCATGCAGTTGAGCGCTGCCGAGCGGCCGGATTTCCTGGCGTCGGTCGGGCTGGAAGAGCCGAGCCTCAACCAGGTGATCCGAACCGGGTACGGCGTGCTCGACCTGATCACCTTCTTCACGGCCGGCAAGAAGGAAGTCCGCGCCTGGACGATTCAGCGGGGCGACAAGGCACCGCGCGCCGCGGGCAAGATCCACACGGACTTCGAGCGGGGCTTCATTCGCGCCGAGGTCATCTGGTGGGAGGACCTGATCCAACTCGGGAGCGAAGCCGCCTGTCGCGCACAGGGCAAGCTCGCGACCGAGGGCAAGGAGTACGTCGTGCGCGATGGCGACGTGATCCATTTCCGGTTCAATGTCTGATTTCTGCCAAAGCGCGCTGAAAAAAATTCGGCGCACGAGTGTACGAAATTGAGCCGTTTCCAAAGCCGGGGGCGCCTACCTAGCTGATGTTGGGGGTTGCTTATCTCCCCCAGGCTAGGGGACCATGACATCTGTGGCCTACGTCACCCTCCGCTGTGCAGTACTTCGGTGACCTGGTCTTGCCCTGTCCTTGTACTGTATCGGGCTGGGACTGAGCCACGACCGTAGCAACGGCCTGACTTACTTAGTTTTTGTTCGACTCGACCAACATGAACGGGTCGCGGCATAGCCGCTTCTCGTGAAATGAGGCAACGAGATGGCCGTGACACTGTTTCGTAGGTTGCGAGTGGAGTTCGGCGCAGCGGTTCTGCTGGTCGCCGCGTGCGAGTCCGGCACGATCGAGTCCGCTGTCCCGGGTAGCTGGGACGTGCAGCCGACCTTCGACGAGAGCACGCCCGCGCGCTCTCCCAATGGTGCTCCCATCGCGCCGACCGGCAATACCGGAACCGGCACGAAAGGCACGACGCCGACCAAACCGGGCAGCACACCCACGACCCCCGGTGGTTCCGACCCCACGGTGGTTCAGGACTGCACCAAGCCCACCGTCGGTGAATCACCGTTGCGACGTCTGACCAGCGAGGAGTACGACAACAGCGTACGTGACCTCCTGGGTGATGCGACCGCCCCGGGCCGCGAGTTTGCACCCGACACCACGGTGGGCCTGTTCGACAATACGGCGGCGACCCAGACCGTGCCGGTCCTGCTCGCGGAGCAGTATCTCGACGCGGCCACGACGCTGGCCGAAGGCGTGAAGGACGTGAAGGCCCTCGTCGGCGGCTGCGATCCGGCCGGCTCGAGCGGTGCGACCTGCGTCAAGACCTTCATCGGCAAGTTCGGGCGCCGCGCATACCGCCGCCCGCTCACGACCGACGAGGTCACCAAGCTGACCGCCGTCTACGACAACACGCGCACGGCTTCGGACGCGACCACCGGCGTACGCGCCGTCGTCGCCGCGGTCCTGGCTGCGCCCAGCTTCCTGTTCCGGCCCGAGTTCGGCTCGACCACCGCGCCGGCGGCTGGCGGCCCCGCGGTGATCACCGGCGCTCGGCCGGCGGGTCCCTACGAGTTGGCGGCTCGCTTGGCGTCGTTGATCTGGGGCTCGGTGCCCGACGACATGCTGCTCGACGCCGCGGGAGCCGGTCAGCTGGCGACCAAGGCTCAGGTGGCGACCCAGGCGCGGCGCATGATCGCCGACCCGCGCGCCAAGCCCGCGCAGGCCGAGTTCTACCGCCAGTGGTTCGGCCTGCAGCGCATCGAGACCACCAGCAAGGACGATGGCACCTACCCGGAATTCAACGACGCGCTGCGCGCCGCGATGTCCGAGGAGAGCCGCCGCTTCATCGACGACGTGCTGTGGAACGGCGATGCCAACCTGGCCACGCTGCTCACGGCGAACTACTCGTTCGTCAACCAGCCGCTGGCCAAGCTGTACGGCGTCAGCGGTGGGCCCGCGGACGCGGCGACCTTCGCCAAGGTGAACCTGAACCCCGAGCAGCGCGCCGGCGTGATGACGCAGGCCGCCGTGCTCGCGGCGTACGCCCGGCCGGACCAGAGCTCGCCCGTCAAGCGCGGCCAGTGGATCCGCGTGCGACTGATCTGCCAGGACCTGCCGGACCCGCCGGCCAACGTCCCGGAGCTGCCGGCCCCGAAGGAAGGCGTCTCGAACCGCGAGCGCTTCGCCATGCACACCAACAACCCTGCGTGCAGCGGCTGCCACAACCTGATCGACGGTCTCGGCTTCGGCCTCGAGGAGTACGACGGCATCGGCCGCTTCCGCACCGTGGACCAGGGCGTGAAGGTCGACTCCAGCGGCGAGATCACAGCCACGACCGACATCAACGGCAAGTACGAGGGCGGCGCCGAGCTCGCCGGCCTGTTGGCCGGGAGCAACGAGGTGCGCGACTGCGCTCCGACGCAGTGGTTCCGCTACGCACTCGCCCGGCGCGACCAGGCCGAGGACAGCTGCTCGCTCGGCGAGGTGCAGGAGGCATTCGAGAAGTCCAACGGCGATCTGAAAGAGCTCGTGGTCGCCCTGACGCAGACCGAAGCATTTTGGCAGTACCGGAAGGCGGAGTGAGGACCTGATGGACGAACGATGGCTCATCTCACGACGTACCCTGCTCGGCGGAATCGGTCTCGCCGGCGTCTCGTACTTCCTCCCGAAAGGCAGCAATAGCCGCGCTGCCGCCCAGTCGACCGCCCCGACGCGCTTGCTGGTCGTGCACGTGCCCGAAGGCATGTGGCGTAGCGCCAGTCGGCCCAGCGCCTCCGGCGCCTCGTTCGGTCCGATCTTCGGGCCGCTCGACATGTACAAGCCGGACATCACCTTCATCAACAACCTGTCGATGAAGTCGCGCGACAAGGGCCCCGGCGGCGACGGCCATCACCGCGGCGTGCCGCACATGTTCACCGGTATCGAGATGCTGGACGAAGGCAACGCCGGCGGCCCGTCGGTAGACCAGAAGATCGCCAACGCCATCGGCGGCAGCAGCAAGTACAAGTCGCTGCAGTTCGCGGTGCGCATCGTCTACACCGACACCAATTCGCGGCCGATATGGTCGGCGCCCGGGCGCGTGGTGCCGGCGCTCCAGAGCCCGTGGGACGCGTACACGCGCATCTTCGGCAACGGCACGATGATGCCGGCCACCAGCATGCCGAGCGGCACACCCGCCCCGACCACGCCGAAGGTCGACATCCGCAAGAGCGCGCTCGACTACGCACTCGCCGAGACGGCGACGCTGCGCACCAAGTTGACCGTGTCCGACCGCGAGCGCCTCGACTCGTACCAGGAATCGCTGCGCGACATCGAGCGCCGCCTGACCGCGCCCATGCTCTCCACGGCCGACTGCGTCCAGCCCACGCTGGGCAACAAGGTCGACGTCGCGGCCGAAGCCAACTACCCCGCAATCGGCAAGCTGCAGATGGACCTGATCGTCGCGGCGTTCCAGTGCGGCGTCACGCGCGTCGCCAGCCTGCAGTGGGGCAACTCGAACGACCAGTGCCGCTACCCGTGGCTCGGCGTCAACGCCATCGGCCACGACCTCGCCCACAACAACGGCAACGTCGATCCATCGGGCTCCAAGAAGACCACCGTGTTCAACTGGTACTCGCAGCAGTTCGCGTACCTGCTGGGCAAGCTCAAGAACGTGAAGGAAGGCACCGGCACCATGCTCGACAACACCGTCGTGCTGTGGGCGTCGGAGTTCGGCGAGTCCAACGGGCACAGCGGAGACAATCTGCTGTGGTGCCTGATGGGCAATGCCGGTGGCTACTTCAAGCAGGGCCAGGTGTTGGACATGAAGGGCCGTTCGACGAACGACCTGCACGCCACGCTGCAGAATGCGTTTGGCATCGCCGACAAGACGTTCGGTGGCGCCGCGTATTGCGCGGGCGCGATCAACGAGCTGAAGGCTTGATTCGGTCTACCTGGTCGGTCTCCTAGTCCGACTACCGCACCGGCGTGTGGCCGTGGCTCAGGCTAGGCTTACGCGACACCCGGGAGACCGACCCGCATGCCGACCTCACGACTCGACGCCAAGATCGAACGTCAACGCGAGCTCATTCCAGTCATGTACGGCTCGTTTGATTTCTCCGTGCCGCCGGAGCGCTTTACCCAGGACTTGGCGCACGAGAGCACGTTGCCGCGCGAGACCCGGAACAAGCGCGAGCGGCTCCTGGCCAATACGCAGCGGGTCGAGCTGATGCGCGCGTACACGCTGATCGGCGACGGCGTCGCGGATGCCTACGCCGCGCTCATGCCGGGCTTCGGCGCGCGACGTTTGATCAACATGCTCGACGAAGCTTGCAAGCGCGGCGTGGAGAAGGTCAGCGACGCGCCGCCCGAGCTCGTGGCGTTCATTCGCGAGATGGAGCGCATCCCCGACTGGCTCGACATGAAGCTCGTCGAAGACGGCGCGCGCCAGCAGCGCAACGCGTATGCACACGTGTCGCCGTACGCGATTCGCGGGGCGTTCTTCGCGACCTTCATGAACAAGTACTCCGCGCTGCCGATGGCGATCACAGGCACACTCTCGCACACGACCGCGGCGCGCCGCATCCGCGAGACGGCGACCTTCTTCATCACCAGCGTACTGCCGGGCGCGCTCGAGCGTCACGGCGAAGGCTTTCGCGCGGCCGCGATGGTGCGGCTGATGCACTCCATGGTGCGTTACAACGTGCTGGCGCGCGAGCGCGGCTGGGACAAGCGCATCTACGGTGTGCCCATCCCACAGGTCGATCAGATGCCGGCGGGTTTGATCAACGTGTTCCTGCTCTCCCGCGAGGTGCTGCGTGAGGGGCGCAACAGCTTCACGGGCAGCGAGCGCGCGATCGTGGAGCTGAGTCGCTATCGTTGCTATCTACTCGGCCTGCCCGAGGAGTTGCTCGCAGATACGCCGCAAGGCATCGTCGACCTTTGGCTCACGCGCGCCGCCACGCTGCGCGCGGGCTTTGATGACGCGACGTGTGGTGCGTTGGTGCGGGCCACGATGGCGGCGGACTTGCCGTTCGGTGACGACCTCGTCGCAAGGTTGCAATCCCGCATGGAACGCAGCTTCGCCAAGCTGTTCTTCGTCCAGAACTTTTCAAACAAAGATCGCGCGGCGGCGAGCCGCGTAGGCATCGACCTCAACCCCCTCGACTACGCGGTCGCGGTGGCCACGGCGCTGTATCTCGCAGCCCAAATGCGCACCTACGACCTGGCCAGCCACATTCCCGTGGTCCGAGAGCTCGCGGATCGGCGGCTCGTGCACAAGCTCATCCAGCAACTCGCACTCTACGGGCACGCCGAGTTCCAGAGCCACGCCGAGTCCTACCGACCCGCGCAGCCAGCAGCAGCAAGCTGGTAGCCGAACAGTCGCTTGTCAGCGTTCCGCTTCCAGCCGCGAAACCGCTTCTCCCAACCCGAAGATCTCGTCGTACTGCCGCCGCACCACCGCCGGGCTGTAGTGCTGGTTCCAGGCCCTGCGCGCGCCTTCGGACAGCCGGGCGTTCACGCTCGGTTCGCAGGCGCGCTGCATTGCTGCAGCCAGCGCTTCGGGGGTCTCGGCGATCAAACAGCCGCTGCCTTCGTTCGCCTCGATGCCCTGCACGCCCGACGGAGTTGCAACGACCGGCAAGCCTCTCGCCAGCGCCTCGAGCACCTTGATCTTCACTCCGCTGCCCGTGCGCAGGGATGACAGCAACGCGACGCTGCCGCCCAGCACGGCGTCCAGATCGTCGACCCAGCCGAGGAAGCGCACACGATCGCCCCAGGCCGCGGCTTCCGGCAATCCGACCTCCGTGCCGTTGCCGATCACCTGGATCACGACATCCGGCAGCCGCGCCAGCACTGCTTCCCGACACACCTCCAGGAACCACGTGATGCCGTCGCGGTTGGGCGCGTAGTCGAACCCGCCTACGAATGTAAACACCGGCGCACTCGGCGCAGCGCGCGTCGATGCACGCGGCTCCCGCAGCAACGGCGGCAGGGGTGCGATGATCGGCCCCGGACAGCGCTCGCGAAGTCGCGCGGCTTCCTCTGGACCGACGAGGTACGTGCCATCGAAACGTTTGGGTTGAGTTTCCTCCGACACCGCCACCAGCCTGCGCTCGAGCTGCAACAGCGGCCGGTAGACGAGCGGGTTTCCAAGCAGCGGCTGCACCGGTCGCGGCAGGAGTTTCTTGAAGGCTCCGCCCGGATCACCCGCGAGTGCTCGGGTCGCGCTGTCGCGGAGCATGGCGGTGTAGCGCTCGGAGAAGAGGTCGTCGGCGTAGAGCAGCCGGCGTGCGGGACGGCCTGGGCCGCGGCGCGGCACCGCGCTCGCGTATTGACCGAGGCGCACGGTGTCCCAGATCTCCAGCTCGGGATCGATGCGGTCGAGCAGCTCGCGCAGGCGCGCGGCCACGACGTCGGAGTGCAGCGCCGACTCTTGCAGCGACAAGCGGCGCTCGCCGCGCGCGAATAGCGTGTGCTCGACCACGGCGCGGATCTGCGCCGACCAACGCGGCTTGCTGATCACGTGCCGCTGGTACGCGACCGGCGGCCGTTCGAGGTCGGGGCGACCGATCAGGATCACGTGCACTTGCGCGGGCCCCAGACGCTCGCACAGGTGATCGATGATCCCGCCGATCACGACAGGCTTACCGTAACGTCTGGGTTCGAGCTCGGTGGCGGTGATGAACACCGCATTCCGCACGGGCATTCGAGGCATCTCTGACGTCTACTCGGGACAGCGCTGAAACACTTGGCTGCGCTTGAGGATGGGCGGGATGTCCTGACTGGGCCGGATGGTGCCGCCGTCGACCATCATCGTAAAGCGGATACCGTCGCGCGTGCGCAGCTTCAGGTTCCCGAGCTCGTCGATGCGCCAGGAGCCACGGATATGGTTGTTGTAGGCGAAGTAGCCGGTGGGGCTGAACTCGAATGCGAGATAGCCAACGACGCAGCCACCCTCGTAGTCTTTGTCTGGGTAGATCATCGACCAGCGCGCCTTGGTGAAACGCGCGATGTCGCCCTGATCCACGTCGCGCGGCTCGTCGGCGTGCAGAGCCGCGGGCACGAAGGCGAGCGCAGCCACTAGCACTAACAGCAGAGCTTTGGCGAAGGGGTTCATGCGCCTTCCTTCACGTACTCCTGCCTCAAATCCGGCCGATCCGCCAGGGGACGCGCTCCACCCGTCCCGAGCAGCTCCCGGTACAGGCCCTCGGTCATGCCCGCGATCGTCGCCCAATCCGGAATCGCATCGCGCAGCCGGCGTACCTCTGCGCCCATGCGTGCGCGGAGCTCGGGCTCGTCGGCCAGCTCCTCGAGCGCGTGTGCCAGGGCCCGATGATCACCGACGTCGATCAGACGCCCGTGCTTGCCATCCTCGAGCATCTCGGCGAACAGCCCGATGCGCGTGGCGACGATCGGTACACCTGCCGTCAAGCTCGACATCAGCACGCCGGATGCGTCGATCTCGGTGTACGGGAGCGCGATCACGTCGGCCGATGCGAACAACTCCGCCACTTCGGCCTCGGCCACGAAGCGCGGCTCGATCTGCACGTGCTGCGCGAGACCGTGCTGCGCGATCAACTGCTCCGCCGGCCCGAGGTCCATGAAGGGCTTGCCGATGATGCGGATGCGACACTTGCGCAGGCTCTCCGGGCGCATCGCCGCGGCCGCGCGCACCAGCGTCTCGACGCCCTTGTACGGCTTGAGCCGCCCGAACAACAGGATCTCGAGGGCAGTGCCCGGCTGTCGCTGCGGCAGCACCGCGGACTCGAGCACGGGCGCGAGGCCCATCGGTCCGTGCGGAATGCGCCGGATGTTCTCCGCAGGCAGGCCGTACTCGCGCAACCGCGCGGCCGCCTTGTTCGTGTGCACGATCAACCGCGCGAAGCGGCCCATGATCGCCACGGCGCTCAGGCGCTGGAGCAACGAGCGCGGGCTGCCGTTGTACGGCACCGGATCGTGCACCGTCATGACCAGAGGCGCGATCGCGCGCAGCGCCGCGATGAACCAGCGGTCGACGATCGGCAGCGGCGACCACTGCACGTGGATGATGTCCGGACGAAAGTCGCGCAGCTCCTCGAGCAGCCGGCGCATCTCCGCCACGTGCAGCACGCCCTTCACGCCCAGGAACGCCGCGTGGGGCAAGCGCCTGGCCAGATCCGAATCGAGCAGTCGATAGAAGTGCGGACGCAGCAAGCGGTACGCGGGGCCGGCTTCCTTGGGATCGATCGGCTTGCCGAAGATCGCCACCTCGTGGCCGCGCGCCTCCAGCGCGAGCGCCAGCGTGGCGTCGTAGGGCCAGGTAAACAACGAAGGGTCGATCAATGCGATGCGCATGTCAGCGTGGCCCCTGCCCGCGCATGGTGCTGCGGTGGCGGCGATCGGCTGCGGGGTTGGGCTTCGGACGCGTCGCGAGGCCCGTGCCGGGCTGCGTGCTGCGAACCGGAGGTGCCTGCACCGTCTGCGCCGCGGCCTGGACTGCAGGTTGCGGCTGGCGCTGCAGCTCCGGCTGAACGACGGGCGCGGCGGCCTTCGCGGGCGGCATCCAGACCAGCAGGGTCAGGATCAACGCGTGCGACCACGGATCCAGGATACCGCTCAAGATCAACGTGACCGAGATGCAGGCGCGCACGGCCAGCGCCTGCGTGTTGCGGAATGCCGAGTAGAACAGGTAACCGAAGTACGTGATGAAGCCGACTAGGCCGAACTCGATCAGCATCTTCACCCAACCGGTCTCGGCGACGTAGAACATCGGCCAGGGCGTGGAGCGGAACATCATGCCGGAGCCCATGCCGAACAACGCGCGCTTCGGGTACGGCCACAAATACTGTTCGAATAGGTGAAATCCACCGACGTAGCGCATGTAGCCGCTGGACTTGGTCGAGTTGAATTCGCCGGCGCGCTCGAGGAACAAATCGAGGCCGAGCGGCTTGCTGAAGGCCGCGCCTGCGGCTGCGATGATCAACAGGAACGCCAGGATCTCGTAGCGCTTCTCGGCGATCACCAGCACCGCCAGCGCGGGTGTGAGCATCAAGAAGCCGGTGCCCGAGTACGCGACGACGAAGCCTGCGCAGAAGCAGCCGAGGCGCACCAGCCGGCGCGGACCCGAGGCCTCCAGCGCGAAGCCCAGCGCGAGCATTTGGCTGTAGTACGAGGGCTCGAGCAGAAACACGCCATTCGACTTGAACGTGCTGGAGCCGTAGCGGATCGGGATCACGCAGTTGTACGTCTTGGTGGCGCTGATGAAACCGCTCGGCGTGAAGTTCTCGATCGGGAAGGCCAGACGCGTGCCAACCACGAACTGCGCGAGGTACTGGGCGATGCCGAGCAAGCACAGGAACAGCGCGAGATCGCGCAGGCGCCGCATGTGCACGGTGGAGTCGACGCCCGCTCCGTTCAGCGTGAACGCGTGCGCCAGCGGGATCGCCAACACCAGCGTCAGCGAGCTGGTGATGAAGCTCGTGACCGCGAACACCTCGAGGCCGGTCATCACCGCGACCAGCGCCAGGTAGGCGGCCATGCGCACCGGATGCGGCTTGAGCCGGCCGGTCAGGATCCCGAGCAGCACCGCGCCCAGGATCATCGGCACGCCCATGATGATCTCGGAGCCGCCGATCACGAAGGCGAACTTCGCCAGAAACGTCACGCCGAGCAGCGGCATGTACAGGATCAGCGTCGCGATCCAGTCGGTCTCGGGCTTCGTCTCGGGCTCTGCCTGCCCGCGCGGCACGACCACCGCCGGTGCGGCCACGATCGTCATGTTACAAGCGACGGTAGATGAAGTTGGGGATGTGGAAGCGGCGCTTGTTCAGCACCACACCCAGCACATTGCCCCCGTGCATCTTGAGCGTGCGCTGGGAGGCCTGAACGGCGGCGGCGCGCGTGCGCTCGGCTTCGACCACCAGAACCACGCCGTCGAGCGCCTTCGCCATGGCCGGGCCGAGGATGCTCTCACTCACGGGCGGCAGGTCCAGGATGGTCAGCTCGAAGCTGTCGCTGACGCTGCTGAGCATGTGGCGCACCGACTCGGGATCGGCCGCGAGGGCGCTCATCCCGGCCGGCTCGGCCAGGGCACCCATGGCCACCTGACTGCCCGGCAACCAGGTGAACTCGATGCGACCCGAGCCGTGATCCAGCGAGGCGCGGGTGGCGAGCGCGCTGGAATTGCTGCGCTTGTTCGACGGGCGCGTGCGCGAGTCGCCGGCGACGTCGCAGATCAGCACCTTGGCGTTGGGCGTACGCGCCACAACGCGCGCCAGGCCGCGCGCCACGCTCGAGACACCCTCACCGTGCAGGGTCGAGATGATACCGATGGTCCAGTGCGGCTTCTGCGGCATCGTCAGCTGCAGCGCGCGCAGCAGACTGATCATCTCGTCGTCGCGGACGGGGGCATGCGAGAGCAGGTCCCCGCGGCGACTCTCGCCGCTGGAGAGTGCCTCGATGTCCTCCTCGTAATCCGCCGAGATGATGATCGACTTCATCGGTGCCCTTCCGGTCTCTGATGATTCACGACGGCCAGCAGGGGTAGACCAATGGCCGCTTCGACCTGCTCGGGCAGAGCGAGCGTGTCGTCCATCGACTCGAGAAACAGGCACAGGGCCAGACCGCCGGCGAAGCCAGCGAACAAAGCCATCAGCAACAGCAGCATCTTGCGCGGACGCGCCGGCTGGTAAGGCAGGGTCGGAGCCTGGAGGATGCTCAGGCTGGTGATCCCCGCGTCGTTCATATCACTCACTATACGCGCAGACTGAGCGCGTTCCAGATAAGAGCGATACTCGCGCTCGGCCAGGTCACGCTTGCGCTCGAGCTCGCGCATCGTGATCTCGTGCTGGTTCAAGTAACCCAGCCGGGTCTCGATCTGGGCGAGCTGCTCGTCGCGCTGGGCGATCGCCTGTTTCTGCGCGATGGCGTCGGATTGCGAGGTGGCCAGGTTCTGCGCGATGGTCTGCGACACCGGGTTGGCACCGGTGCGCACGCGCGAGTTGGACTCGGCGCTCACGCGGCTGAAGTCCGCGCGCGCCGACTCGACCTGCGCGGTCAGATCGATGAGCTCGGGGTTGTTCGCGGTGAAGCGCTGCTTGGCGGCTTCGAGGCGCGACGTGGCCGCGGTCAAACGCTCGCGAGCTCCGTCACGCGCGCGCTGCAGGCCGTCGTTTTCATCCGACAGCGCGATCGCGCGGGGCGTCTTGGACAGCGCGCTGTTGAGTGAGGTCGCGCGGCCGTTCGCGGCGAAGAGCTCCGCCTGGATCTTGTTGCGGTCGGCCTGGGTCTGGTCGCGCTGGCGCAGGAGCAGGCTGCGTTCCTCGTCGAACGAGGTGATGCCCGTCTTCTGCTTGAACTCCATGGCCGCCTGCTCGGACGAGTCCGCCTCGTTCTTGAGCGTCGCGAGCTTGCGCTCCAGGAACTGCAGGCGTGGATCGCGCATCACGCTGGCGTGCTTGTTGACCGTGGCGGTGACCAGTGATTGCAAGGTGGCGCGCGCCACCGTGGGGCTGGTGTTGAACAGCGACAACGTCAGCACGTTGGTGTCGTTGTTGACCTTGACCGCGATGTCGCCGAGCAGCTTCTCGGAGGCCAGCGTGTTGATCGGCAACTTCGCCTTGGCCGCACTGCCGCTGAGCTTCGGGTAGACGGTGTCGATACCGACCTTGGTCAGCGTGGCTTCGAGCACGTCCGGGCTCGTGATCACCACCTGCACCGAGTTGATGACTTCCTTGGCCAGGCTGGAGATCGACGACGCGACCATGCCGTTCTGTTCCGAGAAGCGCGTCGGCATGGCCACGTCTTGGTCGACGACCTTGACCACGATCGAGGCGGTGCTCTCGAACTGCGGCTTCTGCGTGAGCACGAGCGCGCTGTACAAAAGTAGCGCGACGGCCAGCGTGCCGAGGAACACTTTGCGTCGCTTGAAGATCAGGTAGCTCAAGTGACGGGGCGAGAAACTGATCACCATGAGCTGCCTCCGGTGTAGCAGATTTGCCGCGCGCGCACTGTGGGTCGGAGTTTCATTGGCCTGCGTTTGGCGAGATTACCTTCGTCAAATCGTATGAGACGCCGACGGACGTCGACAAATTCAAATTCCGGAAGACGTACTGCTGCATCGCGGCGTTGAAGTCTGCCATGCCAGAACGCGGGACGTAGATGAAGTCATTCGGCATCAGCGCCACGTTTTGCTCGGGTTCGTCGCCGCTTATGGCTTCAGAGATGTCCAGCTCGGCCACCATCGGCTGCGCTTGGTTGGGGAGACGCCGAATCAGGATGATGCTGGTGAGTGTTCCGTCCGCGGTCACGCCACCCGAAGCAGAAATAGCCTCCAGAACGGTCTGGGCACCGGTCAGCAGGTTGAATTGGCCCGGTGTCCGAAGCTCGCCCGAAGTGAACACGCGATAGCCGTTGAACTGGCGCACGATCACCACCGCCGTCGGTTTGACGAAGTATTCGGCATAGCGCTTGGTGATCTCGTCCGAAAGCTGGGCAGCAGTCTTGCCCGCCGCGTGGATTTCGCCCACCAAGGATAACGAAATATTTCCGTCTGGCCGCACCAAGACTTCTTCGTCCAGCTGCGGATTGTAGTAGCAGCGGGTCGTCAGCTGGTCGCCTGGCACCACGCGGTACTCCTGAGCGTGGACAGCCTGTGACAACTGGATGAACTTGGGAAGCGGGGTAACCGTCGACGCCCCCACGGATAGGGCCGTGCAACCCTGGAGTGAAGCGCTGACGATACTGATGCCGAGAGCCGCAGCCAACAGCAGCGGTCGCCGAGAGGGCCTGAGGTGCGTACCGGTCATGTGCATCGGGAGGGCAAAAGCAAAGCGTTGACGCGCACTTGTACCAGTATCAACCCCTTATCAATAGGCGTTTTTATGGAACGGTGCTTTGAAGACCGTGAGCAACAGGATGTACAGGTCGAAAAGGACCGACCAGTTGTGCATGTAAAAGAGGTCGCACTCAACTCGACGGACGATCTTTTCTTCCGTGTCCGTCTCGCCGCGCCAGCCGCTGACCTGTGCCCAACCGGTGATGCCGGGCTTGATCTTGTGGCGCAACGCGTAACCCGCCACGATCTCGTGGTAGAGGTGGCCGGCCGCCTTGGCCTCGAGCGCATGCGGCCGCGGCCCAACCAGGGACATGTCGCCGATCAGCACGTTGATCAGCTGAGGCAGCTCGTCGATGCTGAGCCGGCGCAGGATCTTGCCCAGGCGCGTGACGCGGGGATCGTTCTTGGTCGCCAGCTGCGTCGCCGCCAAGTCGCTCTGGTCGGCGTACATGCTGCGGAACTTGTAGATCATCATCAACTTGTTGTTGAAGCCGAGGCGCGGTTGTCGAAAAAATACCGGACCCCTGCTCTCGAGCTTGATCAGTGCAGCTACGAGCAGCAGCAGCGGCGACACCAAGAGTAAACCGACCAGGGCCAGGCTCTTGTCGAGCACCCACTTGGTCAGGTAGCCCCATCCGGACACAGGCTTGCTGACCATGGTGACGACCGGCATGCCGTCGACCGAGGTCAACCTGCGGCTGACCATCGGGTCGCGCGGGATCTCCGGGCACAGGTGGATGTTCGCCGGAATGACCTGGATGGTGCGTACGATGTCGTTGATGCGAGCCTGGGCCGTCCAGGGCAGCGCGATGAAGATCTCGTCGATGCGCACCCTCTGCGAATAGGGCACGAGCTCGTCGGTGGTCCCATGAACCGGGTAGCGTTCCGGGGCGATGCCGGTCATCCGCCGCTCAGGGCTGCGGGCTCGATCGTCGAACACGCCGACGATGCGGGTCCACGGCCCGCTGCGCTCGAGCTTCTCGATCAACTTCTCGCCGGCTTCACCGGCGCCGATGATGGCGATGTTGCACGACACCAAGCCGCGTGCGCTCAGCGTGGCGACGAAGTACTTGAAGCCGACTCGGCCCCCCGCGACGAACAGGAACGAGAAGATGAACAGTCCCAACTTCCAGATCGACGGGTACGTGACGGGAGCATCGATCATGATCGCGATGACCGCGACCCAACCGAAGGCGACGACGAGCGCCGTCAACACGCGATCGAGCAAAGGCAACAGGCCCTTGGCCTGCGCCGAAGAGTAGAGCTTGAACTGCGCGTTGCTCTGAACGACGGAGATCCCGCAAATCAGGGAGCCTGCGAGGTGGCTGCGCAGCTTGTCGCTGTCGGCGCTGAGCAACAAGTCGGACAGCACGCCGGCGAGGATCACCGCGAGAAAGTCGAGGAGAACCAACGCGCCGGAGGCAATCTCTTGCGACCAAGTTGAATTGATGCGTCCTGGCCGGTCGTGACTCCGGGGGAAGCCGAGAGGCGTGCCCACGTCAACATTCGACTCCACTAAAGCCTCCAACAACTAAGATATTCCAACTGGTCATTTCTACTGGGTATCGAAGCGGCGTCGGAGGCGTGAAAGCCACACCAGCAAGACTGATCAGATTGCGCCGATCGCGATAGCACACTACCGTCCTCGCGCCATGGTTTCAGCGTCGAACGCCGATTCAGTGCAGAAACCGGACATCCATAACGAGCGACGGTCGAACGTGTCCGGAAGGTTGGCCGGTAAGACGGCAGTGGTGACTGGCGCTGGTAGCGGCATCGGCCGAGCCATCGCGATTGCCTTCGGCGAGCAGGGGGCGACAGTCATGATCACGGGTCGACGGCTCGCACCACTCGAAGAGACGGCAGCCGCCATCAGCAGCGCCGGTGGCGTCGCATCGACGCACGTTCTGGACCTCACGGATGACAATGCAGTGTCGGAACTCGGGCAACTCATCGACGATTCGCTGCCGAATGGTCTCGCCTTCTTGGTGAACTGCGCTGCGCAGACCGCGATCGGGTCGGTGGAAGACACCAGCGTGGAACAACTCGACACTCTGCTCGATACCAACATGCGCGCACCGTTCTTGATCACACGTCGCCTACTGCCTTCGTTGCGCAAAGCGCCCGGAGACATCGTCTTCGTGAACTCTCTCGCAAGTTTCACCCCCCGCGCAGGAGTGGCAGTATACGCCGCGAGCAAAGCCGCGTTGAGAGCATTCGCGGACAGTCTTCGCGATGAGGTAAACGCCGCCGGCGTGCGCGTACTGAGCATCTTCCCGGGTCGTACAGCGACGCCCATGCAGGAGGCGTTGGTGCGACAAGAAGAGCGCGACTACCGGCCCGAGCTGCTGCTCCAAGCGGACGATGTCGCCGCGATGGTGTTGTCGGCGGTGATGCTCCCGCGCACGGCCGAGATCACCGAGCTCGCGATTCGCCCCGCAAACAAACTGTAGCGACGCTAACACAGTCTCTCGTGACTGTGAGCGCGGCGTGCCGCGGGGCGCAGCAAGTGCCACGCGGGGCGCACCTTCGCTTACATCGAACGCCGGGACGGAGGCTCAGTACTTCTGCCAGACCTGCCACGGGCCGCGACCGTGATTGAGCAAGTCGTCGAGCTCCATCTTGTCCTTGAACGTGTCCATGTTGCGCCAGAAGCCTGTATGCGGGACGGCTAGCAGCTGGCGCTTCTCCATCAGACGCGCGAACGGCTCGACGACCAACTCTTCGCCGGGCTGGAGGTACTCGAAGAACTCGTTGCGGAACACGAAGAAGCCGCCGTTGATGCGCACCGGCGAACGCGTAACCAGCTCGAGCTTGGTCGCGTGGTACTCGGCGTCACTGTGCACGATGTGGAACGTGTGCGGAGCGGGCACGCTCATGAAGCAGGCGACCTTGTTGCGGTGCCGGAAGTTCTCGATGTACGCGTTCAGATCGAGATCACAGAGTGCGTCGGCATAGTTCGCCAGGAATAGCTCGTCGCCTTCGATGTACTCGCGGACACAACGCAGGCGCTCGCCGACGTTCGAGTGCAATCCGGTGTCCACGAAGGTGATCTTCCAGTCTTGAATGTCTCGATCGAGCAGGCTGACTTTGCGTCCGCCTTCGCTCAGCACGAAGTCGCTGGACTGGCACTGGTCATACTTGAGGAAGAACTCTTTGATCGCGCGCGCGCCGTGGCCGAGGCACAAGATGAACTCTTTGTGTCCGTAGTGCGCGTAGTACTTCATCAAGTGCCACAGGATGGGCCGGTTGCCGACCTCGACCAGCGGCTTCGGGATCCTTTCGGAGTAATCCTTGAGGCGCGTGCCCATCCCGCCACAAAATAAGACGACTTTCATGCCCACTCCTGTCGAGTTAATGCGCAGAGGTTAGCCAAGGACCATCCATGAGCAAGGAACCATTTTGGTTTCGCCGCTGGTAGCGGCCTCGGTTCGTGGATGAAAACTGCACGAAAGCCCGGGGCGAGGGTAATCCCCCATACCGCAACGCCAAGAGCAATCTCGCGGTAGCAGAGTTCAGGCGCTGCGACTATGCTCGTGCGCGATCGTGCGTCCGTTCGGCGCGAGAAAGGTTCCTCCCCAATCGTCATGCTTACCGTAGTCGTCATGCTCTCGGGTCCGCACCGCTTGGGAATGCTCGAAACCGCGCTGGATTCCATCCCGATCGACTCACCGAGCATCTCCAGAGTGCACATCATGCACGCGGGTGGCTCATGGGATTGGGGCGGCGAGCTGCGTGAGCGATACGAAGCGCACCCCAAAGTCCGGGTCTTCGAGTTTCCATCCAAGGTCGATTTTGCCCCCAGTTACAACCGCCAACTCCATACGGTTGAGACCGACTGGGCACTCATGTTGCCAGACGATGACTATTTGCTGCGCGACGAAGCTGCGAGGGCTTTCGAGGCCTTGGCGCAGGACCAACTGGAAGGCTCCTACGGGTTCGTCGCGTTCGGCTGGTACTACCTGCGCGACGGGCGCTATCTGGGGAGTCACGTCAAACAGCGCAACCTGACAGGCGTGTTAAATTACGCGCCGAAGCTCGTCACCACGCTGATCAATCCCAAGCGCGTCTTCGAGCTGGGCGGGTTCCCGGGCAACGTGGGCGGGTTCAATGACACCGCGCTGTTCGGTCGCCTCGCGTACGAATACGACGCGCTCGTCAGCCCCACTCGGATCGGCGTCTACCGCCTGCACTCCGGCCAGGAATCTGCCCGCGTGCGCACCGTGTACGCCCCGTACGTCGAGACCCTGCGCGAATGGGTCGCCGGCTACGCGCGCAGCGCCGAGGAGCGCCAGGAGTTCGAGCGCCGGCTCGAAGCCTTCACCAACCCCCGGCCCCGACCTGCGGCGGATCTGCTGCAGGAGATCAGCTTCCAGCTGCGCAGTCACACCAGGCCAGGCGATGCGCCGTGGCAGTCATTGGTACGCCGGCCGACACGCGCGGTTATCGAGCTGAAGGAACGGGTGTTGCAGATGGCCGGTCGCAGCCACCCCGTGCACGGCATGCAGCGCTGGTCCGCGGGCTGAGCTAGTTGCTCAGTTGCCCGGCCGCGTGGTGCCGGTGACGCCACGTCGGCCGTCGTCGAGCAGCGCGTCGCCGCCAGCAGCTTCACCGCCGAACAGCTCCTTGTACAGGCTGGCCGCCCCGTGGTTCTGCCGGCCGCAGTCTTTGCCCACGGGACGGTACATGTTCGACTCGACCAGCTTGTCTTCGCAGCTGTTGAAGTACGCCTCGTAGACCAGGTCATCCGCGTGCTGGGCGAACCACTCGTGCATCCAGCGGATGAACTCGGGGTTTTCACCGCTGCTGTTCCCCCCAGCTCCGGGGGCGATACCCCACTCGCCCACCGAGAACTTTTTGCCGCGGCGTTTGGCGAACTGATAAGTCCAGGTGAGTCCGTCGGGTGCCGCCGAGATCTTGTCGAACTCGGCCTTGGTTTTGGCCGACGGGAACATGTCGTAGTTGTCGATGCCGATGATGTCGACCACGTCGTCGCCGGGGTAACAGTTGGTGCTGACTCCACCGCAGATGCTGCTCGGCGTGCCGTGCGCATTGATGGTCCAGTCGAGTTTCACGCGCGGCGCGCTCTCGCGAATGGCCAGCGCGGCGCGGCGGTAGCACTGCTTCCAGGTCTCGGCGTCGGTCGCGGCCCACGACATGAAGTCGCCGTTGAACTCCCATCCCAGGCGCACGATCGAGTCGCCGCGGCCCTTCAGCACCATCATGTTGCCGAAGTCGCGGAAGTCCTGATCGTGCTCGCCGCGCGCGCAGGCCGGGAGATCGTCCTTGTGCCCCTCGGGAACCAGGCCCTGCGAGACGATCAGCTGGCCGCGAAAGCCGACCATGTTGTCGAACATCCAGCCCGCGTGCGTCATCGCGTGCCACGACTTGCGATCGGTGTACACGTGCGCGACGCCGCAGCTGCGGCCACGCCACTTGCAGAACGCTTCGACGGAGGCGCGGTCGATCAGCGGGTCGCCGTTGACTCCCGACTTGCCGTTGATCCCCGGCCAGCGATCGTAGGGCGGGACACCGGGTGGTCCCTGCGGTTTGCTGGGCTGCTGTGGCTCGATCGCGGGATCGGTGGGCTCACGCGTGCAGCTGGCGGCGACGGCGAGCAAGAGCAAGAGGGCGAGCGAAGGGCGCACGGCGAAGCTCCAGTGAGTTCACTTACGGGCGATCTGCGCCGGCGGAGATGTCGCCGCTGACAGCAAGTCGTGCTGCAAAAGTAAATCGGCGGCGGCCCGAATGGCCCGAAAATCCATCTGCGAACGCTCGGCGATGTCGAGCAACGAGTGCGCGCCGTCCGAGAGGTTGAGCACCCAGAGCAACGCCAGCTGCAAGTCGGGGATGTCAGCGCCCCCGAGTGCCTTGTAGAGCCCGCGTTTGCCGAGCTGCGGCTCACCCCAGGGCGCGAGGTTCTGGTACGTGGCGTTGCCGTCGAGCAGCGCGATCAGCGAGCGCAATACACCGAGTGATTCGGCCATGCGCTCGGGCGCCACCAGGCTCGGGTTGTCGGCCGACGTGTGGTACTCGGGGAACTTGCCGTGGCGGCCGCGCATCAGCGAGCCGACCGGCAGGCGAAATCCCGGCGAGTTGTACTGCCGCTCGTCGTAGCCGTACGGGAAGAACTCGATCAGCTGGTGCGGCAAGCCGCTGTGCGCCAGGACGGCGGCGACGGCGCGATCGATCTCGGCGCCGCCCAAGACCGTCTTCTTGTACGTGAACGGATGGCTGTCGCCGAGACACGTCAGGGTCAGGCCGTGCTTGATGTGCGCCGCGCGCTCGCGGTTGCGGGCCAGCCAGGTGATCGCGCCGATGGTGCCCGGCGCAAACAGGAAGCGCAGCGTGTAGCGGCGGACTGCCGCCTGCGAGAGCTCGCGCGCGAGGAAGCTGGCGATCGCCAGGCCGGTGAGGTTGTCGTCGCAGAGCGAAGGGTGACAGGTGTGCGCCGAGATCAGGATCTCGTCCTCGGTCGCGCCCGGCAGCACGAGCTCGGCGTAGGTCAGCGAGCCGTCCGCGAGCGTGGAATCGATGCACACCTCGTATTCG
The DNA here is from genome assembly GCA_035274465.1 of Polyangiales bacterium. GTDB lineage: Bacteria > Myxococcota_A > Polyangia > Polyangiales > JAFGIB01 > JADGRF01. The sequence goes on from DATEOF010000101.1 coordinate 70,230, forward strand.
CCCTCGGGCATGGCGTCGAGCTGGCGCTGGCTCAAGCAGAAGCCCCAGGCCTCGTTCCAATACGATGTCCGGTAAGGCACCAGATCCGGCTGGTTGGGCAGCGTGAACAGGTGCGGGCGCAGCTCGCGCAGCGAGAGCTTGGCGCGGACCGGAACGCTGTAGTTCAGGACGTGCAGGTTGAGCTTGCGGAAGTCGACGATGCGCTGGCCGCTGGCATCCGCGATCCAGGCATCACGGATGTTCCACTCTTTCGGTACCGTCCAGTCCAGCACCGGCGTCCCGCTCGGCACTTCGTGGACAGTCAGCGGGTTGTAGCGGGACAGAATCTGCAGCGTCTGGCGTACGCCGTCGCCGGTGATGCTGCGGCAGATGGGGTACAGCTCGCTGACGAGCGCGTGAAGCTCGGCGCCGAGGTCGCGGTCCGTGGTTCTCGTCGAGTCAGCCATCGAAGCGGGAGGGGTCGAAGTCGGGGTAAGTCGCGTCCCGTTCGGATATCACGCTGGGCGCGACAGGCCAGCGAATACTGAAGCGCGGGTCGTCCCAACGTACACCCCGCGCGCCCTCCGGCCGGTGGAAGTCGCTCATGTGGTAGAAGACCTCGGTGGCGTCGGCGCGCGTCAAGAAGCCGTGCGCGAAGCCCTCGGGGATGAACAGCGCCGTGCCGTTGTCCTGGGTCAGCTCCACGCCGATCCACTCGAAGCGCGTGGGGGAGTCGACGCGCAGGTCGACTATCACGTCGTAGATCGCGCCGCGCGTGCAGCGCACCAGCTTGGCCTCGCGCTGGGGGGCGGCCTGGAAGTGCATCCCGCGCAAAGTTCCGGCGCGAGCGTTGAATGAGGTGTTGCACTGGGGGAAGTGCGTGGGTAATCCATGGTCGGCGAACTCTCGCTCGCAAAACGTGCGGGCGAAGTAGCCGCGCTCATCACCACGGCGTTCGAGCTCGATCACCTGCGCACCAGCCAGCTTCGTCGCCTTGAAAATCATAAGTAGCTGCGCCAACCTCACGCCATCATGAAGCTCGTAACTTGCCGCTTCTGTAGCACGAAACTCGAGGACACAGTCGTCGATCTCGGCATGTCCCCGCTGTGTGAAAGCTTTCTGGCCGCCGAGCAGCTCGACGGCATGGAGCCGTTTTATCCGCTGCACGTATGGGTCTGCAGGAAGTGCTTCCTGGTCCAGCTCTCGGAGTATGTGCGGCCCGAAGAGATCTTCACCGAATACGCTTACTTCTCCTCGTACTCGTCGGCCTGGCTGCGCCACGCGCAGGACTACGTGGGGATGATCTCGGAGCGCTTGTCGCTCGGGCCGCAGAGCTTCGTGGTGGAGCTGGCGAGCAACGACGGCTACCTGCTGCAGTACTTCGTGCAGCGCGGCATCCCCTGCCTCGGCATCGAGCCTGCGGCCAACGTCGCCAAGGCGGCGCGCGAGCGCGGCGTCAACACGCAGGTCGCGTTCTTCCACGAACAGACCGCCAAGGCGATGCGCGATGCCGGCACGACGGCCGACCTGGTGCTCGGCAACAACGTGCTCGCCCAGGTGCCGGACCTGAACACCTTCGTCGCCGGCCTGCCGATCATCTTGAAGCCCACCGGCACGATCACCTTCGAGTTCCCGCACCTGATGCGGCTGTTCGAAGAAAACCAGTTCGACACCATCTACCACGAGCACTTCTCGTACTTCTCGCTGCTCAGCATCCAGGCCATCTTCGCCAAGCACGGCCTCACCGTCTTCGACGTCGAAGAGCTGTGGACCCACGGCGGCTCACTCCGCATCTACGCAAGGCACGCCGCCGACAGCAGCAAGCCCGAGACCGACCGCCTGCGCGAGCTGAAGGCGCGCGAGCTGGCCGCGGGCTACGACAAGCTCGAGACCTACACGCGCTTCGACAAGCAAGTGCAAGACACCAAGCACAAGCTGTTGGAGCTACTGATCGACCTGCGCCGTCAGGGCAAGCGCATCGTGGGCTACGGAGCCCCGGGCAAAGGCAACACCCTGCTCAACTACTGCGGCATCCGCAGCGACTTCATCGAGTTCACGGTAGACCGCAACCCGTACAAGCACGGCCGCTTCCTGCCTGGCACGCACATCCCGATCCATGCACCAGAGAAGCTGGATGAAGCCAAGCCCGACTACATCGTCATCCTGCCCTGGAACCTGAAGGACGAAATCATGAACCAGCTCGCCCACGCACGAAGCTGGGGAGCCAAGTTCATCGTCCCGATCCCAGAGGCAACCGTCCTGTGACACTGCCCAGCGGACCACTGCGCGTGCTGTGCCTGGGCGCGCACAGCGACGACATCGAGATCGGCTGCGGCGGGACGATTTTGAGGTTGCTGGCGGAGCGGCCGGGGAGCGAGGTCGATTGGGTGGTGTTTTCCGCCGATGCAGAGCGGGAGCGTGAAGCGCGGGCAAGCGCGGCGGAGTTTCTGGCGGGTGCCGCTCGGAGCGGCGTGAAGGTCTCGCAGTTTCGCGAGAGCTACTTCCCTGCGGTGTGGGCGGAGATCAAGGACTACATGGGGCAGCTGGGGCGTACGCTGAAGCCCGATCTCGTGCTCAGCCACCACGCGGCGGACCTGCACCAGGACCATCGCGTGATCGCGGAGCTGACCTGGAACACCTGGCGCAATCATCTGATCCTGGAGTACGAGATCCCGAAGTGGGAAGGCGATCTGGGTAAGCCCAACCTGTACGTACCGCTGACACTTGCGCAAGCGCAGCGGAAAGTGGAGTCGTTGCAGCGGCACTTTGTGTCGCAGGCGAACAAGCCCTGGTTCCGGGCCGACACCTTTCATGGGTTGATGAGCGTGCGGGGCGTGGAGTGCCATGCGCCGGACGGCCGCGCGGAGGCATTCCACGCGCGGAAGCTCGTGATCTGAGTCGCGCATCCGGCCGTACGGCACGACACAACGCGAACAGCTCTCGCCGAACGCTACCTGCTACCGGTTGACTCGCCGTGCGCGTCCAAGGTCGTCGACTCGCCGCACCGCGCGCGCAACCCGTGATGTATGGCGTTGCGCTCGGCGGGGGGGCTTCCGACGCCCGAGACTCGCCGCACGCGCACGCGACTCCGTGGGCCTTGACGGTGTGCTCGGCCGGACTTGCTCCAACGTTGGAGACTCGCTGCACCCGCGCGCAACTTCGTGGTCGTTGACGGTGCGCTCGGCGGGAGTGGCTCCGATTCGTCGAGTCACCGCACCGCGCGCGGTCCCGCGACAACGCCTTCCTGGAATCACTTCGCCGCGGCCTCGAAGGCAGCATCAAGGTCGGCAGCAGCACGAAGCTTTCGTCAGCGAAGAACTAGGGATTGACCCGCGACGGCATCAGCCCGGGGAACTCCGGCGAGGGCGAGGCCGGAGCTCGCGAAGAACGAACTTCCTCCAGCTCAGATCCATGCGCATGCCACCACGCTTCGGCGTCGCTCGGCTTCCAACCGAACGCCAGCGGCGACCGATCGAGCAGCGCCTGCAATGCTCGCGCGCTCGCCGGCCGTTGTTCGCGGCGCTTCGCCAGACACGCCATGATCGTCGATTCGAGCACCGCGTCCACGCTCGCGCCGAGCCTCACAGAAGGTGGCTCGGGTTCGCGCGTCAGCTGGGCCATGCACAACTCGTGCAGCGAGCGCGCGTCGAATACCGGGTGACCCGTCAGCAAGAAGTAAGACACGGCGCCCACCGAATAGATGTCAGACTGAGGACTCGCGCGATCCGAGGACTCGAAGAGCTCGGGCGCCATGTACTCGGGCGTGCCCAGGATCAACCGATCGGCGGTCAACCCCAGCTGATCACCGGTCAGTGATTTGGCCACGCCGAAGTCGACTACCTTCAGCGTGTCCGCCATGCCGCCGACGCGACACGCCAGCAAGTTGGCCGGCTTGATGTCGCGGTGCACCAGCTGCGCGGCGTGCGCTTCCGCCAGCGAGCCGCACAGCTGCCGCAGGAAGTACAGCACGCGCGCGCCCGGCATGGGGCCGAAGCGCAGCACCAGGTTTTGCAGGTCGAGCCCCTCGATGTACTCCATCACGTAGAACAGATCGCCACGCTGCGTGCGCCCGTAGTCGTAGACCGCGACGGTGTTCGGATGCTTGAGCGTGGCCGTCACGCGCACCTCGCGTTCGAAGCGCGCGATCGCCTCGGGCGAGGCCTTGTCCGGGCGCAACACCTTGATCGCAGCAGGCCTGCGCAGCATCTCGTGGCTCGCCAGGTAGACCGCACCCATCCCGCCCTCGGCGATCTTGCGCACCAGCCGGTATTGCCCGAAGCGCGCCATCATGCGCTCGGCCTTCTCCGCGCGCCGCCGCAACCGCATCGAGATCACCGCCGCTGCGAGCAGCGCAAACGCCGAGAGCGTGAGCGCGAGCACGAGCCACTGCAGCGTCATCTGCAGCGTCTCCAGCGAGTGGTACGCGCTGGTCTCGTCGATCTCGCACACGACAGTGACCCCGTACGCAGGCAGCGCACGGAACGCGCCCACCACCGGTACGCCGCGATAGCCGCGATAGGGCCGGATCTCGACGCCGCTCTGGGCGCGCTGTGCGGCCAGCACGATGTGCGTCAGCGGCCGACTCGGCTGCGGTCGCTCCCCCCGCGTGAGATCCGCACCGGGATCGCGCAGCTCGAGCTGCAGCGCCGAGCTGCCGCTCGCCGGCAGGAGCCCCGCGTGCCGCAGCGGCTGCTCGAAGCGGATGTCCGAGAGCAGCCGCCCGCCGCGATCGAACGCATACGTCTCACCCAAAGGCCCGACCCTCGCGACCGCGAGCGAGCGCGTCCAGGCCGTCATCGGCAAGCCGAACAGCAGCACGCCCTGCGGCACGAACACGCCCATGAACAGCAGCGCGCGGCC
>DATEOF010000102.1:0-7405 GCA_035274465.1 Polyangiales bacterium
CTTCTTGCGCGCCCAGATCGCCGCGCTGCGCGCCACGCGTGTGCCGCACGCGCGCGGCTTCGCTGCGGTCATCCAGGCCGGGCTGGACGTCGCGACAGGCAGCCCCGAGCACGCGACCCGCCAGCTGGCGGACGCGATCGAGTGCTTCGACCACAACGGCCTGCGCATGCACGCCGCCGCTGCGCGCCGCAGGCTCGCGCCGCTGCTCGGAGGCAGTGCGGCCAGTTGCCTTCGGCGAGCGAGCGACACCACCATGCAGGCCGAGGCGATCCACGATCTGGACGCCACGACCGACATGCTGGCTCCAGCCTTCAAATGCTGATGCTGTTCGGGATCTGCGACGGCAGCTGATACGGATACGCCACAGGGCGCTGGCGATTGCGCCGGCGGATCTCGTGCTCGACCAGGGCGAGATCGTTCTGGAACTCCTCCAGGTACTCCTGCGCACGCCGATCTTTGAAATAAGCCTCGCGCGGGTTACTGCTGTAGTGCCCGAGCCGATCGAACTGCACGCCGCTCAGCAGATAGACGAAGGAGACGGTGTAGAGCGCGACGTCCAATGGAGGATACCAGCTCAGCAGCTCGTCGTCCTTGATCGGCTTGTCGCGGGTCGGCGGCTCCTTGTACATGACGCCACAGGCGGCCGGCGCGTACGCGCCGAGGGGATACTGCGCGAAGTTGACCGACGCGTGGAGCGGACCCGCGATGTAGATGATCTGCGCGACGATGTCCTCCAGGTAGTCGCGCTTGTCGAGGACCACTCGCCCGTCCGGTTCGAGCCTCAGCTGATCGAATCCGGACAGCGCCGCGTACTCGGGTGACACGATCTCGTTGATCCACGCCTGCAGCTCGCCATCCTGTTCCACGGCCCTGTCGTTCGCGTAGTACAGGCGCACGTAGCGCTGCACGAACGTCTTGATCGCTTCCCAGAGCGGCAGCGTGTCGTCACGGAAGGGAAATACTGGGAGGTGCTCCGAGTCCACACCGCGCAGCGCGAACAGCTTGTCCGGACGGTTCTGGTCCCAGCGCCAGTTCTTGCGCGCCTGCACGATCAGCTCGAGCGTCGACGAGATCTCGGGACCCACGTTCGTGGCAACCACGCCGCCCGGGACGATCAAGTTGGCGCGCGAACCGCTGTTGATGCTGATGGTGTAGCGCAGGTGGGGCAGGAGCAGCTGGAACAACGGGTGACGCTTGGCCAGCTGACGATGCGTGGCGAGCACGATCGGCTCGATGACCATGTGACACTCGCCCAGGTGAGCCACCGACTCGTGTTGGATCACGCACGCCATGTTGACGATGTACTTGGCGATCCTCCACTTGCGGCCATCCGCGTCGCCAGCCTTGGCCGAGTCATGGGGCGTGAAGATCGCCGCGCCTCGTTCTTGCTTCAACTGGATGGCGATCGGCTGCAACACGCCGCGCTCGCCTCCGTAGCCATCGTCGGGCCAGCCCCGATCCCGAGGTGGATTGTCGTTCCAGTAGAACAGGGCGATCGGCGCGGCGAGGAAGCGCTTGACCTTGCGGAACGAGCTCTCCTTTGCGTCACGTAGCAGCTCGTAGTCGCAAACGAACAGCCGGCCCCTGCGCGAGGCGTCCTTCAACGTGCAGTTGTCGTCGCCGCTCCCGCTCCGCAAGTCGCGGTCCTGGACATCCATCTTGTCGAGCAGATCTTCGAGCAACACCGTCTGATCGCCGGGCTCCGCCGCCTTCTTCTCGAGCACCACCGCGCGCAGGCACGTCGTATTGAAGCCAGCGACTTGCAGGTAGCCGAAGAACCAATCGTTGTCACACTGCAGACCATCCGGCATCCCCGGCTTGCGATCGATGGTCAGGATCTGCGGTTTGGGCAGGGTTTTGATCAGATCCTCGTACTCGACGGTGCTCTTGGGCTGGAGCACGCTCTTGTTGTTCAACATGTCGAAGAACGTCGACCTGAGGAACGCCGTGGGCCCGTGCTTGTACGCCGCGGTGAACACGTCGAGCGTGCCCGTAACCGCCTTGGCAATGTCCTGGCGCAAGCTCGTGAATATATCCGCCGCGAACTCCTGGCCGAGCTTGGCGACGAGAACCTCCACGAAGTTCTCTGCCAGCTGGGTGACCGTGTTGACTACCTTCAGGTTGTATTCGACGCCCAGCTCCTCGCCGCTCGGAATGTTGGCCGAGCAGGCGAGCTCGCCGAGGTTTGGATACGTCCGCATGTAGTTGTACGCGGTGCGCGCGAGTGACAGCTGAAACTCGCGGGTCTCGAGGTTCTCCCTGGTGTCGTCCTGCGGCAGCGAAGGCAACTCCGATCGAGTGTCTGTCATGTCTCTCCCCTTTGAGGTCGGCGCTACTTCTCGGACTTGATCAACCCCTCGCGCTCGGCCATGGCCTTGAGCTCACTCTTCACGCGCTCGAAGGCCTTGCGCAGGCGCGCGGATTCACGCGCGATCGCAGGCTCGTCCAGCTCCACGTCGCCCGACATCGTCAGCGCCAGATCGCGCCAGGACATGCCGCGATCGACGCGCAGCACCAGCAGCAGCTTGCCCTCGTCATCCAGCTGTGCGCGCAGGGCGCGAAACCGATCCTTCACGTCGGTCTGTTGATACAGATTGGTCGAGCTGCGTGCCTTCTCGATCAACGCTGCGAGCTCGGGCTCGGCCGCCTTCGCGGCGCGCAGCCGTGGAGCCGTGGCGTAACGCGCCGCCGCATGACGCGCCAGCGTGTAAGCCCAGGTCCGCATGCTGCAGCGCCAACCGAACGCCGGCAGCCCGTTCCACAGGTCCTCGGTGAACATCGAGAACGCTTCCTGTGCATCGCTCACGGTCCGCAAGCGCGACAACAGGAAACTAAAGATCTCCCCGCCGTAGACCTCGAGCGTCTCGGTCGCGGCAGCCCGCATCTCGCGAGCCCCCCACGCCGCGCGAATTCGCTCCTCGTGTTCCACGGCCGGCACCGTACAGCAGAAACGAGCCCTGGCGCGAAGATAGCGATTCGGCGCGAGCGACTAAACGACCCGCGGGGGCTAGCTGCTATGCGAGGAACTCACAGATGTATGCTGACGGTTCCACGGCTCGCACGTCGAAGCCGCTGTTGCCGGGCACTTCGAAGGTGGTGCCCGCTGGGTAGCTGCGCCAATCGGACTGGCCGGCTAGCTTCACGAACAACTCACCGCTCGTGACGCTCATGCGCTCCGGCGCTTGCGTGCCGAAGTGGAACTCACCGCGGTCGACCACGCCGGCCGTGAGCTTGCGACCGTGCCGCTCGAAGCCGACGCTCTGGACCTTGCCTTCGAAGTACGTGTTGTGTTTCAACATGCGCGCGAGGCTAGAAGCAACTGCGCGCGTGATCAAGCCGAGGCGTTAGTTGTTGCCCTCGGGAACCGGCGCACGCTTGCCGCGGCGTACGCCTGGCATCGGCGGGGGCTGCGGGTTGGACTGCGGAGCGGTGGGCGTCGGGTCTTGCACGACGGCCTCGGCGTCGGCGCCCAGAGTCGAGCTGCGCTCGAGTGGCTGGAGCTCGCGCACGTCTACTTCCGCGGTGATCTCGGTCTCGGAGGTGGGCGTGTGGGCCTCCTCGCCGTTCGTTGGCGCGGCCTCGCGCTTGGGCGCGCTCTCGCCGCTGGCGGGTGGCACCTGGCTGCGGCGCGGCGTGAGCTTGAGCGTGTCGGCGATACGCTCGCGCATGCTGTCGAAGATCTTGTCGTTCTCCGATGGGTCTCGCGCGTAGACCGTCTCGGTATCGGCGCTCGCGATCACGTACAGCTCAGTCAGACTCTTGATGAAGGCCGGGGAGCTGTGCCCGGGGTTGGTGGTGACGATGTCGTGGACGTACTTGACGATGATCGGCCGACGATCCGGCGTTCGCTGCGCGAGATCGACGAGCGCCTCGAGCAAGCTGGCATCCATCAGCCGCTGTCGCTGCGCGTCGGCCGGCAAGAACCGATCTTGCGACACGTAGCCCGCGACGTTGCGCAGACACACCTCGGCAAACTCCACGTCGAAGTCCTCGCGACCCGCCATGTCGACCAGCCCGATCAAGGCCTTCTTGCGGTCTTCCACCGACCAGGCTTGCCGGTCTTCCACGACCCGCATCGGGCCTTCCAGCGCGATCGTCTTCAGGTCTTGCGCGAGTTGGGCCAGCTCCTCCTTGCGCTTCGCCTCGATGGCGGCGTGCGCCTCGGTTTGCACGTTCCGGGCCGCGGTGATCAGCGCATCACGCTTCTGATCCAGAATCGCGGCCTTCTGCTCATACGCGCGGTTGGCTACGTCCAGCTTTTGCTGATAGACCAGGTTCGCCGCCGCGATGGCTGCGTCGCGTTCGCCGCGCGCACTGGCCTCCGCCTCGTCGTACGGCTTCCTGGCCTCCGCGATCTTGGCGTTGTACTCGGCCTGGGCGCCGGTCTTGGCCTGGCCGAAGCTGGCGTCGACCTCCGCGCGCTGCTGGTTGGAGTGCGCTTCGATCGACTTCTCGCGCGCGGTTCGTCGTCGCGCGGTGACGTCCTGGACGGCCTTCTCGTAATCCTTGTGGGCTTTCGAGACTCTCGAAAACGGCCAGCGCTTGCCCTTCGGCACGAAGTCTTCGCTTTGAAGGATGCTGACGGTCGCGTGCGCAAGCTGATCGCTCTCCACGAGTGTCGTCGGTCGGGACATGACGGCTCCGTTTCGGCGCCTCGGGACGCTAGAATTTGGCAGTCTCAGCGGCCCTAACGCTGGCGAGCCTAGTGTTGCGCGAATTCGTGACAAATGCAGGCAAGTTCTGCTCGCCAAAATGCAGAAGCTGGTGGCTGCGTCCCCGGTTGCCCGGAGAGGCGGACCGGCCTCGGGCGCGCGGGCGGGACTGAGCCGGTTTAACGGCCGATGTACACGTGCGGGGTATGCGTATGTTGTTCCGTGCGCTCGCCTTGGCTTGTGCCCTACCCTCGGTCGTGGCTTGCAGTTCCGAGCCTTCCGTCACAAGCCCGCCGGTCAGTAACGGCATTGCCGGCGCGCCGGCAGTCGCAGCTGTAGGCGGCGCGGGCAGCTCGGGGTTCGGCAGTCGACCCGAGCTCGCGGGATCCCTCGCGCCGATCGCGCCACTCGCAGCCGGAAGCGGCAGTCCGGCGCAGGACGCGTGCGCCAGCGTGACCAGGAAAGCGGACGTGGCGCTCGGGCCGGCCGACATCGTCTGGATCATCGACGGCTCCGCCAGCATGCTCGACGAGCTCGCCGCCGTGGAGCAGAACATCAGCGCGTTCGCAAACAGCATCGGCGCCGCGGGCATCGATCACCACGTGATCATGCTCGCCACCACCGACGCCGCAGCCTCGACGCCGCTGGGCAGCGACACCGCTCGTTACCGCTTCGTACCGGCCCTGGTGGATTCGCACAACGCGCTGCAGTTGTTGCTCGATCAGTACCCCTCCTTTGCCCCGTTCCTGAGGCCCCAAGCCTCGCTGCACTTCATCGTGATCAGCGACGACGAGAGCTTCGTGCTCGGCGAGGACTTCCGCGCACAGATGGAGCAGCGTGCGGGCAAGAAGTTCATGTTTCACGCGATCGCCTCGGAAGACGTCAACGGCCTGCCCTGCGTGGGCGCCTGCGGCCTGCCGCTGATCTGCGGCGGCTTCGCACCCGGTCGGGAGTACTACGCGCTGGCAGACGCCACGGGCGGCGAGAAGATCTCGATCTGCATCAGCGATTGGAGCGAGGTGTTCGGACCGCTGCAGCGCGCCGTGATCGAGTCGGCGCCGCTGCCTTGCGACTACGCCATCCCCGCCCCGCCCGCCGGCGAGTCGCTGGATCCGAACGAGGTCAACCTGGAGTTCAGCGCCCCCGCAGGTGCCAGGCGCACCTTCCCCCGCGCGGCGTCGCAAGCCGCGTGCGCAGATCGAGAAGGCTGGTACTACGACGACCCCGCGACGCCACACCAGATCCGCATCTGTCCGGCGGGCTGTGCAGCCATCAGCGGCGGAGGCACGCTGCACATCCAGCTCGGCTGCGCGAGCGTCCCGCTGATCTGATCGAGGACACAAACTGACCTCGGCGCGCGCACCGGGCGTTGCCGGAGCTGGACGCTCGGCTCCTGGGTCCTACGTTACGGGCCAGGAGAACGAGCATGGAAGCCAACAAACTCTACCGCGGGCGTCTGATCGACCACATCCAGCTGGTCGTGAGCGACCTCCCCAAAACCCAGCGTTTCTATGCGGCAATCTTCGAGGTGCTCGGCATCCCGATCGCGGGTCAAGGCGACAGCTACTTCTACGCCGACGAGTTGTTCGTGAGCTCGCGCAACTCACCGGCCGCGGCAGGCGAGCTGACCGGCCGAGTCCACCTCGCCTTCGCGGCACGCGACCGCGAGATGGTGCAGCGCGTCCACGCTGCCGGCCTGGGCGCCGGCGGCAGAGACAACGGCAAGCCGGGTGAACGGCCTTATCACCCGGGGTACTACGCCGCCTTCTTGCTCGACCCGGACGGCAACAACATCGAGGCCGTGTATCACGGCCCGGCCAAACGCTCCGTCGAATCGATCGAGATCACGTTCTGACCGGGCCCGCGCATCTCACTGCGGCGGACACTCGCCCGGGGTGGCCGCGCAGGTCTTCTTGTCGGGGCACGTGAACTGGCCCTGCGGGCAGCCGCAGCGGAACGCGCCCTCGTCCGAGCCGTCCGTGCAATCCGGTGTGCCACCGTTGCAGAACAGGTTGGCCGCGATGCATTGCTTGCCGTCCTCACACGCGTCCTCGCCGGCCACCGGACAGCCGCAGGTCCCGGGCTCCTCGTCGGACTGGTCCGTGCAGTCGTTCACCTGGTCGCAGGTCTTCGCGCCGTCGATGCACTCGAGGCTGGTGCGGCACCAGAAGTCGTGGTTCTGCTCGCAGCAGAACTGCGGCTCCTCGTCCTTGCCGTCGAGGCACTGTTCGCCGTCCGCGGCGCAGACCTGTTGCTTGGGCACGCAGAGCTGACCCTGCGGGCCCGCACACAACAGGCCGTCGCTCATCCGGCAGCACATGACCGGATCCTCGTCGATGCCATTGGCGCACTGCGAGCCGTCGTTCGCGCAGACGTTGGCCTTGCCGACGCACTCCATCTGCGAGCCGGTGTTGCAGTAGATGCCCTCGGCCATGTCACAGCACTCGCGCACGTCTTCGTCCGCGCCGTCCTTGCACTCGGTGTTTTGGTCGCAACGCGTCGCGCAGATCTGCGCGTCGGTTTGATCGGCGCACGGCACCTGGTCCGGTCCACAGCTCTGACCGCCGCCGCATTCTTGCAGTGACGGCGCGCAACCGCCATTCGGGCACGGCACCTGTCCGCCCGGGCATGCACTCGCGCAGCCCATTTCGTCGGCCCCGTCGGAGCAGTCATCCGCCAGGTCGCAGACCAGCGCCTTGGAGATGCACTGCGCTTCTTTCGGGCAGAAGAACTGGTCCGCAGCGCAACCGCCG
>DATEOF010000103.1:0-78506 GCA_035274465.1 Polyangiales bacterium
GCGCAGGGCGACTGTAAGGCTTGCGCGCAGCGAGGCGAACCACCAACACCGGTCGCCGAGTCCGCCGCAGGACGCGCTCTGCGGTCGAACCGAGAAAAGTCTCGCGCAGCGCGCGCCCGCCGCCGCGGCCCATGACGATCAACTCCGCCTTCGCCTCCGCTGCACACGCCGCGATCTGCTTCGCGGCGGCGCCTACCTCTACCCGCGCTTCGATGCGGATCTTCCTGTGGATCTGCCCGCGCAAGTGCCGCACCTCCTCGGCCAGCGCCTTGCGGGCATCGCGCTCGGCCCTGCGTTGCTCTCGTACTGGAAGGCTCCCGGGAACGACGTGCAAGAGCGTCACTCGCGCGTCGTCTGCCAGCGGAAGCAGCGCGACCCGACCCAGGACTCGATCGGCGATGGCAGTGAGATCGACTGGAACCAAGACGCTGCGAACGCGCGCGACGCCTGAATCGCTCGACAGCCTCCGCTCTGACACACGCTGCGTCATCTTGATCGTGTTCTTGGTACGACCGCTCACACATTCGTGTCCGCGGCTGGAACGATCGCTGGATCGGGCAGCCCAGCCGCGGGTCGATCATCGCGCTCGATCGGGCACTTCGCGTCGAGTGTGTACGATGCCATGGACAGCGAACCGTACGCATAGCCGTCGACGAGCACCTCGAGTGGGCGCTTCGCAGCGCCGGCAAGGCCCGCGATGTACAAGAGCGGAATGAAATGCTCCGGGGTTGGTGCACTGCGCAGGTAGTCGTCGTGATTCTGGAGCGACGCGACCGCATGCGGTTGGTCGGTCAGCAGCGTTTTCGCTGCTTCATCGAAGCGACGTGCCCAGTCGAACGAGGCGTCCGGCTGTTTCCAGTTCAGCGCCCGCAAGTTGTGCACGATGTTGCCGCTACCCGCGATCAGAACGCCTCGCTCTCGCAACGGGGCAAGGCGCGCACCCAGCTCGACGTGGAAGTCGAAGTCCGCGAGCGCGTGTATCGATAGCTGCACGACCGGGATGTCTGCCTTTGGAAACGCGTGAACCAGGACCGACCAGGTGCCGTGGTCGATGCCCCAGCTGTCTTCGTCGATGCCAACGTGCTGCGGCTTGACGAGGTCGGCGACCTCCTCCGCAAGCTCGGGACTGCCGGGCGCGGGATACTCCACCTCGAACAGCGGCCGCGGAAAGCCGTAGAAGTCGTGGATTGTGCGCGGCCGCCTCATCGCGGTGACGGCCGTCGCATTGATGTACCAGTGGGCCGACACGACCAGGATCGCGCGAGGTCTCGGGACCGACGCGCCGAACGTGCTCCAAGCCAGCGTGTAGCGATTCGTCTCGAGCGCGTTCATCGGACTTCCGTGCCCGAAGAACACGGCAGGCATCGGACGCACGGTGGGGTGGACTACAGAGCTACTGTGCTGGACAGAGGGCATGGCAGCCGCACGCTAGCACCGAGTCGACGGAGTGTCCGCCTTTCCAGTCGCATGAGGTACAGATGCCGTATGAACGGCAGCCACATCCGCGAGCCTTGGGTCCTCGAAGCTGAAGAGCTGATTCCATTGCTGAGCTCCGATGCGAAGCGAGGCCTCGAACCGGCCGACGCAGCGGCGCGGCTCCGCGAGCACGGGCCGAACGAGCTCGAGTCCGAAGCCGGGCCATCCGCGTGGCGGCGCTTCCTCGCACAGTTCCAGAATGCGCTCGTGCTGCTGCTGCTGTTCGCCACCGCCATCTCGCTCGGGCTGTGGGTGTACGAGCGGGAGACCCCGTTGCCGTACGATGCGATCGCGATCTTCGCGGTCGTGATACTGAACGCTGCGCTGGGGTTCGTGCAGGAGTCGCGCGCGGCGTCGGCAGTCGCAGCGCTACGCAACATGACCGCGGCCACGGCGCGCGTGCTACGTGGCGGACAGCAGGTCGAGATCGAGGCGCGAGCGGTCGTGCCCGGCGATGTGCTGGTGATCGAAGAGGGCGACACGATCGCCGCCGATGGCCGCTTGTTTCGATCGGCGGCGTTGCACACAGCTGAGAGCGCGCTGACCGGCGAGAGCCTGCCCGTGTCCAAGGAGCCGGCGCGACTGACCGAGGCTGCGGGCATCGGCGATCGCCACAACATGGTGTTCAGCGGCACGGCGGTGACGAGCGGGCGTGGCCGCGCGCTGGTGACCGGCACCGGCATGAACACCGAGATGGGTCACATCGCGGGGCTGTTGCACCAGACGGCCCAGGAGGCCACACCGCTGCAACGGGAGCTCGACCGAGTCGGCAAGCTGCTGGGCGGGGTCGTGATGGTCATCGCGGTCGTGATGATCGCTACGTTGATCGTCGTCGAACACCTGCACGGCTTCCGAGCGATCTTCGATGCGCTGATCCTCGGCGTCGCCCTCGCCGTCGCGGCGGTGCCGGAGGGTCTACCGGCGGTGGTGAGCGCTGTGCTGTCGCTCGGCGTGCAGCGTGCCGCCCAGCGCAAGGCGATCGTGCGGCGCCTGTCGGCAGTCGAGACGCTCGGGTCGGCCAACGTGATCGCTTCGGACAAGACGGGCACACTGACCAAGAACGAGATGACCGTGCGCGTGGTGGTCACGGCCAGCGGCCGCGTCGCGCTGTCCGGTACCGGCTATTCATCGGACGGCGCGCTGACACGCGAAGGTGGAGGTGCGATCGAAGGTGCTTTCCGCATCGAGCTCGAGCGCACGCTCACGGCCGGCTCACGCGCGAACAACGCGCTGCTGAAGAAGGATGCCGGCCGGGTGACGGTACAGGGCGATCCGACCGAGGGCGCGCTCAAGGTCGCCGCGCAGAAGGCGGGATTGGACGAGGCCGCGCTCGAGCAGCGCTTCCAGCGGCTGGCCGAGGTGCCGTTCACCTCCGAGCGAAAGCTGATGAGCACGCTGCACTCGGACGCGCAGCAGACGGAACGCCTCGTCTCGCTGACCAAGGGCGCTCCCGACGTGCTGCTCGATCGCTGTACGCACGAGCTGGTGGGCGAGGAGATCCGGCCGCTGGATGCGGCGCGCCGCGCCGAGCTGCTGGAGCTGAATGAAGAGCTCGCCGCCGAGGCATTGCGCACGCTGGGCGTCGGCTTTCGCATCTTCCCGAAGGCCGCGTTCGACCTCGACGAAGTCGACGAGCGCGTCGAGGCCGAGCTCGTGTTCCTCGGACTGTTCGGGATGATCGACCCGCCGCGTGAGGAGGCCAAGGCCGCGGTGGCACGCGCGCGCAGAGCGGGCATTCGCCCCATCATGATCACGGGCGATCACCCCGTGACGGCGGCGGTGATCGCGAAGGAGCTGGGTATCGTCGACGAGGGCGCGGCGCTCTCGGGAGCCGAGCTCACGATCATGAAGGATGCGGCGCTCGATCGCGCGGTGCGCGAGACGTCGGTGTTCGCGCGCGTGAGCCCCGAACACAAGCTGCGCATCGTACGAGCGCTGCGGCGTTCGGGCGCGATCGTCGCGATGACGGGCGACGGCGTGAACGATGCGCCTGCGCTGAAGACGGCGGACATCGGCATCGCGATGGGCATCACGGGCACGGACGTCGCGAAGCAAGCGGCCGATATGGTGCTCGCAGACGACAACTTCGCGACGATCGTGGCCGCGGTCGAAGAAGGGCGCGCGATCTACTCCAACATCCGCAAGTTTCTTCGCTATCTCTTGGCGTCGAACCTCGGCGAGGTCATGACCATGTTCTTCGGCGTCGTGTTCGCGGAGCAGCTGGGCCTCAAGGCGGCATCGACCGGTGCCGTCGTGCTGCCGCTGCTCGCGACGCAGCTGTTGTGGATCAACCTGGTCAGCGACGGCGCTCCGGCGCTGGCACTGGGTATCGACCCGGTCGAGCACGAATTGATGGATGTGCCACCCCGACCGCGCAGCGAGCGCGTGATCAGCGCGCGCATGTGGGGCAGCACGGTGTTCATCGGCGCGGTGTCCGCCACGGCGGCGCTCGGCGTGCTCGACGCCAGCCTGCCCGGCGGGCTCATCGAGGGCACCGGCACGCTGCGCTACGCGCAAACCATGGCGTTCAACACGGTGGTGTTCGCCGCGCTGTTCACGGTGTTCAACGCGCGCAGCGATGACCGCTCGGCGTTTCGGGGCATGTTCTCGAACCCCTGGTTGTGGGGAGCGATCGGCGTGTCGCTGCTCGCTCAAGTGGCGGTGATCTACCTGCCGTTCTTGCAGGCAGCCTTCTCGACCACGGCGCTCAGCGTGCGAGACTGGCTCGTGTGTGCGGCCGCGGGCAGCGCGGTACTGTGGTTACGCGAGCTGAGCAAGCTCGTCCTGCGCCTTTTTGTGACGACGTCAAGACGACCCTTGGTCGGGCCCATCGCCTGATCCGTCCGGTTCGGTCTGCCGCCGCAGCGAATGCGCCGACGGCAGGTGCCAACCATACCGGATCGCGCCAAAGCGCAACGCTAGACACAAGACTCCGCCGATGACGGATGCCACACCCGGTGGCACGTGCAGCAGGGGTGCGACGACTATGACGCTCGCACCGGCAAGCGCCGCCGACGCGTACAGGTCCGCGCGCAGGATGTCTGGGATTTCGTTGACCATCAAGTCGCGAAGCATGCCACCGCCCACGCCGCTCAACGTGCCGAGCAACGCCGCCATGATCGGATTGATCCCATACAGGAGCGACTTTTGAGTACCCGTAATCGCAAAGAACGCCAGTCCCACCGCGTCGGGCCACAGGACATCATCACGAAGTCGATCTGTAATCGGGTACCAAAGAAACGTGATCAACCCAGCCAGGACCGACACCCCGAGATACTGCCAGTTGGCAATCGCCGCGGGCGGCACCGAGCCGATCAGCAGATCACGCGCAATCCCGCCCGCGTTGCCAGCCAATAACGACAACACCAACACCCCGAAGACGTCGAACCGGCGCTTCACGCCAGCCACTGCGCCGCTGATGGCGAATACGAACGTGCCTCCGAGGTCCAGCGCCCGCAGCACGAGGTGCAGCATGCTCTGCGTTGCTTCGGTCAAGTGTCTCCAGCGCAGGATGTTACATGAAAAAGTTTCCCCTGGCCTCGGGTTGGTACTCTACGGCTTCGACGCGTAGCTTTTGGGGACGACCTGCTCCGGAGAGCTCCACGATGTGTCCGGAGCGGCAGCCCAGCAGGGCGAGTCCGAGCGACGACAAAACCGGTACCTGCCGTCCGTGAGGTGCTGGTGCATCGGGGAACACGAGCGTCACGCAACTGCGCTCACCCGTGGCGATGTCCTGCAACATCACCGTGGAATTCATGGTGATCACGTCGGAGGGCACGACGTGGGCCGGCATGGTTTGGGCGCGCTCGAGCTCGAGCTCGAGTGCATCCAAGCTGCGTGGATCCACGGCGGAACGCTCCCGCATGACATGTACCAAGCCTTTCAACCGGTGATGGTCGAAGTGGGTCACGACGATGTCATGGGTCTGTGGCTTCATCGAATCGATCCTGAGTCTGTGGGTTGTGATGTTCAATGGCGAGTGCCATAGGCGCGCGCTTCCAACGACTGCACGCACGGCGGGATGAGCGACTTTGTTCCGACAGCAACTTGTCGTGACGGTCCTCTTGGCAGATCAGGTGCAGCTGCGGATCGAGCGCGAACACCGGCTCGAGCAGCTTCGCTACCGATGAGCTTCGGCACGACGTCCGCGACGAAGAGCCGGACTCAAGCGGCAGGGAGCGTGGGGCTATGCCTGACGTCACGCTCGCGCGTGAGTGCGCGCTGTATGGGACGCACGATGCCCGCGATGGTCTGGGCCGCAGCTTGATAATAGTCCTCCGTGCGGCTCGAGAAACGTACGCGGCCGCCGTTCACCAGCTCGACCGTGGCACGGCACGCCTGACCAGGGCCGTTCCTCGGCCCATTCAGGTCCACGAACACGATCTGCACGCTTCGGATGCGCGAGCTGAAGGGTCGCAGCGCCCGATCGAGGCGGTCCAGGCAATGGGCCGCCAGGCTGCCTGACACAGGTACATTCTGACCACGAATATCGATTTGCACGGTTCCACCTCCTGCAAGACAAGCTATCAGTCAGGATTCGGCGCGACCAGCAAGGTAATAGGGCGTCGCCCATAGGCAAAACCGATAGGCCGCGAGCAGCGGCATGACTCATCACTCCGCAGCGACACGCACGCGTTCAGCGCCATGTGGGCGATACCTGCTCTCACGCTGTCGACATCGTCGATGCGCCTTGCTCGGTCTCCGCGCCAGCACGGGCGCAAGGGCGTGCGCGTGGTACGTTGGGACAGTGCAGACGAACGACTCCAGGAGGAGGTGACACGTGGATCGTACTGGCTCCGACCAACAGCTCGAACTCGAACGCCCGGCGAACACCGACCAAGCTCGCGAAGCAGCTCGTAGGCGCAGACAACACATCGAGGATCTGCTCGACTCAGCGCTCGAAGAGACGTTCCCGGCGAGCGACCCTCCATCCATTGCATTGCCCCCGGAGTGAAAAGGAGCAAGCTCTCAACGGGGACTTCGCGTCATAATCGTCGCACCGTGACGAGGCGCGGCTTACTAGCTGCGTGTGGTCTGCGACGCATTCGTGCGCTGCTATCACGGTCGTGCAAAGCGGGCCGCAGCTGCTTTTTCTTGGTGCTGGACGGGTTGGCCCTACTCAGATTTAGCTGCCGCTGGTCTGTCTGCGACGCATGCGTGCGTTGCTGACGAGGGATGCCACGACGGAGCCGCCGACCAGCGTCACGATGACTGCGAGGGAGACGAGCACGGGGATTTTCGCCCAGTCGGAGAGCGCCATCTTCACACCCACGAACACGAGGACGAGGGCGAGACCCGGTTGGACGTACTTGAAGCGCTCTGCTGCGCCGGCGAGCACAAAGTAGAGCGAACGCAAGCCGAGGATGGCAAAGATGTTCGAGGTGAGGACTATGAATGGGTCGGTGGTCACCGCAAAGATGGCGAAGATCGAGTCCACCGCGAACACGGCGTCTGACGCCTCGATCGCGACGAGCGCCAGGAAGAGCGGGGTCGCCGTGAGCACGCCGTCGATCTGAACGAACAGCTTTCCTTCGTGGAGATCGTCGCTGACGGGAAGGATCTTCTTGATCAGCCTCAGCGCGCGGCTGTTCTCGGGGTCCGGTCGTTCGTCCTTGCGACCCAGCATCTTGAATCCTGTGACGATGAGGAAGCCGCCGAAGATGAAGATGAGCCAATGGAAGTTCGATAGAAGTGCCACGCCGGCGAACACCATGATCGTACGCATCACCACCGCGCCGATGATCCCCCAGAACAGTATGCGGTGCTGGTAGCGGGCTGGAATCGAGAACGCGCTGAAGACGGCGTACATGACGAAGAGGTTGTCGACGGAGAGCGCCTTCTCGATCGCGTAGCCTGCGATGAACTCCTCGGCGGCGGTCGCGCCGAAGCGCTGCCAAACGAAGACGTTGAAGCCGAGCGCGAGCGCGACCCAAGCTCCGGTCCAGACGAGCGCTTCGCGCGGCTTCACGACGTGCGCGTCGCGATTGAAGATGCCGAGGTCGATCGCGAGCACCGCGATGACGAGCGCTGCGAAACCGAGCCAGACGGCGGGTGATGCGAGGCCGAGAACGTTCATAGCCACACCGTTCGTTGTGGTAACCGTATGCACAGGCAGCACGGGATCCACTGCGCTTGCAGCCCGGTTCGCGTCTTGCTACGGCGTTGGCACGCAGCGTAAGCCTTCGTTCGGCGGCCACAACGCGCAAATGGGGAGTGGAGTTGAGCGATGACCTCACAAAGACCCGACGCGACTTCGAACTCGACGAGTAAGCGCCCTTCCAACGAACCGCCGCCCTCGGAGCCGCAGCCGGCACGTCCGTGGCGGACTGAGGGGCTGCCCCACGGTCAAGCGCCGACACGAAAGCCCCGCTGGTTGAAGCTCGGGGCGTGGCTCGTGGCCTATCTGGTGCTCTTCGGCATCTTGGAGGCGCAAGACAAGCTCTCAGGGCCGCAGGCCCTGCCGTACACCGAGTTCAAGAGCCAAGTTGCCGCGAAGAACGTGACGCAGGTGTTCGCTCGCGGCGATTCGATCGAAGGGGAGCTGAAAACCCCAGCGCCGCTGGCGGGCGTGAAGGACCAGACGTATCAGCAGTTCACCACCGAACGGCCTACCTTCGCCAAGGACGATCTCTTGGCCGAGCTCACCGCAAGCGGAGCCGCCGTGCGCGCGACACCGGTGCTCCAGCAACGCGGCCTGTTGACGAACCTGCTCATCTCGCTCGCGCCGATTCTGTTGTTGGTCGGGTTCTGGGCCTGGATGTTCCGGCGCCAGCAAAGTGCGCTGGGCGGTGGTCTGCTCGGCAAGAAACAGAACCGCGTCGATCCCGAGACGGTCCGGGTCACGTTCGACGACGTGGCTGGCATCGACGAGGTGGAAGCCGAGATCAACGAGATCGTCGACTTCCTGCAGAACCCCGACAAGTATCGGCGGCTCGGAGCGCGAGCGCCCCGAGGCGTGCTCTTGGCGGGGCCGCCGGGAACGGGCAAGACGCTACTGGCGCGCGCGACCGCGGGTGAAGCACAGGTTCCCTTCTTCAGCGCGAGCGCCTCGGAGTTCATCGAGATGATCGTCGGCGTCGGTGCGAGTCGCGTTCGCGAGCTCTTCACGGAGGCGCGCAAGGTGGCGCCCGCCATCATCTTCATCGACGAGATCGATACGATCGGCCGCTCGCGCGGGGGCGCGCGGGCCGTCGGCGGTCACGACGAACGCGAACAGACGCTGAACCAAATCCTGACCGAGATGGATGGCTTTTCGGGCAACGAAGGCGTCGTGGTGCTCGCCGCCACGAATCGGCCGGACGTGCTCGACCCGGCTCTCTTGCGACCGGGCCGGTTCGATCGGCAGATCATGGTCCATCCGCCCGATCACAAGGGCCGCGTCGAGATCCTGAAAGTCCACACGCGCAAGGTTCCGCTCGCGAGTGACGTCGATCTCGAGGCGCTCGCATCGGCGACGCCCGGCATGACGGGCGCCGATCTCGCGAACCTCGTCAACGAGGCCGCCCTGCTCGCCGCGCGGCGCCAACGAGACGCGGTCCACCAACGCGAGTTGCTCGACTCGCTCGAAAAGGTGCAGCTCGGCGCCGCTCGCAACGTCGTCATTCCCGAGGCGGAGCGTCGTCGCACCGCGTACCACGAAGCCGGGCACGCGCTGCTCGGGATGATTCAGCCGGGTGCCGATCCGGTACGCAAAGTCTCGATCGTTCCGCGCGGGCGAGCGCTGGGTGTGACGCTCTCCACGCCGCAATCCGATCGGTACGGCTATGACGCCAACTATCTCCGCGGACGCATCATCGGCGCACTGGGAGGCCTTGCTGCGGAGCAGGAAGTTTTCGATGTCGTCACGACTGGGTCGGAGAGCGACCTTGAAACTGTAAGCCGGATCGCACGCTCGATGGTTGGGCGATGGGGAATGTCGGAGCGCGTCGGCCGGCGTTCGGTTTTGCCATCGGAGGGCGAGCCCCGCATGGCCGGGGTCTCGAACGGGCTTCTCGACACGGTCGATGAAGAAGTACGGCGGATCACCGACGAATGCTTCGTGGAGGCGCGACGTTTGCTCCGAGACAACCGCGACAAGCTGGACGCCATTGTCAGCGCCCTTCTCGCCCGAGAGAGCCTCGACGAAGCCGAGATCTATGCGGCGGGGGGCTTGGCACGCCCGACCACTCGACGGGCCGCCGAGGTGCGGCGCGCCGTACCGTCGGCCGCGTCATGATTCGGCGTTCGATCCGGGCGGTCACGACGCATCCCGCTTGCTCGACGGAATCGTCCCCAGGATCGAGGCGATCGCACCCACCACCAGCAACAGATTGAAGCCCAGCGCCGCGATCGCCGCCTCGCGCAGCGCAAGGTTGTCGCTACGACCTTGAAAGGTGATCACCCCTTCCAACCACCGCACGCTGGTGTCGGAGCCGGCGAGCGCAGTGAAGATTGCGCCCGAGATCGCGACGCCGAGGGCGGCGCCCAGCGATGACGCCATCTTGTAGATGCCGGTGCCCGAGCCCGACTGGTCCATGGGCAGGCTGGACAGCGCTGCATCCGTGGATGGCGTGGCGTAGAACGCGAGACCGAGCCCGAACAGGCTGTAGCCCAGTATGGCCGCGACTCGGTACGCGTCGACCATCAGGTGAGTTGGCATCAAGCATACGATCGCGACGCCCGTGATGATGCAGCCCCAGAGCATCGGCCGGCGCGGACCGAAGCGTTGCAGCAGCTTCTCGCCGACGCGAATGAAGGCGACGATTGCGATGGCATACCCGAGCGTCAGCATGCCTGCCTGCTGCGCGCTCATCCCGCCGCCCATCTGCACGAGTTGCAGCGATACGAGCTGCATGCCGACGGTCGCGTTGATCAGAAGGTTGGAGAGTGTAGCCCCGGTGTAGATCGGATTGCGAAACAGCCGGAAGTCGATGAAGCCCTGCGCGTTGCCGGATTCGATGCGGAAGAACGCCCCACCGGCCACGAGTGTCGCCACTGCCAACGCAATCGTCAGCGGGCTGCGCCAGCCCAGCGTGCTGCCCTGAGTCACCAGCACTTGCAACGCCACCATCGCCACCGTGAAGGTCAACACGCCCGGCAGGTCGAATCGGTGCTGGCGGCTGCCCGCAGCTTTGCTCTCCGGTGTGCCGCGCACCAACCACAGGCCGAGCGAGGCCACCCCCGCGGAGACGAAGAAGATCCAGCGCCAGCCCAGCGTTTGCGCCATGAATCCGCCGAACAGCGCGGCCATGCCCGAGCCTCCCCACGATCCGATCGACCACAGGCTGATCGCGCGCTGACGCGCTGCGCCCTGCCAGTAGGCCTTCACCAGTGCCAAGCTCGCCGGCATGATGCAGGCCGCAGAGAGGCCCTGCACCGCGCGACCGAGCAGCAGCACGGGCGGGCCCGCACCGCTCGCCGGCGCCAAGCCGACCAGCAGCGAGCCCGCGATGCCGAGCACGAAGCCCCACAGCAGGATGCGCATCCGGCCGAGGCGGTCGGCCAGGCCACCCATCACCACGCCGAAGATACCGGCGAACAACGCCGCCAGCGCCACCGCGTTGTTCATGGTGGCGGGAGCGATGTTGAGATCGCGCTGCATATCCGGCGCGATGTTGAGCGTGGACTGGGCGAACAGCCAGAAGGTGACCACGCCGAGGATCATCCCGAACAGCAGCCGATCGCCAGCCACGAAGGCAGGCTCGACGCGCGAACGAGTCTCGACTGCGACGCTCATGCGGAGCCGCCGCGGTTCGGCGCGCAAAGCCACGACGACGCCGCACTCAGCATCGCCCGCAACCCCACGCGCAACGTCGGATCGAGCACGGGCGCAAAACGCGGTGAGTGGTTGCTCGGCAGCGCGTCGAGCGTTCCCGCTGCCTTCGCCTGCGCGTGGACCTGCGGGTCGGTGCCGCCCACGAACCAGAACACGTACGGCACACCCCAGCTGCGCCCGAACACGCTGAAGTCCTCGCTCGCCGCCATGCGCGGGCTCTCGTAGGCGGCGTCACCGAACTGCGCGCGAAACGCCTCGGCGACACGCTGCGTGGCGATGCGATCGTTGGCAGTCAGCGGGTAGCTGCTGAGCGTGGTGAACTCCGGTGGCCGCGGCGCGTTGGAGGCGTCGCATTCGGCGCAGCAGATCCGCTTCACGGCTGCCAGCATGCGCGTCCGCACGGCCTCGTCGTAGGTGCGAAGGTTGAGCTTGAGGGTCGCATCATCGGGGATGATGTTCTCCTTGCTGCCAGCCTGCAGCGAGCCGATCGTGAGCACGGCGCTGTCGTTCGGAGCGACCTCGCGCGAGACGATCGTCTGCAGGCGCATCACGGTGGCGGCGGCCATGACCACCGGATCGATCGAGGTCTGCGGCTGGGAGCCGTGCGAGCCGCGCCCGAACAACTTCACCTCGAGGCTGTCGGCGGCAGACAGGATCACGCCCGGCCGGTAGCTCACGGTGCCCGCCGCGCCGACCATCACGTGCTGGCCCAGCACCACATCGGCGCGCGGCAGCGCGGTCCGCTCCCAGTCGGCAACCATGGCGCTCGCACCCTGCGCGGTTTCTTCGCCGGGCTGGAATACCAGCATCGCAGTACCGCGCCAGCTCGCGCGCGACTCCGCCAGCACGCGCGCCGCGCCCAACAGCCAGGCGACATGCAAGTCGTGGCCACAGGAATGGGCGACGCTGACCGGCCGGCCGTCGGCGTCCGTGGTGGTCGCGGTGCTTGCATACGCCAGGCCGGTGTCCTCGGCCATCGGCAGCGCATCCATGTCGGCGCGCAGCATGACTGTCGGACCGTCGCCGTTCTGCAGCAGGCCGACCACGCCCGTGACGCCGACTGCGCGCGTGACGGCGTAGCCCAGCTTTTCCAGGTAGTCGGCGGCGATGCCGGCCGTGCGGTGCTCTTGCATCGACAGCTCCGGATGCCGGTGCAGATCTCGATAGATCTCCAGCAACTCCGGGGCGATCTGCTCGAAGGACGAGTTCAATGCGTGGATCAAGCTGCTCATGTCGGCCTCGACAGCAATCCTGGTGCTGTACATACCCGCGGTCGGGTGGGCTGCATATGCGCGCATGAGCCGAATGCATCTGGACACAGCACATAACGGAGGTGCCTCACCCGCGACGCGCGGCCGCCACGTGTGTGCGAGCCGAACGCGACCCGCCGTCCGCCCGCGCGTCCCAGCACGCGGGCCTGTCGGGCTCGCTGCTACTCGCGTGTGCACTCGGCCTCATCGGTTGCAGCGACGAGGTGCGACCCCATGCCCCGGCTGGGATGCCCGCGGGCGGACAGGGCCGCGCGGGCACGTCGATCGACGACCCAGGCTCAGGTGCAGCAGGCTCGCCTGCTTCACCAGCCTCCACCGCGTGCCAGGTCGCACTGCCGCGCCGTCAGCCAGCCGAGCCCGATCGGGCCGAGCGCGGACGCGCGCTGCTCCAAACCATGCCGCTCGCACCCGGGATCCTGCCCGAGGCCGTCGTGCGCAGTCTCTGGATCGCATGGGGCGTCGCGCCGCCACCAAGCGATGAGGCCTTTTGGATCCAATTCCGCCGCCGCTATGGCCTCATCGAAGCGCCGTTCGACAACGCTGGCCTTCCGCTCGGCATCCGCCGCGAAGGTACCGGCGTCGGCTTTGACTGCATGCTGTGCCATGGCGGGCGCGTCGGCGGCGTCACGCTCCTCGGCGCGCCCAACAGCGCCATCGATCTGGAGTCACTCTACGACGACCTCGTCGTCCTGCGCGATCTCGCCCCGATGGTCGGGATCCCCGCGCCGCCCGTCCCCTACGATCTGGATGGACTGACGCACGCCGCGGGCGCGCAGGACGCGTTCGGACTCGGCTTTCGCTTCGTGGGGCCGATCGCTGGCGGCGCGAACACGCGCTACGGGCCGCAGCGCGCGCCCGCGTGGTGGCAACTGCAGTTCAAGGAGCGCATCTACGCGGATGGCTCGGGTGCAGCGAGCGGGCATCGCAGCTTCATGGCAACGCTGGTCGCTTTCGGCATCACGCCGGACCAGCTGGTGTCGCGCGAGCACGAGTTCGTGGACCTCGCGCACTACATGCGATCGCTGCAGGTTCCCTGCTGGAGCTTCAGCGCGCTCGACGAGCAGAAACGCGCGCGCGGACGACAGGTGTTCTCGGCTACGTGCGCGCGATGCCATGGCGTGTACGAAGGGCCGGGAGCGCACTATCCGAACCGGGTCGTGCCGGTCTCCGAGGTCGGGACTGACGCGATGCGCGCGCAGCGGTTTGGTGCGCGCGAGGCGCTGGTGCTGAACGGAAGTTGGTTCGGCGATCCGCCGCTGTCGGCGACAGGCGGGTATCTGGCGCCCCCGCTCGTCGGGATCTGGGCGCGCGCGCCATACTTCCACAACGGCTCGGTGCCCGACCTCATGGGCGTGCTCGATCCCAGCCGGCGGCCGTCGCTCTGGCGGCGGCTGGGGTCAGAGCTCGAGCACTACGACATCGAGCGGGTTGGATTGCGCCACGACGTGGTCAGCGCGGCGGGCGATCCTGGTACTCGCGAGGGGCGGCTCGTCTACGACACGACCCGCGAGGGGATGGGTAACGGCGGCCACAGCTTTGGCGCGCCGCTCAGCGAGTCCGAGCGCGCAGACTTGCTGGAGTACATGCGCGGACTCTGATCGGCTGCCAGCGCTCCCTCGGCTATGGCCCGAGAGCCCAGCGCGTCTTGGCTCGACGGTAACTCCACCCCAGTATGCCGTTCGCCGCGCTCGGCGACAGGCGGCTGAACCAATCCGTGAGTCGCGCGAGCGCGCCGACCGTGACGTGAGACTGGTTGCGGCTGATCGCCGTCAGGATCTTGTCCGCTACGACGCGCGGAGGGCGCGCGTGGCGCTCGAGCAGGTCCGCGAGCTTCTCCACGCCGCCATCAGCTGCATGGCGCGACGATCGCAGCACGTTCGTACGCACCGGCCCCGGAAACACCGCCGTGACGCCGACGTGGGTACCGCAGAGCTCCGCCGCCAGACTCTGTGTAAACCCGCGGACCGCGGCTTTCGTGGCACAGTAGCTCGACTGCATCGGCAGACCCAGTAGACCTGCCATGCTCGACACGTTCACGACGTGCGCTTCGTCGCTCGCTCTCAGGTGCGGCAAGAAGAACTTGCAACCGTACAGGACGCCCCACAGGTTGACGCCGACGATCCATTCGAGATCGTCCAGCGAGTGGTCCTCGAACGCATGGGCGATCGTGACGCCGGCGTTGTTGATCAGGATCTCGACGTGGCCGTGCGCCTCGAGCACTTCCACTGGCAGCGCCTCCATGCGTTGCTTGTTGGCGACGTCGGCCACGTGCACAGAGGCGCGCCGGCCAGTTTGACGCACGAGCTCGGCACTCTCCTCGGCGGCCGGTCCGTTGATGTCCACGATCGCGAGGTCGCAGCCAGCGGCGGCGAGGCGCAGGCTGGTGGCCCGACCGATGCCGCTGCCGGCGCCCGTGACCACGGCGACCCTGCCGGAGATGCGCTTCATCGCGGCCCGTCCAATACGCAGCGCACTCCGCCCATGTCCATCTCCGCGATGCACTCGTTGCAACGGTTGCAGCGCGTTCGCGTCTTCGCGCCCGACTCGAGGTCGCGGATGAGCGCGGGGTCGGCGATCAGCGCGCGGCCCATGGCCACGAACTCGAAGCCCTCGTCGATCGCCGCCTCGAGGTTGTCGATGGAGCTGGCGCCACCCAGGAGCACGAGCGGCAGACGCACCGCTCGCCTCAGCTCGCGTGCCATGGGCAGAAAGAACAGCTCCTCGAACGGATACGCGCGCACGACGCGCTCGCCGAACCAGCGTAGGGCGAGCTGCTGCGCCCTGCTCTTTTCGGCCGCGATCATGGCTCGCAGCGGACGGCCGCCGCGCAAGAGATAGAGCGGTGTGCGACTCGTGAACCCACCACTCAGCACCAGTGCATGTACACCGTCCGCCTCCAGGCGCTGGGCGACGGTGATGGCGTCGTCGAGCTCGAGACCACCCTTGTATCCATCGCTCAGGTTGATCTTGGCGAGCACGGCGAGCCGGCTGCCCACTTCGCGCAGGACGCGCTCCACGACGCGCCGCGGGAAGCGGAGTCGATTGTCGATCGAGCCGCCGTAGGCATCGCGACGGCGATTCGCCGCGGGGCTCAAGAACTGACTCAACAAGTAGCCGTGTCCGAGGTGCACCTCGACGGCGTCGAAGCCTGCTCGGGCCGCGCGTTGTGCCGCAAGCGCAAAGTCATCGACGGTTCGATCGATGTCGCGCTCCGTCATGGCCGCCGCGAACGGAACGCCGGCCGTGAGACCGTAGGCGTTGAACGTTCGGCTGGGGCCGAGCGGCCGCCGATCGGTCACTGCAGCGTTCTTGGTGAAGAACCCGCAATGGCCGAGCTGCAGTGAAACCGCCGCGCCTTCGCGGTGAACTGCGTCCGTCAACGACCTGAGCCGAGACACGTTGGCCTCGCTCATGACCATCTGTCCCTCGAAGGTGCGCGCGTCGGGCGATACGGCACAATAGGCCACCGTGGTCATTCCGACGCCGCCAGCCGCGAGCGTACGGTGGTGCTCCACGAGCGCAGCAGACGGAGCTCCACCTGGGCTCATACCTTCGTAAGTCGCCGTCTTGATGGTGCGGTTGCGCAGCGTAAGCGGCCCAAGCGGTGCAGGGCTGAACACGGCGCGCCGAGCCTCGTGGGTCATCATGAACTTGGGATTCCGAGAGCGGGAGCGTGCACGGAACGCGTTTTCTTCTCAATAGAACACGTTCTACGGCAGTAGACCACGGTCCTGATCTCGCAGCAATCCCGTCGTGCGCGCTGATCGACCGTATGCTTCATCCCAATCCGGAGACGTCGCATAAGTTATGTCACGGTTCGTCAGACGCAGTCAGGTGGACAAATCCGTGGGCAGCAACCTTTACTCTGGTGGCGTGGCAATAGAACATGTTCTACACGATCACCGGAGGTGCTGGCATGGAGCCTCTTGCAGTCCGCTTGCCGCTGTTGCTCGCGTTCGCGCTGCTTGGTCTCGCCTGCAAGACCGCTACGGACAAGGTGCTGGTACCAGACCAGGCGGCCGGCGCACAGGGCGTGACCGGAGCGGCCGGCGTGCCAGCACCACCGCCGACCCCGAGTGACTCGAGCACGATGGCCGGTGCGCCCGAGCAACCGGTGGACAGCACGCCGATGCAGCCGTCAGCTGCCGGCATGACCGGCAGCACGGGCGGCCGCGAAGCCCAGCCACCTGCGGCGATGCCGACTGCAGGGAGCACTGGCAGCGGAGGTGAGAAAGCGCCTGCGGCTTCGGCAGGCATGGCTGGGAGCATCGAGACCGGAAGCAGCGCGGGCGGCATGATGCCTTCGCAGCCGATGGGCGCGACCGAAGCGGACTGCGACTTCACGGGTGTGTGGATCGCCAAGCAGTTGACCGTGAGTGAAGCGCTCGGCCTGCCGCAGACCAGCAACAGCTGGCTCTACCTGGAACTTCAACAGACCGGCCACGACGTGGTGGTCACGAAGTCGCTCGAGTGCGGCGTCGAGGTGCGGGGTACGGCGACGGTGACGTTGTCGCGCGCCACGCTCGAATCGGCGCTCCTGACGAATTCTCAGGTCGGGCGCAAGGCCACGCTCAAGAAGGTCGACGGCAAGTGCGCGTTCGAGACCAAGCGCTTTTGGAAGGTCCGGGGGGCTGACGAGCAGCGCTTCCTGCCGAACGGAGGGCGCGACTCCATGGATGAGATACCCAAGGCCGCCATGGACAAGCCGCTGCCGACAGCGACCAAGACGGATGGCGCCGTCGACACGGAGGGCGACGGGAAGTTAGGAATGGCATTTCAAGTGTCAGGTATCATCACCGGCGTTCGCAACTCGGTGCAGAGGGAGTGGTCGACCTGGTTCACGAAGCCGGGCTTCGAGATCCAACCGAGCAACGATTGGCCGAACGAGCTCACCATCGCCGCCGACTTCGACAATGAAGAGGCGATCCTGTCTCCGTCGAGCGGGCTCTTGGCAGCAAGTGGCCAACCCGCACGCGGTGCGCCGCATCAGCTCAAGCTCCGGTTCCTGGGACGCGATCGCTCGGATCCTCGCGCCGCAGCCATCATGAAGGCCAACGACATCGACACTTGCTTCGCGATTCAGGATGCGATGACCGCCGAGACGATCGAGTGAGCCCGCAGCATGGATCGTGCACCTCGAGATCAGTACGGCGCCTGACCCAGCCGGAAGAGATCGTGCGCGCCAGTCAGCCCTGCTTCACCCAGCGCATCGAGTAGTACTGGCGCGTGGGGTCGGTGTCCGACGGCTTGTGCGAACAGGACAGCACTTTGCCGCCGAAGGCTTCGACGAAGCCGCTCATGTAGCCTTCGATCAGGCCCGGGACGTGGGCCTCGCCGGCCGCGATGACCACGGACCCCGGCTGATAGCTTTGCGTCACGATCAGATCGGTCGGCAGCGTGCCGCGCAGATTCGCGTTCCAGACCCGGCCCCAGTCCTTCAGGATCTGCTCGGCAGCAGAGAAGCCCTGTTGCACGAACACCGGCTTGGCACGCAGGATGTTGTTCTTTCCGACGCGCACGATGGCGTCGTGCGGAATGCCGTAGGTGAGCCTGTGGCTCTTATCGACCCGCCTGAGAATCGATCCGCGCAGCACAGCTCGCCAGTCATACCTTCCGGCAGCTCGCAGACCTCGCTGGCGCACATGAATTTGTCGGAGGACGTCTCATCGGGATCTTTCGTGACATCGGCTGGCTCACCAGTCCCACCGGTCGAGTCGTCGCCGCCGCAAGCGGCGAGCGAATTCCACGCGCAAGCAGAGAGGACGGTGAAGATCCAACGCCGAATGCGGCGACGGTCTGTTGCAGTTGCTTGCGTCGATCGGCCCGCCGTATGCCCACTCGCATTGGTCGACATTGTACCTCGGACCGAGGGTGTAGCGCAGACATATCGGGCTGTCGACGCCCCGAGCGCGCCCGACGCCGCGAGCTGCTGCGCTCGGTCCAGATCGGCTTGCGCGCGCTGCAGGTTCGTCTCGGCTTGACGCGAGGCCTCAGTCGCGACGATCGAACCCACCTCAAGCCGTCTCCCGCGTGTAGCTCTTGCGATGGTATGGTGCCGCCCGGAAAGAAACTCGGGCAGACCTCGGCCATGACAACACATCGACTGATCGGCGCACGCGTCTCGCTCTACACAGGTAAAGTCCGCGCCTACTTGCAATACAAAGATATACCGTTCGTCGAAGTCGCAGCGACGCGCGAAGTCTATCGAGACCTGATCGTGCCGCGCACCGGGGTACGCTTCATACCCGTGCTGATCTCCGACGATGACATCGCGATACAGGACTCCACCGAGATCATCGACTTCCTCGAGCGACGCTACCCCGCAGCGCGTGTGTACCCCGACGGAGCAATCCAGCACCTAGTCTCGTTGATCCTGGAGACGTACGCCGATGAATGGCTCGTCGTACCCGCCATGCACTACCGCTGGAACGTGCCGGAGAATCGCGCGTTCGCGATCGCCGAATTCGGCCGGCTGTCGGCCCCGGACGCGAGCCCGCAAGCTCAGCTCGAGATCGGCGAAAAGCTTGCCGGTCCGTTCGCGGGAGCACTGCCGGCACTCGGAGTCAGCGAGGCGACCATCCCGGCGATCGAGACGAGCTACCACGAGTTTCTCGCAGAGTTCGACCATCACCTCGCGTCCCACCCGTTCCTGCTGGGCACCCGACCGTCGATCGCCGACTTCGGCTTCTTCGGTCCGTTGTACGCGCACCTCTACCGCGACCCGGGCTCCGGACGACTCATGCACGACGTCGCACCACGCGTGCACGCCTGGGTCGAGCGCATGCTCGAGCCCGTTCCGCGTTCGGGCGACTTCCTGCCGAACGACGCGGTGCCGGACACGCTGCTCCCGATCATCGCGCGCATGGTCCGCGAGTTCGGGCCAGTGCTCAAGAGCACGATCGATCGCCTCGCAGCCAGCGCAGCCGAGATCGGTGCGAATGCCGTACCGCGCGCGCTCGGCCGGCACGAGTTCAAATTGGGCGCGGCGTCGGGCACACGCATGGCGTATCCATTCAACCTGTGGCGCTGGCAACGCGCGCATGACCAGCACAGCTCGCTCTCATCCGAAGGACAGGAACGTGCCGTGTCCCTGTTGGCTGCAACGAGCGTCGTGCCTCTGCTCGAGCAACCGATCTCGCCGCGTCTCACACGTCGCGACAATCGATTGTTTCTCGCCTGACTCAGCTGCGGCAACCTGATGCGCTGCCTCGCCTGCTGCGGATTCGTCGGCGCCTCGTGGCTCAAGCTCGCGTGCAGCCGATTGGCTTGCGAACGCCAGGGATGCTCGAGGCGCCAAAATCGCCACACCCGCGGGTGCTCGACATGTCCCCCTCCTCCCTGAGCACACGCCCACGGACGTGACGGTTTCACGAGAAAAAGCGTCGGCGACAACGTCCGCCGTCGAGCAGACCGGTCAGCGAGAGTGCTACAACGACCGATTGAAATGACGGATGCGTTCTCTGGAGGAGGTGAGCTCGGGCGCCTCATTCGATCGCTCGACTGGTCGCAGACGCCACTCGGCCCCATCGATCGATGGCCGCAGAGCTTGAAGACGTCCGTCAGTCTCATCTTGAGCTCGCAGCATCCCATGTGGATCGGGTGGGGGCCCGAAGCCACATTCCTCTACAACGATGCGTACATTCCGGTCCTCAGCCTTGCGAAGCACCCGTGGGCGCTCGGCCGACCCGCCGCCGAAGTCTGGGCCGAAATCTGG
The DNA here is from genome assembly GCA_035274465.1 of Polyangiales bacterium. Taxonomy (GTDB): domain Bacteria; phylum Myxococcota_A; class Polyangia; order Polyangiales; family JAFGIB01; genus JADGRF01. The sequence goes on from DATEOF010000103.1 coordinate 20,216, forward strand.
GACGTCTGCGGCCCTCTTGCTGAGAAGGTGTTCCGCCAGGCGGAGCCGACCTTCGTCGAAGACGTTCGCCTCTTCATGAATCGCGGCGACTACGTCGAGGAGACCTACTACTCCTTCTCGTACAGCCCGATCCGCGACGAGTCCGGTGGCATTGGCGGACTCTTCTGCCCATCGGCGGAGACGACGTCGCGCATCCTGAACGCGCGGCGCCTGAAAACCCTGTCGGCGCTCACCGCTGGCGCGCTCGTGCAGTCGACGATCGAGTCCGCGTGCGCGTCCGCTGTCGAGACCCTCGCCGAAAACAAGGACGACGTTCCGGTCGCGCTCCTGTACCTCGCGAGCGACGATGGCGCGCAGCTTCATCTCCAGAGCGCCTACGGCGCGACGGACGAGACACTCGTTCCGAAGACGGTCGTCATCGAGGCCGGACACCCAGTCTGGCCGTTTACTCACGTCGCTCGATCCGCACAGGCGGTGGTCGTCGCGACGTCACACCTCGACAGCCTGCCGCTCGGCCTCGCCGACCAACGCGTTCGCGAGGCGATCTCGCTCCCCGTCCTCTCGTCGCATGGGCAGCAAGCTCCGATGGGCGTCCTCGTCATGGGCGTCAACCCCGCGCGCAAGCTCGATCCCGAGTATCGAACCTTCTACGACCTCGTGGCGGCGCAGATCGCGCGCGCCATTCACAACGCGCGCACGGTCGAGACCGAAACGCGCCGCGCCGACATGCTAGCCGCGCTCGATCGCGCGAAGACCGACTTCTTTTCGAACGTGAGCCACGAGTTCCGCACGCCGCTCACGTTGATGCTCGGCCCCATGGACGAGGCGCTCGCCGCGCCCGGCGGAGCGCTCCAAGGCGAGTCGCTCGAGACCGTGCAGCGCAATGCGGCCCGGCTGCTCAAGCTCGTGAACACGCTCCTCGACTTCTCGCGCATGGAGGCGGGGCGCATACGCGCGAGATTCGAACCCGTCGATCTCTCCGTGCTCACCGCCGACCTCGCGAGCGCCTTCCGCTCCGCGATGGAACGAGGTGGACTTCGTTTCGACGTGGATTGCCCGCCGCTGCCCGAACCGGTCTACGTCGACCACGACATGTGGGAGAAGATCGTCCTCAACCTGCTCTCGAACGCGCTGAAGTTCACCTTCGAAGGCGCGGTCCGCGTCGCACTGCGCAGCGTCGACGATCGCGTCGAGCTCACGGTATCGGATACCGGTGCAGGCATCCCGGAGCACGAGCTTCCGCGCCTGTTCGAGCGCTTTCACCGCATCGAAGAAACGCGCTCGCGTACGCACGAGGGCTCTGGCATTGGGCTCGCCCTCGTGCGCGATCTCGTCGCCCTACACGGAGGCGACATCCGCGCGACCAGCCGCGTCGGCGAGGGCACGACGTTCACGGTCACGCTTCCCACGGGCTTTGCGCACCTGCCCGAGGATCGCGTCGACACGAAGCAGGCGTCCCCGAAGGCGTCATTCAGCGTTGCCTCGGCGTACGTGAAAGAGGCGCTCCGGTGGCTTCCGGACACCGAGGACTCCGCCCACGCCGAGGTGCACACGCCGCCCGGAGCCGCACACGTCCTGCTTGCGGACGACAATTCCGACATGCGCACGTACGTCTCGCGTCTTCTCCGTCCGCACTGGGACGTCGAGGTGGCCGCCGACGGCGCGGAGGCGCTCGCCGCTGCGCGACGCCGCCGGCCCGATCTCGTCGTCACCGATGTGATGATGCCGAACCTCGACGGTTTTGGTCTGCTGCGCGAGCTCCGCGCCGATCCGAGCCTCCGCGCCGTTCCCGTCATCATGCTGTCCGCACGGGCCGGCGAAGAGGCGCGCGTCGAAGGGGTCGAGGCCGGTGCCGACGACTACCTCGTGAAGCCTTTCTCGGCGCGGGAGCTCGTCGCGCGCGTCGGGTCGCTCCTCCAGCTCGCCGAGCTCCGCAGCGTCCTCGACAAGGAGCGCACGCTGCGAGCCCTCGCGCAGGCGGCGGCGAACCTCGGGGTGTACGAGTGGGATCTGCGCTCGGACAAGATCCACTGGTCTCCGGAGCTCTACGAGCTCCTCGGCCTCATCCCGGGTGAAGTGGAGCCCTCCGTCGACGCGTGGACGTCGCGCATCGTCGAAGAGGACCGCGATGAAGCGTGGGCGGCCTTCAACGCCACGATCGCGAAACGCCTCCCGAGGTTCGAGGTGGAGCTCCGCCTGCGGACGAAGAACGGTGTCGTCCGTCACCTGCGGCTCTACCAAGCGATCAGCTACGACCCGAAAGGAGAGCCCGTTCGCCTCGTCGGAGCCGCGCTCGACATCCAGCCCATCGTCGAGCGGCGCGATCTCGAACAGACCCGCCTCCGCGAGCGGCTCGCCGTGGCCGACGAAGAGCGGCGACGCCTGCTGAGTCTGCTCGGCAGCGCGCCTGCGATCATGAACTACATGCGCGGTCCCGAGCTCGTCATGGAGTTCGTCCACCCGCTCGCGATGAAGTTCTACCGCGGCCGCGACCCGCGAAACCGGCCGCTCCTCGAGGCCTTTCCCGAGCTCCGCGATCAACCGTTTGCCGCGCGTCTTCGCCGCGTGCTCGAGACTGGCGAGACGTTGCACCACGAGCGCGAGCTCGCGCGCTTCGAGATCGAGGGGCAGATCGAGAAGAGCTACTGGACCTCGACGTACCTGCCGGTTCGCGACGGTGCGGGCAACATCGATGGCGTGCTCACCTTCGACCTCGACGTCACCGCGGTCGTCCGCGCCGACGAGGAACGCGAGGCGCTGCTCGCCGCCGCCGAAGAGGCGAATCGTGCGAAGGATGACTTCATCGCCATGCTCGGGCACGAGCTGCGCAACCCTCTCGCGCCCATCCTCACGGCGACGCAGCTCCTTCGACTGCGCGGCAGCGACGCGATGCTCCGCGAGGTGAACGTCATCGAACGGCAGGCGCAGCACCTCGTGCGGCTCGTCGACGATCTGCTCGACGTGTCACGCATCACGAGCCGCAAGGTCACGCTCGCCAAGGAGAGCGTCGAGGTCGCAGAGGTCGTCGCGCTGGCGATCGAGACCGCGAGCCCAATCATCGAGAGCGCACGCCACACGCTCGTCGCAGAGGTCCCGAAGGACGGCATGGTCGTGGAAGTCGATCGCGTGCGTATGGCGCAAGTGATCGCCAATCTCCTGACCAACGCCGCGAAGTACACGCCGCCCGGCGGTCGCATCCGCGTCGCGACAACGCTCGATGGCGACGACATCGTGATCGCGGTCGAGGACAATGGGGCTGGGATCTCGGCCGAGCTCTTGCCCAAAGTGTTTGACCTGTTCGTACAGGCGCGGCAGACGCTCGCGCGTTCGCAGGGCGGCCTCGGGCTCGGGCTCACGATCGTGCGCAGTCTCGTGACGATGCACGGCGGGAGCGTCACCGCCGAGAGCGATGGGCTCGCGAAGGGCAGCCGCTTCACGATCCGGCTTCCCGTGTCGAAGGTGCGCGCGCGCGTTTCCACGGTGCCGTCCGCTCCGAAGCGCGTCGAGTCGCGACGCGAGCGGGTACTGGTGGTCGACGACAACGCCGACGCCGCGGAGATGCTGTGTGCCGCACTCGAAGCGCTCGGGTACCGCACGGCGGTCGCGAATGACGGCCCGCAGGCGCTGCGCGTCCTAGACGACATGAAGCCGGATGTCGCGCTCCTCGACATCGGGCTTCCCGTGATGGATGGCTACGAGCTCGCGCAGCGGATGCAGGTGCAGCAGCCGGGCATCGATCTGTTCGCGATCAGCGGCTACGGGCAAGACTCCGACCTGAAGCGCTCGCGCGAGGTGGGTTTCCGCCAGCACCTCACGAAACCAGTCGATCTCGAGGCACTGGCGCGGCTCCTCGAGGGCCGCCGCAGCGAACGCGGAACTCACGATGGGACACACACGCGGGCCTAGAGCGCCGAACAATTTGAAACGCCGCGGCCTGCGTTGCGCTCAATTGTCACGTGCGAGCGAACCGACCCGCGAGCGCTGCAACTGCCGCGATGAGTTCCTGGGGCTCGGTCGGCTTGGCTACATGATTCTGGAATCCCTCCATGAGTGCGCGGGTACGATCGGTCATCGAGGCGTAGGCCGTGAGCGCTACGGCCGGAACACGTCCTCCCTTTTCTGCAGGCATGGCGCGGACGCGGCGGATGAGTTCGTAGCCGGACGCCTCGGGCATGCCAATATCGCTGATAATGACGTCTGGAATAGCTGCTGAAAACCGATCCAAAGCCTCAGTGACCGAGCCCGCCAGCGTCACCTTTGCTTTACACCCCGTGAGAATGGTCTCCAGCAGCTCGCGCGCATCAGGCTCATCCTCGCAAACCAGCACGTGAAGACCCTCGAGTTCAGGTGGGCATTTCAGCACCGCGTGCGCATCGCCACGCTGCGCGACGAGTTTTGCTGTAGAGGGCACTGACGGGGATCGAAGCGGAGAAACCGGCAACCGCACGAGGAACGTCGCACCCTTTGCCTCACCGTCACTACGCGCTTCGATGCTGCCGCCATGCAATTCGACGAGGTGCTTTACGATCGCAAGGCCAAGCCCGAGCCCGCCGTACGCGCGTGTAGTTGTGGCGTCTTGCTGCCTGAATGGCTGGAAAACATGTGGAAGGAATGCAGGCGCAATCCCGGCTCCAGTGTCTGCAACCACGAGCTCGACGTGCGAGTCTTCTCGCTGCATTCGGACGTAGACGCGGCCGCCCTTCGGCGTAAATTTCACTGCGTTGGACAACAAGTTCCAGACGACCTGCTGGAGACGCTCCGCGTCTCCGTTCAGCGTCCCTGCATCAGGATCGAGGAGGACCTGGAGCCGGATGTTCTTCGCGTCCGCCGCGGGCCGGATTACATCGACCGCCGCCTCGACGACTTCCGCGGGCTCGAGCGGCGCCAACGCAAGTCGCAATTTACCGGTGATGACACGGTTGAAATCGAGCAGGTCCTCGACGAGTTGAACTTGAATCTTGGCGTTGCGCTCGATTGTCTCGAGCGCGCGCTCTCGCTTGTCCTCGCTCAGATGACCCGAACGCAACATTCGGGCCCATCCAAGGATGGCACTTAGCGGCGTTCGCAACTCGTGCGACGTGACGCCGAGCAACTCGTCCTTTGCACGGTTCGCCTCCTCGGCGCGCCTCCGCTCCTGCTGCGTCATCTCGAACAGCCGCGCATTGTCGATGGTGGTTCCCACGCGTCGCCCGAGCTCCTCCGCGATGTCGACGTCTCGCTGCTCGAAGAGCCTTCCTGATTCCGAGGACGCGAGTGAGATGACCCCGATCGTGCGCCTGTCTAGCTTGATTGGTACGGTCATCCAGGAACGCAGGCCCAGCAGGCGAATCAGCTCCAGATGATGCGGGCCGCGCGAGCTCGCAACGAGCATATCGTCGGTGATCTCATGAACGAACTCAGAAGTGCCCGTTCTGACGATGCGCCGGGCCGCGTCGTTCTCGTCGGCGGGGTACTGCTGTTCGATCTCTCGAATGAGGTCGAGCCGGTGTGGGTCTGCGTGCGCGATAGCGACGCGTTCCAGGCTGTCCTTGCTGTCCAGGAGCTGTATCGAGCACCAGTCGGCCATGTGGGGCACGGCGAGGCGCGCCAACGCTGGCAGCGTCTTGCGGTAGTCCAGCGACGCTGCCAGCAGGCCACCCGCTTCCGCCAGAAAGCGGTGCGTCTCCTCGGACCTTTTGTGGTCATCGATATCCGTGCACGAGCCAACCCATCTGACGATGCGCCCTTCGCCGTCTCGAACGCAGGCACCGCGGGCGAGAAACCAACGATAACTGCCATCGGAGGCACGACGAAGCCGGTACTCGACTTCGTAGGGTTCTCCGGTCGACAGCGCTTTCGTCCAGGCATCGGTCGCCCTGCTGACGTCCTCCGCATGGAGGAGAACATGCCATAGCGGCTCGCGCCGCATCTGTTCGAGCGACAGCCCGACATAGCGGAGGAATTCCGGGTTGCAGTACTCGACCCTACCGTCCGGCGTCGTAGTCCAAACAAGCTGCGGCGACGATTCTGCGAGGGCTCGGTACTGCTGCTCGGCCGTGATGGTCGCGGCGTGCAGGCGAGCATTGTCAATCGCGACGGCTGCTTGCGCTGCAACCGCGACGATCAAACGCTCGTCTCTGTCCGTGAACACAGCCGTCTGCGCATGACCGAAGAAAAGTCCGCCATGGACTTCACCACCCCGCGAAACGACCGGCACTGCGAGGTAACTACGCACCGGCAAGTGACCTGCAGGCATCCCGTGATATGGGGAACTCTTGCCGTACCGCGGATCCTTCGTGATGTCATCCGTCCGTACGACGCCATCGCCCGCAAACGTCGGGGCAAACACTTCGGTGTTACGGGGCATCGGAAAACCAGCGAATTTCTCCCTCGGCACGCCGGCGAGCGTGTACAGCATATAGCGGCCGCGCTCTGGATCGTCGACGTTGTAGAAGAACGCGCCAAATTGCGCACGACACAGTGCGGTCGCTTCGTCAGTCAATCGGGCGAACACCGTTTCCAGGTCGAGGTCTTGCGCAATCGCGGTGCCGACGCGATAAAGCGTCTCGTTGATGCGGGACTCCTCGGCCAGCCGTCGTTCCGCACGCTTTGCCTCCGTTACGTCCAGCACGAGGCTCACGTAACCCTGGACGTTGCCGTTCGCGTCGCGGTCAGGAATATATTGGGCTTGCACGCACCTCGCCCCGCCCGAAGCGTATGCGACCTCAGACTCGAAGGACACGCGTTGACCCGACAACGCAGCGGCGACCCAGGGGCGGACCGTCTCGTAGGCCTGCATGCCGAGCACGTCGGAGATGTGTTTGCCGATGAGTTCCGCAGCCGGCCGACCGAACCACTCTTCGTAGGCACGGTTGACCTGCCGATACGTTTCGTCCCTCGACATGTAGGCGACCAGCCCCGGGATCGCGTCGAAGATCAGACGCAGCTCGGACTCGCGGCGACGGAGAGACTCGCTGAGTTCGCGATTGCGTGTGCGGTCCTGCGTGACCTTGACGAACCCGACGAGCTCACCGGAATCGTCGAGCAAGCGCGACATTGAAACTGCCGCATAGAACCGCGAACCATCCTTGCGTTCGCGCCATCCCTCGCCGTCGTAGCGCCCCTGTTCCCGGGCGGTCTTTAGCTCGAGCTCGGGCAGCCCTGACGCACGGTCTTCGGGTGTGAAGAAGATCCCGAAGTAGTGACCGCGAACGTCTTCGAGCGCATGCCCCTTGATCTGCTGCGCCGCGTGATTGAACGTGACGATCCTACCGTTCGGATCGAGCATCGAGATTGCGTGATCGCGAACACCGTCAACGATCAGACGCAACCGTTGCTCCTGCTGCCTCAGCTCTCGTTCGATGCTTTCATGTTCTGGAGTAGGGAGACCTGCGGAGCCCCGGCGCGCGAGGGCTTCCTCCGCAGCCGCGAGCCGTCTGCGCGTCGCTTGCAGCTCCTCGATGAGGGCGTCTTTGCTCTTGGTTTCTTCGTTCATCGGATATCGCCACGATGAGCAGTGCTTGCTTCGCGGCTAGCTCGGCCTGCTGTGGGGATAGCTTCGCTGGCGAGCGGATGAACGCGCCGGGGGTCGAGAATGTCTGTCACTTGTAGGTGGCATACGCATGCTGCGCGCCTGGTGCTTCTTCACGTCCGCGGCCATCGGCCCCAACTCGCGTGACCGCTTCCTTCAGCTGGTCCGGCGTGACACGGAGTTGCCGCGTCCAGTATTCGACCTCGTAGTCTTCGTGTATGTCGATGCGGCTTGCGTCCGCGGGCACTCGCCCGCTTTTGTCATCGGTCATAGCTATTCACATGTGCACGGGAATCCGTTCGTGAAGGGGCGCCACGAGCACGCCTGCAATTTTCTGACCACTACCCGGCCCAGACCTGACTCCGATGAGAAGAGTTTACCGGTGGTCAGGATTTGAAATCACAGGACTTTTCGAGCGCTCCCCAGGCTCCAAAGCCGCGCCGGCGGTCGGCGCAGAGCCGGAGGCCGGCGCCTTCGTTGCGCCGCAGCTGGGCGCCTGTCAGGCGGTGGCCTGCCTCAGGGAGAGGCCGTGCCTTCCAGTCGCGCTCATTCTGCAGGCGATCCGCAGAACTCGCGAACGAGTGCGAGTAGAACGCCCGGGGCCGCAGGTTTACGGACGAAATGCTGAGCTTGTGGTGCATCGGATGGTTCACCTCCCGCGGAGAGAACAACCACAGGCAAGGCCGCGAGGCGGTGCGTATCGTGCAAAACTTTCAGCAGCTCCGGCCCACTCATCACGGGCATCATCAGATCGAGCAACACCAAGCAGGGATTTCCGCGCATCTCGCCCAAGACCTCGAGGGCCTGCTCGCCATGCTCGGCTTCGATGACCTCGTAGCCTTCCTTGCGTAGGACCACTCCAACAAGCTTGCGAATGTCGGGATCATCCTCCACGAGAAGAATTGTTTTCATGCAACTCTCCCAATCCGAACGCGTTCACAAAGTGTGCGCCAATCGCCAAAGGTCAACGGAAGCGCGTCAGCGATGTACATCGAAGCACAGGTGCACGGCGAGGTGGTCCTGAGCGAGGACGTGGAAGCGCTAGTGGTCGATCCGTCTTTCCGAGGAACGGACACCGGCCGAGTTCTCGATCAACTCTGCAAGATCCACGGGATCGAGTGTCACTTCCACACAGGCTCGGCGCTCGCGGTGTCCCAAGTCCGACCCGACTTTCGCGGTCCCACGATGCCATCGCTTGCCTCCCGCGTCGCAGCAATTGCTGGTCGGGTGACAGCTGCCGCTGATGGCGGCCGCATAGATGCAGCGACGATCGGCGTCGCGGTCAATGGCCTAGCTCGTGAGCCCGCGACCTGGTCGGACCGAGGCACCCGCGGGGAGGTACCGCAGGAGCCAGGACGATCAAGCTGTGGAACGCGCAGACCGGCCAGTGCGAGACTACGCTCACGGGGCATTCGGGTGGATGTCCGCGCTGGCGGTGCTCGGCGACGGTCGGATCGCCTCGGCCGCGTAGCATGCCAGCGTTCGGTATGCGGCCCTTGCTGGCGTGTAAGGCCCGGGTTACATCTGCATCCCGTGCTCTCGACGATCAGTAGAGTACGCGCGGCGCTCCTCGAGGGCGAGGCGTGCGATGATGCCAGCTTCGATGCGTTCATTCCGGTGCACGATCGTGCGGTCTCGGAAGAGTACTGGACGCCGCTGCAGGTGGCCGTGCGCGTGGCGAAGTGGCTCGACGAGCGGGGCGTGCGGTCGGTGGTCGACGTGGGTTCGGGCGTCGGCAAGTTCTGCGTTGCCGCGGCGCTGTGCGGGCGTTTTGAATGCATCGGCATCGAACATCGGCCGCGGCTCGTGGCGGCGGCGCGGCACTTGGCGGAAGTGTTCGGCGTCGAGGACCGCGTGCACTTCGTGAGGTCCGCCGCAGGATCGTGGCCGGCGGCCGACGCATACTATCTGTATAACCCGTTCGGCGAGAACTTGTGCTCGCGTGAGAATCAGCTGGACGCCAGCGTCGAGCTCACGGCCGAGCGATACCGCCGCGAGGTGGAGGCTACCGAGCGCCTGTTCGCGCTTGCGCCGGTTGGAACCCTGGTCGTCACGTACAACGGCTTTGGCGGGCGTATGCCTGAAAGTTATCGAGAAGTCGCAGTAGACCGTGCCCAGCCCTATGAGCTCTGCCTGTGGCGTCAATCGTTCGATTCGCACGTGGATTGAAACCGGTCGAGACACGGCCGAGGTCCAACGCGCCGGCCGCGCGTGGATGATCGTCGAGCCCCGCTGGATCGAAGCTCATGAATCGCGCATGCTGGCGCTCCGGATGTACTGTGACCGGCTGGACGAAGCGTGCTCGTGTGCGATGCGGATACGAACAATCCACGTTGTACGTGCCGGCCTGCGCCCTGTCTCCGTCGGCTGGGCACTCGCGCTCGCGGCATGCACAACGGGTGAGCTGTGCCAGATTCCGGACGAACCATGCGCCGAGCGGCCGGGGACGTACCACGTCTGCGAGCGCGGCGCGAGCGACGGCTCCTTCTCTGGACGCAGCAACTTCTACATCGAGCAAGCGTGCGGTGGAATCGACCCGGTGTGCCGCCCGATGGGCGAGCATGGACATGTATGTGAGGACAGAGGGTCCCCCGAGCCATGCACATCGACGCGGGTCATCCTCAGGCCGGAGCTCGCCACGCGCAGCGACCTGCTCGACGTCACCGATGTCGACGGTGACGGGCGACCCGACCTGTTGCTCGGCTGCAACGGTGGCGGGGTCGAATACTGTGGACTGTGGCTCTCGCGCCAAATGTCCGACGGCAGCTTCGAGTCGCCGCGCGCGCTCGGGCAGCGTGGCGCAGATTTCAGGAACCATCGCATCGGCGACGTCGATGGAGACGGACTGCCGGACCTGCTGCTCGAGTGGGGACCGCCGGCTCGAAGCATGCCGGGCACGCTCGATGTGCTGCACGGAAGTGGGGGGGATCTCGCGCTCGCAACCTCATACCCGCTCGACGCCTACGAAGCGCTCGCCGCCGTTCACGACCTCGACGACGACGGCCATGCCGAAGTGATCTTGGTTACGGGTACGGGCGTAGTGGTGCTGTCGTTCACGGGAACGGAACTGACTGAACGAGAACGTTTTGAAGTCGCAATCGATCCGGTCCGGAGTGCCCATCTCCAGCCCCAAGGTGTCTCCGTTCTCGACATCAAGGGCGACCGCAGGCCTTTTCTGTTCGTGGACCTCGGCGACGAATATCAAACGTATCGTCCGGAGCGCCAGAGTCACGTGTTCGCGCCCGATGCGGTTCGCTTGTTCAAGCAGCAATTCGCCGTCGCAGATTTCGATCACGATGGCGCGAGCGACCTGGTGACGATCGAGAGTTCCGAGGGCATGCGCCCGCGGCTCCGAGTCGAGACGTCGAACCGAGACGGAACGACCCTCACTCCTCGACCAGGCGCAGTGATGCCTTACGACGGCACGACGCTGCTCGCGGGCGACGTCGATGGGGATGGCAACCAAGACGCCGTCGTACTCCACGGCTACGGGCGCATCAGCGTCGCGCTCGGAGACGGAACCGGGAACCTCAAGGCTGCGCGCACGTTCCTAGCCGAGCTCGCGGGTGAGACCGATCGCTCCGCCGAGAGTTTTTTGCTCGATGTCGACGGCGACGGCGCCGGCGACTTGATCACAGGCACCGAGCTGCCCGCCACGCGGGAACAGCCGATTCCCGGCCCCGTGACCCTGCGGCTGACACCACACGCGTGCTTGTAGCTCGCGAATGCGTTGTCGTTTCTCGCGATTCTTGGGCTGGTACTAGCGAGCGCGGCGATGCGATCCTTACGTCGGACGTCGACGACATTGATGCCCTCTGCGAACATTTTCGATCAGTCGCCGTCGTGTTGTAATGCTCCCGCGCCGGCGGCGCGACGCGTCAGGGTGGAACGAGCGCGGGGAGCACGGCGCCGCCGGGCAGCGCCGGGGCCTGAGACGCTGTAGCTGCCGTCCGCAGCGCTCGTGTCCGAGTCGATGACTGTCGGACCTTGCTTGAACTCGAGCAGAGCACCCCGCGCAGTGTGCCAACGATCGATCACGCGGCTGCGCACGGGAATGCTGCGTTAGCTCAGAGCTGCATGTCAATTTCGTTCAAGTGAACGGGGCCGCCCCCACTCTATGCTGCGCACAGCGCAGCACGTGTCGATCAGTTTCAGATGAAGGCTGGGAAACGCACTTGTGAGTATCGCAAAAGATCCAGACGGTAACATGCTGGGGCTCGTACAGCGTTGAGCGGATGTACATGGTAGAGCTTCGCAGTGACATTGCGGATTACACCGCTTCAACCGGTCTATGTTGGCTGCTGCTCAGATATCTGCAGCGCCAAGGCGTCGCGCTGTGTAATCTCCGCCTGGCACCGAAGCTCGAGCTCGAGCAACTGATCGCGCCGGCTTCGCGCGTGAGCCTCTTGGACCTTGAACGGTTGTGGACGTGGGCTGCGACTCTTGTGCCCGGTGGACAGCCGCTCGGCATCAGGGTTGCCGAGACGATGGTTCCGAGCGCGCCCGAATCCTGGCCGATGCCGTTCGCGTTGCTCGAAAGTATCGGCCGTTTTAGTCAGACACTGCAAGAGGGATTGCAGAGGCAGCTGCCGTTCATGCGGTTGCTGTGCGATGGGTTGTCTGTGAAGGTCGAGGACTGGACGCGCGACCGACTGCTAATCTCTTGGGAGCACGCCCTTCCGCGGTTCGTGCCACATGATCTGAACGATTTTCACCTTGCCGCTACGCTCGTGTTGTTACGGCGGATCATTGGGGAGAAAGCCGTCGTGCCGGTGGAGACCTGGATCACACGCAACGAGCCCAAGAACGCGCTGGCGTACCGCGTATTCTTCGGACCCACGCTGCGGTTCCGTGCTTCACAGCCAGCCCTCGTAGTGAGCATTGCTGCCACGCAAGATTTACTGCCCAGTCACGATCCGGTGATGCTGCAGGCCATGGAACATCACGGCCATGCATTGCTGTGTCGCTTGCCTCGCCTGCCGGACTTCCTGCTGGATGTTCGCGAGCACATAGAAGCGGAGCTTCCAAACGGCAAGCCGACTGCAGATCGCATTGCCGAACGATTCCGCCTATCGTCGCGGTCACTTCACCGTCGGCTACACTTGCAAGAGACCACTTTCCAACGGCAACTCGATCACGTGCGCTACAAACTGGCAATGAAGTATTTGGCCGCAGAGTGCTATGATCTACGCGAAATCGCCTGGCTCCTAGGCTTCACGGACCACCGGAAGTTTCAACGCGCTTTCAGCAGGTGGGCCGGCCAGAGTCCTGGCGCGTATCGATGGAGCGTCCGCGCCGCCACGTCCGCATCGATATAGACACCGCCGTGGCGCCACCGAAGGGGACTCCCAATACGACGGCCCAAACGCTCAAGACACAACGCTCTTGGTACGCTGCGCTGGCTTCAGCCGCGCAACGCCGGGGTTGCACACGGTGGGTTGATATCCGAATCACTTCGTCGTGTACGCGATGATGCCGGCATTCGCTGCTACGAAGATGCGACCCTTCGCGGCGATTGGGGTCTGAAACTTCGGGAGTGTGCCCGTGCCGTCTGACGCGCCGCCGCCGTCGTAGATCGTCTGGCCCGTCTCGCCGTTCAAGCCCATCAGCTTGCCGGCTCCGACGTACCACACGACGCTATCGGACTTCCCGTCCGTCGTCGTGACGATGGGTGAACTTTGGGCATTGTTGCCACCGCACCACTCGAGCTTCATCGTCGGAGGCGACCCTGCCGAGATCTTCAGGCCCCCGATGTAGCCAGTGCCCGAGCCACACATCATGAGCGGCTGCATCGAACGGAACGCAACGAACGTCCCGACCACGGTCGGGTACGTGGTCGCAGCCTGAATCATGCCTCCGGCGAGGCTGCCAGGCGCCACCATCAGTAACTGGAGCTCGCCACCCATACCGCCGAGGTTATTCCGATCTAACAAGTATGCGGCGCCACCCTTGCCGAGCGCCACCGTAAGGTCCGAAGGTGTCGCGCCGGGCACACTAACGAGCACCGGGCACGAACCACCGAGGTCGAGGTCGCTCTGATCGAGCTGATGCCAGTTTTGCGGCGTGAAGAAGTCCGCGGTGTCACCCTCCGCAATATTCTTGAGATCCTTGCTCAGCTTCAATATTGCATTGCCGTGGCCCCAGGTCGCAGGTGTGGTGAAGTTGAACGCCACGAGCGGCCCCGACATCGTGTTGCCCGTTGCGGCGAACACTGACTTTCCGTCCGATGCGAGGCCACCGGGTGTCCAGATGCCTCCTGCGTTAGCCTTGGTCACGAATCCGATCGGCGCAGCCGGATTGTTCAGCGGGATCCCGATCACCCAACCGTGGTAATCGTTGCAGTCTCCGTTGTGCCCGCCGTACGGCACGTAGAGCATGTCGCCGAGGATGAGCAGGGCTCCGCGCTGGTTCTGAGCGGGGACATTGAAGGTCACTCCCCCGGCGTTCACCTTGCCGACATCCGCGGGCCATCCAGGCTTGATTTTGCCGTCGTCGAGCCCCAGCGCAAAGACCTGATGCTTCGGCCCGGACACCAGCGCCGCGACGTACAATGTCTTCGTGGCTGCCAAACCGTTGCACCGTTGCTGGCATCGAGGGCGGTGACTTCGTTGTTCGAGCTTGCCGCGATGACCAAATCTTTTCCCGCCGCACCGTCGACGAAGTGTCCATCGCGGGCCGCGTCGCCGTGGTACTGCAAGACCGAAGCACTGGCGATCCGCCCGAGCGGCGTTGAACCTCCCGCGCCGCCCGCCCCCGCCGCCGGCGTTGGCGTATCATCAACTCCGGTTCCGGCAGTCGTACCGCGATCGGCCGTGCCCGTGCCGCCCATTGGGCCGCCGGAACGCCCGCCGGCCGCGACTCGCCCGTTCCGCTCGTCGCTATCGATGGCTCGCCTGCGCTCGGGGCGTGCGCCCCAGCAACCGGGGAGGTCGCGGTCGCGATGCTACCGCCGTTCCCGCCCAGGATACTCGGCGTGTTCGACCTACTGCCTCCGCTGCAAGCCGCGAAGAGCAAGCACGACAGCGCGACATATAGATTACGGACTCGGGGATACGCGGTTGCGACTCTTTGCATGGTAGCTCCTCGTTCGGATCCACACGCATCGCGCGTTGAAAGACATTCGTCCTCACAAGCACTATTCGACGAGGTCCAGCATGTAGCCGTCGAGGTCCTTCGCGACGACCAACACACGGTTACCGTAGAAGTCGCTGCGGCTTGGCGGGCTCACAATCGTTCCGCCGGCCGCGACCACCTTATCTGCCATGGCACTGGCATTGGGGACACTTATGACTACCTTGACCGGATTGTCCTTGGCGTTGCGCGCCGGAGACCAAGTTTGCAACACGATGGCCATTCCCTGCCCATATCTGACTGTGTACTCCGCGACAGTTCCCGAACCGCCTGAGTCCGTGATCGGATAGGAGCCGAGACTCTCATCCACCATGCCCAGAGAGGTATAGAACTTTCGCGCGGCTGCGGCGTCGCTGATGACGAAGCCCATCGCCACGATGTACGGAACTTCAATATTGCCAGCGTCATCGTCGAAGCTGGTTCCCAGCTCTTGAATGTACGTGTCGGGACCATCGAATAGGAGGTAACCAAAGTTCAAGCGCTGGACGTACCCGGGATACCTCGAAGCAGCCGCGGCGATCGGCGCCGTTTCCTTCACCTGCCAGATCAGCTTTGCCGTGATTTTGCGCGTGTTGCGCATGTCGTCGAAGTCCATGAGCGACAAGCGCGCGCCTCGCATCGCTTGATTGCTGAAGAGCACCGTCTCCGTCCAACCGTCACGCTTGAAAGACTCGTTCTCCACCTCCATGTTCATGACGTCTTTGAAGTAATCCTTGGCCGCTGGCACGTCGGACACGCCGATTCCGAAGCCCCAAATCTGCGGCGACTCGACCGGAGGAGGCACATCGCGTTCGGTCGGCTGGCCTGCCGTGCCGCCGATCCCGCCAGCGGCCCCGCTCGAGCCCCCATTGGTGGCAGCGCGTGCGCCAGCGGTGACGCCGCCATCAGCTGCCGCGTTCGCTCCACTTGCACCCTGCTCGCCTGCATCGCCGACGGGGGCGCCGGCCCGACTGCCTGCAACCAAAGCATCTTCGGCAACGGACCCGCCAGCTGGTGCACCGGCAAGACCCGAGCCGGTCGTGCCCATTGGAGGCGCTGTCTGTCCCGCGGCGCTGTCAGGAGCGCTCATGCCTGGCGCAGACGCTGCTGCTACGCCGGAAGGTGTCTTGCCACAGCCGGTGTTCACGGCGGCGCTGCAGAGAATTGCCACTCCCCATGCGCGTGCTCTTTTCATTACCTCTTACCTCTCGTCTTAGGCGCGACCGCGCGACCGCGGACCGTTCTTGGGCTGTGTGCGGCGTGGGCAACCCGCGCTTCTGATGCTCTGCATGAAGCACGAGCAGAATTTCAGGCGCCACGAGTGTGGGGCTCGACGCAGTGCAGCCAGCGACCGGAACTGATAGCGAGCAAGCCTGCTGCGGACTTGGACGATTTTGACATCTGCCGCGCCTTCGGAGGTCCGCAGAATGAACGCGCGCGCGGCACGGAGGCGGCGACGGCTCTCGTGCACGCACGCGAGCATGTCAATTACGTTCAAGTCTTTGCGCCGAATTTTCAGTATTGGAACCGACGATAGACAGTTGAGTGGAGGTCAATTCATGCAATGGGCTCGAATGGCGCGCGCGCTACTTTGTTCGTACGGTGCGCTCGCGAGTTGGGGCTGCGCCGATGACGAGGATCAGCCTCGCCCGGTAGTCCTCGTCGCGAAGCCGCAGCAGGCAGGCACTTTGGGTGTCGCGCCAACAACGTCATCGCCGGCCGCGGGTGCGAGTCCGGCTGGCGGCGGTGCAGCGGGCCATGCCGCCTGGGCTGGGGCGACGACCCAGCCAGCCACGGCTGGCGCGCCATCACCTGCGGCAATGCAAGGGGCTGCGGGCAGCATGGGCATCGCCCCACCCGCCATGACTCCACCGAGCCCAACCACACCACCAGCCGCGGCCATTCAGACACCGTCGGTATCGTTCGCCGTATCTGATCTCGACAAGTCGGTCGCGTTCTACACTGGACCCATGGGAATGACTCGGGTCGCCGAAATCACATACGCTGATCGAGTCGAAGTGGTGTTGAAAGCCCATGCCGGGCCGGCCCTATTTGGCCTGATGAAGTACACCGATGGGAGCTCGCGAAACGTCAAGAATGTTCCTGCGAAGCTGATCTTCGCGGTTACAGACACCCAGGCGACTGCGCAGAGCATAACCGCGGCCGGCTACAAGTTTCAGATTCCGGGAATCATCGCGAGTGATCCGGATGGCTACGGCGCAGAACTGCTCGCTCAGCCCGGCGCTGATCGGAGCATCGTCGCAGTCGGGCTGTTCGTCAGTGAGTACATGAAATCGATCGACTTCTACGTTAAAGCGCTGGGAATGATGGCCGCGCAGGACACGGGTGTCGGGGGCTTCATGGAGAAAGTCATGATCGGCGGCGGCCTTGCGCATGGAATTTTGATCATGCATTACGACGACGGGGTCCCACGTAACTACAAGGACAATCCCGTCATTCTATCGTTCGCGGTACCTGACGCGGCAGCCGCACTGATGCGAGTCGAAACTTCGGGGCAGAAGATCGTGGCTCAGCCGATGCCCGTAACAGCTCTGGCGAACGCACGTGTGGGGGTCGCGAAGGATCCAGACGGCTACATGTTACAGTTCGTACAGCGTTGATATGTGCGAGGCACGCGCGCATCTCGCCACATGCCATTCGTGCGGACCAGGAGCCCGGTCTCGCCTCTGCAGGCCTTCTCCCGTCTCATGAGAGATCGTTGGCGTCGGAGGCATCTGATCGTGCACTCGAGTCGGTCGTGAGCCCCGGCGCCCGCCCGCACAGCGCCGCTGCGACCGGCTCCAGCAAGGCCGGATCGACTGCGACCCGCTGATCCCGATCGCACTCCACGATCACGCCTCCGACGACGACGAGTTCGCCATTGTTCCAGGTGCTGAGCACGAACCCTCGTTGCAGCTCGTGATCGTCGCTGCTCTGCGCGGAATCGACGAATACCGACGCGGCCGGTTCCGGCTCTGTCGAATCGATCGCCGCCGTATCCGGCTCTTCTTCCTCGGCTACAAAGCGCAGGCGCAGCAAGTCATTCCTTAAGCGCTCATACGCCGCAGCACTTGGTTCGCCACCGCCAGTCGCCGCTGCCCGCTCGAGTCGATTACCTCGCAATAGGTACAAGTAACCAACGCGCGCGCGTGCGGCGCTCAAGATGACGGCCAGGGCGGCGTCAGCACGGCTCGATGCTGTCACCACCGCAGCGATTGCGCGTTGGGTCGCGGTAGTGATTGCGAAGGCGGCCTGCTCGGATTGCGACGAAGCCGGCTTGGGCGGCCGCAGGCTGATTGCTACTGCCGCCGTGCTGAGCCGTTCACCCCGCGCGATCAAGCTTTGGTTCTTCGCCTCCCGGAATCGCCGCGCCATCTCTCCGGAGTGGCGCTCGAATGTAACTGCATCGCGCATCATGAACGCGACTTCGGCGCGAGCTTGGTGCAACAAGCCGATGAGCATCGGTTGATCCTCTCCGCCATGCTCCGCGAGCATCGCGTCAAGGAGCTCCACCGCCCGCGCATGGTTTCCGAGCCCCGCCTCGGCCAATGCGAGCTGACGTTGCGGTTCCAGGTAATGCCCGACAATTCGCCGCACGTCGCTGCCGGCGCGCGAAAGCAGCTCACTCGTATAAGCCTTGGCGCGCGCGTGCTCGCCCACCGCGTTCAGCGCATTGGCGAACCCGAAGCAGGCCCGAAATATCTGCCAGGCGCTTGACTCGTCGCGAGTCATCAGCTCGGCAAGAATGCTTTCGAACAAGGGAATCGCACGGGCAGGCTGGCCGCGCAACATCAGATGCGACGCGCGCGCAACCTCGGCATACACTCGTAGACTTGGATGGTCCTTGGACCTGCGCGCGAGCTGCTCGTGGATCGTGCGCACGGCCTGTGTATTGCCGCAGCGGATCTCGCTGTCCAGCAACAGGACTGGCCAGAAGATCTCGGCTTGCCAGGTCGTGCTGCCCTGGACCGCGAACAGTTCGACGCGCTCGCGATATCGCTGGACGGCCTCCGATTCGCCACGGAACGCGTGGTGCAGCATGCGCACCTCGTCCGCGGCCATCGCCCAGAGCCGCACATCCAACGTCTCCATCTCGCGAGCGACCTCCAGCGCGCGCGTACCAAACTCGTAGGGATAGACGCAGCCCAGCGAGAACAAGATGCCGCCGTACATCGCTTTCCAATGAGCGTCGCCCAAGGCCTTCTTGATCGCGGGATCTGGGAAGTCGCTACGCAGTTTCTCGAGCAGTTCGCGAGCCGAGTCCTCCCTCCCCGCGCTCATCAGGTACTGCGCATTCGCGAAGTCGAAGATCAGCGAAGCGATGTGGTTTTGACCAAACAATTTTAGCGGTCGCAGCTTTTCGGTGAAGCGCTGCACCGCCGGGAGATCGAACACGATATTCTGCGTGCCGACCGACGCAGGCACCAGAGCGCAGAAGCTCTCGATGGACTCAATCAAGCTGAACTGTAGCCCTCGGAGCCGTTGCCAAGCGAAACGCGAAGCACCGACCCCCAGCCCCAAAGCGAGCGCGAACTTCGCCGGCAGGTAGCGGCTCAGCCTGCCAGCGAGCCCCAAGCCGGTGAGCTCGAGTCCAAGATCGATCGCGCGTTCCCCGTGCTCAAGGGTGACCCGCCAGTCGACGAAGAACGCCAGCGGCATGAGCGGAAAGAGCAGACGGGCAATCTCGTACCTGGAGCGACCCTGCTTCTCGTAGAGCGAAAGCGCCGTCTCGATCGCGCGCACCACCTGCTCCACGTCCTCGACGCCCTGATGCTGCAAGAATCCGCGAGCGGCCCGCATCATCAAGTCGGCGCCCTCCGTCTCTGCGCCCGCATTCAACAGATGTCGGGCAGCCTCGACTTGAACCTCCACGCCTTGCTCACCGCGAAGAAGCAGCATGCGCGCAGCCTTGAGGCTCAGCGACTTGCGTCGCGCTTCATCGATCTGCTCGAGGATCACCTGGCGCAATGTGGGTTGGCGGAAGGCGTAGCTGCCGCCTTCGATGAGTAGTATCTGATCCGTCACCAACTCATCGAGCGCGCCGTAGGTGTCGCGCTCGGCCAGGCCGCCGATCAGAATGCATTGCTCGAGTGGCACGCGCTTGCCGTGCACGCTCAGCGCTTCGCACAATGCACGCGCCTGCACGCTGAGCGCGGCGAGCTTCTCCTGGATCAATTCCTCGGTCCGGCTCGGGAGCTCGTGGTCGTCGATGTCGAGCGGAAGCACCCAGGAGCCGCCCACGTACTTGACCACTCCGCGCTTGACCATCAGCTGAGCGAGGTCCATGTAGTGTTGCGGATTGCCGCCGCTCTTGTCGAACAGCTGCTTGGCCAGCCGGCCAGTGTTGGCCGCGTGTCCGAACAGTGAGCTCACGAGCTCGTCGCAGGCAGGTTGGCCGAGGGGAGCGAGCTTGAGGCAAGCCGCGCGCTTACGCAGGACTCGGACCGGGATGGGCGAGAGCGCATCTTCACCAGTGCGCAGCGCGACTATCAAGGCGAGTCGCGCGCGCTGCGCCTCATAACCGAGCGCGGCGAGGAACGCTGCGGAGTTGTCGTCGGCGGCCTGCAGATTATCCACGGCGACGAGCACGGTTCGTTCCGATGCCAGTGAGATGAACCATTCGTGCAGCGCGGTCTGCAAGCGTGCTCGCCGCTCCCCGGGATCCTCGGGTAGCTCTACGCTCGCAGGTGTTTCCAGCTTCGCCGCCAGAGAGCCGTCCAAATGCGCGAGCAGAGATGACGACGTGCTCGCGGCTGCGCGCGCGCGGTCGCCCAGAGCGTCGATCAGCTGGACGGCGAGCTCGATCACGACGCCGAACGGCCGCGAGCTGATCTCCGCGTCGGCGCGCAGAACGACCGCACCTCGCAACTGGGTCTGCAGCGCGACCTCCTGAAGCAACCGAGTCCTGCCGATACCGGACGGTCCTTCGATCAGCATCTGTGTGCCACCGCCAGCGAACGCACGCTCAATCCGCTGGAGTAGCCAGCGCTGCTCGTCCTCGCGTCCCACGAGCGGCCCGCTCGAGAGGTAGGCGTCGGCGGCCTGCTCGTGCTCCTCGGGCTCGAGGTGCGCGATGCCGGTCAACTCGTCGATGACCTGCGCCGCATTCGCGGGCCGCGACAGCGGGTCTTGGCGCAATAGCGCGAGCACGAGCGCGTCGAGCGCCGGCGGAACGTCAGAGGCAAACTTCGATGGAGGCGGCGGGGCGAGCTGCCACGCGCGCGGCAAGTCCTGCACCGAACGCGCCGGATACGCGTGTCGACCCGTGAGCAGCCAATACGCCAACGCCCCCAGCGCAAAGAGGTCCGTTCGCTGATCGAGTGGCAGCCGGCGCAATGTCTCGGGCGCCATGCAGGGCGGCGTGCCTACGAGCTGCGACGCGTTTCCGAAGGACGACAGCGCGCCGAAGTCGATCAGCTTGACGCGGCCGTCGCCAGTCAGCCGAACGTTGCGTGGCGAAATGTCACGGTGCACGAGCCGGTGGCTGTGGATCAACGCGAGCGACGACGCGACATCGCGCAGGTGTTTGCATGCGTTGTGGACCGGCGTCGGCGCGCGCTCCTGCAGGTCGCCGCCGTCCAGCAGCTCCATGGTGTAGTAGGGGCCGTGCTCGGCCAAACCATAGTCGTATACCTCGATGATGCGCGGGTGCTTGAGCCGCAGCAGCGTGTGGTACTCGCGCTCGAACAGCGCCTCGAGCATGCTGCGCTTGCCGCCGAGCGCGGACGGGGAGAGTCGCTTCAGCGCGACCATGCGGCTCGTGACTGAATCGCGTGCGCGGCACACGGTGGCAGTGCCACCTGAGCCGATCTCCTCGATGATTTCATAGCGGCCGACACGCGGGCCCATTGTTCGTCACCCTCTCAGGTTTGCGTTGGGATCATGTT
The DNA here is from genome assembly GCA_035274465.1 of Polyangiales bacterium. Classification (GTDB taxonomy): domain Bacteria; phylum Myxococcota_A; class Polyangia; order Polyangiales; family JAFGIB01; genus JADGRF01. Next base: position 41,723 of record DATEOF010000103.1, read on the forward strand.
CGCACATCGACCTCCCGGAACGGCGATCCCCCGAACGAGCGACTTCCTGGGCAGCGCGTTGGGCCGCGCACCCGACTACATATGCCGCGCCCTGGCGACCGTTTGGCACACCCTCCGACCCTCGACGCGTGAGGTTTCGGACGAAGCACGTTCGTAGCCGCCGAGTCGTGCCCGATGTCAATTTCGTTCAAGCCACGGGGCCGTGCCCGCGGTAGGTGACGCACTGATCTATGGACGATCGCAACGAGACGAGCACAACCGAATGGAGGAACTGGTCCGGCAGCGTACGGACGCATCCCGAGCGCGTAGTGCGGCCTCGCGGCATGCACGAGGTGCGCGATGCGGTGCGGCAGGCCCGCAAGATCAGGGTCGTGGGTGCGGGCCATTCGTTCGCGCCGCTGTGCGATACGCGGGACACGTTGTTGGACTTGAGTGATCTCCCAGGAACTCTGGAGCTCTCTGCCACGGGTGACAGCGCTTGGGCGCCCGCGAACTGGACCCTGGAACGAGTGACCACAGCGCTCTGGTCCGCCGGATTTTCGCTCTCGAATCAGGGCGATATCGACAGTCAGTCGATCGCCGGTGCGCTTGCGACGGGCACGCACGGTACAGGTGGCCAGCTCCAATGCTTGTCCGCACTTGCACGCGAGTTCCAAATGGTGCTCGCGGATGGTTCGCTGATCGAGTGCAGCCGGGCGTCACGGCCGCAGCTATTCGAGGCGCAACGCTTGTCGCTCGGTTTGCTCGGCGTGGTCGTGCGAGTTCGGCTCGACATAATGCCAGCCTATGGCCTCGAGGAACGAGTTCGGAGCGTCGCCTGGAACGAGATCGTCGAGACCTACGATCAGCTGGCCGCAGAAAAGCGACACGCCGAGTTCTGGGCCTTTCCGTACTCGGAACAGGTGATCCTGAAGACGCTGCATCCCACGGCCGCCTTCGAGCCCTTGGAACCAACCGAAGAGGGTGAGACGATCTTTCGATTCATCTGCGAGACCACTGCGCGCTTTCCGCAGACTGCGGCAGCTCTGCAGCAGATGCTGACGAGCATCGTGCCGACGCGGACCCGGAGCGGACCTGCGCGCGCGATTTTTCCTACGAAGCGGACGGTTCGCTTCGAGGAGATGGAATATGAGGTGCCCCGAGCCGCCGGCCTCGCAGCGCTACAGGAAGCTCTGCGTTGGATTCGACGGCGCAATCTACCAGTGCCGGTACCGTTGGAGTACCGGTGCACCGCGGGCGACGATATCTGGCTCAGTCCCTTCAACAAGGGACCTGTGGCCAACATCTCGGCACATCAGTACATCAAGTTGCCGTGGGAATCGTTGTTCAAGGATCTCGAGAGCATCTTTCGCGCCCACGGTGGCCGGCCGCACTGGGGCAAGCGGCATTCGCTCACGGCAGCCGATGTGTTCGAGCTGTATCCGAAAGCTACAGACTTCTGTGCTGTGCGGGCCGAAGTCGATCCGGAGGACAAATTCGTCAACCCGTATTTGAGCGAGCTGTTTGCGCTGGCTTGAGCTCACAACGTTATTCGTGTCTGACCCAGATCTACATCGCGAACTCCTGCATCGTGGTCGTTTCCGCGAGCACGCGAACACTCCCGTTCTCGTCTTGGATCGGGACGCCCTCGCACGGAACATCCGTGCCATGGCCGCGTTCGCGACTGCCAAGGGGATAGCGCTGAGACCACACGCAAAGACGCACAAAAGCGCGGATATCGCGCGCCTGCAGCTCGCGGCAGGGGCGCGCGGCGTATGCTGCGCGAAGCTCGGCGAGGCGGAAGCGCTCGCGGGGCACGGCATCGATGACATTCTCATCACTTCGCCGGTGGTCTCGGCGCCTGCCATTGCCCGGCTCGTGTCACTGCGGGCCAACTGCTCGCGCTTGAAGCTGGTCGTGGACCACCCCGCAAACGTCGCCGAGTTGTCCGCCGCGCTGGGCGATCTCGAACTCGAGGTTCTCATAGACATCGATCCGGGAATCCGTCGCACCGGTGTGACCAGCGGTGACGCTGCCTTGAAGCTGGCGCGAACGATCGCTGACACACGGAACCTCGTCTATCGGGGGGTACAGTTCTACTGCGGAGCTCAGCAGCACGTGGCGACATTCGCCGAACGGCACGCCGCACTGCGCGATCGCACGCAGTATCTTCAATCGATCGTGAGTCTACTTGCCAAGAACGACGCACGGCCGGAGACTGTCAGCGGCGGTGGAACTGGTTCGCATTGCATCGATGCTGATCTGCACGTGATCAATGAGTTGCAGGCCGGCTCGTACATATTCATGGATCGTCAGTACGCAGACTGCGATCTCACAGGACAAGGCTGGCAGCCGTTCGAGTATGCTTTGTTCGTCGAGGCCCGCGTGGTAAGCGCGAACCACCGGGGTATCGCGACGATCGACGCGGGCTTCAAGGCACTCTCGACTGATGGCGGTGCGCCGGCGATTCTGAGCGGTGCCCCGGCGGGTGCATCCTTTCACTTCATGGGCGACGAGCATGCGGCGATCGTCGATCCAGGAGCATCCCACGAGTGGCAGATTGGCGAGCTGGTGCGTCTCGCGGTTCCGCACTGCGATCCCACCGTAAATCTCTACGACGCCTATCATGTCGTGAGTGGCGACACGCTGATCGACATATGGCATGTGACGGCGCGGGGAGTCAGCCGTTGAGACATGGAGATGGCACGATTCGCCGTAGCCCAGAAGTCGAGGAGGACACATGACAGAACTAGCTTCGAACCCCCAGCCTAGCCTGCCGGACGCGTCGTCTGGCCTGCTGCCTCTCGAGCCGAGTGTCGGCATGGTCAGCTACCGCGTGGCAGACATCCAGCGCTCACTCGGCTTTTACGTCGGCATGTTGGGTATGACCGAACGCGCTCGTTTCCCCGGCCTCGGCCCCGACGAGCGTGAGTTGGTTCTCGGCTTTCCGAATACTCGGGGCGCACTGGTGATGCTCATGTGGAACGTCAGTCGACCACGGCCATACCAGATTGGGGAGGGCTATAGCCGCTTCACGATCATGGTCCGTAATGCTGATGCGGCCATGAAATACCTGGTCGAGCACGGCGCGCCAGTGATCCTGCCGGTTTCCGAGGCCAACAACTGCCGATACGGAGTCGTCGTGGATCCGGACGGCTACAAGATCGAGCTCCTGCAGCTGCTGCGAACGTAAGGAAGGTAGCAGTGGCACGGTTGCGCTAGCACGGTTACAACTGAGCTAGTATGGCAGGCGCCACTCCTACTCTGCGGACACAAACCTCCTCCAGTCATTGGGAGGTGGCGATACGCCGGCCTGATCCGAAGTTCGCGCCGTTCATGCACCGAGCGCTGGGGTATACCGAACGGGCTTGTCGACCGCGATTGCGCCGTGAGATCCCTTCAGCGAAGGTGATCGTCGTCATCGAGCTGGGGCCGTCACTCGAGGTTGCAGCCCGGAGTGACGCTGGTCGCATGGCCTCGTTCTCCGGCGGATTTGTTGCCGGACTGGACGACGCTGCGGGGTGTAGTCAGCACGCCGGGTTTCAGTTCGGCATGAGGATCGATCTTACGCCTCAGGGTGCACATCGCATTTTTGGAGTTCCGATGTCCGACCTTTCGGGTCGGATCGTGGCGTTGTCCGATCTGCTACCGGCCAAGCACCAAAACCTCGCGGGAAAGCTGCGGGAGCTACCGAGCTGGGATGCTCGTTTCGATCTAGTGGAAAGCGTGATTTCCGAACAGCTCGCAGCGTCCGAGTCCCAGCACGAAGCCATCAGCTGGGCCGCGCAGCGTATTGAAGAGTCTTGCGGCTGCCTCAATATCGGCGAGCTCGTGCGCAAACTTGGCTACAGTCACAAGCACACGCTGCGACTCTTCAACACGCACATCGGCATGAGCCCCAAGTTGCTTGCCCGCCTCGTACGGTTCGATCATCTGCGGCAGGCCATTGCGAGTACTCCCGCGAGTCTTGCCGTGCTTGCAGCTCGCTTCGGATACGCCGACGAGGCGCATTTGATTCGCGAAGTGCGCCACTTCGCCGGAACCTCGCCGAGCGAATTGCGCCTGACTTACCCTACCCTTGTACAGCGCACGCTGTAGCGCGTCGTCTGCGTACCGGGGTGTCACCCAGAAGTGCTCCGGCGAGCTGCTGGCTCCTCGGCTGACTGTCGGCGTGATCGTGAATTCTGCGTGTGGGTTCCCCGGATTGAGATTCGGGCTGCGTGCGGGCAATCGCACGCTCTGGGTCCCTGCCGACGCAAGCATCGTGCGAAACGCATCATTGAACAACGGGTCACGGTCCATGATGACGTATTGCTTCGCCACGAGGAAGCCGTCGACTGGATCGGTCAAGTTGCGAGCCATTTGCTTCATCCACGCCTCGGGGGGTCGATGAACGATGCCGGCGAGATCAACTCGACGACTCGCAATGTCGATGACAAACAATACGTGATACCGAATCGGACCCACCAGCGAGACGACTTCGACGGTGAAGAGGTGATGGCCGCGATCGCGCCCCAATGTGCGCGCGAGAACGAGCTCCACGACGTTCGCTTGCTTCGCTCCGGCGCGGGATCGAAGCCGCCTCGAGCAGAATGCGTTTGATCGTGTTGCGGCCAACCTCATGGCCGAGATTGCTCAGCGCACCTCGAATACGTGTGTAGCCCCACCCGCTGTCGTCGCGTGCCATACGCAGCACGAGTTCCACGAAGTCCTCAGTTCGTCGCGGTCTGTTACGGCCGCGGCCGCTACTGAGCTGCTGGCGAAGCACTCTGTTCTCGGCGATCAGGACTCGGTGACCGAGCGCTGATCTCGATACAGATAAAGGAGTCATGAACAACTTGCTTCTTGCGATTCCCCTCGTGACTGCTGCTGATCGGCGCTTCGCGGATAGCCGTCATCTTTCTGGATCGATGGCCAAAGCTGCCCCACGCAGACGAATGCACGCGATGCTTGCGTCGCGAGCGCAAAGCTATCACGGCGATCATGAACGGTCAGCGCCTGTACTGTACGTCGGGCCCGGCCGGTCCGTGCCGTCGGGACAACTCCAGGCCGCTGAACCCCTGCGATCAACCGCTCCCGACTACGTAGTCACGCAAATGCTGCAACTGCGCGCATGAGGGCGCTGTGCTCTACCGGCTTCGTCAAATGGTGATCGAAACTGCTCACGCGAGTGTCGGGAGGGTTTGTCTCTGCGGCGTACCCGGACAAGGCGATCAGGCCACATCGCGCAATCGTCGCCCGAATCTGTCGGGCGAGCTCGTACCCATCCATGATCGGCAACCCTATATCCACGATCGCGACCTCGGGCTGAAACGCCGGGACTTCGCGCAAAGCCTCCTGCGGCTCGGTCGCGATTCGAACGTCGTGCCCCGCTCTTCGGAGCAGTTCCGCAAGAAGCTCGACGGCGTCGATATTGTCATCGACCAGTAGGACGCGCATGGGACGTGTCGTCATGGGCCTCATTCTGTGTCGAAGAAACCCTTGCGACAATGGGCAGCGGCGGTCTTGGCCAAGGTCCGGTGCTCGCGGGCTTCCCATTTATTCTTGCGCCGGTGGTAAGTGCACCATGGGCGACGCTCTCGCGCCCACTCGGGTTCATGTGCAAGCTGACAGCCTACCGAGCTCGAGCGGCCAGCGACGGTGCTCGGCGGCGAACTGCCCCGGCGCCGACTGTCAGCGGGCGCGGAGAGAACGACACCAGGCAAGGCGGCGAGGCGGTGCGTATCCTGCAAGACTTTCAGCAGCTCCCGCCCACTCATCACGGGCATCATCAGATCGAGCAACACCAAGCATTCCCAACATCGCTGACGAGCTTCCGCTTGACCTTGGCCGCGGCCGCTACAGCGGACCAAGGCAACCGACTCGCGCCGCTGGGCGAGGTGCCGCCCTTCGAGCGCGCGCCCGTCCGCTGCGTGGAGCGCGACCAGCTCGGACGGCGGAACGCGCCGGCGAAACCAAGTGTCAGCAGTGCCCGATCCCGCACGTCGATCAATCCCGCCGGGAGCTTCTCGATCATGCGCCGCAGCTCGGGCGGGCTCAGGGGTGCTCTGGCTGGGCGCGATGCCGAGCCTGCGCCGAACCCCTTTTCAGGTTTCCTTCACCAGCCGGTCGGTGCGCGGGTGATGGCTGACCGGCGAGTTCGTGCGTTTTGCGCGATCGCGGCCAGCGCTTGCGCCAGCGTGCTGACCTTGCGGCCTTGGTCTGCGCGCGCCGCGAAGTTCTGTGCCAGCGTCTGCGGGGCTGCGGGGAGCTCGCAGAGGCCTTGCTCACGGCACCAGGCGCAGAACGCGGTCCACCGCTTCGCGTACTCTTGGCGCGTGCGTCGTGCGTCTTGCGCGCGACTCGCTCGCGTACGCCTTGGCCGAACGGACTGGCGGCGCACGGCGGTGAGATCTCAGCCCAAAGCGACGGGCCGGGATGCGGAACTACCTTTGTCATCGAGATGCCGCTGAGTGTGCGCGCGCCAAACGTAGCGCCCTCGCGCGTTGACAACCTGCGCACAGCAAGCCGCGTTGTCATCATCGACGACAACGAGGACGCCGCAGACACCCTGTCGATGCTCGTCGAGCGACTCGGAGGCTCTCCGACCACAGCTTACGACGCGGCCAGTGGTTTGCAGGCCGTCAGAGACTTTCGTCCGGACGTCGTGTTGCTCGATATCGGGATGCCCGGAATCGACGGCTATGAGACATGCAGTCGGCTTCGGCAACAATGGCGCAAGGGAGATCTCACTATCGTCGCGGTGAGCGGATGGGGCCAGACAGACGACAAGCAACGAGCACTCGATGCTGGGTTCGACGCGCACGTCACCAAGCCTATCGAAGCGAACATGCTGGCGCACCTCCTCGCAGACAAAGCGCGGGGTTCGTCCGTTTGACTCCAGTGCAGCGCTCGCAGCCCTGACCGGTCAGCGCCCAACGCGTCGGTTCTCTCAAGGCGATCACCAGCGGCGACGCGATGCGCGTGCACAGTAAACCCCCACAGAAACGCATGTCGACGTCGCTCGCTCCCGCAGCGCCGCGCTGGTGGCCGCACCGGGAGCGAGCACGTGACTCGATCTACGGTGTGAACCAGCCGCCGAGCGTCAATCGTCCGCCGAACGACGTGACTTTGTTGTCACCGCTCAGGTCGGTGTCGAGGAACGGACCGAAGCCTGCAAAAAAATGTGTAGCGGGATAGAACATGATTGGAACGAAGATATTCAGCGCGACGCCGTCGTTGCCCTGCTCCTCAAGTAGAACTCCCTCGTCGGTCTCCCCCGCCTCGCTGCTCACGCTCGTCGTTGAGAACGAGAAGCCGACCTTGGGCCAGATCGAAACCAGGTCAGAAAGCGGGATGTTGTAGCCGACACGCGGACCGATGGCGAAACGATTGCTGTCGGATTCGCCAGCCGTGATGTAAGTCCAGCTGATGAACGCGCCGATCGAAAGGTTCTTGATCACGAACCAATCGACCGCAGGCGATAGCAGGATGCGCGTGACATCGCCGGGCGAATAGTGTGCAATTTCGAGAGCGGCGTCGCTCGAGATGGCAAGATCGCCCTTTGCGCCGAAATTGCGAGAGGGCCCTCCACCGGTGTCGACCGTCGGATCCTGTGCTTTGCTGACTAAAGGATTGCTCAGCGCGATACCCGCGCATGCCAAGAACAAGAAGCTGAACTGTTTCACTAGTCCTCCTGAGTACTGCTCCGTCGAGCAACGTCTGTGCCATTCATGTAAGACGCCCATGAGGAATTCTGAGCGCGGAGCGCTCACCAAGATTGTCACTATTGTGCTGTTCGCGCTGGCGGCTATCCGCAACCTCGCCACCGGTCGGGCTCGACGCTCGAAGGCTGGAGTCGGCACGAAGGACGGGAAAGAGGCTAAGCGTCGGTTTCAAACCGCCCATGCTGCTGGGCGGGCGGGAACGCCAAGGCGTTGACTCAAACGTTAGTCGGAGCCGCACGATCGCCTCGTTCAGTCAGGCGCGCACATGCATGCCACACGCGTGCGAACCTCTGCTGAGGTACCGAGAAATCGTTGGCACCGCAGTTGCTAGGCAACTGACCCACCAAGGAGGCGTTTCGAATGTTGGCGACCAGATTACTCGAAAAGCAGCACCGCAAAGTCGAGGCCATCTTCGCGAAGCTCGAGAAGCGCTCGGGGGACGTCGAAGAGCTCCTCACCGAGCTTTCCAACGATCTCGCCGCGCACATGGCGATCGAGCAAGAAATCTTCTACCCGGCGATTCAGAGAATCGATCACAGTCTGGTCCTCGAGTCTTACGAGGAGCACGCGATTGCCGAGGTCGCACTCAAGCGCCTGCTGAGCGCGGACACCGAGACCGACGAGTTCATCGCGCGCGTGGTCACGCTCAAGGAGTTGATTGAACACCACGTGAAAGAAGAGGAAGAAGAACTCTTTCCGAAAGTAAAAAAGGCACTCGACGAAGATCGCCTCGGAGAGCTCGGAGCACAGATGCAGAAGCAATTCGAGCGCGTGGTGAAGGCAGGCTTCGAGTCAGTCGTCCCGCGAGGCTACGCGAGGACTTCGTCCGACGTCTCGAAGAAGGCGCTGAAGAAACCGCAGGGCGGGCGCAAGAAGGCGGCCTGAGGGCCTCTGCTGCGGGACGAAGGCATGCGTCGAAGCGGAGGCACGTCGCGCCTACTGTCCGAATCGCCGTTTCTCCAGGCCGAAAGGCGCTTGCGCCGACAGCACTTCGATCGGAACGCAGCTGGGGGTTATCTGTCCGCGTGTCTGGGTGTGACCAGCGCGCGCAGCTGTTCACGCAGGTGCCGGCTCGATACAGGCTTGCACAGATGCAGATTGAAGCCTGCTTGGAGACTTCGCTCTGCGTTGTGGAGCCCACTTACGGCAACAGCAGGCACGGACGCCGTCGCCGCGATTCTCCGTACCTGTTTCATCAGCGAGTAGCCGTCGCACTCCGGCATCGCGAGGTCTGAAATGATGAGGTCAAAACGCAGCGCACCGAGTGCCGCGAGTGCTTCGTCTGCGGACTCAGCTTCGACGACTTCAGCGCCGGTGGCTTCCAGCATCGACGCGATCGTGGTCCTGCAGTCGACTTCATCGTCCACCACGAGGATGCACTTGCCGTTAAGAACGTTACAGTCCGAGGGCATGTCCTGGCTGAGATAGTATGCGCGAAGGAAGCGGGTGCTACACCTTGTCTCGCGCTCACCGAGAGCTCGCGCTTGGTGCGACCGGCAACCCACCACGAATGGTCGTCGTGCATGTGGGCGATCGTCGCCGCGGCCCATAGGTAGCAGGTCGCCTGATTCGTCCGGCACACAAGTCGGCCAGGGTGGGGGTGCAGTCGAGCTGGCTGCCGATGGCTCGGAGGAATGACATCGGCGGCGAAGCGGATCGTCCCGGTGGGACCGCAGGCCGACGCCGAGTGCGACGGCGGCAAGGTGATGAAGCGAAGCGGAACAGCAAAGACGACGATGAGTGAACGCGCTCGTGTCGGATGTGGCGCACGGCGGATCATCCGGGAACGACCGCTTCCTGGAGGTGCAGCCGAAAGCGCGGCCATGTGCATGCACGGCGATGAGCCTGCGGCAAACCTGGAGCTGTAGCAAAATGCCACTCCTGCACGGCGCAAACGCTCAGCTCTATCAGGAGCGAGGTTGCGTGCGTGGCTCAGCCCGCCGTGAGTGGTCTGCAGCAGCTGCACGTCGTATTCGCGCACGATCTCGGGCGTGGCGTCGGTGGACCCATCGTCGATCACGATGACCTCGAAGTCGGGGTACTTGAGGCTCGCCAGACCCTCCAGGCAGTCGCGAATCGTGCTCGCGCGGTTGTACGTAGATACGACCACCGAGATGCGCGGCCAATTCGAGCTCGCGAAGGGCGGCTGGCGAGACCCCGCGGTCGCGCTGTGCACGAACGCGCCGGCGGCACCGCCCGCGAAACTCGCGCGCAGTTGCCCGTCGACCACGTTCGCCTGCGCGTCGCCAGCCTTGTGCGGAGTGTCCAGGCCGAGGTCGGTCAAGAACAGCGTTCGTCGGCGATGACCTGTAGGCGCGCGAGATCAGCATCGAGAAGCGCCCGCAGCGCGGACGCGTTGAAGCTCATGAGATCGAGGAACGGCAGACGCAGGTATTCGGTCGTGAGGGCGGATCATGCAGCTGACGGCGGCAGCGAGGCGTCCGAGCTCGCAGTCGCCTACTGCGCCGGTGCCGCCGCGGTGGCACCTAGCGACAGGCGCGACGTTGCTTGGTCAACTCACATCGGGCGGACACGGAGCGCCGCGGCCTGCAGAACGCCCGAATGCACGGACCCGTCGAAGGCGATCCTTTGCAGCCGCACCATTGCCCAGTCGAGAAGCGCGAGCGCTTGCTCCCGGGTCAAGCCGTGCGCATGGGCGAGCATTCCTGAAATCAGTTCACGAGGCGCGGCCGCTAAAAGCGCTTCGAAGGCAGCGATGGCTTCGCGCGCGCACGAACCTGCGCATCTGGTCACCGCACCGGCTAGATTGAATCGAGTGGCGCGGTCAGAACCAACCGGCACCCACCGACCCGAGTCGTCCTCCGCGAAGTTCCGCGCGGTCCATTGCCGCGCGTCCGTCACGACGACGTGGGCTTTGGTCAGAATCGCCAGCAACTCGTCGGGGCTCATGAAGTCAAAGTCCGACGCAAAGGCTGTGCCGCCAACCACCACCTTGGCACAGCGACCTCCGCCCTTCCCACGACTGGCTGAACGCCCGCAGGCGAGATGCAGCCCGCCACGCGCACTGCGCGGAAAGGACGGGGCAACTTTGCCGTCGTTCCCAACTGCCACGCCTCAGCCCGCTGCCAGGGCGCGGGCCCTCTGGCGGCAAGCCCCGATGGATGCACAACCACGTCGCACTCGTGGCCGGCTTCGAGGACCGCCAAACGCCGCGGCGACTAGCTCAACCCGAACCGTGCCTTGAGCTCAAAAAGGTGACGAATCAGGGTTCGCATCAGCATGTACAGGGACGCGAAAAGGATCACTCTGATCGGCGTGATCTCCGTCCAGGAATGCACTGCAAACGCCGCGGCTACTGCGACGAGCCCGATGCTGATCAGCGCCATGATGTTGTCGATGAGAGCCCGGCTAGGCGCTTGGACCCGTGCAGCGCTCGTGCGCTGAGAGCTCTCCGCGACAGTTGAAGTCGCCTCTGCGGATATCATGACCGGCTCCTGTCGCTGAATCACGAACCGCCAGTGGTGCAAATCTAGTACCAACGGCCCCGGAACCGTGCAGGAAAACACGCGCGCGATGTTGCCCATTTTTCAGGGTCACCCGATTGGATGAGTGTGGCGGAGCGCAAAACGCCCGCCACGGCGGGCTCGCCGAAGGCGAAGGTTAGGTCGAGTGATCAGCTCGCCGCGATGTCCGAAGACCTTTTCGATATCCACAGCATCACGTCCATGTCGGCCTCGCGCACCCGCGCGCAGTCTCCGCAGTTGAGCGCGTCAGCCTTTATGTCGATGCAGCTCGAGCAACGCAGCGCAAAGAACGCCGCTGCACAGCGGGGCGCTGCACCACAAGGTCATTCGCGAGCGAGAGTCCACGAACCCGAGCGAGATCACGATCGACCCAAACAAGGAGCGTGGATCGTGCGTCTGGCGACGATGGACGAAGATCGCGTCGAGCGCATGCTGCAGTGCGCGAAAGGCCAGCGTGCTGAAGAACACGAGCGCGACCAAGCCGAACACGCCACCGCTGAACGGCTCTTCGAGCATGGCGACGATGGCCTGGTTGACCGGCTGCGCCTGGACCGAGGGCAGCAGCTGGCGAATCTGGCGCGCGCCTCGTGCGACCCCGTGGGATCAACGGAGGCCGTCGCGCGTTCAGGCTCGAGCTCGTGACGAACACAGGTGCTTGTGCTCGCAACTGGTCAGTCCGCTCGAGTCGCCGCAGTTTCTCGGCTGCGAGACCGGCCCGTTGGTCTTTGGCTCGTCGCTATCGCTGCTCGAGTAGCACCTTGAGCGGCTCGAGGTCCTTGCGGTTCGCGCGGCACATCGCCGCCATCACGAGCCGCCGGCCCGCCACGAGCTCGACGATTTCATAGCATCTCGATGCGAGCGCGTTTCCGTTCAACGACCGTCTGGAAAGAGCCAGCGTGGCTTGTACCAGGGCCTTCGACGCGTCCAGTCGTACGGCTCACCAGCGCTGCGGCGAGGACGTTGCACGAGGATGATGAGCAACACTGTCGCGGCGACCAGGAGGAGGATGTACATGTTCAAACGTGTACAACCCGAGCTTCCGATGTCAACGAGGCCGGCACCTTCTGCAGCGACGGTTGTGCGAACCGAGAGACAGGAAGCGCGCGCCGCACTCGAGGCAAGAACGCATACTTGGCATCGTACCGCTCAGTCGGCAGCGCTTGATGACATCGTTGGTGAGGCAGAGCTGAGCGGCACGAGCCGAGACTGCCTCTGCGCTCATGCCTGAACGGTACAGTGCATCCAGCAGGTTGCGTTCGGGGTGCACGAGCGCTTCGATGATCGACTGATCGATTGAGACTTGTTCGGCGGTGAGCTCAGGGAGGTGCGCCATGGCTCGAAGCGTACCATGGATGATGTGTCGCGCATGAGTTCCATGACGGACCGAAAAGGTGCGCCGGCAAGCTTCACGCGAATCGCTGATCTCGCTAGGCAAGATTGCCCTTCACTCTATCGTGCTGACATAACCAGAAGCGAAGGCGGCGGCGAGCCTCGTCCAAACGGATATTGTCGACCTGCACGCGGATCACGTCTGCGTTGAGTCGTTGCCCCGCGACCTCCCACAGCTCTCGGTCTGCAATGTGCGCCGTCACGCCAATCTTCGCGAGTTCGTCGCAAGCGCTGCGGGCGTCGGCGAGACATCGAGCTCGAAAAACTGTCTGCATCGCTAACCTCCGCTCGCCGCCATCGAGTTGTTCGGCTTCGCTGGCGCGGAAGCTGCTTCCCGAATCAGCGTTCATGCTAGCAGGCGTGCGGAGTTGCGCAAACACCGACGCTACTCAGCTTTTCCACCGATCACCGGACACCTTAGCGCCAAACCTCGATGTCACTATCGCTCGGGTACTCGCGCCATCATAACGCTGCGTGACATGCAGAACTATTCGACGCTCGCTGCATGTCAACTCGACCGGCGGGCAACGATGGCTCGCTCTCGGTCGCCCTTGCTCTTGAGTGCGGTGAGCGCCAGGGCCGGCGACCGCCTGCCCTCGATCTTGGGAACGAACGCGACACGTTTCGCCCGCGCCGCTGACGGCGGCCATAGCCGCGTCTCATGCTTTCTACATGCGTACCACCGATCGACCGGTATGTCTGTAGCGCCCGAGACGACAACACCCGAATCGGCCGTTTTGTCTTCAAGCAGCTACTTGGTTGCCACGGGCCTACCTGGCTCAGCTGCGGTCAGTTCGCGAACCCACTCGTAATCGCCCTCTAAGCCGACGCGAGTACGTTCGTGTCACCGCTTCGGCGTGACAGAGCGGATGTCAGGTACTGCAGCCGAAGCAGCCAAGGCGATTTCGGCGCTCGACGGGTCGCTGTTCGACGGTCGCGCACTGAGGGTCAAAGAAGCAGAAGAGCGCCAAAACCGCGGTGGTGGCGGCGGGCGCGGCGGCGGGCGCTGGTGATCTGACCGCAGAGTGCCATCGCAACCTTTCGTTGGGCGGCAACGCAGGCTTGCACTTCGTCGTTGGCTCCGCGAAGGCGCTCAGATTCGGCTGCGGGCGTAGTGTGCGAACGCCGAAGTGGCAGGGTCCTGAGGCTCGCTCGACACAAAATACGCGGTGCTGGGCGATTTCCGCGGGCACATAGAGACGCGCCCGTTAAGAGGTGCTACTGACAATGGGTAGTACGGACGCGGCCGGCCGCCCAGCGCGGTGTGAACGTGCGAGACACGTAGCGTCCGCAGATCACTAGGGGCCAACGCACGGTGGATAGCCACCCGTTTCGTGCATGCGTGTTCTTTGTGCACGCAAGCGGACGTGTACGTCGCGGCGCCGCTGGAACTCCGGTTTGCCTCGCGTCGAGTCAGACCGCGGAGTCCAGATACTTCCTGCTCGAGGTTTCGCTTGATCAACCCGTCGCTGATCTCGGGCTGCTCTGCGCCTTCGCCGCCCATGGCGTCGGCCGATCAGCCGAGTAGCTCCTCACCGCCTCGCCTGCAGGATGCGAGCGTCGCGTTTCGCGTCGTTGGCGTGGGCGCCTCCGCTGGAGGCATGGATGCATTTCGAGAGCTCTTGCGACATTTGCCGGAAGACACGGGGATGGCGTTCGTGTTGATTCAACATCTGCATCGCACGCGCGCGAACGTGTTGTGTGAAACGTTGGCCAAGGCCACTCGCATGATCGTCACCGAGGTAGAGGCGAGCACACGGTTGGCCCCGAACTGCGTGTACGTAATCCCGTCGACGGCCGACGTCACGATGCGCATCAATCGCCTGTCGCTCGTGCCACGGACCACGGATAGCGGCAAGCCGCACACTCCCGTCAACCTGTTTCTGAACTCATTGGCGGTTGCGCGAGGTCATCGGGCGGTCGGCGTGCTGCTGTCCGGCAATACGACCGACGGCACCGAGGGCCTTCGCTCGATCAAGCATGCCCACGGCGTGACGATGGTTCAGGAGCCGAGCAGCGCGAAGTTCGGTGACACACCGACGCACGCGATCAAGGCAGGAGTGGTGGAGTTCTGTCTACCGATTCCGGAGTTGGCACGCAAACTCGTGAGCTTGTCCGACGACCTCCCCGAAGACACGAGTGACCGCGATGCACGATCGATCGATCGAACGGAGAACATGCGAAGCATGACCCTGCAGTCGCCGCCGGCTGGGCGCACCAAGGGCAACGAGGACCTGGAGCTACGCAGTCGTGAGCTCGAAGCTGCGAACGACGAGCTCGAGTTGCAGAACGACGAATTGATGAACGCGAATCGCCTGCTGAGGGAGCGGAACGACGAACTCAGCCGCCTCAGCGGAGACTTGATGAATTTGTTGGTCAGTGTGGACGTGGCAATCGTGATCTTGGATGCGCAGCTCAGCGTCCGGAGGTTCTCACCCAAAGCTCAAGCGCTCTTCAATCTGCGCGCGACAGACCTCGGGCGGCCGTTTCACGAGGTCGTATCGACGCTCGATGTGGCCGATTTGCAGAGCCGGTTATCTGACGTTCTCGAGTCGTCAGTCGTCCACGAGCTGGAGCTAAAAGATCGGTTCGGTCGTTGGTTGCGTATGCACATTGGACCGTACCGTACGCTGTTGCAGCAGGTCGAAGGCGTCGTGCTATCGGTGGTGGACATCCACGAACTGAAGCATGACTTGCAAAAGGCCACGCGCGCGAAGCTCGATGCCGAGCGAGCCAAACAACTGGCCGAACAGGACGGTCGCGCCCACGAGCGTTTCATGTCGTTAGTGACACAGGAGCTTCGAACGCCGTTGGCCAGCGTGCTCATGCACGCCCAGCAACTTCGCAGTGGCGCGGTCGATCGAGCTCGGACCGAAGAAGCTCTCGCTGCAATCGAGCGCGCAGCAGCGATCCAGACCGAGACAGTGAACGACCTCCTCGATCTGAGCCCGCTCGAGGCGGGCAGACTCAAGCTGGATTTTGTCGCATTCGAGCTGTGCGACGTCTTGCGCGAGACGCTCACTGCGTTCGCGCCGCTCATCGCGCGCAAGTCTTTGAACCTACGGACCGAGCTCGATGATTCGGTGGGGCAGATCTACAGCGACCCTGCCCGGGTGCGTCAGATCGCTGGGTACCTCGTCGGGAACGCAATCAAGTCCACTCCCGTGGGTGGTGAGATCACCGTGGCCGTGTCGATCGACGACGGCGCCGCGTGTTTGTGCGTGCGCGACTCCGGTATCGGCATCGACCCCGAGCTGCTACCGGACATCTTCTCCGGCGCACCGTATCGAGCAGGCTTGTCGTCGCTAGGCTGGCGTGGCGGTCTCGGCTTGGCGATTGCTCGACATCTAGTCGATGTACTCGGCGGGCAGGCCAGCGCGCACAGCGCCGGTCTCGACCGGGGTGCCACGTTCAAGTTGACGTTTCCAATGGGGAACTCGCTCGCCGCGCCATCCGAGCCCCACGGCGCACTGATGTTGCCGATTGCGGTGCGTCCGCTCGACCGGCCGGACCACACGCAGAGTTACGCCGAGCTGCAAGGTCTGCGTGTTCTCGTGCTCGACGACGAACAAGGGACACTCGAGGCCGTGCAAACCGTGTGTAGACTGTCGGGCCTGTTGGTGCGTGGGGCGAGCAGCGTGACCGATGCATTGCGTGAATTCGACCGCTTCGCGCCGCAGGTCCTGGTGTGTGATCCGGTCTTGTCGCGGGAGGACGGCATGCAATTCATTCGACAGATCAGGGCGCGCGCTCCCGAGCAAGGTGGCCTCGTGCCAGCGATGGCTCTTACAGCGGTCACGGGTCACGCGGAGCGCGAACGCGCGATCGCCGCGGGCTTTCAGTTGTATGTGACGAAACCCTTGGACATCGACCTGCTTCGCGACGCCATGCTGCGGCTGGTCAGGCGTGACAAGATCCGTCGCGAGAGCTAGCGGCGCCTGCGATCGTAGGTTCGGGCGCGTTGTGTCCCTGCGAGCTGAGGCGACTTGCTCATCAACGGCGGCTCGGCATCGATAACCTGAGCAAGACCGATCGAGCGTGTCCATGTCGATCGGCTTCGTCAGATGCTCGTCGAAGCCAGCCTCGGGCGCCGCGGTGCGCAGTGTTTGCCCCTCATGCGAGAAATACATGATGGTGTTGGTGTGCCGGCGCGTGCGCGAGCACAACCGCCACGCCCAGCCATCTGAGCAAGGCATGCGAACCGGTGTGCTCGGTTGCGAGCCACAGCTGCGCCGCCCAAGCCGTGGCGACGAGCAGCAGGGCGCAGAGGCCCAAGCGCTTCGCGAGCTCGAGGTGATAGTCAGATGCATTCAGACCACGAGCCGCCAGACGGGAGACAAGTGGCTGCATCGTAGGCGTCATGGTGCCTCGGACGACGGATACGAAGACCCGCGATCGCGTCTGATGGTGCGTACGGACAGGCCGACGCAGGCCGCTGATAGCTGCAAGTCGAGCAGATCGGCGCGCAGGCGCCCCTCGATGGAGAGCGCGGACGCGTGTGAGATTCCGTGGACCAACAAGCCCAAACGCAGTGGTCCGATGCGCGCGGCCAGGTCGCCCGGGCGCAGCCTGGCGGCGCAAACGTGCGCGGCTCTGAGCAGCGCGCGCAGATCACCAGCCCCTCCGAGCCGTACGATCAGCAGCGCGCTCGAGCGTGATTCGCTGCGCGCAGCGCTCGAACGAAACTTCGTCGATTCGGTAGGCCCGTGTCCGAGTCGATCTCCTGCAGACGCACGAGCTCTCGTTGTTCCCGAGCGGCCGCCAGCAGGCTCTCGTTCCGAGGTAGCTCGGGCCACGCTACACCCGGTACCGCGTGCATGCTTTCCACTGCCCGCTGAAGTTGAGCCGCCGTGGTCGCGACCTGCATCGCCGCCAGGCCGCGCCGCGTGATCTCGAGGTAGCTACCGCCCGTAGCAGGCGGCGTTGAGGTTCAGCATTCAGGGCTCCTGGACGCAAACACGCCGAGCTGCGAGCGGACAAAATGGCGGTCGAACGATCGCCCAACGACGCAGGACCGGATGCTCGATCTGCAACCAATTCCACTGCCCCGGAACGAGAGCCCGCTCGCGGCTAGAGAGCAGCGCGAGCACCTGATTCAAAGTTCGGAAGGCTCGCGCCAGCCGCCCAGCCGTTCACTCTGCTCATTCATCGTCGGGAAACGCCCAACGCGGTTGCCACCATCGCCGCCGATGCGGCCGGTTGAAGTCTTCGTCCGTACGCCGCGGTGTTCTAGGTTGCCGGATGGCCAACCAGCAAAGCACGAGTACCGCGACGACGAAGCACACGGTGTACATGGATCGCGAACCTCATTCTCCTCAAGCGTGGGAATCTCGACTGCAGTCGCAGTGCTGATGTCGTTCACGCTCGATCGAGCTTGACACCATGGACCTCCGCGGCTGCATGCGCAAGCCAACCTGCACGCGAACCCGAACTTTCAGATGCATGACGCGTTTCGCCGCAGCGACTCTGGCGCCGCTCACGCGTGGCGTCGTTCGCGTGGGCGTGGCGTGGCATCGGCTCCCGCTTGATCGGAACGTAGTTCGCTGACTGCGCACGCGGTTCAGCCACGCTCTGATCGCAGAGCCGGTACGCAAGCCAAGCTGATCCGCGCACTGGGTGAATCTGCCGCCCCGCCGATCGCACCACATCCGGAAGGCCGCCTTTTTGTTGCGATTGCGCACAAGTCGGCAGGACTTTCGCGGCACCGCGCAAGGAACAGGCCGAGCGACGGCGTGTCGCTGCAGCCATGCGCGACGACATCAGCCAGACGCAGTAGGCTCGTCCGGAGGCCGCTCCGTCGACCTCACGCGTACTTGAGGCACAAATTGTGATTTCGGCTCGGGCGCAGAGACTCGCCCGCGGATCGATGCTACTGATGCAGAACCAAGCGGGGTGCAGCTCTCGTCACTTTGTGCGACTGGAGCAGAAGACGCGTAGCGGGCGCGGCACTCCCACGAGCGACCTCGCGGCGGACAGCTGCGTGGCCCGCAGCCGGCTGGAGATTCGACCGGCGGCTCAGCAGCTCGTGAGCAATTGCGGCGATCATTCATGATGCAGCGCAGCGTGCTTCGATGCGTGCACGAAGGTACATTGGCAAACGCAGCGCGCTCCGCTGGCGCGCTAGCTTGCACGTTTCGATGAGCTCTGCGGCACCATGGTTCGTCATCATCCTCCTCACGGTGGCCAACGCCGTGTACGTCGCGGCGGAGTTTGCGGCCGTCGCGGTCGACCGCAATCAGCTCGTGGCTGCCTCGCGCTCCGGTGACCGCCGTGCGCTTCGTTTGATCGAAGTGTTGCGCGATCGCACAGCGCTCGACCGCTACATCGCCGCGTGTCAAATCGGCATCACGCTGACGAGCTTGGTCGCCGGCGCGTACGCGCAAGCGACGATCGCGTCCGACCTCGGTCGCGTGCTCCAAGATAGTTTCGAGCTGCGGTCCGCCAGCGCCTCTGCTGCCGCGGCGGCAGTCGTGCTGCTCGGGCTATCTACGCTGCAGGTGGTGTTCGCCGAGCTGGTGCCGAAGAGTATGGCCTTGCAGTTCCCTGCGCGCACTGCGCTCGCGACGTTCATCCCGATGCGCTGGTCCATCGCGCTCTACCGGCCCTTTACCTCGTTGCTGAACGGCAGCGGCCTACTGTTGCTGCGGCCGTTCGGAATTAGTCCGGGCGGGCATAGTCACGTGCACTCGCCGCGCGAGCTCGAGCTGCTGTTCGCCGAGTCCAGGCGCGGCGGCACACTCAGCCCAGAGCTTCATCGGCGGCTGCGACACGTGCTGCGGCTGTCGAGGCGCACCGTTCATCAGCTGATGGTTCCGCGGAGCCAACTGATTGCGATCGAGATGTCGACTGCGGCAGCCGAGATCGTCCAGCGCGTACTCGAGAGCCCGTATTCTCGGCTGCCGGTGTATCGCGAGACCATCGATGATTTGCTAGGGACTGTGAGCACCCGAGACCTCGTCGCGGCCTACGTGACGACTGGGTGCATCCCTCCGCTTGCGGAGCTCGTGCGTCCCATTCCGTTCGTGCCGGAGAGCCTCACCGCCGACCGCTTGGTGAGCGTGCTGCGCGCGGAGCGCACCTCCAAGGCGATCGTCGTGGATGAGTACGGTGGCGTGCAGGGCATGATCAGCATCGACGATTTGCTCGCAGAGTTGTTCGGTGACCTGGGAGAAGAGCTCAAGCCAAGTCGTGAGTCCGTCGAGCTGCTCTCGGACGGACGTGTGAAGCTGCGTGGTTCGATGCGACCGACCGAGGCTGAAGCTTGGCTCGGCGAAACCTGGGAAGACACATCGGCTACACTCAGCGGCTTGATCACCAGCCGGCTCGGGCGTTTGCCACGGGTGGGTGAACGCATCGAGCTCGGCCGTTCGGAGTTCACCGTGCTCGAGGTCGGGCCGACCAGTGTGCTTTCCGTCGCGGTGTGCTCGAAGCGGGACGACGCACAGCACGAGGTAGATGCGAGATGATCCCCGCGCTCCTCATCCTCGGCTTGCTGCTGCTGAACGCCCTGTTCGTGGCTGCAGAGTTCGCGATCATCGGCGTGCCCAAGGTGAGAATCGAGCACATCGCAAGCCGCGGCAGCCGGCTCGCGCGCGCGGTTCTGCACGTCTTGCGCGACCCGAGGCTGCAGGACCGCTACATCGCGACGGCGCAACTCGGCATCACGTTCGCGAGCCTCTCGCTCGGCATGTACGGGGAGCATCAATTGGCCATTGGCTTGATGGATCCGCTTCTGGGTCTCGACCTGTCGGAAGCGACTGCGCACGTGCTCGCGAGTGCGTGTGCAGTCGCGGGTCTGACCTACCTACACATCGTCCTGGGCGAGATGATTCCAAAGACATTGGCGTTACAACACGCGGAGGCGACCGCGCTGTGGGTCAGCCGACCCATGGCTTGGGTCGAGCGCATGTTGTGGCCGCTCGTGTTCCTGCTCGAAGCGGCGGGGAACCTCGTACTTCGGCTGTTCGGAGTTCAGCGCGGGCACGATACGGCTGCGCCGAGCACCGAAACCCTACGCTCGAAGATCGAGGAGAGCATGGCTCAGGGAGAACTGGACACGGAGGCCGGCTCAGTGCTCGAGGACCTATTCGCGTTCGGTGAGATGTCGGCGGGTGAAGTGATGGTCTCGCGTCTACGCGTCGTGGGTTTGCCGCTCGACGCGTCACCGGAGCAGATGCGTCGGGTGCTCCGGAGCGCGCCACACTCTAGATATCCAGTGTACGATGGGACGCTCGATCGGATCGTCGGCATGGTATTGGTGCGCGACGTGCTCGGCCTTCTGCTCGAGGGTCGAGCGCTGGTCGAGGCGAACGTGCGGTCCATTCCATTCGTTCCGGCGACTGCGCGCTTGGACGTGGTCCTGACCCGGATGAGGCAGGACAAGACGCAGATGGTCGTCGTGATGGATGAGCAAGGCGGCACCTCGGGCATCATCACAGCCGAAGATCTGTTTGGCGAGGTGATCGGGCCGTCGACCGATGGCGAGTCTCGGCAGGCGTCCGTCTATGACAAGGCAGGCGAGCTGCGAGCGCTCGGTGTGGCACGCATCGCCGACGTCGCCGGGCGGCTCGGCCTCGAGCGCGCGCATTCAGAAGTCGATACGGTGAGCGGACTCGTGTTGGCGATCCTGAATCGACCGCCGATCATCGGCGACATCGTACACTGGCAGGGCATGGAGCTGCGTGTGTGCAGCGTCGAAGGTCGCGGCGCGCAGGAAGTGGCCGTGCGCGCCTACACGCCGGACGAACAGCGCGACCCGCCGGCGCACTGAGCGCCGAACCCGAATCCGGCTAGCACGAAGCCGTGCGCTCGTCGTCTCGCTGCTCAAGCTACCGACGAACAGCTTGCTCGGAATCGCTGCCGCGCTGCGCTGCACGGTGTTGCCGCCTTGGAGCGATCGCATCACCTCTTCGATCGAACCGCAAGCCACCGATGATGTCCGACGCGCTCACGAGGCTGATCGCTGGGAGCTTCGCCCGACATGACCGCATCGAAGCAATTCCGCCCCAGAGAAAGCGCGGGGTTCGCCCGCGTACGTCCCGACCACACGTGCGCGGTGGGGCTCGAGACGATGCGCGTCGGCGATGGGCCACTCACTGCGCTCTTGGCGTCGCTGGCGGATAGCTTCAGCCGTCGTGCGTTGGGCGTGGTGCTGACGGGGATGGGAACCGATGGCTCCGCCGGCGCCCGCCAGCTCAGGGATGCCTGCCGGCGGAACAGTCGTCGTGCAAAGCGCCGATAGCGCCGAGGCGTCTGGGGTGCCGCTCGCCGCCATCGAGCGCGGCGCTGCGGATCTCGTGCTGCCGCTGCACGAAATCGGGGGCTGTGATCCGCGACCTCGTGCTCGGCAAGCAGCTGCCGAAGCCGCGCGAGGAACAGTTCCTGGACGCAGTGGCCGTTGCGATGATCACGCCCGGACAGACGAGCCACGCAAGCTCGCGGACGATCTGCGGACCGTTGCGGACGGTTTGCGCGCGGAAGCGGACAATCGCAGCTTACAGATGGAGGATCAAATCCACTGGGAATTCAACCACTTGCGGCTCCGAAAAAGGGTAAGACCTCGCCCGTGCCCGTATTGACGTGGGTCGGCGCGGCTCAGGCCGGTTCGATCTCGTGGGGAAGCGGGATCTCGACATCTTCGAGGGCGGCAGCGATCGCGAGCTTGAGGTAGCGCTCCGGTGGGACGAACTGGGCCGCTTCCTCGAGGACCCCAAGCTTCCGCTCGACAACAATGCGTCGGAACGCGCGCTTCGCCGGGTGGCTCTCGGGCGCAAGAATTATCTCTTCGTCGGCGACCTGCAGGCGGGCCGCAACCTCGCTGGTTTGTACTCGCTGGTCGCGACCTGCGAAGCGCGCGGCATCAATCCCTTCGAGTATCTCGCCGACGCGCTTCCTCGTGTGTCCGATCACCTGCAATCCCGCCTCGACGAGCTTCTTCCCGGTGCGTGGGCGGCAGCACGCGCGTGAATCAAGCCGCCGCCGGCCGGACGGTTACTGTGCGGCAGCGCGCGGCGTGAATCAATCCGTCGCCGGCCGGACGGTACCGATGTTTGAGCGCTGTTCACTTTTGGTGGCAGCTGGAGCAAATGCGACCAACAACGGCAGCATCGTTCACCGGATTGCCGTCCATGACATTGGCGATGCGTTGTTCGAGGTCACGCTTGAATGGCCACTGGTCATAGACAGGAGAGTTCTGCGCCGTTCGGTACACGGCACTGACACGCTCCTTGCTCCAGCCCGCTTTGACTGCCAGATCCCCGAACGTCATGAACCAACCCTCCCAGACGTGCGGCACAATCCCAGCGTTTGTGCACACGCGTTGGCCGTACTTCGGATGCCCCTCCTTCGGGTAGACCCATGCACCGGACGCATCCGTCTCGAGCATGCACGCCCCGACGTCGGCGACCATGTCGTTCACGCCGTATTTTTTGAAGTTTGGATCCGTGCTCGCGAGCGAGCCCGTGCCGTACCCGCGCAGAAAGTGCCCGTACTCAGGAAACTGGTCGACGCTTTCCTGCAAGGTCTCGAGCCCGGCGGCGAGCTGGCCAAACAAAACTTGGCTCACCCCTAAAAAGCCGGAGGCACGAAAGTCGTTCGGAAGCATTTCGTGCGCCCGGCTCAGGTTCTCGATGGTACCAGTGACGATGTCAGGTGCCGCGAGTAGACCTGCGCCGCCGCTGTCAGCTGCCGCCCAGAGTCTGAAGATGCCAGCGTAAAGATAGCCATACGCGTTGTCTGGGTTCGCATCGCGATACCGATCGATTCCAGCGATGATTCCCTGTATGTTTGAGTAATCCGCACGCGTCAGGGCGTCGTAGGCATCGGTGAGGGCGTCACCTCTCATAGAATTCGGCGCGGCCCACTTGTCCGCCGGTGGCGCAGCACTCCCAGCCGTCACCGCTGCACCCCCGGCCCCCTGCCCTGCGGCAGACGCCACCGAACCACCGGTTCCAGCCCCGGACGCCTGAACTCCAGCATTTTGCCCACTGGCCTGGGATGCAGCGCCTGCACCGCCTGGTGCATTCTGGGATGCGGCGCCTGCGCCGGATCCCCCATTCATAGCGACACCGTTCGATCCCGAAGCACCTGCGTCGCTGGTCGGCTGACTCGCTGTGTCATCGCCGCGTGTGCCTGAACTCGTTGGAACAATCGTCATGGGGACTGATGGAGGGGAAGAAACCTGGCCTGAACTCGTTGCACTTGGCCCTGCGGTTGGTTCTAGAACCTCCTGACCGCAGGCCGCATAACCGAAGATCACGGCAACTTTCAAGACCGACCTATATCTGCTGCTCATACCATTGCTGCGAAGATGACCTGGGCGCATGAGGACAAACCTTCCGATGATGTGTGCGCGTGATGTGTACAAGCCCGTCGTCATAGACTCGTCAACCTATAGTCAGAACAGCGTCAAAGTGACGTGGCGCGCGCACCCGCCTATTTTCAGGTCGGGGGTACAATACAGTCGCGCGTGTCGCTCAAACCCCCGGTCTGCCACCAGTGAGACGCGCGAGGTTCCAGAACTCGCGCCGCGTGATTGGTCCCGCGCCCCTACCAAAGGCCCAACGTCGCGGACCCAATTCGCCGTCCATGACTTCCTTGAGCGCACTCAGCTTGGTCTGGCGAATGGCACAACGCACTTCATTGGGGTCGATTTTGTAAATCTTGGCTGCGTTCAGGCCGAAGATCTTCGCCTTGAGCTCCGGCGTCAGCTCCGGGTATCCGTACATGTCCTGAAATGCTTTGGAGATCTGGAACATGCGAAAGGCTTCAATTTGCGGTTGCGGCGAGCCCATCCAAACGCATTCTGAGCCCCACACGACGTTGTCTTCACCGCAGTATTTCAGCAGCTTGCCGATTACGTGCTGGGCCTTCTCGGGCATGTTCATGATCTGCCCCCAGACCGCACCGAGCTCGGCGTACACGTTCTTGCCCTTGAGGTCGTTCTTCTCAACTGTACGGCAGAGACGATCCGTTCCGAGCGTGTTGCTTGGATCGTACGGGCCTTCGCCTCGGAGGTCGACTTCGATGGCCGAGTGGTAAACTAGGAATGCAGTGTCAGGATACATTTTGGCGACCACACCCACATCCTTCGGGTCGCTGTAGGCTGCGTCCCAGCCAGGGAAAACAAGTCCCTTGTGGACGCAGATGATCTTGGAATCCAGCTCCCGTGCTTTTTCGATGAACGGAATGCCAGACTTCGGATCATCCAACCACCAACCCGTGCCATTGGGCCCCCACTCTGTATATGTTTTGAAGCCCCAGCATCCATGTTCCTTCTTGATCCGCTCCATGATTGCGAGCTGCAGCGGCAGATTGTCCGTAGGGTTGACCTGACAATGATTAACGACCCGCTGACTCCTGCCGATCATGTTGAACTCGTCGCGTTCACGCCACATGGCATCATTGTCAAGCGCGGCGCCACAAGCGGTTCTTCGACCATCCGTGCAGAGCGCTGCAGGGAAGCCAGAAAGCACAGCCAGAGTAGTCTCACTCTGAAGAAACACTTTTTCCAAATAGGCTTGACCGTCGATACATGTTTTTAGGTCAGGCTCCCTGCAGTGGTTGTACTGCTGCAGAAACGAGGCGTAGATATCACCTATGAATGGATCAGTAGTCCGCCATTCACCATTCATGTCGACATGGTGTGTCTGACAGTCAAAAATGAACTCGCCCTTTCCATTCAGCAGATCCTCCGCCATCGCACAATTCATCGTGGCTTCTTCCGGAACAACGAAGCCGCCACCGGACCCCGACTTCGATGAGCCGCCCATTCCGCCCGCACCGCCAGTGCCGCTGACCCCGGCGCGGCTTCCGCTTTGACCAGTCGCGCTGGCACCCGCGCCACTACTTCCGCTCGCGGCGATCCCAGAGATACCAGGGTTGGCAGATGCAGGCATGGATGCCGGCTCGGATGCGCCGCCACGTCCAGCCTCCAACACGCTAGGCGAACCTGCGCCGATCGCGCCCACTCCACTGCCCGACGTGCCAGCACCCATGTCGATGAACGCCGCTCGTTTGCCCTCGCTCGAACATGCCGCAGCGAGGTTCAATACACTCAGTGACGTGCACATGCCCATGGCGCTCGCGAGAAACTCGCGACGATCCACGCCCACCTTGCGAGATTTTTCGTCCGCTTGACGCAGGATCTCCGCACGAATGCGCTGCTCCCTCGGCGTGCTCTGATGAAAAAACTCACCGTTTGACATGTTGCCCAGCCGAATCGGAGGTTCCAGGGGCAACTCCGGTTGAGTTTTTTTTCGTTTGAGCCATTGCACACGCTTCATGACTGCCTCCACCCGTTTCTTCCTAGTCGCGAACGCATGGAGCGCCCTTCGCCTTTCCCACGTTCGACTTTGGCTGCTGCCTGCATCCACACCATAGGTGTGCGGCGTCATACCGGCGTCATATGGCCGTCAATAGTCGCTTGCTTGATCGACGTAGCCAGCGTTCTCGCGTCCTCGACTCTAGTCGCGCATTCCCAGCGCAGTGTCGTGCGTCGGATCCGTCCGCGGTTCGTTCGCTCCGCTCGCCTGCGCGCTGACTTGCATGACGTGCTGCAGACCGCTTCGTCTCCCTCTCGAACCGTAGTTGCGCCGCCGTTAGCTGCATCGGAAGCACAGGGGTCCGTGCCGTCTCGCCGAGCGGGCCGGGTCAGTCGTCACGAAGAGCCACTGCGCTCGGGAGAGCAAGCGCTCAGCGCTCCAGGCGGCGGAAGCGTACGTTTGTGAGAGCGCGCTGCGGACGACCATGGCCGCGCTCGCCGGAATCGCGAGTCGTAGTCATCCGAGAGTCCTAACCTTGGGCCACTTCCGTGCCGCGCCACGCAATGAGCCGAGTCGGTCGGAACGGGCTACTGAGAGGCCATGGCCGGACATCAGAAAGGACCACCAAGGAGGACTAAGCGCGTGCAATCGGAGCGCGGGGTGGTCCGCGAGTCTGCGCAACAACACAGATTCAGCATACGCCTCTTAGGAGGATTCGAGATTCGCGGTCCGCAGGGCCCCACGCTTCTACCCACGCGCAAAGCCGAGGGGGTCGTGGCCATCGTGGCGCTCCAACCCGGCGAGGCCATCGAGCGCGACAAACTCTGCGGTCTGCTCTGGCCGGACGTGCGCGATGCGCAAGCGCTGCACAGCTTGCGTCAAACGCTCATGTACATTCGTCGAGCGATCGGCGATGTGCTTCGGACCGACCTAAGGACCGTGACGATCGCCGCCGACATGGTGGAAATCGATGTCGCGAAGCTCCGCATGCACCTGGCGCTCGGGACTCGCAATTCGTTGATCGAGGCCGCGCAGCTTTATCGTGGCGATCTCATGGATGGCGTGACGGTTCGCGAGCAGCCGTTCGAGGCCTTTCTGACCGTGGAGCGTGAACGTCTCCGTAGCACGATGATCCGCGGCCTGCGGCAGCTCGTCGATCTGCATGATGATGCCGGCGACATCCCCGAGGCTTTGGAGGCCTGTTCGTTACTCCTGCAGTTCGATCCGTTGAACGAGAAGACGCACCGGACGTACATGCGGCTCCAGCTGCGCCAGGGACAGCGAGCGACTGCGCTCGCACATTACCGCAAGCTCTTGCGAACGTTGAGAAGCGAGCTCGGCACGGAGCCAGACGCGGAGACGCGGCGCTTACATACAGAGCTGGAAAACGGCGGGACCGCGGCAGCGCTCGATGAGAGCCGAATTGCTGCCACTGCGCGAATTTCTGCGTTCAGTGTCAACGATGAGGGAGAGCCACTGATTCTGCGCGACAGTGAAGTTGCTGAGCTAATAGCGGCGCGCGCGGCCGCGCTCGCTGGTCGTGCGCGCGGCTGCCTCGTGCTGGGCGAAGCTGGCGTCGGCAAGACGCGACTTTGCCAACAGTTCACGAGTGTCCTCGACGCGGAGGGCGCGCAAACGCTGCGCGCACGCTGCTTCGAGTCCGAGCAGGTGTTGCCGTTCTCGTTATGGGCGAACTTGCTAAGTGACGCCCAGCGAAGGGTCCCAGGCGTAATGGAGGGAATGCCCGATATCGTTCGAGCTCAGCTCGCACGACTATTGCCCGGCGGCGAGTCGATCACGCGAACGCGCCGCGTCGAAGATCACCTCGCCACGTTTCGGGCCTTAGAAGTGCTCCTACGTCGCATCCACGATCGCGCACCGCTCACGTTGATCCTCGAGGACTTGCATTGGGCCGATGACATGAGCATGCGAGCGCTCTGCTACGTGGTGCGCCGTGGGACTGGGTTTTGGATCGGAACAGCTAGACCCGAAGACATTGCCTCCCAATCGTTCCTGCAAGCCGCGCTGAGCGAGCTCGATCGCGAGCAGAGTCTCGTTCGCGTTGACTTGTCACCGTTCTCGCAGTCTCAGAGCTTCGAGCTCGCTAGACTCTGGATAAATCACTTGCAGCTGCCAACCGCACCCGAGTCTTGGATCCAGCAAGTCTGGTTGATGAGTGAAGGAAACGCCTTGGCAATCGTAGAGAGCATTCGCGCCTGTGCGCAAGAGGCGCAGGGTGGAGCGCGCGATCACCTGTCGGTGCCCGAGCGGGTGCGCGACCTGATTCAGCAGCGCGTGCGACGGGTGAGCCCAGCCGCGAGGGAGCTCCTAGGGTTAGCCGCAGTCCACGGCCGAGAGTTGGACCTCTCGCTCGCGGGTTCAGCCATGCAGCCTGAGCAGCTCGCCACTGCGGCCGAGGAGGTCGTGGACAGCTGGCTGATGCGGCCGAACAGGGACTGTCTCGAGTTCATACACGACCGCGTGCGGGAGACACTGTACAACGAGATGCTGTCCCCGCGTCGTCGGCTGCTACACGCTCGCCTTGCTAGAGCGCTGCAACAGCAGCCGGGCGTCAGGTCCTCAGCGGCGGTGGGGCAGATCGGGTATCACTACTCCAAAGCAGGTAGTGCGCCCGAAGCAATTTCGTTCCTGGTGCGTTTCGCCGAGGAAGTGCAACGGGGGCACGCGCTCGTTGAAGCCTTCACAGCACTCGAGCAAGCGTCGCGGAACGCCGCACAGTTGGATGAGCCCGAACGCACGCGTGTTGTGGTCGAGCTCGTGATCCGAAAAGGTTTCTGCCTGGCGTTCATGGGTCGTTCGCAAGAGCTAGTGGAGTTACTCGAGCGACACGTCCGCGAGCTAGATTGTCTGCGGCGGCCGGACCTCGCCGCACCATTCCACTTTTGGTGGGCGTTCGGACTCACCCTTCTGGGTGACCAGCAGCGAGCCGAAGACCACGCCCGTCGCTCCCTCGAGTACGCGACGGCGTGTGGTGAGCAGCGCTGTCTGGCGTTTGCCCATGGGATCTTGGCCTATCACTGTGGAGTAACCGCACGCTGGAATGATGGGGTGGAGCACGGGGAGAAGTCACTTGCGTTGATCGATCCCGAGGACGAGATGCCAGAAGGCGTCGTGCTCGCCGCAATCAACACGCACATGAACTACCTCGGGCGCGGGGATTGGGAGAAAGCTCTGGCCGCAGCCCGGCTCGCCGCGGCCCGGGCGTGCGATGCAGGGAGTGAGCGCGGTGAGTCGCTGGCGGCTACTGCCGAGGCCTCAGTGTACTTGCAGCTCGGACAGTGGCCCGCAGCGCTCGCGTCCGCGCAACGTGCCCTCGATAAGAGCAACACGCCCCTGACATTCGCCTTCGCGCTCTGGACATTCGCGCGTGCACAACTCGGCAGTGGTAAGTGCAAGTTGGCGATAGAGACGCTGAAACCTATGTTGAACGAGCTCAAGACGCGCGGCGTTGTGAACCTCGTGGCTCCCGTGATGACCACACTAGCCGAGGCCACGTTGCGGGATGAGAACGCCAGAGAAGCGCTTTGCCACGCGGAAGATGCGCTCCGGCTGAGCTCGGACGGGATCAGCCCGCTCACTCGCGGCAGCGCGTTACGCATCCTCGGATGCGCCAATCTCGCGCTCGGACAGCATGACCTCGCGCGCCAGCACTTATTTCAGGCGCTCAGCACTTTTGAGAAGATTGAAGCCACGTTCGACGTCGCTCGGACGCTCGCCGCGCTTGCCCAGCTGGAGCACGAACAAGGCCATGCCGGTGCGGCGGCGACACATCTTCGACGTGCCTGCGCCCTCTACTCAGCGCGCGGCGCGAAGGAGCAGGCGGATCGTGTGTCGCGACAGCTTCAGCAGATGGGTATCGTTGAACATCGTGCGATGAAGTGAAATGCAACCACCAAGTCAATTCTCCGCGGCCACAATGCCCGTGACATCGCCGGACACCTGCAGCACGTGGCCTATCTGGGTAGCCAGTTCACCCGGATATTGAACGCACCATCCGGCGCGACGACCAGCAATGTGACGCCCGAGATCGCGTAGTGTGCCAACGATCGATCACGCGGCTTCCAGGTAATAGAAGTCGAGCATGCCACCCAGTCGCTTCCGCCGAGCAACGCGACCGGTCACGGCCGCAACGTCCCTCTTCGTTTCGATGAGAGTGTTCGCAAGCCCCTGATGATTCCGCTCAGCATGGTAGTGCGCGACATACTCTCGCAGCAGCTCGCGAAGATCGCATCGGCCGGCGAAATGTGCGCGATATCGAAGCGTTCGACGGTTGGCACCATACGCGGGGCCGTTGCAGAATCTGACGTGAGCCTGATAAGAGGTGACCGCATGAAGGCTGCCGTGTGCGAGCGCTACGGGCCACCGGAGGTCGTCGTCATCAAAGACGTGCCGATGCCGGTCTTCGGTGATGGCGACGTGTTGATCCGAGTGCATACGAGTGCGGTCACCATCGCGGACGCGCGCGTTCGCGCGTTGCGAGTGCCACGCGGGCTTTCCATCCCGACGCGCCTCGGCGTGGGTGTCGTCAGGCCACGCAACCCGGTATTCGGCCTCGAAGTAGCTGGAGTCGTGGAAAGCGTCGGCGCCAGCGTCAAGTCCTTCAAGCCGGGCGATCGGGTCGTGGCGTCGCGCGGATTCAAATTCGGTGGTCATGCCGAGTTCATCGTCGTGCCGGAAGCGGGCGCCATCGCAACGATTCCAGCTACAGTCTCGGATGCCGACGCCGTGGCGGTCTTGTTCGGCGGCGTGACCGCACTGGTGTTCTTCGACAAAGCCGCGCTGCAAGCGGGTGAACACGTGCTCGTCAACGACGCTTCGGGCGCAGTCGGCGTCATGGCGGTTCAAATCGCCGAAGCAGAGGGGCGCAGAGGTCACCGGCGTCTGTAGCGCCGCGAATGCCGAGTTGGTGCGCTCGCTGGGTGCCGATCACGTGATCGACTACGCGGCACATGACTTCACGCAGGGCGCCACGCGCTACAACTGCATCATGGACAACGTCGGCAACGCGCCGTACTCACCCGTCCGGCACCTCTTGAAGCCCGGCGGTCGCTTCTAGATGGTCCCCGGCAACAGAGCGGAAGCGTCGAAGCGTCGCCACTGGTGCGGCTCTATATTTTCGACGCAGTCGCGAGCCCGCAGTCCCAACGCTTTCGGGAGACAAGTCCCGCGACCGGACGATTCGCGGACCATTGCGGACGGTTACCGCTCGGAAACGGCCGCCGGGACCCGTAGAGCGGCGATCAAATCTGCCGGGATTTCAACCACTTGCGGCTCCGGAAAAGGGACTCGAACCCCTGACCAATCGGTTAACAGCCGATCGCTCTACCAACTGAGCTATTCCGGAATGGGGTGCGGAGACTACCCCGAGCACCGGGGCTGTCAAGACCGGGCCTCGTGGCAACTGCGGGCTTTTTCTCCCCTCCCCGCCCGCTCCTTCTTGCAGTACAACGCGCGGTCTATGTCGGACCGTTCGTCGGATTTATCGAAGCCGTTGGTGGGGATTTTGACGGGGTCGCCTTCTGACCTCCCCGTCGTCGAGAAGGCGCAGGAGGTGCTCGCCGCCCTCGGCGTGAAGAGCGAGCTGGTGGTGCTCAGCGCTCACCGCACGCCCGAGCTCGTGACGCAGTACCTCGCTGCCGCTCCGAAGCGCGGGGTCGAGGTGTTCATCGCCTGCGCCGGGATGGCCGCGCACCTCGCCGGCGCCGTCGCGGCGCAGACGCTGCTGCCCGTCATCGGCGTGCCGCTCGCTTCCGGTGCCCTGAACGGCCTGGATGCGTTGCTCGCGACCGTGCAGATGCCACCCGGCATCCCGGTGGCCACCGTGGCCGTCGACGGCGCGAAGAACGCCGCGTATCTCGCCGCGCGCATCGTCGCCGCCGGTCGCCCGGCGATCAGCGACAAGCTCGCTGCCGACCTCGCCGAGCAGCGTTCTCGCTACGATTCGCCGGACAAGCCGCGCGTGCGCTGAGCTTCAGCGCTCAGCGCAGCTGGTAGAGGCTGAGCGCGCCGACGTACAGAAAGCCCACCATGAACAGGACGAGGAACGGAATGTTGACCCAGCTTCCCGTGGCGATCGCCAGTCCGATGGTGAAGACGAAGTACAGGCCGAACGCGAGCTCGAGGTAGGTGCTCAGGCTGCCCATCGCAGCCTTGTAGCGCTTGCTGATCCAACGCTCATCGCGGCGGTGGATGCCGTGCTTCGGCGTCCGCACGAACTCCGAGTGCACGCCGAACAGGCCTTCCAGGACCGCTCGCGCGTTGTTGATCGACAGGCCGATCGACAGGGCCATCATCAGCGGCAAGCGTTTGATGGCGTCGCGCAGGTTGCCGTAGAGCGCGCGATGCGTCGTCAAATAGAAGACGATGATCGACAGACAGGTGCTCGCAAACAACGGCACATCCAGCAACAACAGCTCAGGCCGATCCATCTTCTGGCGCATGAGCATGTTCGGCAGCTGCAGCGCCGCCAGCATGACCAAAAAGAGATAAGCGAAGTTGTTCGTCAGGTGGAAGAGGCACTCGATCTTCACCTTGAGCGGGATATCTGCCTTCAAAACGGTGCCGATCAATTTTCGCGCGGTTTGCGCGGAGCCTTTGGCCCAGCGGAACTGCTGGCCCTTGAATGAGTTCATCTCACAGGGGATCTCGGCCGGCGCAATCGCCGTGGGGACGTAGACGAACTCCCAGCCACGCAGCTGCGCCCGGAAGCTGAGGTCCATGTCTTCCGTGAGCGTGTCGTGCTGCCAGCCACCCGCATCGATGATCGTGCTGCGGCGCCAGATGCCCGCCGTGCCGTTGAAGTTGAAGAAGCGGCCGCTCCGGTTGCGCGCGATGTGCTCGATGACGAAGTGGCCGTCGAGCATCATCGACTGCACGCGCGTGAGCACGCTGTAGTCTCGATTGAGGTGGCCCCAACGGGCCTGGACCATGCCGACCTTCGGGTTCGTGAAGAAGTGAATGAGGTCGCGGACGATGCTCGGCGTGGGGACGAAGTCGGCGTCGAACACCAGGACGTAGTCGCCCTTGGCGTCGCGCAGGCCTTCTTCGAGCGCTCCCGCCTTGTAGCCGTGGCGGTTCTCGCGGTGGCGGTAGCTGACGTCGAAGCCGCGCGCTCGCAGCTCGTCGGCTTTGCGGCGGGCGATCTCCACGGTCTCGTCCGTGGAGTCGTCGAGGACCTGGATCTCGAGTTTTTGCTTCGGGTAGTCGATGCCGGCGACCCCTTCGAGCAACCGCTCTGCGACGTACATCTCGTTGTACATCGGCAACTGCACGGTGACGCTCGGCAGATGCTCGAATCGGGCCGGCGGTAAGGGCGCGTCTTTACGGTGCTTCCAGTAAAGGTAAAGCAGGAGTCCGCGGTGGAACCCGTACAAGCCAAGAATCGATAGAACCACTAAGTAAAGCGCGATCACGAACACATCCATGCTTGCGTGCACGAGCACCCTCGGTTCGGACCGGAGTCCCGACGCCCGGTCACTAAACAAGCTAGGCGTCGCGCGGAAGCGGATTGTCACCAGAATGTAATTACTTGTAGTGAAGGGCATCCCTAGGCGTTTGCGGCCAGAACGGAAAATCTCCGTACCTCCACCGACAATAGCGCTGTTTTTGCACACTGGAGGCTTTCGCCTACTTGGCCGCGCGCGGTAACGGCGATAGAAGCCCCCAGAAGGTTCTCGACGCGTGTGACCCCGCGACGGGACTTTGGGCTACCCGAGTAATGGCGCACATGTCCACTGGCCTCACCCATGCGGCTTCTTGTCGCAGGCTCAAGGTGGACGCGTCTGCTACCACACTGAACCCCCAACTTGCGCAAGGTGATGCAGTGAACGCAGTGACTCTCAAACGTTCCTTCAAGTTGAATTCATTCATGTTTGCGGCATGCCTCACGGCACTCGTCGGCACGGGCTGCGGCGGTGACGACGGGATGACAGGGGGACCCCAGGTCATGGCCGGGTCCTCTGCAGCCGGAGCGGGGACCACAGCGGGTAGCCAAGCGCCGGCTGGTGGATCGACGGGTGCTGCCGGATCGACGGGCGCCGCTGGATCGACCGGCGCCGCTGGGTCGACGGGCGCTGCAGGCACGACCGGTGCCGCTGGGTCGACCGGTGCTGCTGGATCGACGGGTGGCGCGGCCCCCACGCTCACCGACATCTACAGCATGATCTACGTGAACAAGTGCGCGATCTGTCACGCGATGCCGGCGAGCGCGAACGCCAACGGCAACCTGGGCGGCATCAAGGACAAGAATGCGTTCCACGCCGCGGTGGTGAACAAGCCCACGCAGGGCCCGCTGTGCATGGGCAAGGGCATGTACGTGGTCCCCGGCATGCCGATGGCGAGCGTGCTGCTGTCGAAGCTCCACGACCCCGCCCCCTGCGGCGCGCAGATGCCCGTGGGCAACCCGCTCGAGGCAACCGAGGTCAAGATGATCTCGGACTGGATCATGGCCGGCGCCATGAACAACTAGGTCCTGCCGATCGGGGTGCCCTGCCGGGCGCCCCGATCCCCTGAAAAGTTGACCAAACGCGGTCCCACTCGGCAGCCTCGGCCGCGTGCGCGTCCGCTCCGCGCTGCTGCTCTCGTGTCTCGCTTGCGCGCCCGTCGCACACGCGCAGGACAGCACGTTGTCCGGTCGCGGTAACAGCGTCGCACCCGCGCACTCCACGTCGGTCAAGCTGCACGCACTGTCGGTCGAGCACACGTTCCTGCCCGACGACGAAGCCTTCCGCGTCAGCGCTCGCTTCGAGCTGCAGAACGACACCAAGCGCGAGCAGCGGCTCGCCCTGGGCCTGTTCGAGCCGCACTGCGAGTCCGAAGACGAAGAGGACATGTCCTGCGACGATCCGAACGGGTTTCGCTTCGAGCAGCTCGAGACGCTCGTCCGCGGGACCCCGGTGCCCACGCGCAAGGCCCGCACCTCCGCGAGCCACGAGTGGGCCAAAACGCTCGCCGGCGTCTGGACGTTCGAGGTGAAGCTGGCAGCTGCCGAGTCCGTGCCCGTGGAGCACCGCTACCGGGTGCCCGGGAGACCTGCAGCGGGTAGCGGCATGAGCGCCACATTCGTCACCCGCACCGGCGCGCTATGGGCCGAGCCGATCGACAAGGCCAGCTTCTCCTTCCTGATCCCCGTGCGCAGCTGCCTGGTCGTGGAGCCCGAACAGCTGAATCGGCGCAATCGACGCGTGGTGCTGCGCGACGGCGAACCCTGGCTCCAGCTGAGCTACGGGGCCCAGCGCTGGATGCCCAAAGCCGACGTCAGCTTGTACTTCGAGACCTGCCGTCCACCTCGCGACACCGAGCTGCAGGGCTGCTCGCTGCTCGACTCGCTCGCGCGTTTCGCCTACCCGGAAGGCGCGATCGACGATGCTACGCCGCTCGAGCGCCCCGAGATGAAGGCGCAGCTCGAGAAGCTAGACGACGCCGAGCTGCAACGCTGCGGCGCAGCGGTGTTCGAGGCCTACGCCAGCTACTTCAACCCCGCCGAGCTCGCGGCACTCGCCAAGCGACCGTCCGCCGCTCGCCACTACACCGCGCCGCTGCTCACCGCCGAAGACTGGAAGTGGGTGGGGCTGTGCGACGAGGTGCAGGTCGAGCGCGCCCGCGCCCGCGCTCAGAAGAAGCCGCCGCCCAGGTCCAAGACGGGCTGCAGCGCCCCCGGGCCTGCAGCTGACGGCGGCATACTCGCCCTACTCTGCTGGCTGCTGCTCAGATCGCCAAGGCTTCGAGCGCGTCCTCGAGCCGCGGGTAATCGAAGCGAAACCCGGTGAGCTCGAGCACGCGCGGCCGCACGTTGGCGCCTTCCAGTAGGGCCACGCTCAGCTCGCCGAACACGGTCTTGATCGCGAAATTCGGCACCGGCAAGAACGCCGGCCGGTGGAGCACGTGCGCCAGCGTCTCGGTGAAGTGCTCGTTGGTGGTGGCCTCGGGCGCCACGGTGTTGACCGGGCCGCGGACGTGCTGCGCGCCCATCAAGAAGCGCACGACCGACACGGCGTCCTGCAGCGCGATCCAGGGCATGTACTGCTGCCCGGAGCCCAGCCGCCCTCCCATCCCGGCGCGGAAGATCGGCAGGAGCCGCCCCAGCGCGCCCCCCTCGGGGGTGAGCACGATGCCGAAACGCGGCATCACCACGCGTATGCCGCGGTCGGCGGCGGGGCGCACGGCGGCCTCCCAGGCCTGACACAGCTCGGCCAAGAACCCGTGGCCCGGAGGGCTCTCCTCGTAGACGGCTTCCTCGCCACGATGGCCGTAGTAGCCAACCGCCGACGCGTTCACGAGCACCTTGGGCGGCGTCTCGAGCCCCGCCAGCGTGCGCGCCAGGAGCCAGGTGCTCTGAATTCGACTGTCTCGCAGCAGCTGCTTGCGCTTGTCGGTCCAGCGCTTGTCCGCCAGGTCCTCGCCCGCCAGGTTGACCACGGCATCGGCGCTGGCCAGCGGTTTCGCGTCGATTTCCCCGCGCGCCGGATCCCAGATCGCGTACCCCGGCCGGGACGAGCGGGAATAGCGCGTCACGCGCACGCCTGCGCGCTCCAGCGCGGCGCACAGCGCCCTGCCCAGCAGTCCGGTCGCTCCCATCACGCAGACCTCGGAGATCGGCAACGCGGGAGGGGGATTCGAGCTCATGTGCTCATCTCAGCCATGCGGCAAGGGCGGCCCACAGGTATACCCAGCGGCTCGCTCTGCAGCCTCGCACGCACGGCGGTATGCCGAATGGGCTCCCGTTTTGCAACCTCCGAGGAGGGCGGATAGCACTCCTGCTCCCAATCGTTCGGCGGATGATCGCGCAGGACCGCGCCGTCCTGCGGGTTTGCGGGCACCGCCGACGGGGTCTTTCCCCCTTCAAGGTGCCCGCGAAGCCGCAGGGCGGTGCGGGACAAGCGAGGGCCGCCGAACGATTGGGAGCAGTAGTGTTAAGCAAAGGCAGCTGCGCGACGATGTATCA
>DATEOF010000104.1:0-15908 GCA_035274465.1 Polyangiales bacterium
TGGGAAGTGGCGGCCGAGCCGCTCGCCGCGGCGTTGCGCAGCGAGCACCCGGAGCTGCGCTTTCAGGCGCTGGCGGCCGCAGCTGCGGGCGGCGATCCGCAGCTGGCGGCGCATGTGACGCGCATGCTGCGCGACGAAGACCCCTACGTGCGCGCCAGCGCGGTGATCGCGGCGCGCTCGCTGCCGCGCTCGGACGCGCTCTCCGCGAAGCTGAAGGCGGCGCTGGACGATGCCGACATCAAGGTGCGGCGGCAGGCCGGCATCGCGCTCGCGAGCTTCGGCGACCCGGCCGGGACTGAAGCGCTGCTCGATGCCATCGGCGACCCGGACCTGGCCCTGGAGGCGCTGGAGGCGGCGCCCTCGCTGGCCGACGACCGCGTACGCGAGCGCATCGCCTTCATGGCCACCTCGGTACTCGGCTCGCGGCTGACCGCTGCGGCTGCCGCGCGCGCCCTGGCGAGGCTGGGCGACCCGCGGGCGGCCCGCTGTCTGCGCGACCTGGTGCGCGGCTTCCGTACCCAGGGCCGCAGCCTGGCGGTCCAGACCATCGGCGAGCTCGAGTTGACCGAGCTGGCCCCGGACCTGGTCCGACTGGCGGAGCGACCGCGCGCGGTGGACCCGGCGGCCTTGGCGACCAGCCTGACCCGGCTCGCGCCCAAGGCCCCGGAGGCGGCCGCGGCCCTGCGCCAGTTGGCGGCCCGGACCGACGAGTTTGGCCAGGCGGCTCGAGGCACTTGACGAGGGACGTGTGCCACGTATGCTTCGCCTCCCGTTTCACCCAGAGTAGAGCATGAATACGAACGTCGGCCTGATCGGCAAGAAGCTCGGCAACACGCAGGTTTTCAACGATGACGGCAGCGTCGCGCGCGTGACCGCGATTCTGGTCGGCCCCTGCCGCGTGATGGGCAAGCGCACCCTGGACAAGGACGGGTACTCGGCGCTGATCCTCGGCTTCGGCGAGAAGCGCGAGAAGCTGCTGACCAAGGCCGAAGTGGGCCACTTCAAGAAGATCGGCCAGGCGCCGGCGCGCACCGTCCGCGAGTTCCGCCTCGCGCCCGAGACGGTCGCCAAGTTCGAGGTCGGCCAGGCGCTCAAGCCCTCCGAGTACTTCAAGGAAGGCCAGAAGGTCGACGTCAGCGGCACCACGCGCGGCCGAGGCTTCTCGGGCGTCATGCGTCGCTGGAACTTCCGCGGTTCGGCCAAGGACACGCACGGTACGCACGAGTACAAGCGTCACGGCGGCTCGATCGGTACCAACATGACGCCCGGCCGCACCTTCCTGAACCTCAAGATGCCCGGCCAGTACGGCAACGAGCGTCAGACCGTGCTGAACCTGGTCGTCGCCAAGGTGATGGACGACGAGAACCTGATCCTGGTCAAGGGCGGCGTGCCCGGCAGCAAGAACGGCATCGTCACGGTGCGCGGCGCAGTCAAGGCCAAGACCCCCAAGGCCTGATTTCCGGCGGCTTTTGCGCTGAGGGCGGCTTTCGTCCTCGGCCCGGACACTGCGCAATACAGGAGTATTGCTCGGTCCGGTCCTGCGGGCGCGCTCGCCCTCAGCGCAAAATCCTTGGAAATCGAGCACGCATAAGCGTGTCAGCTGCTCGTATGCGAGAGTTCGCTAGATGAGCAGGAGTCAGGATCACTTCGGGTACAAGGCCAAGCGCGAGGGCTATCCGGCGCGCTCCGTCTACAAGCTCGAAGAGATCGACAAGCGGCTGAAGCTGCTGCGGCGTGGGCAGCGTGTGCTCGATCTTGGCGCGGCGCCGGGGTCGTGGACGATGTACGCGGCCGAGCGCGTGGGGCGCGAGGGCAAGGTGCTGGGCATCGACCTCAACGAAGCTCGCGTGGCGCTGCCACCGCAGGCGAGCTTCCGGGCGCTGGACGTATTCGGCGCGGACCTCGCGACCGAGCTCGGTCCAGGCAGCTTCGAGGTCGTGCTGAGCGACATGGCCCCGCACACCAGCGGCCAGCGACATCGCGACCAGTTCCACAGCTACGAGCTCTACATGCGAGCGCTCGAGATCGCGCGCGCGGTGCTCGTGCCGGGCGGCAACTTCGTGGGCAAGATCTTCCAGGGCCCCGAGCTGGAACAGGCCCGCGCGGCGACGCGCGAGGCCTTCAGCAGCGTTCGCACGCTCAAGCCCGAGGCCTCGCGCAGCGAGAGCTTCGAGATCTTCCTGGCGGGCATCGGCGCCCGATAGTTCAGGCGGCCAGTTGGCGCTCGTAGAGCTTCTGCACGATCGGCTCGAAACAGGACAGTGCGTTGTCGGACTCTCGATCCCAGTACGCCGAATGGGTTCGGAAGCCGATGAAGCGAAGGTACTCGCCGAACGAACCTCCCTCCTCGGCTCGCGGCCCAAACGCGAGGTTGTCCGGGTCGTCTGGTCGGCGGGTCGCTTGTTCCGTAACCTCGATGCCTCGCAGCCTCGTCCGCGAGGGCCGCTCTTCGTCCAGGAAGTTCGAACCGAAGACATCCAACTCGCAATAGACGTTGAGCCAGCGGCGCGGCGCACCCGTTGCTGCGTGCCGCGCCTTGAAGTAGCTGGGCCAGTACGTACGGACGAAGTCGAACGGGCAGCCGACCGTGATGAGCGTGTCGATGCGCTTCATCTTGAGACCGACCGTGTTCTCGCGAGGGAACAGCGCATCGATGGCGACGATCGTTCCGAAGCTGTACCCGAGGAAGTGAACGTCGCCATACGGCGTGTCGGTCTGTTCGTCCAGATGGTCGATGAGCCGGGTCAACTCGCCGAGGATCTCGCTGCGCCGTCGCCCAGCCGCGAGATAGTCCATCGTGCAAGACAGCACGGGGGCAATCGTG
Organism: Polyangiales bacterium; assembly: GCA_035274465.1. Taxonomy (GTDB): domain Bacteria; phylum Myxococcota_A; class Polyangia; order Polyangiales; family JAFGIB01; genus JADGRF01. The sequence continues at coordinate 2,825 of DATEOF010000104.1, forward strand.
GCGAGCATCGCCTTCAAGTTCAGACGGGACCACAAGCCGGCAAACGTCACGACGACGATCGAAGTCTGGAGATACGGCGGCACGATCGCGCTCAGCGACGCAGCAGCTGATGTTTGTTTTGCGGCCAGCTCGACGATGGTTCCAAGTGCCGTGTACGCGAGCACTCCGAAGTACATGATCACGAGCGAAAACATGAACGCGCCGTACAGGACTTGCAGGCTCTGGCTAATCCGCTGGCTCGGCCTGCACAGTGCGGCCACGAGGTTGCGCGCGTTGAACAGGAGCGTCGCGCCGACGGCGAACGCTTGACGAATCGGGCTGCTCGTCGCGAGGTCTCCCATCAGGCAAGACCGGTAGTCGAACTCGATCAGGTCCGCGAACGGAACTGGCTCCTCCGCGGCGCTGTCGCTCCGCAAGATCGTGACGACGCGCAGCTCTCTCGACCCGAGCTTCGTCAGGTGCTCATCGGCCACGCGAAAAGTCGCGGGGGACGGAGCGTTGTTGTCGAGTGCGACCGCGAGTCGTTGCGCCACCGCGCCGAGCGTCGTCCCGGGAACGGGGACCAGCCCCGGCAGCACGATGATCGCATCGCGCGGGTAGTTGGAAGTCCTGGGAACCTTGAATGAAGTCCGGGTCATCGGCGTGGTAATCCAAGTGTGAGACCAAATTCAGAGGCCCGAGTGTGACCTCCAACACTGTGCTGAAGTATTGGAGGCTGGGGCGACCTACGCTGGCTCGAACATCACTTCGTAGCGCGTGGTCAGGCCGCCCGAACGCTTGGCTTCGGGGAGATCCATGATGCGGTACAGCGGCTTTTGTTTGGAGAAGGCCGAGCAGATGCCGGCGATCACGCCTTCGTTCACGTTGCAAGGATACGGGGTGTCGTCGACCAGGACCGTGCGGCCTCGGGCCTCGGACTCCACACGCCAGCAGCCGACGACTTCCTTCGGTCCGCGCAGGTGCGACTCGAAGTAGGCGATCTCGGTGAAGCGCAAGGCATCGGCCAGTGAGCTCACCATCGGTGGCCAGGGCATGGTCGAGTAGATGCGTTCGCCTGCCTGGCGCACGCTGTTGGGCCCGATGCGCTGCTCGATGAGATAGAACGCAGCCACCAGCTTCCACATCAGCCAGTCTTCGCCATCCTTGTACTTGACCTGCTTGAACGCAACGTTCACCAGGCTCGGCATGACGTGGAGCGTCGCCTTGAAGATCTCGGTGTTCTGCGCCGACGCCTTCGCCTCCGCGGGCAAACGGTCTCGGAACTGTTTCGGTAGCAGCGGGTAGATCTCGTTCGACACCGCGTCCATCTCGGAACGCGAAACGTACTTGGTCATGCCGCCGATCGTATGAAAGCCGTCGGGTGCGCGTCGAGCACGCGGGGCACCCGGATGTAAGTGTTGCAACCGACCTTACGGCATGATGCCTACCTCGCTGTTGCGCTCGTCACGCCAGGCGTTGAAGCTCTGGCGCACGCGGCACAGTGCGGCGTAGGCGACCGGCAGGACGAACAAGGTCACGGCCGCTGCGGTCACGGTGCCCGCAACCACGACCACGGCGATCGGGCGCTGCGTCTCGCTGCCGATCGCGTGCGATAGCGCGGCCGGCAACAGGCCGAGCGACGCGAGCAGCGCGGTCATCAGCACTGCGCGCAGGCGCTCGATCGCGCCATTCACCACGGCCCGCTCGATCACCTCTCCGGCTGCCAGCCGGTTGCGGATCGCCGATACCACGAGCACGCCGTTCAAGACCGCCTGGCCCAGGAGCGCGATGAAGCCCACGGCTGCAGAGACCGAGAGCGGCATGTGCACGAATGCCAGGCCCACGATGCCTCCGAGCAGCGCGAGCGGCAGCGAGGCGATGATGACCAGCGAGTCGAACAGCGTGCCGAACGTCGAGAACAACAGCAAGAACGTCAGCAGCAGCGCGATCGGCAAGACGAGTCGCAGCCGGGCCATCGCGCGCTGCTGGTTCTCGAATTCTCCGCCCCACGTCATGTCGTAGCCGGTCGGCAGCGGCACCTCCTTCGCGACGCGCGCCTGAGCCGCAGCGACGAACGAGCCGAGGTCGCGGCCGCGCACGTTCATGCGGACGCCCACGTAGCGCTTGCCGTTCTCGCGTGTGATCGCGGCGCGGCCGGTGCCGAGCGAGATGTCGGCCACCGCGGAGAGCGGGATGACCGAGCCGTCCTTGAGCGGCAGGCGGATCGAGCGGATCGACTGCGGGTCGGAGCGGCTGGTCGGTGGCAAGCGCACGGTGATGTCGAAGCGACGCTGGCCTTCCCACAGCTCGGACGCCACGTGGCCGTTCAAGCCGGTCTCGATGTAGTCCTGCACATCCGCCATGTCGAGGTCGTAGCGCGCGAGCGCTTCACGGTTCAGGTGCACGACGATCTGCGGCGATTCGCTGGCCTTGACCACGCCCACGTCTGCGGCGCCCGGCACCGCCGCGATCACGTCGCGCGCCTTGTTGGCTGCAGCTTGCAGCTGATCCAGGTCGTCGCCGTAGATCTTGACCGCGATCTGACCGAACTGTCCCGAGATGTTCTCCGCCACGTTGTCGCGGATCGGCTGCGAGAAGTTGTAGTCGATACCCGGTACGTCCGAGAGGTTACGCGCCATCTCGGCCGTGAGCGAGTCCAGGCTCCTCATCTGTGGGCGCCACTCCGAGAGCGGCTTCAGCTTCACGAAGATCTCCAGGTTGTTCGGCAGCGTCGGATCGGTGCCGTCCTCGGGCCGCCCCAGCTGCGAGAGTAGCTCGACGACCTCCGGAGTCTGGCGGATCTTCTTCTTCAGCGTCGGCGTCAGCTTGCGCGCCTGGTCGAGCGAGATGTTGTCGGGCAGCGTGAAGGTGATGTACAGCGCCCCTTCGTTCAGCGCAGGCAAGAACTCCGAGCCCATCCGCGGCAGCAAGATGCCCGCGGACGCCAACAGGCACACGCTCGCGAGCGCCACCGCTTGACCGTTGCGCATCGCCCAGCGCAGAGCGGGCTCGAAGCCTCGCTGCGCCCAGACCAGCAGCGGTGACACGCGCTGCAGCCGCGGGCGGCGCAGCGCGAAGTACACCAGTGCCGGGACCAGCGTGAAGCTGACCAGCAAGGCGCCGAGCAGCGCGCTCACCACGGTGTGGGCGAGCGGGGCGAAGATGCGGCCCTCGACTCGCTGCAGCGAGAAGATCGGCAGGTAGGCCGCGATGATGATCAGCAGCGAGAACAACGTCGGTCGCGCGACCTCCTTGGCCGTGTGGATCACCTTCTCGGCGAGCTCGCTCTTGCTGTGCGGACGTTCGAGCGCTTGCTTGTCGCGCGGAGCGAGCTTCTCGTACAGGTGCTCGACCAGGATCACCGCGCCGTCCACGATGATGCCGAAGTCGACCGCGCCCATCGACAACAAGTTCGCGCTCATGCCGCGCGTCTTCAGGTAGATGAAGCTCGCGGCAAGCGACAACGGGATCGCGGAGGCGACGATCAGCGAGGCGCGCACCGAGAGCATGAACGCGAACAGCACCAGCGTGACGAGCAACGCACCTTCGGCGAGGTTGTGAAAGACGGTGTGGAGGGTGGTCTCGACCAGCGTCGTGCGGTCGTAGAACGCATTGACGCGTACGCCCGTCGGCAAAGCCGAGCCGTTGACGTGCTCGATCTTCTCGCGCAGCGCCTCGAGCACGACCGAGGGGTTCTGCCCGCGGCGCATCAGCACGATGCCCTCGATCGCGTCTTCGTTGTCACCGCGCGTCACCACGCCCTGGCGCGGCAGCCAGCCTTCGTTCACCTGAGCGACGTTCTTGAGCAGCACGGGCACGCCTTCGTGCATGCCGACCCGCACCATGCCGATGTCGTCGATCGAGCCCAGGATGCCGAGGCTGCGGATCACGAACGCTTCCGAGCCGCGCGCCACGTAGCCACCCGTCGCGTTCGCGCTGGCCTTCGACAGCGCTTCGAACACATCCTGCAAGCTCACGCCGAGACGCGCGAGCTTCGTCGGGTCCGGTTGCACGTGGATCTCGCGCTGCAACCCGCCGTAGGACACGACGTCGGCCACACCCTGCACCTGCAGGAGCTGCGGGCGCACGACCCAATCTTGCAGGGTCCTCAGCGTCATCGGATCGGTGTGCGGCGCCTCCAGCGTGTAGCGGTAGACCTCGCCGATCGGCGTCGCGAGCGGTCCGAGCTCCGGGTGTACGCCCTCGGGCAGCTCCACGCCGTTGAGCCGCTCGGTCACCTGCTGGCGCGCGAACAGCGGGTCCACACCTTCGTCGAACGTCAGGGTCACGAGCGAGAGGCCGAACAACGAGATGCTGCGCACGCGCGTCAGGCCCGGGGTTCCGTTCAGCTCACGCTCGATCGGCATCGAGACGCGCCGCTCGATTTCCTCGGTCGGCTGGCCGGCGAACAACGTGATGACCTGCACCTGCGTGTCCGTCGGGTCCGGGAAGGCCTCGATGGTCAGGTTCTGGTAGGCAAACCACCCCCACACTGCGAGGACGCTCGCGACCACGAACGCAAACAGGCGAGTGCGCACCGAGAGCTGGAGCAATTGATCCACTCGGTCCTCCTCAGTGTGCGAGCTCGATCTGATTGTCGAGCAGGATGCCACCTTGTTCGACCACGGTTTCACCGGCCTTGAGACCACTCAGGATGACTGCACGTCCCTCGTGCATCGGACCTGCCGACACATTGCGGCGCTCGAACCGTCCGGGCGATTGCTCGACATAGACGTACTGCGTCGCACCATCGGAGACGAGTGCGGACGCCGCGATCTCGCACGCACCCTCGGGCAGCGCCACGCGAAAGCGCATCTCGGCGAACTGGTTCGGCTTCAGCCGCCCGTCGGGATTGGGCAGGTGCACCTTGATCGGCAGGCTGTGTCGCTCTGGATCGACCACGGCCGCAACGGAGTCGACGGCTGCATCGAGCGTGAGATCGGGGTTGGCCGGCGTCGTGATGCGCGCCGGCGTTCCAGGTGTGACGCCGCCGGCCTCGTTGTCGAAGACGTCCGCGACCACCCACACGTCGGACACATCCGCGATTTGAATCAGGGTGCCTTCCGGCGAGACTTCTTGCGACGGCAGCACGTTCTTCGCGACCACCACACCGTCGCGTGGCGCCTTCACCGTGAACTCGTTGTCGTTCGACGCCACCACGCGCAACGCCTGCAGCTTCGCCCGCGCGGAGGTCTGGGCGAGCTCGGCCTCGCGCTTCTGCGCGGCCGCCGCGAACTCTTCCTTGCCGGGCATGAGCCGCTCGGCGACCATGTCGTGCACGCGCTGGTACTGCGCCTTGGCCACGTCCAGATCGACGTCGGCCTTCGTCAGATCGCTCTTCAAGGTCGTCAAGTCGGGGCTGCTCACGGTGAACAGCGAATCACCCTTCTTCACGCGTTGACCGATCTCGACGAACACCCGCGAGATGCGACCCGCGAGAGGCGAGCCGATGCTGGCTGCGTGGGCCTCATCGATCCGCACGCGAGCAGGCACCGGCTCGCTGAATGCGGAGCGAGCGGGCGTGGCCTTCGCGAGCCGTAGCGCGTTCCACTGCGGCGCGCCCTGCGTGAGGCTCACGTCGTGCTCACCGATCTTCATCCCGGCAGGGGGCGGCACCGAGACCGGAGGATCGGGATGCCAGAGCGCCGCCATGAGGAGCGCGAAGCCGCCGCAGACGGCAGCGACCAACAGGCCGATCAGCTTGGCCGGTGGCCCCGTGTGGATGGGTTGCGTTGCGCTATGTTCAGACGCCATGGGTTCACCTTGGGAGCAGCGCGGCGTCCAGTCCGAGCGCCTGTCGCAGTTCATTGTTGGTCGAGAACAGCTCGAACTGGAGATCGAGCGACTGGAGGCGCAGCGCGATGGCATCGCGGCGCGCGAGCAGGAGATCGGTAATGTCGACCTGACCTTCGTTGAGCCCCTGCTCCTCGGCGTGCAAGACCGAGTCCACGCGAGGCAGCGATTCGCGCTGCAGCTTGTCCAGTGCATTCACAGTCGTCAGCTTGTGGGCTCGAAGCGCGGCCACGGTCGCACGGGCGCTGGCGAGGGCACCGGCGCGCTGCTCTTCGAGGCTCTTGGCGCGCGCCAGCGCTGCGCTCTCCGCGTGCTGCCCCTGGTCGAAGACGGGAATCGGTGCCGAGATCGTCAGGCCCAACGTGTGCGGGTTATCACCTGACACGGTGAACGTGCTGCCCGTGTAGCCGAGTCGGAACGTCAGGTCGGGAATCGCGCGGTGCGCGGCCAACGTGGCGTCCTTCTTGGCGGCCTCGGCCTCCAGCGAGAGCTGCGCGAGGTCGGCGCGCTGGTCGAGCGCAGTCCCAGCGGCAGCCGTGTCCGAGCGGGCCAGCGTGCTCACGTCCACACCATCGACCGTGCAGTGTGCACGAAGCACGGTGTCACACGTGCTCTGGGCCGCCGTGACCTCGGCGTGTGCGCGCTCAGCATCGACTTCCACACCGGCCAGATCGATGAGCAAGCGATCGTAGTCGACGCCGCTCAGCGCCTGATGATCGAGCCGGCCCTTGGCGACATCGGCCGCCGCCCGCGCTTGGGCCAGTGACTGATCCAATTCACTTGCGCGAGCACCCGTATAGAGCAGGCGACCGAGCGCGAGCCGCGCGTCGCCCACACGTTCACCGAGCGTGCGCGCCACGCCGCGCTCGGCGGCGCGTGCACGCAGCTCTGCGGCGTCGCCGCGCGGACCGCGCTTGCCCAACTCGACCAGCTGACTCACGCCGGCGCCGAAGACCAGCATGTGGTTGAGAGCGAGGTCCGGCGGATTGCTTTGCCCGAGCGCCAAGTTGGATACGCCGAGATCGAGGTTTGGGTTCGGCAGCATCTGACTATCCCGGTAGTCGGCCTGCGCCGCGGCGAGCTCCTGGTTGGCTGCTGACACCTCGTGCGCGCGAGACATCCAGCTCGCCAGCGCGCGGTCGTCGCGCAGCAGCGTCTCCGCGCGCGCAGTGTCCGGTGCTTGCGCTTCGCGCCCGTGCTGCGAGCTCTCGACAGCTCGTGCAGGAACGTCGGCCGCCCGAACCTCTCGCGCAGTCATGAAGACGCAAGAAGCTATTGTGATTCCGAATAGTAACGGCGGGGTGCGGGAACGCATACGTTAGGCCGAATCGATTGGCGACTAAGACGGACCCGTGGAGCGCTGACAAAACAGTAAGGAAGATGGTTTTCTTCCTCGAGCGCGGCGCATTCAAAGCACGAACTGCCGTCGCTGCGACGCTGAAGATCGCAACACCGCTTCGTGGCGATTTGCATCGTGCAGCCGTGGGCGGCGACGTGCCGCGCGCGTCAGTCGCAGTGCCCGCCGAGTAGGCCCGCCTTGAGCTTCGCGTCGGGCGGCTTCGGGCCGAGCCAGACGCGGAACAGCAGCTGCGCGAACCCGGCGTCCTTCTCCACGCCGATCAGCTTCTCTTGATATCGCACCTCGAGCCCGTGCGTCTGCTCGTACGACAAGCGGAGGCGCGCGCCTGAGCGCAGGTCGGGCAGGTAGCGTGCGAAGCTCGCCATGTGCTTTTCGGCGGCGCCTTTGTCAGCGCCGGCGTTGTTGTCGATGCCCTCGCGGATCCGTCGCCCATTGACCAGCAGACACGACGGAAATGCGCTATTCATGCGACCATGGGACTGAACATCGATCCTTTCTCGTTTCCCGACCCCGAGCTGACGGAGTCTGCGCAGAGCGGGAAGCGCTCGATCGTGCTCGGAGGCGGCTGCTTCTGGTGCACCGAAGCCGTGTACGGGCAACTCGACGGGGTGCTTTCGGTCCGGCCCGGTTACGCCGGTGACTCGAAGGAGACGGCCGACTACGAGACGGTGTGCACCGGTCGCACGAACCACGCCGAGGTGATCGAAGTCGTCTACGACGCCTCGAAGCTCGCGCTCGGGCAGGTCTTGAAGATCTTCTTCTCGATCGCGCACGACCCGACTCAAAAGGACCGCCAGGGTGCGGATGTCGGCAGGCAGTACCGCTCGGTCATCTTTTACTCGAACGAAGAGCAGAAGAAGGTCGCGCAGGCCTACATCGAACAGCTAACGAGGCTGAAGGCGTTCGACGCGCCCATCGTCACGGAGCTGACTCCCCTCGAAGCGTTCTTCGAAGCGGAGCAGTACCACCACGACTACGCGGCGCGAAACCCGAATCAGCCGTACATCCGGGGCGTGTCGATCCGAAGGTGGCGAAGCTGAAGAAGCTCCACGCTGACATGCTGAAGCAGCCCGTAGCAAAGTGACTGCAAGCATCGAATGACTTCACATATCCGGCTGTACCTGGCGCGCCACGGGCGCACGGCATGGAATCGAGAGCGTCGCTTTCAAGGCCGCACCGACGGCCCACTCGGCGGGGTAGCGCGCGAACTTCATGGTACCGGGCGCGGAGCATCCGGAGTCGGTCGTCGCCCGAATGCGACGGGCACTCGAGCGCGCAGTGGAGCACCTGCGCGGGAGGCACGAAAGCGCGCTCGTCGTCGGACACGGCAGCGCGACGCGCATGTTCGTCGAATCGTTGACTGGCAAGCCGGAGCTGCCGCTCGGAAACGTGGAGTTTCGCGAGATCGCGCACGACGGCTCGAGTTTTTCACTGCTTTGAGCGGGCCCTGATGTCCTTACGTCACACACACCCTGGTGACGACGGCTCCGCGCGCGCGATTGTACGACATCGATCGGCTCGTGTAAGCTTACTGTTGTGTCAGCGTACGAGTCTGAGCGCGTCGTCCTGAATCAGATCGCGTTCGTGCGCGTGGAAGACGTCTTGATCCAGTGCATCGGACAGTTCGACGCCGGGGAGGAAGACTTCGCGAGCTGGCTCACGCGCTTGCGCGCCGAAGACTACCGGGTCCTGCTGATCTCCGCGCGGGGCAACGGCGGGCTCAGCGCGAAGCAGCGGGGCCGCGTGGCGGAGTTCTGGAAGACCTCCGGTCGCACGCCGCCCCGCGTCGCGCTGCTCAGCGAATCGACCGTGGCGCGCGGCGTGCTGATCGCCATCGGCTGGCTGCTCGACAACCCCACGAAGGCGTTCGCTCCACACGACCTACGCTCTGCCCTGGCTTTCCTTGGGACCTCGGCATCTCACGCCGTGATCGCGACCGAGCTCGACATGCTGCACGCCGGGTTGCAAGCCAAGGCGCGCCGCTCGGCCTGATTGACCGCGGCCTTCAAAGCGACCACTGTGCTGCCCACGAATACCCTTCGGAGGTGGCATGGTCTCGCGCAAATGGTTCGATGGTCTGGTCTTGATCGCAGCGCTCGCCACGCTCGCCTGCGACAGCTCTGACGACGACGGTCAGCCCAGTCAGCCCACCCAGGAGAGTTGGCTCATCGGCATCTACATGGCCGCCGACAACAACCTGGACGCAGCAGCGACGAGCGACATCAACGAGATCCTGGCTGGCGGCGTGCCCGAGAATACCACCGTGTTGATGCTCGTCGACCGCGCGAAGCTCGGCGAGTACGGCAGCTTCGGTGAAGTCGAGGGGCTCGAGCCGCACTCGACGGCGAAGTGGCTCCGCATCACCAGCGCGGGCTTGAAGGAGCTGGAGGACCTCGGAGAGATCGACACGGCCAGCCCGGCGACCGTGCGCATGTTCCTCGAACGCTTGCGCAAGGAACCGGCCGAGCGCCGTGCCGTCATCTTCTGGGATCACGGCTCGTCGTTCAGCTTCGGCTCCGACGACAGCGCGCGCGATCCCTCGAGCTCGATGAGCGCGGCGGACATCGCCGCCCAGTTTCGCGTCGATCCGCGCGATGCGAAGAGCGACTACGCGCGCTTCGACCTGATCGGCTTCGATGCGTGCCTGATGTCGTCCCTCGAGGCATTGGCCGAGTTCCAACCGGTTGCTCCTTTGTACGTGGGATCAGCAGAGCTCGAGCCTGGCGACGGCTGGAACTACGATGCCATCTTCAAGTTCATGGGCAGGACGCCGGACCTCACGCCGCGCGAGTTGGCGACCACCATCGTCAATTCCTATGCTGACTACTACGGCGACAAGCCAAGTCGCGCGAGCGGATTGCAGGTGACACAAGCGGTATGGTCCACCGACAGTGCCGAGGTCAAGCGATCGCTCGACGCGTTGGTCAAGGCGTACGAGCAAGAGAGTGATTCGAAGGCGGGCAACTACAACGTGGTTGCGGATCTGTACTCGGCCCAGGCGGAGAGCACTTTCTACGCGCGAAGCACGGAGGATCCCTCGGAGCAAACGAGTTGGATGGACGTGGGAGAGTTCCTCGCGAACCACAGCCGGACTGGCGGTCCGGACGTGGCCAAGGCGGCCGATGCGTTGCGCGGTTCTCTCGAGAAATTGCGCATCGCCCATCGCACCGACGGACGGGCCGACGACGTCATGGGCCTGTCGATCTACTTCCCGATCAATCGCGTCGGCAACAACACCGGTGCCACGGACAATTCGAGTCGTAGCGTGGCAAAGGACGCGCGGCTGCTGGACGGCAGCTATGCGGGGTTGTTGAAGCTGGTCGACGCTCAGGACGGCAAGTCCCTCGTCGGCCTGCTCGCCGCGGACGACGCCGTGCCCCCGACTGTCGCGTTCCAGATCACCAACGTGTCTGACAGTGAGCTCACACTCGATGTAAAGGCATCTGACGACGTGATGCTCGTGAGCGGGCAGGCAGTGCTCGTGTACGAGACGAATGACGGTGGTGATCTGGCTGTCGTCAGCGTCAGCCCCGGGGATATCGGCGTGAAGGACTACGACGTCACAGGCGCCTTGCCTCGGACTGCGGTGCTGATCGGACCTGACGGGGTGACTCCGTCCAGCAACTCCGTGGGCTTCCTCAAGCGTGTGCAGGGGAGCTCCTCGGTTCCGGTCGCGGTGAAGCGAGGCTCCCGGCAGGAACGCGGCCTCCTGCTCCTGGCCGACGACCACGCGATCGATGGTTTGACGGTGCAGAGCGAAAACGGAACCTGGGCCGCGTTTGCGTGGTCGGACGTGGTCGCCGCACCCGGCGTCGAAATCGCCCCCCTCCACTACACCGTGGACACCTCCAAGGGTAGCTACACCGCGAACACGGGCAGCTTCACGAAAGCGTCCGACGTCGCCGCGCACTTCGTCCCGCTCGAGGACAAGGCGCGGCTCTCGGTTACGGTGGCTGCCACCGATATCGCCGGGAAGACCACGTTGTCGAGCGCAGAGCTGCCCTGAGCCTCACTCTGGCGCCACACGCGCACGCATGGCGTTCGCGATCTCCTGTGCGCTCGCGTCCACGACGTGCTGCATGGCGGTGCTGAGCGCCAGCGCCAGGCCTTCCGGCGTGCGCTGCGCGATCGGCTCCGCTTGCGCGTAGCGCTTGGTCCAGAAGGCTTCGCTGCTGCGCGGATCTTCGAGGGAGAGCTCGAGCTCGAGTTGGCCCTGCCATTGCGTCGGCGACACGTCGACTTCGTCGAAGGCGACCAGCCGGCCCGTGAGCACGGCGGCCGCGTTCGTGTCGAGGCGACTCTGCACTCGCGCGAACAGGCCGCTGCGCGTCATCGCGTCGCGCAGGTAGTCGCTAAGCTGGATGGCCGGAGGCGAGATCCAGCGGTGATAGGCGTAGAAGTCCACGCGCGTGGGCGCGCTGCGGTACAGCATCTGGTCGTCGGTGTAGACCGCGTCGGCCTCGAGCGTCTGGATCGCCAGCACGCCCGCAACCGGCTCGCGCGCGGGTTCCGCACGCGCGGGCAACAGCCGGTAGAAGTGTGTCTCCGGCAGCGACGCGCAGGCGCTCGCGCACAACAGAGCTAGCATCCAGGCTCTCACGGCAACTCCCGCTCCGGCTGCGCCCCCGACAGCAGCAGGCGCGAGGGGCGCTGGCGCAGCTGCTGTCCGAGATCTTTGAAACTCTGGCTCGCGTCGCGCAGGTTGGAGGTGATCGCGCGCAGCTGGGCCTCGTTCTGCCGAATCATGGTCTTGAGCTCGAGCACGGTGTCGTCGGCGTTCTTCAGCGTGCCGCTCGCACCGCGCAACGCCACGTCTGCCGAGCTCAGCGCGCGCGAGAGCGGCGCGCGATTCTCGTGGATCAGGCCCTTCAACTCCGAGCCCGCCGCGGCGAAGGTGCCCGCGGCCCGCTGCGTTTCGTCCAGGATGGCGTCGATGCGCGTTTGATCGAAGCGCTCGGCCACGCGGCCCAGCTGCACCACCAGCTTGTTCGTACTGGCGAGCAATTCCTTCGCCTGCTCGACCAGCGCCTCCGCTTGATCGCTGACGCGCTCGAGCGCCGACTCGTGGTACGCGATGTGGCTTCCGGGCGGGAGCTCGCCTGCGCTGCCGCCCGAGATGTCGACGTACTTGACGCCCGTCACGCCCTGAAACGACAGCTGCGCCACGGCATCGCGATCGATCGGCACCTTGCGATCGATCGCGAGCACCAGCCGCACGCTCTGCCGATCGTCCGCATAGAGCTGCACCTCGTCGACCTTCCCGACGCGCACGCCGCGCACCGCGACCAACGAGCCCGGCTGGATCCCGCTCACGCTCCCCGGCACGCGCACGTAGTACGTCGCGTTCGACTTGAACAGGCTCTGACGCGTGAAGACCACGAGCAGCGTGGCTCCGATCAACGTGGTGCCGAGCAAGAAAATCAGCAGCTTGATCTTCTGCGCCTTGGTGATCATGAGGTACCTCGCTCGCGCTTCACCGCGCCTCGGTGGAAGAACTCGTAAACGGCAGGCTGCTCGCTGCGCGAGAGGGCGTCGATCGTGCCTTCGGCGCAGATGCCTCCCTCGGCCACCACCACCGCGCGATCGGCGATGGCCCAGACGCCTTCCACGTCGTGCGTCACCGCGACGATCGCGACGCGCAGCACGTCACGAAAACGCAGCAGCGTTTGATCGATCCGGCTGGCAGTCGCGGGATCGAGCCCCGACGTCGGCTCGTCCACGAACAGCACCACCGGGTCGAGCACCGTCGCGCGCGCAAGCGCCACTCGCTTGCGTTGCCCGCCGGACAGCTCCGAGGGCAAGCGCCGTTCGAACTCGGACAGATCGACCAGCGCCAGCTTGGCGCGACTCATCTCGTGCGCCAGCGCCTCGGGGATGCGCGTCAGCTCGAGCACCGGCAAGGCGATGTTGTCGAGCACGCACAGCGATCCGAACAACGCGTCGTGCTGGAAC
>DATEOF010000105.1:0-12921 GCA_035274465.1 Polyangiales bacterium
AAGGCTCCTCGCCACTACCCGCCGCTGGCGGCGCGCCACTGCCGGCGCCGGCAGCAGCATCCGGCGCGGGCGCCCCGGCGGGAGCCACCGGAGTCGCCGTCTTGCCGCTACAAGCAGCGAGCCACAGACACATCGCGGCGACGCGCAGCCTCATGGCGTCAAGCTCGCGGTCCAGGTGCCCACGCAATCGCCGAGCATGGGATCGCCGAGCGTCCATTCGCCCGACAGCATCCGGTCCCGATACATACCGGTGATGTCTCCCTCGAGCATCCCGCCCGGGAGCACAGGCATGGCCGGATCACCGACAGCCCACAGGCCGTCCGACAACGAGGCCTGGAAGCGGTTCGTACGACAGTCCAGCTTCCCGCTCAGCATCGCGCGCGCGCCGATGATCGAAGCGGCCACCGCCTCGAAGCGTCCGTCCGTGATCTCGAGAAACTCACCATTCATGGAGCGCACCAGCGTGAGCCGCAGGTCGCCCTCGAGCTGGACCGTGCCGCCGAGCAGCGCAGCCACTTCGTCATCGAGCGTGAACACGCAGCTGAACTTGCCCACGTACTCGCCCGGCTCGCAGCTCAGCGTGCTCGGTTGCGACTCGGTCCAGTCGAACGTGATCTTCGGATCCGCCGGCGGCTTCTTCGCCTGGCTGCTGGGCAACGTCACGGCACCTCCGTCGTCGTCCGGCAGCACGACCATCGTGCTGCCGGCATCCGTCACGCCCGGCACCAAGCCGCCGGCCGACGAGCCGGCCGAATCACCTGCAGCTGGTGGCTGCGCGCTCGCGCCAGCCGCGCTGCCCGGTTGTTGCCGCGCCGCGATCTCGTCGCCGGCGCACGCCCCCAGCCAGAGGCATGTCAGCCCAACGAGCGCGTCGCGACGCCGGCACATGCAACTATACATAGTATAGTCAGTGCGCTGACGGCAATGCGCGGCCCCGGCCAAAGCCTTCGCCGGCGAACGACGTCCTCGTCTATGGTCGCGTCAGGCGACGGAGGAGCGAGCGACCAGTCCCGAACGGAAGTCGGCGGGCGTCTTGCCGGTCCAGCGGCGAAATGCGCGATGGAACGAGGGCACATGCGCGAAGCCGAGCACGAACGCAATCTCGGTCAGGGACAGCGTCCGATCTTCCATCAAGCGCAGCGCGCGCTCGCGACGCGCATCGTCGAGCACGGCGAAGAACGTGGTGCTCTCGGTCTCGAGCCGACGCGCGAGCGTACGGGCGCTCATGCGCAGCCGTCGCGCGACCCAGGACGTGCTCAACCCGGGCGTGGCCAGCTCACGCGCGATCAACGCGCGCACGCGCTCGCTGAACAGCGCGGTCTCGGGCGGCAGCTCGGCCAACATGATGTCGGCCAGCCGCCGCGTGACCGCGTGCAGGTTGGGATCGGCGCGCTCGAGGCGCTGCTGCAGGTAGACCCGCGAAAAGCTCACGCCGGCACAAGGCGCGCGGAAGCGACAGGGCGTGGAGCCGAACGTCCGCCGATATTCGAGCGGGCTGTGCGGCGGCGCGTGCGTGAACCAGAACTCGAGATCCGGAATGCTGCGCAGCCAGGGGTGCGAGCTGAAGAAGCCCGTCAGCATGAAGTCTTCGGCGGCGGCCGGCGTGGGCACGCGCGTGTCCATGCGGAACAACACGCGCGAACCGTCGACCTCGAGCCGACACTCGGCTGCGTCGTTCAACAGCCGCATGTAGCGCGCCGTGACCTCGAGCGCGTCGGCCACCGTCGCCGCCGAGTCGAGCACGTAGTCGATCACGCCGCCCTCGCCGGGCGTCATCAACGCGCCGGCGCGAACGCCGAGATCGGGATCGCGCGTCTGCTCGATCGCAGCTGCGAGCCACGCGTGCACACTCTGGACTGGGATGCGTTCATCCAGGTCGCGCACTGCGCGCTGCGCCTCGACACGCGGCGCGCAGTCGTTCTGCTGCACGAGCAACGTGAGGAATGGTTTGAGCAACCGTGCGGAGTAACTAAACGCCTGATCGGACTGCACGCGTCGGAGCTTAGTACAACTCCGCGCTTGTGCGAACCCTTTGCGCCACATCCGCACACCATTGCCTGCGTTCGTCGCACGGTGACAAGTCAGTACGATCGTACTCGAGCGCGCCTTTTCTGCAGAAAACCGCTGCCTCCGCGCGCCAGCCAGACTTCCCCAGACTGCCTCGCGCTCGTCATCTCGTCGGATGTACTCGAGTTATGTCTTCGTTTTGGCCGCCGCTGGCGGCTGCGGGATACTGACGCGTCATGTCCATACATGCATACTATCGACTAGCTCACGGTGCCTTCCGCTCCGCCCAATTCGCAGAGTCCCGCGCAGATCGGTACTCGGTACACGGTGTTGGAACAGCTCGGACGCGGGGGCATGGCGATCGTGTACCGCGTGCTCGACACCGGACGTGACGAGGAGGTCGCGCTCAAGCAGCTGCAGGTGCCGGAGGACCTCACACTCCGGCGCAAGCTGAGCGCACTGTTCGAGCGCGAGTTCTACGTGCTCGCTCAGCTAGCCCATCCGAGCGTGGTGCAGGTGTACGACTTCGGGCACGACAGCGCCGGGCCGTACTACACCATGGAGCTGCTCGACGGCGGCGACCTCGATCAGCTCGCACCCTTGCCCGCGCGCGATTGCTGCGAGCTCATGCTCCAGGTGTGCTCGGCACTGTCGCTCTTGCACTCCCGCGGCTTCGTCCACCGCGACGTCAGCCCGCGCAACGTGCGCCGCACGCGCACCGGCCACGCGAAGCTGATCGACTTCGGCGCGATGATCCCGATGGGGCCGAGCCGCCAGGTCGTGGGCACGCCCGCGTTCATCGCCCCCGAGTCACTCCACGGCCTGTCGCTCGACGCGCGCACCGACCTGTTCTCGCTCGGTGCCACGCTCTACTTCGCGCTGACCGGCCGCGCACCTTTCGTGGCGCGCGCGTTCGCAGAGCTGAGCGCGGCCTGGCGCGAGCCGCCGACGCCACCGAGTGCGCTGGTCGAGAGCGTCCCCGAGCTCGACGCCGTGGTGCTGTCGCTCTTGCGCGTCGATCCCGCGCACCGCCCGCGCGGCACGTCCGAGATCATCCAGCGCCTGGCGGCGATCGCAGGGCACTCGGACAGCGAGGCTGCGTCAGTCGCGCAGGCGTACCTGAATACTCCCACGCTCGTCGGACGCGACAAGGAGCTGCAGCAGTTTCGCGCGGCTGCTGCTCGCGCCAGCCAGGGAAGCGGCGCGGCGCTCTGGCTGCACGCAGCCAATGGCGTCGGACGCTCGCGGCTCCTGGACGCCTGGGTGCTCGAGGCGAAGACACAAGGTCTATCGGTCGCGCGCGCCAGTGGCAGCGCCACGGCGCGCACGGCCTTCGGCGGCGCCTACGAGCTCACCGAACAGGTGCTCGAAGCGCTCCCCGAGGCCAGCTCCGCGTGCGCGCGCCAGGCCGGCGTGTTCGAGAGCCTGTTCGAGCCCACGCAGGAGGCCCAGGGCCGGCCGCACCTGCTGCCGCTCGCGCGTCTGCTCGAGCATCGCGACAAGCTGCCTCAGAACCTCACGCGCTTCATGGAGCAGCTCTGCCGCGAGCACGTGCTGTGTCTCGTGGTCGACGACGCCGAGCGCCTCGACGAACCGTCGCTGGCGATCCTGGCCGCGCTCGTGCACGCCGCGCCGCGAGCTCGGCTGCTCATCGCACTGGGGGTGGCCACGCCACTCGCGCCCGATGCGCCGGCCGCACTCGACGTGCTGGCGCGCGACTGCACGCGCGTGGCACTGCGCGCGCTGACGCGCAGCCAGACCGAAGTGCTGTTCTCATCGGTGTTCGGCGGCGTGCCGAACGTGGCGCTGGTGAGCGATCGCATCCATACCATCTCGGTCGGCAATCCACGCGCGGCCATGTCGGTCGCCCAGCACATGGTGGACAACGGCCTGATCCGCTACGCCGAGGGCAGCTGGCTGTTGCCAGCCGAGCTCACGCTGACCGAGCTGCCAGCGGACGCGGAGCACTTGCTACGTGCGCGCGTCGCCAATCTACTCCCGCTGGCGCGGCGCCTGGCGGAGCTGCAAGCGCTGGCGATCGGCGGCCAGTTCACGCGCGCGGACTACGCCGAGCTGGCCGGCCGCGACGGCGCGGCGCAGGTCGACCGCGCGGTCGACGCGCTGGTGCAGCTCGGCCTGTTCGCGAGCGACGGCGTGAGCTACACCCTGGCACACCAGGGCGACCGCGCGCTGCTTCTCTCCGAGCTCACGCCCGAGCGCTGCATCGAGCATCACCTGGCGCTGGCCGAACACTTCTCGGGTCAGGAAGGCCTGGGCCTCGCCGAAGTCCACCACCTGCTCCAGGGGGGCGCGAACGAGCGCGCGCTCGATCGGCTCGCGATCGTGATCCCCAGCTTCGCCGCGCGGGGCGACATCGCGAGCGCAGCGGGCATGTCCAGCAAGGACGCCGCGGCGACGCTCGAGCGCGCCTTCGAGCTCTCGCAGGTGGGGCAACGACCCGCGCGCGAACAACAAACGCTGGCGCGCCTCCTGGTCACGCTCAGCATCGTGACCGACAACAAGCTCCACCGCCGCTACGGGCCGCACTGGTTTGCGCGCCTCGAGCGTGACAGCGGGCTCGCCGACTACCGCGCGCAGGATCCCAGCCTGCCCCGTGCGGATCGCGTGAAGCGCGCGCTCGACGCCGCCGTGGCGCGCTACGCCGCGACGCCGGAAGACGAGCGCGTCTACCGCGTCGACGAAGCCATCCGCTTCCTGGCGCGCTACGTGACGATCTCGATCGCGATCGGCGCGCGCACGCGCAACGGACCGCTCATGCATTCGCTCGGTGGGCTGCTCGAACCGTTCTCCGCGTTCTCGACGCTGTTGCACGCGCTCTGGCAGAACGCCGTCTCCGCATACGAGATGAATTTCACGGGACAGGTCGAACGCGCCCGAACGCAGGCACTCGGCATCTACGAGAAGCTGGCCGAGTGCCAGGGCGCGGACCTGGCGTACGCCGAGCTGATCCGCAACGCCATCGCCTCTGCCCTCGCCATCATCGATACCGGCATGGGCGTTGCCAGCGCCTCGCACTGGCTCGCCCTGATCGAGAACGACCCGCTGCAGGCGGTCAACGCCAACTACCTGCGGCGCTTGTGGTGCATCGTCGAGGGTGACCATGCGCGCGCCGAGGAGTACCGCAAGCGCGCCGAGGTGCTGGCGCTGCAATCCAGCGTGCGCCAGATGTTCATGCCGCCGCTCCGCCACGAGCTGGTCGTACAGATCCGCGCCGGCGATCTGGCGGGCGTCAAACACTGCGCCGATCAAATCGCGCGCCTGGCCGAGGACGAGCCCGGCTGGCGGTCGATGCGTCACATGGCGCTCGGCTACTATCAGCGTCTGCGTGGCGACTTGTCGGCAGCACAGGCCGAGTTCGAACGCGCGCTCGCGCTGGCCGGCGAGGACGCCGAAGATCCAGCGAGCGACCAGAGCGTGCGCATTGCGGCGACGGCAGGCTACGTCGGCGTGTTGGTTTCCCGCGGCCAGGCCGACGCCGCGTGCGCGTTGGGTCGCCCCGTGCTCGCGCAATGCGAAGCCAGCGGGATGCAGGCCGCGACCTGGGATCTGGTCCGCGAGCTGGCGATGGCCGAGGCCAAGCTCGGCGAGCACGAGAGCGCCGCGCGTCGCATCGACGCGCTGATCGAGAGTCGCGCGGATGTGCTCGAGCCGCACCGCGTGATCGACTACGAGACGCGCTTGCGGCTGGCGATCGAGGCCAAGGACGGCCCGGCCATCGAACACTTCGCGCAGCTCGTCGCGCGCCACGGCCACGGTGGCGAGCACGCGCACGTGAAGCCGCAGCTCGTGCAGCTTGCAGGCGAAGCGCGGCGTGCAGGCGTGGAGTTGAAGGTGCCCGAGACGCGCTTCGAAACCAGCGTGCTCGCGCCTGGCGGGCCGTTGCACCGGCAGCTCGTGGCGACCCGTGTGGCGGCCACGCTTGCAGAAGCGTCCGATCGAAGCAGCCGCGCCGCGCGCGCGATCGCGCTGCTCTGCGACAGCTCACCCGAGGTGTTCGGCGGACAGCTCTACCTGGCGGACGACTCCGGCCTCGCGCTCGCAGCCGAGCACGGCGTGGAGGGGGATCACGATCTCCAGCGTCACGCCTGCCTCTATTGGCTGCAGCTGGGTGGCCTCGAGGATGCGACCGCCGTGTTGACGCAGGCCGAGGACGTCACTGCCCCGTCGGGGGACATGTGGAAACTGCCAGATGGCGCGCGCTTCCGGCCGATCGTGCTGCGCTCGAACTCGCAACGCGTGGGATTGGCGTTACTTGCCTCGCGCAGCGCGGACCCGCTGGCGAGTGGCGTCTGGGAGATGGCGAGTGCGTTGGCCACGCAGCTGCTCGAACTTGGGGATGCGACGGGTGTGACCCTGGATTGAAAGGG
Organism: Polyangiales bacterium; assembly: GCA_035274465.1. Classification (GTDB taxonomy): domain Bacteria; phylum Myxococcota_A; class Polyangia; order Polyangiales; family JAFGIB01; genus JADGRF01. The sequence goes on from DATEOF010000105.1 coordinate 6,396, forward strand.
TCAAAAATAGCCATTAGCACCCAGCGCCAAAGAGTTCGCATCGCTGTCTCATCGGCGACCGATCTGAACGAAACCGTGACACATCAAACAGGATGTCGCGGTTCATGATGCAAGCCCTGGGCGCCATTCGCCCGCTGAGCTTCGATGGTGGCAGCGGTGAGCTGCCTTTGCTCTCGAGTACCGAGCAGGGTTGGCGAGGTGTTCCGTTCGAGGTGCACCGCAGCCGGCCCTTCGTGGGCGAGCGCGACAGCGGGCCGCCGAGCGGAGAGCTGACGCTGATCGTGGTGGTCGAAGGCGCGACGCAGCTGGTCTTCCGCGAGAAGGCACGCGAAGTCACCTACGAGAGCACGCCCGGTACGCTGTCCTTTCACACGCACGAGGATCGGCCGCGCCTGGTACGCGCGATCGGCAGCGCGACGCTCGTCGCGGTGCGCCTGCACGACACCTGGCGCGATCGCTTGCTGCAGCACGGCGCACCGATTCGGCCGACGTTCCAGCCGCCGATGGCTGCGGATCCGACGGTGCGCGATCTGGCGCTGGCCATGTGCCGTGAAGCTGCCGGCGGCGCGCGCTCGGGCTCGCTGTTCGCGGACTCGCTGTCGCTCGCCTTCCTCGCCTATGCGCTCGATCGCCTGCCGACCGGCCGCATGCGCGTCGCGTACCGCGGACGGCTCTCCGAGGGTCACCAGCGGCGGTTGACCCGCTACATCGATGAGCGCTTGCAGGACGAGCTGCGCGTCGACGAGCTGGCTGCTCTGTGCGGCCTGCGCGAGCGCCAGTTCACCACGCTGTTCAAGCGAACCTTCGGCAAGACACCCTACCGCTACGTGATCGATCGCCGGCTCGCGCGCGGCGCCGAGCTGCTCAGGGCAGCCGATCGCGACGTGGCCGAGATCTCCAGCTGCCTGGGCTTCTGCAGCTCGAGCCACTTCGCGACCGAGTTCCGCCGCTGCTTCGGCGTCTCGCCCACCGGCTACGCGCGCGCGCTGCGCGACGTCAGTCCAGCACCTTCTCCAAGTGCTCCGTAACGCGACCGTTCTTCAGTACGAAGGTCCACTTGTGCTGCCGGCTGGTATCCGTGAGCTCGCCGGGCACGAGCTCGTCGAAGTTGCAGACCACCGACCAGCATAGCTTCTCGGACAGGCGCGGCGTCATGCACTCGTTCAGCCGCACGCGTACGCGAACCGAGTGGCCCATCGCGGACAGGTAACCCTTCACTTCGTTGAAGGCGTTGCGCGGCAGCTCGCCGCAGCGGCGTAGCAGGCTGGCCTGCGCCGCCTGTTCCTTGGCGCGCCGCGCGGCCTCGGCTTCCGCCAGCCGCTTCTCGAGCTGCTCGGCGTGCGCTGCGTAGATGGCGTCGAGGTACTCCGGGCTGATGCGCAGCTTGCGCGCGACGTCGGCCAGACGAGTGTCGCCGGCCGGTGCGTCCCCGCCGCCCTCCGTTGCAGCCAGCAGATCGCCGCGAGCTGCGCTCAAGAGCCCCTGGTTGGCCGGCGGCGGATTGGCGCGCGTGGCTTGAAACGCCGACTCGAACGCGCGTTCCTCGAACGCCTGGACCTGCCGGCGCTGCTCCTCGAAGCGCGCGCGCAAACCCGCGACCTCGGCCGGCAACGGCTCGCCCTCCCCGCCGCCGACCGCCAGGGCGTCCAGCGGGGAGAACAGCTGCGTGAGCTTGTCGACGCGCTCGCGCATCGCCTCCCACTGCTGCTTGCGCAACATACGCTGCGTGTCGTCGAGCACGGCCTTGATCTGCTCCACGTTCTGGGCCAGCTCGGAGGCGCGTTCCTCGGCGGCCTGGGCGCGCTGTTGCTGACGTTCCTGCTCCCGCTTCTGCTTGGCGCCCGCGACGCGCGCGCGGTCGCCCTTGACCACGTCGATGATCACGGTCGGCACCGGCAGATCTTCGTGACGCGCATCGTCGCCGAGGCGCCGGGGCGTGCAGCGATCCAGCGCGCGATCGAGCAGGTTGCAGTGCTCCGGCGTGTAGCCGACGAATGCCGCTTGCAGCGGCAGCTCGTAGCGACCCTCGGGCGTATCCCAGGTCGCCGCGAGCCAGACCTCGCCGTTGCCCACGCTGCCCAACAACGTTCCGTCCGCGAAGCCCACGAACAACCCGTAGACCTGGTTGTGCAGCGTGACCTCGTAGCTCGGACGCACGACGCCATCGAACTCGCGCGGCTCGGCCGCCTTGCATTGCACGCCGCCACCGAGCTCGCCGCTGCAGTGGTCGCGCACGTAGAACTCGACGCGCTTGGTCGCGGTCGGCTCGGCCGAGGCCACGAGCGCGTTGACGGACACGTGCACCTCTTCACCTTGCGGCACGCGCGCCGGAGCGGTCACGCGGCGCGCGAGCAAGTCGTCGAAGTCCACGCCGAACATGATCAAGCCGAGCGGCAGCGCGAAGCACAGCCCCGCGGCCGCCAGCGTGGTGATGACCACGCCCAGCTTGCGTTTGCTCGCAGCTCGCAGCGACGGGCGGGCCGCCTCGATCAGGCCGCCCGCGAGCGCCTCGCGACACACGTCCTCCAGCCGATTGGCCGCCACCTGCACGATCGGCAGATCGGGTAGTTCCTCGGGGTAGTTGCGGAAGTAGCGCAGCTGCTCGAGGATCGCGGCCACCGAGCGCCGTACCTCGGATTGACGCACGAAGCCCGAGGCGTAGCGCTCGAGGCGCTGCGCCTTCTGGGCCGCGCCTGCGGTGCGCAGAGCGGCCGTGAAGTCCTGGAGCCGCTCCTGGATGTCCTGTATTCGCGCCGACTCGGCCACGATTGCGTCGAATGATGCTACACGAGCGCCGGGATTGCCGCGCTCCCTGCGTGGCTGTGCGCGCGCCGCTTACAGCGGCATCACCCGACTTCGGGGTCAGGGGGCGCCCCACGCGCGATCACGTCGGCAGCCAGCGGCGGCGAGATGCGCCGCAGCTGAAACAGCAGGATCGCGAAGCTGACGAGCGCCAGGCACGCCGCCAGCGCGAACGCCGCGCCCGGAAAGTACGGCGCGCCGGCCGGCCGGGAAGCTGCGGCATTCGGCCCCACGCTGGCAAAACGCGCCAGGGTCTCGGTCAGCGCCCACGGGCCGATGATCGCGCTCAGGCCCATCACGCTGGCCATCCCGCCTTGCAGCTCACCCTGGCGCTCCGGCCCGAGCTGCTTGGACATCATCGCGTTGAGCGAGGGCATGGTCAGACCCTGCAAGCCGCTGATCAACAGCAGCGGGTACATCATCCAGCTCTCGGTGATGAACGCGTAGGCTGCGAACACGCTGAAGCCCATGAAGATGCCCAGCGGCGCCGTGCGCCTCTCGCCGAGCTTCGCCACCAGCCGTCCGGTCAAGAACGCCTGCACGATCATCATCGAGATTCCGGACGCGGCGAGCGTGCCGCCAATGGCTGCAGGCGACAGCTGAAACTTGGCGATCACGTAGTACGACCAGGTCGACGGATAGACGTGGAACCCGAGCGACCAGAAGAACACGACCAGGGCCAGGCCCAACACCGTGCGCTGGCCGCGAAACGCGCGCATCGCCCCGAGTGGGTTCGCTCGCGCGAGCGAGAAGCTTCGGCGGCGCTCTTTGGGCAAGCTCTCGGGCAGCACGAACAGGCCGTACACGAAGTTGACGAGCGCCAAGATCGCCGCGGCGAAGAACGGCGCACGGGGCCCGAGCTCGCCGAGGAAGCCGCCGAGCGCCGGCCCCAAGGTGAAGCCGAGACCGAACGCGCCGTTCACCCAACCGAAGCTCTGCGCGCGCTTCTCGGGTGGCGTGACGTCCGCGACGTACGCATTGGCTGGAGCGTAGATCGCGCCGCTGATTCCGGTCAGCGCGCGACCGATGAACAACCATGTGAGGTTCGGCGCGAGCCCCATCAGCGCGTAGTTCACGCCGAACGCAGCCAGCGAGATCAACAGCACCGGCCGCCGCCCGAAGCGATCGGCCAGGTTGCCGAGCAGCGGACCGAACAAGAACTGCAGGCCCGCGAACACCACGAGCAGCGCGCCACCGACGCGCGCCGCGCCGCCGACGTCGGTCGCGCCGATCTCCATGATCAAACGCGGTAACACCGGCAGGATCACGCCGAAGCCGATGGTGTCGATCGCAACGGTCAGCAGGACGAATACGATCGGATTCTTGTTGCTCGTCATCGGCGCGCTCCGAGACCCTTGTATCGCACTTTTTTTGCGGAGATCAGCGCCTCGAGTAGTGTCGGCGGAGTGCTGACATCGAGCGCACGACGGCTCAGTGGACCTGCGAGGGCGGTCCCGAAAACGAGCGTCACCGAACCCTCACCGATTCTCAAATGGGTGGGAGGTAAGTCCAAGGTGCTGTCGCAGCTGGCGCCGCTGCTGCCGGAAGGCGTGGCGCTGATGCGGCACGTCGAGCCGTTCGTGGGCGGAGGCGCGCTGTTCTTCGCACAGCGACCCGAGCGCGCATTGCTCGCCGACATCAACGCGCAGCTGATCGCCACGTACACGGCGGTGCGCGACCAGGTGGAGGACGTGATCGAGCGCCTCCTGCCGCTGTCCGCGGCGCACGACCCCGAGCGCTACTACCACGTCAGGCACCGCTACAACCACGGCAAGCGCCTGTCGACCGCGGAGCGCGCGGCCATGTTCATCTACTTGAACAAGACGTGTTTCAACGGCTTGCACCGGGTCAACCGGCGCGGCGAGTTCAACGTACCGGCCGGCCGCTACACCAACCCGCGCATCCTGGACGCCGAGCTGCTGCGCTCGGTCAGCCGCGAGCTGGCGCGCGCCGAGCTGCGCTGCGACGGCTTCGAGGCCCTGCTCGCCTACGCCAAGCCGGGCGATTTCATCTACTTCGACCCGCCCTACGAGCCGGCCTCGCGCACGGCAAATTTCACCGCCTACGCCTCGGACGGCTTCAGCAGCGAGGACCAGGAGCGCCTGCGAGACGTGTTCAGCGCACTCGACCGTCGCCGTTGCAAGCTGATGCTCAGCAACAGCGACGTCCCGCTGATCCGCGAGCTGTATGCCAAGTTTCGCGTCGACGTGGTCTCCGCGCCGCGCGCCATCAATTGCAATGCGGCCAAGCGCGGCCTGGTGAGCGAGCTGGTCGTACGCAACTACGGCTGACTCCGGGCTGACAGCGCGCGGCGGACGGGGTAGCTTCCCGCCCATGCAGATCGAGGTCAACGGAGAGGTCCGCCAGGTCGCTCCCGAGCTCACGGTGAGCGCGCTGCTCGCGCTCCTGGGCGTGGGCGACGGCCCGGTCGCGGTCGAGCGCAATCGCCAGATCGTGCCGCGCGCCGAGCACCCAAACACCCAGCTCGCCGACGGCGACAAGCTGGAGGTCGTGCACTTCGTGGGCGGCGGTTAATTGACATGTTCCTTCCTTCGCAAGCGAAGGAAGCTGGTGACATGATTTCCTTCCTTCGCAAGCGAAGGAAGCTAGGGAGGGTGACACTGTGCAAGAGCAACTGAACATCGGTGGTCACCTGTTGCGCTCGCGGCTGATCGTGGGCACGGGCAAGTACCGCGACGCCGAGCAGACCAAGGCGGCGCTCGAGGCGTCGGGCGCGGACATGGTCACTGTGGCCGTGCGCCGGCTCGATCAGCTGCCGGGCGGCGGCGATTCGCTGGTGCGCTGGCTGCGCGAGCGCAAGTTCACGCTGCTGCCCAACACGGCCGGCTGCTACAGCGCCGAAGACGCCGTGCGCACCTGCCGGCTCGCGCGCGAGCTGGGCATCGCGGGCCTGGTCAAGGTCGAGGTGCTGGGCGATCCCAAGACGCTGTTCCCCGACGTGGTGCAGACCCTCGAAGCCGCGCGCATCCTGGTCAAGGAAGGCTTCGTCGTGCTGCCCTACACCACCGACGACCCGATCACGGCCAAGAAGCTGGAGGACGTCGGTTGTGCCGCGGTCATGCCGCTGGCCGCGCCGATCGGCAGCGGGCTGGGCATCCAGAACCGCTACAACATCGAGCTGATCCGCAACGCGGTATCGGTGCCGATCATCGTCGACGCCGGCGTGGGCACCGCCTCGGACGCGGCCATCGCCATGGAGCTGGGCTGCGACGGCGTGCTGATGAACACGGCCATCGCAGGCGCGCGCGACCCCGTGCGCATGGCGCGCGCCATGAAGCTGGCGGTCGAGGCCGGCCGCGACGCGTTCCTGGCCGGGCGGATCGAGAAGCGCCTGTACGCGAGCGCGTCCAGCCCGCTCGGTGGTGTGATCGGTTCCTCGGGGAACTGAGTGTTCGAGCTGCTGCTGATCACCGATCCCGGGGCCCGGGGCGGGATCGTGGCTTCGGTGCGCGCTGCCCTCGGCGGCGCGGATCGGCGCTGTGCCGTGCAGCTGCGCGCCAAGGCGCTCTCGCCTGCGGAGCTGCTGCCGATCGCGCTCGAGCTGCGCGCGCTGACTCGGGAAGCCGGGGTCGCGTTGCTGATCAACGGCTCGCTGGAGGTCGCGCAGGCCTGCGGCGCCGATGGGCTGCACTTGCCCGAGGCGGGCCTGACGCCGGCGGCAGCCCGCACGGCGCTCGGGCCGCACGCCCTGCTCGGGGTGTCG
>DATEOF010000106.1:0-12882 GCA_035274465.1 Polyangiales bacterium
CACCACCGCGTACGGCTTGTTGTTCACCCGATCTTGCGCGGGGTAGAACGTGCGATCGAAGAAGTCCTTCAGCGCGCCGGACATGTAGCCGTTGTACTCGGCCGTGCCGAAGACCACGCAGTCGCACTGCAACAAGTCTTCGAGCGTGGTCGCGAACGCGCGCTGACAGCGCACCTCGACTTCGCCCGCACGCTCCGCACCGCGCACGAGCGCGCGAACCAAGCGCTCCGTATTTCCGGACTGCGTGTGATAGACGACCAGCAAACACTTCACGCGGGGAGTATACGCGCGCAGGGCGAGGCGCTAGAACGGCAGGATGTCCGACCCGAACGAAGTCCGACCAGCCGCCACCGTGCTCGTGCTGCGCGATGCCCCTGCCGGGCTGGAGCTACTCATGCTCAAGCGCGCGTCCAAGCTCGCGTTCTACGGCGGCGCCTGGGTCTTTCCCGGTGGACGCGTCGAGACCGAAGACGGCGATCTCGAACGAGCGCTGCCCGAAGCCGCGCGCCGCGCTGCCGTGCGCGAGCTCTACGAGGAGGCGGGTCTGCGCGTCCAGGCGTCCGACCTCGCATGCTTCGCCCGCTGGGTCACACCCCCGGGCCGCGCGCGACGCTTCGACACCTTCTACTTCGCGGTCGGCGCGCCCGACAGCCCCGTGCGTGTCGACCCGAGCGAGAGCGACGACCACGCCTGGCTGACGCCGTCAGCGGCACTCGCCGCCCGCGCGCGCGCCGAGCTCGAGCTGCCCCCGCCGACCTTCGTCACGCTGAGTATCCTGGAGCGGGCCACCAGCGCCGCCGACGGCTTCGTCGCGCTCGGCACCGACACCACGCACTACATCCCGAAGGCCGTCACGGTCGCGGATGGCTCGGTGTATCTGTACGCGGGCGACGCAGGCTACGACAGTGGCGACCCGGAAGCTCCCGGCGCGCGCCATCGACTGTGGGCGGTACGCGACGGCTGGCGCTACGAGCGCTGATTTTTGCGCGGGATCCCGGCACGTAGCTGCTCGAGGAACGCGGGCTCGTAGAGCTGCTCCGGATTGTCGCGCGCCGCCTTGTCGATGAAACGCGCGTCGTCACCGACCAGCAATCGCCACTGGCCGCTGCGCACCGCACCCAGGATCTGCTCGGCGGCTTGAGCACCGCTCAGCGGCGCGTTGTCGCGGAAGTCGTCGAAGCGCGCCTGGACCAGATCGCGCACCTGATCGTCGCTCAGGCCTTCGTGTGGAATGCGGCGCGCAGTCAACCACATGCGCAGGCCGGCCAGCTCCTCGGTCGTCATTGCGCGCGGCTCCTTCAGGCCCTGGCTGCGCAGCGTGTTGGCGACGATCGACGTGCCGATGTGGCCGGGCATGACCAGCACCAGCGACACGTGTGGAGCGTTCAGGCGCAGATCGGTCAGCAGCGCCTCGGAGAAGCCTTTGACTGCGAACTTGGCCGAGCAGTACGCCGTGTGCGGGCCGTTGCGATCGAGCGCGAAGATGCCGTTGATGCTGCTGGTGTTGATGATGCAGCCCTCCTTGCTCTTGACCAGCAGCGGCAGGAACGCGCGCGAGCAGTAGTACACGCCGAACCAGCACACGTTGAACGTGCGCTCCCAGTTCTCGCGCGTGTCGGTCAAGAAGCTGCCGCCGCCGCCGATCCCCGCGTTGTTGAACAGCAGCTCGATGTGGTCAGTGGCGTGCTCGCGCAGCACGGCATCGCGAAACGCGAGCACCTGCGCCTCGACGGCGACGTCGCAGCGATGCGCGCTGACTCGAACCCCTGCGGCCGCGGCCGCCTCGCAGTCAGCCTTGGTGCTCGAGAGCGTGTCGTCGAACACGTCGCAGATGGCGACGTTCGCACCCTCCCGGACCAGCTGCAGCGCGAGCTCGCGCCCAATGCCACTGCCGGCCCCGGTGATGACCGCCAACTTACCTCGAAAGTCTTGCATGCCTGCCTCGCCCGTTGAGCCAGTGGCGAGTATACCGGCCGGCGCACGAAACGCGCTATTCGTGCAAGCCGAGACGCAACGCGAGGCCTGGCCTACCCACGGGGAAGCGCCAGAGCGTGCCATGGCGTGATTCGGTCACGATCAGGTCTGTTCCGGCGAAGCAGCAATTGGTCGGCATCCCGTCGCCGCACTGATAGCGCTCCACGATCTGACCACCTTCGATCACGCTGACACAATGTGCGTACGTCGATGCGACATACAGTCGTCCATCTGCGTCGACACAAAACCCATCCGGGTAGTGTCGCTCGGGCAGCTGGATCACCAACTCTGCCCGACCATCCCGCAGCGCCATCACACGCCGACTAAACGACTCACTCCACAACAACGTGCCTTGCGCGTCGAACGCGATGCCGTTCGGAAAGACCGGGCCCAGCTCGAGGATCAGCTCGCCGCGGCCCCGCTTGAGATCCCACACGAACAGACGCCCCGGCTTGTCGTTCTTGGTTGGATCCGAAGCACCGCGCGGATCGGTGAAGTACAGGCGCCCGTCCGGACCGAACGCGAGATCATTCGGACCCTCGAGTGTCAGGCCCGCGATCTCGCGCGTGACCATGGACACTTCTCCGGACAAGGTGACGCGCTGAATACCAGGTGTGGTTCGATCCTCGCGCCGCATGCCACCGTTTTGCGTCACGTACAGCGCCTGATCGGGGCCGAGCGCAGCGCCGTTGGGACCGCCCGCGGTCTGCGCGAAACGTTCGACGCCGCGATCCGGTCGAAACCGCGCGAGCTGACCGGCGCCGATCTCGACGAAGTACACGCTGCCCTCGTGCCACACCGGGCCTTCCGGGAACACCAGTCCGTCCGCGACGATTTCTCCGCGCATAGCCACCTCCGGAACTGCGTATTGCCAGAGAAACACGCTGACTGCACGACCCATGCGCTGTACGTTCGGCGAAATGCAGATCGGGATCTTCGCTCCGACGACTGACTACGCCGCGCCCACGCATCTCATTGCCAAGGCCTGCGAACAGCGGGGCTTCGACTCGTTTTGGGTGCCCGAGCACACGCATATCCCTGTCAGCAGACGCTCCCCATTTCCGGGCGGTGGGGAACTCCCGACCGAATACTCGCATCTCAACGATCCGTTCGTGATGCTGGCAGCGGCGGCCGCCGTCACTGAACGCATCAAGCTGGGCACGGGCATTTGTCTGGTCGTGGAGCACGACCCGATCGTGTTGGCGAAACAAATCGCCTCGCTCGATCGACTCTCGAACGGTCGCTTCCAATTCGGCATCGGTGCGGGCTGGAACCTCGAAGAGATGTCGGATCACGGCACCGATCCGAAGACGCGCTGGGCGCTGCTGCGCGAGCGCGTCGAAGCGATGAAGGCGATCTGGACGCAGGAGCAAGCCGAGTATCACGGCAAGTTCGTCCAGTTCGACCCGATGTGGTCCTGGCCGAAGCCACTTCAAAAGCCTCATCCACCGGTGCTGCTGGGCAGCGGCACCGCGCGCGCACGCGAGCGCGTAGTCGAAGCGTATGACGGTTGGATTCCCATCGGCATGAACTCGCATCAGCTCGCGGAAGGCATCCGCGACCTGCGCCGACTCGCGCGAGAGCGCGGTCGCGACCCGGACACGATCGAAGTCAGCTTCTTCTGGCCCAAGCCCGAAGCCGAAGCGCTGAAGCGCCTCCAGGATCTCGGCCTGGCCCGCGCGGTGCTGGCCATCCCGGCGACCAGTGACATGGGCAAGCTCGAAGCGCGCCTGGACCGCTACGCCGAGCTCGCGAAGCAAGTTGCCTAGCTAAACCGCCCCCGATCTGCGGCCGACGTGGATCACTTTCCGACGTCCCAGGTTCCTTGCCGCCCAAACCTAGCGAGAACGGCCAATCGTGCCGCAACTTGGCGGAATCAAGCAACGCATGGATCATCGTACTAGCGCCAACATGCGGCTATCGTGTGGGTCAGTAGTATTTGGACAGGATCCCAAAGATTGGGGTCACCTTTCGTTGTTAGTTGGAGATCGAGACGATGCCCAAGACCAACTCTGGAGCGCTGCTCTGCGTCGCAATCCTTGCAGGCTTCGGTTGCAGCTCAGGCAGCCCGAATGCCACGGGCGTGATGCCCACCCTGCCCGCGACCGGCGGGGCTGCCGGCGGAGCGGCGGTGATCCCGCCCGTCACCCAACCCTCGACGCCCGCCACGGGTAGCCCGTCGACCCCGACCATGGGCACTGGGACACCCCCGACCTCGGTGACTCCGCCCGCGAGCATGGGCATGGGAACGCCCCCGGCTGGGAACCCGATGACCACGCCGCCACCCGCGCAGGGGGCCGCCGGCGGTGCCGCGGCCATGCCGCCCACGGGCAATCTCCCGCCTGCCAAGGGGGGCCCGATCAGCATGGAGTGCCGCGGCTTCTCCTTCGAGAACATCCAGTACAGCCCGGGCGGGACCGTCCTGCCCAACAAGTGCGAAGCGTTCCACCCCACGCTCAACAACCCGGCCGCCGTCCGCTGCGTCGACGTCTGGCCCTGGTGGAAGACCCAGTTCGCGGGTGACAACTTCTGCGTCCTGCCCCCGCCTCCCGACAAGGGCATTCAGATCGGCCACCATCCGCAGGGCGAGGGCAACGCCTGGTTCAACGCAGTCTCCAAGGGAGACATGAGCATCTACATGAATCCGCCTGCGGGTTGGACCGTGCCTGCCGGCGGCGAGGAGGAGCGCAACATCCTCATCAAGCACCCGGAGGCGAAGGGCGGCAAGTTCTACGCGATCTACTCGCGCATGCGCGGCGGCTCGCACCACATGATCGTGTCGACCCTCGCATCGGCCGGGAACACCTTCGTCTGGGGGCCTGGCGGCGCCGACGGCTTGTTCAACGGAGCCGGCATCCCGGGCGCACAGCGTCCGGACGAGAACATGCCGCAGTCGGTCGACGTGCCTGAAGAGGACGTGGGCCTGTACCGGACGATCGCGGACGCCCCGATCGTCCAGTACAACATGCACCACTTCAACGCCACGGATAAGCCGATCCTGAAAGAGGCTTGGCAGAACCTGTGGTGGACCGACAATCCGAAGACCGCGATCAACGCGATCAGCGGCTTGCCGATCATCCAGGCCGTGGGGACGTTCGCGCAGCCCGGCCAGATCGTCGACATGCACTACGCGAGCACGATCCCGGCGCCGATGCGCATCATCGGCCTGTTCGGACACCGACACGCCTGGACCACCAACTTCACGGCGTGGGTCGAGCGCGACGGCAAGCAGCCCGAGATCATCTACCAGAGCTTCGACTGGTTCGACGAACCGACCTACGGCTACAACAGCCAGGTGAAGAACCCGGTGCCCGCGCCGATGATGAAGACCGATGGCGCCTCCAGCGGCGTCCTCAAGCTGAACACGGGCGACCGCCTGCACTTCAACTGCCACATCGAGTACACCGACGCGCGCGCGAAGAGCGAGAACTCGCCCGTGACGCCGTCACAGAACGGCCCGCTCCGCTTCGCCAACCAGGCCTTCACCGCAGAGATGTGCATCCTCTTCGGTGCAGCTGTCGGCGACAACGGCGCGATGCAGCAGATGGGCGCACCGCCCGACTTCGCGAAGTGACCTCCCGTCACTAGCGATTCACACAACAACGGGCCGCGGCGTCGAGAGGCGCTGCGGCCGTTTGCTTTTCATGGGCACGGCACATGCATCGTGTGCAAGCATGGCCAGACAAAAAAGCACATCTAGCAAGCGCACGGCGCAGAAACGGACCCCAAAGGCCCCCAAGACGACTGCGCCGCCTCAGCGTGCCGTGCAAAAGCGCCGCACGCGGGGCGCGAGCGACACGAAGGCCCCTGCTGCCAAGGGTTCCGCGAACCGCTCCAGGCGCGCGAAGGCCCCGGAGCCGGTCGCACTGCGAGACAAGGGCGCCGCACTAGTCCAGCGCTACGCCCAGCGGCTCAGCGCCGCATACGAGAGCGTGGCGGCGCTGATCGTCGCCCGCTCCAACCGACTACTCAGTCAGCTCAAGCACGTATCGCTGCCGATCGCGACGCCCTCTCCGAGGAAGTATCGAATCAGCGCTGGCTCGTGATCGTGCACTGGTCGCCACGCGGCAGCACAGCGCGCAGGCTCTGCGCTGCTGCGCGGTGTTCGACGTGCATCACTTCTTGTCGTCGGACAGCCAGCGGTTGAGCTTGCCCGCGATCGACTCCGACACGTTCTCCCAGCCATTCTTCAGATCGCCCTCCAGAGTGGTGAGCTTCGCCTGCAGGGCCTCGAGCGCGTCGTTCTTGGTCCCCGCCGAGTCCGCTTTGAACTTGGCGATCTGCGCCTCCAGCTCCTTCTTCTTGGCTTCGACGCGCAACTTGAGTTCGCTGATCTCATTGCCCATGGACCGTCTCCTGGTCGAGCCGACGCCCCAACCGCCGGTCTCGAGCGCTAGGCTAGCGCTGCTAGCGCGCGGCTAGCAACAGTTCGAGCGCGTGACGTTTGTGAGACAGCGCGCGTCAGAATCTGGCCACACCGAACGTGTTGGGCTGCAGCTGTGCGCGGCGACCTTCCAAACACGTCTCGAGCGCCAGCAGCAAGACCCGGCGCGTGTCGGCTGGGTCGATGATGCCGTCGTCGAACAGGCGGGCGCTGCAATAGGTGGCTTCACTGATGGCGTCGAGCCGCTGCTCGAGGCCGCTGGCTTGTTGATCGAGGAGCTCGCGCATGGCCGGGTCGAGCTCGGCGCCGGCGCGCGCGAGCTTGCCTTCGGCCACGATGCGCATGACCTTCGCGGCTTGCGCGCCGCCCATCACGGCCGTGCGCGCGCTGGGCCAGGCGAAGACGAAGTCGGGCTTGAGCGCGCGGCTGGCCATGGCGTAGTTGCCAGCGCCGTAGCTGTTGCCCGCGATCAGGCTGAGCTTCGGCATGCGCGAGTTCGCCACCGCCTGGATCAGCTTGGCGCCGTGCTTGACCTGGCCTTGCTGCTCGGGCTCGACGCCGACCAGGAAGCCGGTGGTGTTGTGGATGAAGATCACCGGCGTGTCGCTCTGATCGCAGAGCTGAAGGAACTGCGCGGCCTTCTTGGCGCCCTGCGGCGTGATCGGCGCGTTGTTGCCGATCACACCCACGCGCAGGCCCGAGAGGTGCAACTGGCCGCAGATCGTGCCGCGATCGAGCTCGGCAGAGAACTCGAGGAACTGCGAGTCGTCGGCGATGCGAGCGATGATCTCGCGCACGTCGTAGAAGCGTTTGGGATCCGGCGGCACCAGGCCGGACAGCTCACTCGGAGGATAGCGCGGCGGCGCGGGCGGACGATCGGGCTGCACCGCCGCTTGCCGTGGCAAGTGCGCCATGATCTCGCGCGCAATGCGGATGCCGTCGGCATCGGACTCCGCCAGGTACTCGCCGGTGCCCGAGATGCGCGCGTGCATCTCGGCGCCGCCCAGCTCCTCGCTGCTGGCGATCTCGCCGGTGGCAGCTCGCAGCAGCGGCGGACCCGCGAGGAACAACTGCGTCTGCCCGCGTACCAGCACCACGTAGTCGGACAGCGCGACGTGGTACGCGCCGCCCGCGGTGGCGTTGCCGTGCGCCACGACCACCTGCGGGATGCCGAGGGCGGATAGCTCGGCCTGCTGGCCGTAACACAGCCCGCCCTCGATGAACGCCAGCGCGCCCCAGGGGTCGTCGCCGCCCTGGCCTTCGAGGTTGCCGCCCCCACTCTCGCTGAGCGACACGATCGGCAGCCGCTGGCGGCGCGCGATCTCCTGCAGCCGCAGCATCTTCTGCACCGTGACGCGCGAGATCGTGCCGCCCTTGACCGCGTAGTTCCAGACGATCGCAAGGCACCGCCGGCCGGACACGAAGCCGATGCCGGCGATCAGCTGGCCGCCGGCGGAGCTGCCGTCCGTGTCGTCGTACATGCGGTAGCCGGCGATCGGCGCGAGCTCCAGGAACGGCGCGCCGCGATCCAGGAGCAGCGCCAATCGCTCGCGCGGCAGCAGCTTGCCCGCCTTGCGCGCGCGCGCCTCGAACTTCAGCTCGCTGGCCAGGCTTCGCTCCTGGATCTCGCGCAGCCTCGCCAGCGCCGCCTGCATCGCCGCGAGGTTCTGTGCGTAGTCCGGACTGCTCGGGTTCAACGTGCTCTGGAGCTCGATCATGAGGGGACGCGTCCGAAGCGATATCCAAGCGGGCGCGAGCTTGGTAATTTCGAGCGAACCGGCCCGGCTGGTCAAGGCCCGGCTCTCGCGCGAGGAGCGCTATCTTGTCCGCCGACCCTCAATCCACGCGTTCCGTGCGCATCGGCTGCGCCGCCGGCTTCTGGGGCGACACCGAGACCGCCGCGGGGCAGCTGCTCGAGCGCGGCCAGCTCGACTACCTGGTGTTCGATTACCTGGCCGAGATCACCATGTCGATCATGGCCGGCGCGCGCCTGCGCGATCCTGCACGCGGCTACGCGACCGACTTCGTGACGCGCGTGATGCGCGACACGCTGCGGATGGCGCTCGAGAAGCGAGTGCGCATCGTGACCAACGCCGGCGGTGTGAACCCCCTGGCGTGCCGCGCGGCGCTGCTGGCGCTCGCAGAGCAGCTGGGCGTGACGCCGCGCGTGGCCGTGGTGCTGGGCGACGACATCTCCGGCCTGCACGGCGAGCTCGCCGCCGAAGGTGTCCGCGAGATGTTCAGCGGCGCGCCGCTGCCAGCTGCATGGCTCAGCGCCAACGCCTACTTCGGCGCCAAGCCCATCGCCGAGGCGCTGGCGGCCGGCGCCGAGATCGTGATCACCGGCCGCGTGGTAGACAGCGCGCTCGTGCTCGGGCCGCTGGTCCACGAGTTCGGCTGGGCCTGGGACGACTTCGACCGCCTGGCGCAGGGCAGCCTGGCCGGACACATCATCGAGTGCGGCGCGCAGTGCACCGGCGGCCTGTTCACCGACTGGGAGAGCGTCCCGGGCTACGACGACATGGGCTACCCGATCGTCGAGTGCTCGCGCGACGGCGGCTTCACGCTCGAGAAGCCGCCCGGCACCGGCGGACTGATCACGCCCGACGTGGTCTACGAGCAGCTGGTCTACGAGATCGGCGACCCGCGCAACTACCTGCTGCCCGACGTGAGCTGCGACTTCACGCAGGTGCACGCGGAGCAGGTCGGCACGGATCGCGTGCGCGTCGCAGGCGCGCGCGGGCGAGCGCCGAGCGCGCAGTACAAGGTGTCCGCGACCTACCCCGACGGCTTTCGGGTCGCGATCGGCGTGCTGGTCGGCGGCGAGCAGGCCGCACAGAAGGGCGAGCGCGTGGCGCGCGCACTCCTGACGAAGGTCGAGCGCCTGTTGGTCGCGCGTGGCCTGGGTCCATTTCGCGCCACGCAGATCGACGTGCTCGGCAGCGAGGCCACGTACGGCCCCCACGCGCGCAGGCAGGACACGCGCGAGGTGGTCGTCCGCATCGCCGCCAGTCACACGGATCGCGACGCGCTCAAGCTGCTGGTGCGCGAGATCCCGCAGGCCGGCACCAGCATGGCGCCCGGGTTTGCCACGCTGGTCGGCGGCCAGCCGGATCCCGGCGCGATGATCAAGCTGTACTCGTTCCTGATCGACAAGACGCGTGTGCCGGCCCGCGTCGAGCTGGACGGCCGCACCCTGCCGATCGAGCAACCGCAGTTCGCAGCCGCGCGCGCCGAGCCTCCCAGCCCCGAGGCGCCGAGCGCGCCGCAACCTGAACATTCTCCGCGCCTGCCGCTGATCACCCTGGCGCGCGCGCGCAGCGGGGACAAGGGCGATCACTGCAACATCGGCGTACTGGCGCGAGAGCCACGATTCTTGCCGCTGATAGCTGCAGCGCTGACCGCGCCCGCTGTCGCGGCGCACATGGCGCACGTGCTCGAGCCCTCGCGCGGCCGCGTGACGCGCTACGCGCTACCCGGCTGCCACGGCTTCAACTTCTTGCTCGAGCACGCGCTCGGCGGTGGCGGCGTGGCTTCGCTGCGCGCCGACCCGCAGGGCAAGGCCTTTGCCCAGCAACTGCTGGCGTTCGAGGTGCCCGTGACAGAAGCGCTGTATCGCGAGCTCCGCCGATGAGCATGCGCCACATCCTGGTCGCCAATCGCGGTGAGATCGCCTGCCGCATCCTGCGCGGCGCGCGCGCGCTCGGCTACCGCACCACGGCCATCTACAGCGAGGCCGACGCGCACAGCCCGCACGTGGCGCTCGCCGACGTCGGGGTGTGCGTGGGCCCGGCGCCCGTCGGGGCTTCGTACCTGAACGTCGCACGCATCCTCGCTGCAGCACGCAGCAGCGGGGCCGACGCGCTGCACCCGGGCTACGGCCTGTTGTCCGAGAACGCCGACTTCGCTGCAGCCTGCATCGACGCCGGGCTGACCTTCATCGGGCCGCGGCCGGAGACGATCCGCAAGCTCGGCGACAAGCGGCGCGCGCGCCTGGCCATGCAAGCCGCGGGCGTGCCGGTCGTGCCCGGCTACGACGGCGAGGCGCAGGACCCGGCGCTGCTGCTCGCCGAGGCCGAGCGCATCGGGTTCCCGATCATGGTCAAGGCGGCAGCCGGCGGCGGCGGGCGCGGGCTGCGGCGTGTGGCGGCGGCGAGCGATCTGCCCGAGGCGATCGCGCGCGCGCGCTCCGAAGCCGAGAAGGCCTTCGGCGACGGCCGCTTGATCCTCGAGCGCGCCGTCGAGGGCGCGCGCCACGTCGAGGTCCAGGTCTTCGCCGATGCGCACGGCCAGATCATCCACCTCGGCGAGCGCGACTGCTCGGTGCAGCGACGCTTCCAGAAGGTGATCGAGGAGTCGCCCTCGCCCGCCGTGTCGCGAGAGCTGCGCGAGCGCATGGGTGCGGCAGCCGTGCAAGTCGCCCGCAGCGCGGATTACCTCGGCGCAGGTACCGTGGAGTTCCTGCTGGATGCGTCGGGAGCCTTCTACTTCCTCGAGATGAACACGCGGCTGCAGGTCGAACACCCCGTGACCGAGCTCGTGACCGGCACCGACCTGGTCGCGTGGCAGCTGCGGGTCGCCGACGGCGGCAGGTTGCCGCTGACGCAGGCGCAGGTCGAGCTGCGCGGACACGCGATCGAAGTACGCCTGTATGCCGAGAATCCTGCGCGCGGGTTCGCACCCGCCACGGGCCGCGTGCTCGCGCTCGAGATACCCGACGCCGCGTTGGCCCGCTGCGATCACTGGCTCGCGCCGGGCCTCGGCATCAGCGCGCACTACGATGCCCTGCTCGCCAAGCTGATCGCGCACGGTCCGGATCGCGAGAGCGCGCGCAAGAAGCTGTGCCAGGCGCTGGACATGCTGCGCGTACTGGGCGTGCAGACCAACCAGGCGTTCCTGCGCGATCTGCTGGAGCAGCCGGCGTTCGTGTCCGGAGCGGCCGACACGCGCTTCCTGGATACGCAGTACAGCCCGCGCACGGATCCACCGAGCTTCGAGACGCTGGCAGCCGCGGCGCTGCTGTGCGTGACGCGCTCCTCGGCGCACGCGGCCGAGCTCGCCGGCTACACCAACTGCGTGGGCCTCCGCATCCCATGCGTGCTCGAGCACGTGGATCAGTCGAACGCGCTCAGCCTCTCGCGTGGCGAACAGCCGGGCGAGTTCCTGGTACAGCGGGGAAGTGACAGCGTGCGCGCACGGCTCGAAGCCGAGGGCGTCATCTCACTGAACGGGACGCGACGCCGCTACGATCACGCCTGGGACGGCGACGCGCTCCACCTCCACGCAGCCGAGGGACCGCTCAGCTTGCGCGACGTGACCTACGCCCCTGCAGCTCGCAGCGACGCCGCCGGCAGCGGCCGTGCGCTCTCGCCCATGGACGGCTCGGTGGTCGATGTCCCCGTCCAACTCGGCCAGGCCGTGACGCGCGGACAAACGCTGGCGGTCATCGAAGCCATGAAGCTGGAGCTGCGCGTGCCCGCGGACGTCGACGGAGTCGTGCGCGCCGTCCACGTACAGCGCGGCGCGCAGGTCAAATCGCGCCAGTTGCTGATCGAGGTCGGCTGAGCGTTCCCAATGCAGGACATCCAGGCTGAAGCTATCAGCGGCAGTCGGGTTGACTCACGACCTCGCTCGCGGAATACCAGCTAGTCCGCGCCTGGAGGGGTTTGATGAGCGCCAAACAGCCTGGTCTTGGACTTAGCCTCGCCGCCCTCAGCTGCGGGATGGGCCTGCTCGGCCTCGCCGCCTGCGGCAGCACCGCGTTGCCCGCCGGTCTGCCAGCCACTGGCAGCCTGGGACAAACCTCCGATGCGGGCGTGATGAAGGGCTCGATGGCTGGCGAACCTGCTTTCGTCACGCCTCCCACGACCGCCCCCACGCGCCCTCCGACGACCACGCCCACGACGCCAGTCGCCGGCACGGGTGGCACGAGAATGCCCCCGATGTCGCGCGACGCGGGAGCGATGGTCGACAGCGGGCTGGTGGCCGACGGCGGCATGCCGGTCTGGCCAGACGGTGGCGTGGTCGGCATCGACGCGGGTTTCTCCTGCAGCAGCGACGGGGTCTACCCCACCGACGTGAACGCCTACGACCAGCGCGGGCTGTCGGTGCTGCGAGGCTGCAAGCGAGTTCGAGGGAGCGTCTTCATCGGCAGCAACTCGATCGAGGACCTCTCGGACCTGAGCGATCTGACCATGGTCGACGGTCGCTTCCAGATCAGCAGCGCGCTCTGGAACGATTCGTCGACCAGCGAGCTCTCCAGCCTCAAGGGCCTCGAGAACCTGCGCAGCGTCGGAGCGCTGGCGCTGGCCTGGCTGCCGCGCGTGACCGATCTGCAGCCGTTGTCGGGCCTCGCGAGTGCCCAGGAGGTCGAGATCAGCCGCATGGATGGGCTGCGCAACCTCGACGGCCTCAAGGAGCTGAGCTGGCAGACCCTCTCGATCACGGAGAACCCCAAGCTCGAAAGCCTGGACGGGCTGCACGCGCCGCAAGGAGTGACTGCGGTCCTGATAGCCGGCAACCCC
>DATEOF010000107.1:0-29802 GCA_035274465.1 Polyangiales bacterium
TCGCGCCTGCAAACGCGCGGCGTGGCGGTGCGGACAGGGAGCCGGCGATCGGACGCGCACGCGGCTCGCTGCCGCTGGCTGCCGCCAGGGCAGCCGGCAGGTTGATCTTCACCCGCGGCTCGGGTCCGCGCGGCGTACCGGGCTCGTGCCACTGTGCCGTCGGTGTGGGCGGCGGCACGCTCAAGCTCGGGGTCGGCGCGCGCTTGTCCTTGCCGAACAGGTGCGAGACGGCGTCCTCTTCGAGAGCCACCTCGGCATCTGCCTCCGGCAACTGGGCGATCACCGACTCGGTGAAGAGACCTTTGACATCCGGTGAGGAACCGCGCTGGCGCTTGGGAGCGCGCAGCTCGCCATCACCCCAACTCAGGCCTTCCGGCGGATGTTTCTTGTCGTTGGGCGGTGGGTTGTTGGCCAGGGTCGCGACTCCGAACACGGACGACTGTGAAGTCGAGAGTCCAGTATTTACGCAATATTATAGCAACCTGTCGCCAAACTCAAACACCAATGATCACAGGTGTTTAGGTGCGATAGGTGGCGTGCTACGCGCTGGCGCGGCCCGCGTGTGAGACCGGGGCCGAGACCTGGTTGCGACCGTTGTGCTTTGCCGCGTACAGCGCGCGGTCGGCGGCCGCGAACAGCTGCTGCTTGTCGCGCGCGTGCTCGGGGTAGGTGGCCACTCCGAGTGACGACGTTACGCGCAACACGCCCAGCTCGGTCTCGAACGTCGTGCGTTCGAGCTCCTGGCGTACGCGCTCGGCGAGCTGCAGCGCCCCCTCGGTGTCTGTTTCCTCGCACAGCACACAGAACTCTTCGCCGCCGAAGCGCGCGACCACATCCGTCTCGCGCTTGAGGCGCCGCAACACCTGGCCGAGCTCGCGAATCACCACGTCACCCGTGTGATGACCGTAGGTGTCGTTGACCGTCTTGAAGTGATCGAGGTCGACGATGATCAGCGAGAGCTTGCGGCCGAAGCGCTGCGCAGCCTGCAGGCGCGCCTTGAGCTCGTCGTGGAAGTAGCGCTTGTTGAAGCAGCCGGTCAGCCCGTCGGTGGTCGCCAGCTCCTCGAGCCGCGCGACCGAGGCCACGTTGCTCAGCGCCACGGCCAGGTTGTTGGCCAGCAACTGCAGCGCCGGCCTGACTTCGGCTCCGAAAGCGTCCCGGCGGCGTGCTGCCAGCGCCAGCGTGCCGATCGCCGCCTCGCGCACGAGCAGCGGCAGGATCAGGAGCGATTGCATGCCCGACAGGTTGCGATTGCGCGTGTAGACGACCTGACTCTGGCAATCGAAGTCCCCGCGGTACGGCAAGTAGTGCCGGTTGTGCACGGCCATCGCCGTCAGCGAGGTGTTGTCACGGAACGACAGGTGCGAGATCTCGGCCGCGCCTTCGCCGATCGCACGCTTGATCGAGTGCTGGCGGGTCTGCCCGTCGTACTGACTGACCGCGGCGAAGTCGTAGCCGACGATCTGGGCCGCGGCGCCGAGCGCGGCGTCGAGCACAGCCTGCTCGTTGCCGGCGGCGCCGAGCGCGGCGGAGGCGTGGTAGAGCACGGTCTGCTCGCGCTGGCTGCGCTCCAGGCGCACGAATACGCGCTCGTTCTCCAGCGCGCGCAGCAGGTGCTCGACCGAGTCGCACAGCGCCAGCTCCTCGTGCGGCTGAAACGGCCGATCCTCGAGCCGATCGGCGCACAGTACGCCGCGCGTGTTGCCCTCCTGCTTGACCGGCACGGCCACGAACGCGCGCACCGGCGGCGTGCCCGCGTAGTAACACAGGCCCGAGTAGCCGGGCCGCAGCTGCTCGAGGTTCATCGGCAGGCCGCGCTGAAAGCACGCGCCCACGGCGCCCTCGGACAGCGCGAAGGGTCCCTGGCGGAGCGCGTCTTGGTCGGTCACGGCCAGGGCGATGCACAGGCGATCGGTCGTCTCGTCGCGCAAGAACAAGACCACGCTGTGCAGGCCGAGCGTGCGCTTGAGCAGCTCGAGGTTCCAGTGCAGCGCGTGGCGCGCCTCTTCGACGCTGCCTTGCACCAGCCGCGCGTCGGCGTCGGCCGCGCTGGGATCGACGATCCACGGCGGGCTCTTGGCCAGGCGGTACAGTCGCGCGTCGTCCTGCACGCGGCGCTTCTCCGCCGCGCGCTCGCGCTGGCTGCGAAGCCGCACGCGAGTCAATTCCGTTTGTGTGAAGATCGAGTTCACGCAGCCGAACATGCTCAGGAACACCGCGTGCAGCACGAAGGTCCAGACGTCGCGCTGGCCCTCGGTCGCGAAGTACAGCGGTGCCTCGAAGCTGATGGCGGCGAGCACGAACCAGCGCGCCACGTGGCGCTCGGCGAACGAGCCGACGAACGCGGCGAGCAGGTACAGGGCCGGGTAGGCGACCGACAGTACACCGCCGCACAGCTGCAACAGCGCGTGGGCGAACGAGAGCAAGAGCAGCGCGTGCTCCAGCTCGAGCCGCAGCGGCTTGCGTTCGGCGCCCTCGTTGCGCAGCAGCGGCAAGCCGCGTATCCCCGAGGCCGCTTGCGCGGCGAGCACGCACAGCGCCGCACCGAGCGCCAGCGCGTGCTCGGTACCGAGCCGCTGGCGATCGCGAAAGATACCGAAGAGATCCAGCGCCGCGAGGCCCGCAGCTGCGGCGTACGCCAACGAAGCCCGAGCATTTTTGCGAACGCTCAAGGCTGCCTGCAGAAGCGACGTCATGGCGTCTTTCGAGCGCAGCGGAGGCGGCGCATCACCAACCTAGGCAATACGGGAAGTCGCAGCGGCTGGTCAAAAAAACAGCGGCCTACATCACTGGGGAAACTGAAAGATCAGCTCGCCGGGCTTCACCATGCCGAGCTCATCGCGAGCGATACGCTCGAGCGCCGACGGATCGTCGCGCAGCAACTTCACCTGGCGCTTGAGCTCCACCACCTCGCGCTCGAGCTTCTCGTTGTTAGTCTCCACGCGCGTGAGTTGCGCGCGCATCGACTGAAAGCGGGGCAGGCCCTTTTGGTCGAGGATCTGCACGGGCACCGTGATGATGGCCACCACCAACAAGCCGAGCGGGAGCAGCCACACATGCGAGCTCATCCGCGCACTGTGCATGCGGGGAGCGCGTGCGGTCTAGTTTCCTTCAGTCGAGGCGAAAGGCTTCAGTGGTGAACGAAGTACTCACCGAGCGCGAAGATCAGCGCACCCAGGATCAAACCGACCGAGGCTCGGCCCTTGTCGTGTCGGAACAGGTGCGTGGCGATGCCGACGCCCACGCCCGACGTCACGCCTGCCGTCACCGCCAGCGCGTAGCCGAGGATCGGTGCGACCGCGAAGATGGCCAGCGCGCCGGCCAGCGACGCACCGGCGACGAGGGCCACCCCCCGGCGGGCGCGGCGCGCATCCCCGCCGCTGGCGTACGTCAATGCGGCCGCCGTCGCACCTTCGGGCACTTTGTGCAGGGCCACGAAGAACGCCACCATCAGCCCGAGCTCGCGCTGGCTGGCCAGAGCCGCGCTCACCGCGACGCCGTCCAGCAACGCGTGCAGTGCCAAGCCGGATACCGCGAGCCGCGCGTCGTGCAGCGACAAGTCGGCGTGTGCGCCGTGTGCGTGACCGGCATGGCCGGAGTTGCGATGTCCGGCGCCGTGCGCCAGCAGGATCGCCAGGAAGGCCGGCGCCGCCAGCAGGACGCCGATCAGCAGTGATCCCGTGCGCTCGCAGGCTTCGGGAAGCGCACCCAGCGCGCCCAGGGCGATCAAAAAGCCGGCGCCGAGTGCGGGCCAGACGCCTCGCGCGCTATGCTCCGCGACTTTGTCGCGGGAGACGACACCACCGCCCACGATGATGGCGCCCGCCCCCGTAAGGGCGTACAAGGCTGCAGCCCAGTAGGGAATGGGAAGATCGCTTGGCATGCGCGGGGCCGCTCCTCTAGCTTGCTGTCCCGTCGCACTCAACCCCCCTGCGCCCCGTGCCGGCGGAGGGTCGCGCACCACCTGCGTGGATGCCGGCACGATTGACCGAATTGTTCCAGCCGCCCATCGCGGTTTATCCTCTAGGACCTACAGTTAACTAGACGTGCCTTTGTGGCCCCGAACCAGACGTTTACCGTGAACACCAATAACGAGAGCTCCAACAATTCCGTCGGCGACACAGCCGACGATACGCCCCGTTCCGAGGCGGGCGCAGACGCGGCGAGCGAATCCCGCGCTCCCGAGGCGGCAGGACCTTCGCGCGCGCCTGGGGCACCTTCGCGTGCGCCCGAGGCAGTGGCGTCCACGGGCAACGGTCCGACCGATCCCAGCGCCGAGCGCGATGCGCTCAAGGATCAGCTGCTGCGCACGGCGGCCGACTTCGACAATTTCCGCAAGCGCGCGCGCCGCGAGATGGAGGACGCCAAGACCCGCGGCAAGGACGAGGCCATCAAGGAAATTCTGCCCGTGTTCGACAACCTCGAGCGCGCGGTGGCCGCGGCGGAGAACGCCCAGGCCATCTCGTCGGTGATCGAGGGCGTGAAGATGGTGCTGAAGCTCTTCGAGGACACCGCGGATCGCATGGGCCTCAAGCGCATCAAGACCGTGGGCGAGCGATTCGACCCGGCCGTGCACGAAGCCATCCAGCAACAAGAGACCGACGCACACCCGCCGGGCACCATCCTGACGGAAGTCGTGCCGGGCTACACGTTTGGTCAGAGACTTCTCCGGGCATCGATGGTGGTTGTGGCGCGTAAGCCGAACAAGCCGGCGGCTGAGACGGGCGCGAATGGCGAAGCGAAGGGAGGCGGGGCGAGCGCATGAGCAAAATCATAGGGATTGACCTCGGCACGACGAACAGTTGCGTGGCGATCATCGAGAATGGTGACGCAGTGGTCATTCCCAACACGGAGGGTGCTCGTACAACACCCTCCGTTGTCGGCTTCACGGAGGCAGGCGAGCGGCGCGTAGGACAAGTCGCCAAACGCCAGGCCGTGACCAACGCCGAAAACACGGTGTACGGCATCAAGCGCCTGATGGGTCAGAAGCTGGACTCGGAAGTCACCCAGCGAGTGATCGATCACGTGCCCTACCGCATCGTCGCCCAGAAGAACGGCGATGCTGCGGTCGACGTTCGCGACTCGACGTTCAGCCCGCCGGAGATCAGCGCGATGGTCCTCGAGACCATGCGCTCGATCGCCGAGAGCTACATTGGCTCCACGATCAGCGAGGCGGTGATCACCGTCCCGGCCTATTTCGACGACGCCCAGCGCAACGCCACCAAGGCGGCGGGGCAAATCGCCGGACTCGACGTCAAGCGCATCATCAACGAGCCGACTGCGGCCGCGATCGCCTACGGCTTCGACAAGAAGAGCAAGGGCACCGAGCGCATCGTGGTCTACGACCTGGGCGGTGGCACCTTCGACGTGTCGATCCTAGAGATCGCCTCGGGCGTGTTCAACGTGCGCGCGGTGGCGGGTGACACGCACCTGGGCGGTGAAGACTTCGACAACGCGGTGATCGACTTCCTGGCGACCAAGTTTCGCAAGGAGACCGGGATCGACCTGTTGCAGGACCGCATCGCGCTGCAGCGCCTGAAGGAACAGGCCGAGCGCGCGCGCCACGAATTGTCGTCGTCGCTCGACACCGAGATCAACCTGCCGTTCATCGCATCGGACGCCACCGGGCCCAAGCACCTGGTGACGACCTTCAAGCGCAACGAGCTCGAGCTGCTGACCGAGGACCTGGTCGAGCGCACGCTCGCGCCGTGCCAGCAAGCGCTGGACGACGCCGGGCTCAAGATCGGGGACATCCACGAGGTGATCCTGGTGGGCGGCATGACGCGCATGCCGCTGGTGCAAAAACGCGTCCAGGACTTCTTCAAGAAGGCGCCCCACAAGGGCGTGAACCCGGACGAGGTCGTGGCCATCGGCGCCGCGATTCAGGGTGCGGCGCTCGACGGTGAGGTCGAAGAGGTGCTGCTGCTCGACGTCACGCCGCTCTCGCTCGGTGTCGAGACCGGCGGCGGCGTGTTCTACAAGCTGATCGAGCGCAACACGACCATCCCGACGCACAAGAGCGAGGTCTTCACCACCAGCGTGGACAACCAACCGTTCGTGCCCATCCACGTGTTGCAGGGCGAGCGCGAGATGGCAGCGGACAACAAGACGCTGTCGAAGTTCGAGCTCACCGACATCCCGCCTGCACCGCGCGGCTTGCCGCAGATCCAGGTGAACTTCGACATCGATGCGGAAGGCATCCTGCACGTCTCGGCGAAGGACCTGGGCACTGGCAGGGAAAAGGCCGTGAAGGTCGTGGCGTCGAGCGGTCTGACTTCGGACGAGATCGGGAAGATCATCGACAGTGCCGAGAAATTCCGGCAGAGCGACACCAAGCGCAAAGAGTTGGCCGAGCTACGCAACAACGCCGAGGCCTTGCTCTACACGAGCGAGCGCGCGGCAGAAGAGTGTGCCGAGCTGGTGGACAAGGCGATCATCGAGCAGGTGAGGACGGACATCCTGTACCTGCGCGAGTTGATCGGCGGCGCGGGCGACGCGATCGCGATCCGCGATGCGCTGGGCCAGCTGGAGGCCAGCGCATATCGAATTGCCGAGGCGATGTACGGAGATGCATCGGCGCAAGCAGCGCCGACCGAGGAGCAGAAGAGTTAGTCTCGGCTGGCCGACTGGCACAAGGCTTGCTGCAGACATGCAGCATGTCGCACTGTGAGTCGAAACGTGCCATCCGCACAGCGCCGCAGCCAATGGCTGCAGGTGCCGGACTGGGACAACGACAGCCGGATCAGAGCAGGTCGCTCGGCTGGGGCAGCCTGCTCCTGCTGTGTTTGCTCGGCGCGAGCTGCGGGGATGAACACCGCGCTCGCACTGACGGCCCTGACGCACACGTCCCGCGCGAGGACGGCGGCTCGGGCGTGGGTGGCGCCGGGCGCGACGCAGGGCCAGCTGGACGGGGTGGAGCCGGCAGCAGCGGCCACGCTTCGGATGTCGGGGTATTTGTCGAGTCGAGCTGCGGACGCGGACCGGGAGGGATCGCGCTGGAGCAAGGCTTGGTCGCGCTGTTTCCGGCGACGCCGGGCGCCAACGGTAGCCACGGCGAGACGTCTGCAAAAGTCGAGACGATCGACGCGACCTCGGTGATACTGCGCGCCGGTGACTCAACCTATACGCTCACCGCGCCGAGCCCCATGTCGTTCGGGGTCGAGCTGGGTGACACTGTGGAGCTGAGTTGGGAGCATCACCAGCCGGTTTTCTACGCCGGGCCACATTCTGAGGTCTCGCTGCACGCGCGCGGCAGACTCGCGTTTTCGTACACGCTGGACACCGACCTGCCGCCCGGATTCAGCGTCGAGCGCGGCGCCGAACAGTGCACGGGCGAATCGCACTGCAGCCGTTGGGTGAGCGAGGCCCTGATCGTGCGCGGGCCATGCGGTGATACGACCGAGGTGCCATCGGGCGGTAAGGGTCGAGTTTGCGGCTACGAAGTACGTCCCGGCAACGTTCGGCGCACGCTCGAGCGAACCGGCAATCAAAAGACCAACTGCGCGGACTGGTTCGAGCTCGGCACGGAGCTGACGTTGATCGGTCCGATCGAGCCTCGCGACGACGACGCCGGTACGCAGGACGCCGGATACTGAGCTTGACGCCTCCCGTTCGCGCTCAGTGGAAGCGTACGCGCTTCAGCACCTTCGTTCCCTTGATGGTCGCGATCGTGTGAGTCGTCCGGCTGCTCGCCAGCGTGCCGTTTCCGTTCGACTTGCCGGCGATCGCGCGACCGCGCACGGCGCTCACCGACTTCTTGGTCGACGGCAGCTCGATCTGCCCGTTCTCGATCAGCGAGCGGGCGAACGTCTGCACTTCCTGGTCGGTCGCGACAGGCTCGGGCATGAGTCCGACGATCGCGGCGCGAGCGCCCGAAGCACCGACGTTGACCGGCACGTCGACTTGCGCGACGACTCCGGCGAGCGCCTTGTGCACCGAGCTGAGATCGACCTGCTTGTGGACCACAGCGCGCGTCACGCGCTGCCCGAACAAGTCGACGGGCTGCGCAGTCACGCGAGCCGTGCGATCCGCGCCGAGCCGCTGAATGATATCCTTCTTTGTACTCGCATGCAGCGGCGCGCTGCGCGTCGGAGCCGCACCTGCGAGCGCGATGGTCGGCGCCAGCATCGCGTTGCTGCCGAGCCGGATCGCGTGTCGTTGGAATGCCGCGTTGATGTGCTCGTGATTCGCGCCGCGGTGCAGCGTCTCGTCGGCGAGCACCATCGCGCGACCGACCGACTGGAAGAACCGCGACGTGATCGGCGCCACCTTGCTACCCTCGACGAGCAGCTTACCGGTGACCTTTGCAGCGGCGAGCAGGTCCGCAGACGTGCCCGACGAATTGGCGAAGATCTCCGCGACCAGGTCCCATATGCATCCGCTGAACAGCATGCCGAAGCTGTGAACCTCGTTGATGAGTGCGCCGGGCGGCCCTTCGGACGGCAACGTCGACGGCAGTTGATATTGAACGTGTTCAACGCACGGCGCGGTGCCGCGGCGTTGTGGTTCGGATCGAGGCGCCGAATCCCGTCGGACAGCTCCTCGGCCGTCGCTTCCACGAAGTTCTTCTTTCGCAGCGTCCCATTCGCCAGCAACTTGGTCCGCGTCGTCGCATCGCACAGCGCGGTGAGCAACGCGACGCAATCGCCGAATGCTTCGTGGAACGCGCCAGCTTCGAGGAACGTGGCGTCCCAGAGCTCAGGCCGGATCGTGTCGAGCAGCCCGTGGCCAACTTCGTGCGCGACCACGTCGGTGCTGACTCCCGAGAAGAAAGTCTTCTTCCCGATGGCATAGTGAAAGAACGAGAACGAGTCGCGGTCGTAGAACGCGTTCAGGTCCGATCCCGCGTCGGGGATCAGCGAGAGCTTCTTGCGGTTGCCTTGCCAGTTCGTGAGTGGTCCGGCGAATTTCTCCCAGGCGGCCAGCGCGCTCAGCGAGGCTTCGCGGCACTGCCAGAACAAGAACTCGGGCGTGCCGGCTTCGAACGTGCCTTCGCTCGGCGCGGTCGGCAGCGTGAAGCTCGCGCGCGATCCAGGCCGGTTCGCACGCTTGTTCTTCTTGCGGATCGAAGGAGCCTTGGAACCTGCGAGCGGATCGTTCGGGATGAATGCGATCTGAGCCATGCGCCAAGATGACGCGTTGTGGCCTCCGGGCCGTATGATTCAGCTCACAGTTTCTAACTTTCACATGTCGCAGCTAACGATAACTAACGCGCGATCGGATCAGCCTGCGCCGCCCCTGGGCATCCACCGTGATCCGGTGTGTGCCGTGACCGCGTTGTCCTGCTGCGTGGCTTTCGAGCTGACCGTGCTGCACCAGACTGGCCACGAAACTCCTCGCCTCTTGCAGTGCCTCGTCAGAAGGTTCGGAAATCTTCACGGATTCGACGCCACCATCGGGCCGTCGCGCCACGATGCCTTCGACGGGGAACGGTGCACTCACACCGGAGGCGTCCCCCAGATCCGCGCCTTCGAGGGGATGCCACGCGGTTGCGCGGAACGAAATGCGTTCGAGGGTGGAGTGCTCCACCGCGGTCAGGTCGAGATTGTGGCGACTCTGAAGGTAGAAGCGGAGTGCGTGTTCGAGGTTTTTGGGTGCGGCCGATTCGCCGATGCGTGCGGCGACGAGGAGCGGGAGTTCGGATCGGTCGTGGAACACCAAGACGGCAACGTCGCTCGCGACGCGAGCGCGTGCGGCGTCGCTCGAGGCGATCAGGCAGTCTGTGAGCGGTGCGCGACTGCCGAGCTCTCGAACGGCAGCCTTCAAGTCGGAGGGCGCCGAATCGCGAGCGAGCAAGCCGACCTTGAGCGCTTTGCCCGCGGCGGTGACCAGTCGCTCGAGAGGCGCGACGACGTTCGCGGCATCCGGAGCGTCGATGAGGACGACTCGAAGCACGGGTGGAAGCATACCAGCAGCCCCGATCGACGTCGCGCAGCTGGCGCGGGTGATCGTGCACGAGCTACTACATCGTCAATCCCAGTAAACGCGCCTCGGGCTCGAGCGTGACGCCGAAGCGAGCGCGTACTTGGTCGCGGATCAGCCGCGCGAACCCCAGTAACTCGACGCTCGTTCCGCCGCCGTGGTGTACCAGCGCCAGCGCGTGGCGGCTGGAGATGCCGACGTGGCCGGTGCGCTGGCCCTTGGTGAAGCCGGCACGTTCGATCAGCCAGGCGGCTGGAACTTTGCTGCCGCCGTCAGCAGCGAAGACGGGCGGCGCAGCTTGCGCACGCTGCGCGAGCTCGCCTAGCTGCTCGGCGCGGAGGACGGGGTTCAAGAAGAACGAGCCCACGCTGCGCCGGTTTTCGTCGCTCGGGTCGAGCACCATCGACTTGTTACGCCGCAGTTCGAGCACCGCGCGGCGGGTTTCGCGCAGCGTGGCTTGGCCTGCGACCGCGCGGGCCAACTCGGCGTAGCGCAGGCTGGCGGCGCCACCCTTGCGAAGCGCGAACGTGACGCTCAACACCACCCAGCGATCGGGTTCGCGCTTGAAGTTGCTGTCGCGGTAGCTGAAGCCGCAGTGCGCGTGCGTGTGCGTGACGACCTGCAGCGTGTCGCGCTCGAGCAACTCCACGCGTCGGACGGTCTCGGCGACTTCCTGGCCGTAGGCGCCGACGTTTTGGATCGGAGTGGCGCCTGCGAGGCCCGGGATGCCCGACAGGCATTCGAGACCCGCCAGATCTTCCTCGACGCTGCGCTCCACCAGCTTGTCCCAGGGCTCGCCGGCATCGACCTCGAGCTCGACGCAGCCATCCGCGGCATGGGTGCTGCGGACACCGCGCGTCTCGACCTTGATCGTGAGCCCGGGCAAGCCCTCGTCGGCGATCACCAGGTTACTGCCGCCGCCGATCACGCGCACCGGCAGGCCGCGCGCGTGCGCCCAGCGCAACGCATCCACCAGTGTCGCGCGGTCGCCGGCTCGCACGAAGTATTCCGCCGGGCCGCCCAGCTCGAGCGTGGTGAATGGCGCGAGCGGAACTCCCTGCTCGATCATGCGCGGATGACCTCGAGTCCTCCCAGGTACGGCACCAGTGCCCGCGGCACGCGCACGCTGCCGTCGGCTTGCTGGTACTGCTCGAGGATGGCGACCAGCGTGCGGCCGACGGCCAGCGCCGAGCCGTTCAGCGTGTGCGCGATCACCGGCTTATCGCCGGCCTTGGGCCGGAAGCGGATCTGGGCGCGGCGCGCCTGGAAGTCGCCGAACCACGAGCAGCTGGAGATCTCGCGGAAGGCGTTCTGGCCCGGCAAGAACACCTCGATGTCGTAGCAGCGGCGCGCGCCGTTGCTCAGGTCGCCCGCGCACAGCTCGACCACGCGGTAGTGCAGCTCGAGGCGCTTGAGCACCTCCTCGGCGTGCGCGGTCAGCTCTTCCAGCGCGGCCTCGGCGTTCTCGGGCCGCTCGAAGCGCACCAGCTCCACCTTGTCGAACTGGTGCTGGCGGATCAGGCCGCGCGTATCCTTGCCATAGCTGCCCGCCTCGGAGCGAAAGCAGGGCGTGTAGGCGCAGTACTTGACCGGCATGGCCTCGAGGATCTCGTTGCGATGCAGGTTGGTCAGCGGCACCTCGGCGGTCGGGATCAAGTACAGCTCGCGGTGCGCGACCTGCTTCTTTGTCTCGGGCGCGATGTGGTTCTGCCAGTCGGGTGCGATGCGGAACAGGTCGGCCTCGAACTTGGGCAAGTGTCCGGTGGCGCGCAGGCTCTCATCGCTCACGAGCGCGGGCGGCCAGACCTCGGTGTAGCCGTGGTCTTGTGTGTGCATGTCGAGCATGAACGAGATCAGCGCGCGCTCGAGCCGCGCTCCCACACCCCGCAGCACCGAGAAGCGCGCGCCGCTCAGCTTGCTGCCGCGCTCGAAGTCGAGCATGCCCAGCGCCACGCCGAGCTCGTCGTGCTGCTTGGCCGGAAACCCGAGCTCCGGTGCCTTGCCGATGCGCCGCAGCTCGACGTTGTCCTCGGAGCTCTTGCCGTCGGGTACGTTCGGCGCCGGCAGGTTCGGCAACATCAGCATGACGTTGTCGAGCGCGTGCTCCACTTCGCGCTGCTCGGCCTCGAGCTCCTTGGTCTCTTCGGAGATGCGCTTGAGCGCGTCGCGCCGCTCCTTGAACGCGTCGCTCTGCTTGTCCAGCTTGGCCATCGCCGCGTTGGCTTCGTTCTTCTCCTCGCGCAGGGCCTGCAACCGCGTGATCACCGTGGTGCGGCGCTCGGCCAGGGCAGCGATCGGCTCCAGGCTGCGGCCCGCGTCGGGGCCGCGCCGGGCCAGCGACGCTTGCACCTCCGACAAGTGTTCGACGACGTAGCGTAGATCCAGCATGGGACAGGGTGTATCAAACAGCCGCGTCTCGGGCCAGGTTCGTGGTCAGGAGCCCGCGCATCGACTATGACGTGCGCGATGCAGGCCCTCGAGAGCTCGCGTGCGTTGTTGCGGCTCGCCGTGATCGTCTTGTGTGTCGGCGCAGGCGCGGGGGTGTGGGAAGTGCTGGCCAGTCAGGCGCCGGGCTCGCCGCTGTTCATCGGCATGCTGCCCGGGCCGATCGAGATGCTGCGCGAGGCCGCGACTCTGATCGGCGTGCTGCTGCTGGCTGCGAGCTGTCTTGTGCGCGATCGCCCGCTGCCGCGGGCGCTGCTGATCGCGCTGCACGTGGCCGTGGTGGTCACGCTGCTGGCTGCGTTGTACGGCGCCGCCACGGGCATGCACGGCGTGCAGGTCATCGACCTGCGGCCGGACGCCATCCCGCTGTTCGCGGCCAAGTACGCGGGCCGCCTCGGGCTCGCCACCTGTTTGTTTCTGATCGCTCGCCGAGCACTCACCCGCTGAATTCACGGCCGGTTAGCGGGTGTTGTGCGGCGAGCGGGGGGAAACTATGGTGGGCTTTCAGGCCTCTTCCGTCGCGTTTGGTGCGCAGTCGGCTTTGCTCGAGGCCAAATGGGTCCTAGAAAGGCCCCAGGGTGAGTCGTGACCGTTATCCTTTATGATACCAGCCTCCGAGATGGCACCCAAGGTGAGGGTGTCCAACTGTCGGTGACCGACAAGCTGAAGGCCGCGCGCCTGATTGAGGAGCTGGGGATTCGGTACATCGAGGGCGGCTGGCCGGGCAGTAACCCCCGCGACGAGGCGTTTTTCGAGCAGGCCAAGTCGCTCAAGCTGAAGACGGCCAAGCTCAGCGCCTTCGGCTCGACCCGCCGCGCCGGCGTGACCTGCGACCAGGACTCGAACCTGCAGATGCTGCTCGCGGCCGACGTGCCGGTGCTGACCATCTTCGGCAAGTGTTGGAAGCTGCACGCCCTCGAGGCGTTGCGCATCACGCCCGAAGAGAACCTGGAGCTGATCGAAGACAGCGTGCGCTACCTCAAGGCACGCGTGGGCGAGGTGATCTTCGACGCCGAGCACTTCTTCGATGGCTACGCCGACGATCCCAGCTACGCGCTGGCGGCACTGGCTGCAGCCGAGCGCGGCGGCGCCGACTGGCTCGTGCTGTGCGAGACCAACGGCGGTGCGCTGCCGCACGTGCTGTCCGCGGCGGTGCAGCACGTGCTCACGCAAGTGTCGCGCCCGGTGGGCATCCATACCCACAACGACAGCGAGCTCGCGGTGGCGAACAGCCTGGCCGCGGTGCAGACCGGCGCGACCATGGTGCAGGGCACGATCAACGGCTGGGGCGAGCGCTGTGGCAACGCCAACCTGGTGTCGATCATCCCGGCGCTCAAGCTCAAGCTGGGCATCGATTGCCTGAGCGACCAGCAACTCACCTGCTTGCGACACGTGTCGCGCAGCCTGGATGAGCTGGCCAACCGGACACCCTGGGGCGCGCAACCCTACGTGGGCCAGAGTGCCTTCGCGCACAAAGGCGGCGTGCACGTCGATGCGGTGAAGAAGAACAGCCGCACCTATGAGCACATCGAGCCCGAAGCGGTGGGCAACGAGCGCCGCATCCTGGTCTCGGACCTGTCCGGCCGCGCGAACGTCGAGCTCAAGGCGCGCGAGCTCGGCCTCGACTTGAACGCCACCGGGCCCGAGATGCGCGCCATCGTGCAGCGCGTGAAGGACCTCGAGCACCGCGGCTATCAGTTCGAGACGGCGGGTGCGTCGTTCAAGCTGTTGATCGACGAGGCGCTCGGCCGGCGCCCGCGTTACTTCAAGCTCGAGAAGCTGACGCTGCACGCCAGCATTCGCGAGGATCACCACGGCAGTGTGCACGGCGATGTCGATGACACCACGGTGACACTCGAGATCGAAGTCGGCGGCAAGCTCGCCAGCACCTCGGCGGCCGGCAACGGCCCTGTGCACGCGATGGACAACGGCCTGCGCCAGCTGATCGACAAGTTCTATCCGACGTTGAAGTCGGTGCGCCTGGTGGACTACAAGGTTCGCGTACTGAGCAGCGGGGAGGGCACAGGCTCGGTGGTCCGCGTGCTGATCCAGTCCACCGACGGCGAAGAAGTCTGGGACAGCGTGGGCGTGAGCCCGAACATCATCCATGCCAGCTGGGACGCCATGGTCGATGCGCTCGAATACAAGCTCGTGAAAGACAAAGTCGAGCCGCAAGGCTCGTACTCGGAGAAGCGCAACCGCATCTCCAGCGTATTTCCCACCAGCATTGCCAAAGGCTGAGGCAGCCCGATGACCAGCGACAACCACGTACGAATCTTCGACACCACGTTGCGCGATGGCGAGCAATCGCCCGGAGCCACGATGACGCTCGAGGAGAAGCTGCGCATCGCGCGTAACCTCGAGGCGCTCGGCGTGGACGTGATCGAGGCGGGCTTCCCCGCGGCGTCGCCGGGCGAGCTGCAGTCGGTGCGCGAGATCGCCGCAGTGGTCAACGAAGCCGAGATCGCCGGGCTGTGCCGCACGCGTGAGCCAGACGTGGAGGCCGCGTGGAAGGCCGTGTCCGGCGCCAAGAAGCCGCGGCTGCACGTGTTCATCGCCACCAGCAAGCTGCACATGGAGCACAAGCTCAAGCTCTCGCCCGCGCAGGTGCTGGAGGAAGTGCGGCGCGGCGTGAAGCAGTGCGCGTCGCTGACCAAGAGCGTCGAGTTCTCGGCCGAGGACGCCACGCGCACCGACATCGCATTCTTGAAGGAAGTGTTCGCGTGCGCGATCGAGAACGGCGCGACCACGCTCAACATCCCCGACACCGTCGGCTACACCATGCCGACCGAGTACACGCGCATCGTCACCGAGATCATGGGCGTGGTCGGCGACCGCAAGGTGATCGTCTCGACGCACTGCCACAACGACCTCGGTCTGGCGGTGGCGAACTCGATCGCGGCGATCATGGCCGGCGCGCGCCAGGTCGAGTGCTGCGTCAACGGCATCGGCGAGCGCGCGGGCAACGCGTCCCTCGAAGAGCTGGTGATGGCGCTGCGCGTGCGCAAGGACCTGGTCGGCTGTGACACGCGCATCAACGCGCGCGAGATCATGAACATCAGCCGCCTGGTCAGCCAGGTCACCGGCCTGACGGTGGCCGCCAGCAAGCCGATCGTCGGCCGCAACGCGTTCGCGCACGAAGCCGGCATCCACCAGCACGGCATGCTGCAAAACCGGCGCACCTACGAGATCATGCGCCCCGAGGACATCGGCCTGACCGAGTCCAAGATGGTGCTCGGCAAACACTCCGGCCGCCATGCGCTGCACAGCCGCTTGACCGAGCTCGGCTATCGGCTGAGCCAGGCGCAGCTCGAGCAAGTCTTCGAGCGCTTCAAGAACCTGGCCGATCGCAAGACGAACATCTACGACGAGGACCTCACCGCCCTGGTCGCCGACGACGTCTACAACGTCCCGGTGCGCTACGAGCTGGTGTCGGTCGAGTTCAAGAGCGGCACCGGCCAGACGCCGTGGGCGCGCGCGACCGTGCGGGTCGACGGCAAGCCGCGCACCTGTGAAGGCACGGGCAACGGCCCGGTCAACGCAGTCGTGCAGGCGCTCAAAGAGTGCACCGGTTCGACCGAAGTGCAGATGGACGAGTACCACATCGACGCGCTCAGCACGGGCTCCGACGCGCAGGGCAAGGTCAGCATCGCCATCTCGGCGGACGGCATCAGCTCGCGCGGCCAGGCGACTGACATCGACGTGGTCAACGCCAGCGCCAAGGCCTTCGTGGCTGCGCTGAATCACCGGGCTTATCAGCTCGAGATCACGCGCTTGGCTGCGGCTGCGAACGCGTGAGCGGCAGGCGCGTGGGCCTGACCAGCTGAAAGCGGATCAGGCTCTCGCCCGTGTCGGCGATGGTGTCTTCCACCGGGCGCGGCGTCCAGCCGAGCACCGCGCGTGCTCGCGCGCTCGATACGTCCTGGCGCTTGCCGAGCTCGGGCACCGCCAGGGCGACCGTGCGATCCCACAGCGCGACCAGGCGCAGCACCCAGTCGGGCACACTGCCGGACGGCACCTTGAAGCCGCGCGACGCGAAGCGGCGCCCGAGCACCAGGGCGATCTCGCGCAGGGGCACGTGGTGGGAGGCGGTGATGAAGCGTTGACCGCGCGCCTCGGGCACGCGCAGCGCGGCGAGGTGCGCGTCGGCGAGGTCGCGCACGTCGGTGAGCGCAAAACCCAGCGTCGGACAACCCGGCGTCTCCCGGGCGAGCAGCTTGCGCACGACCTCGACCGAGACCGCGAAGTCGTCGCTCAGCACCGGGCCGAGCACCACGCCGGGGCAGATGGTGACCAGCTCGAGCGAGCCCGCGGCACCCCAGGCAGCGCGCTCCGCGAGCGTCTTGCTTTGCTCGTAGGGCCCCACATCTGTGGAGAGCACGGACCAATTGCGCTCGTCGTAGACGCGGCTGCCGTCGCGCGCGTGTCCGTAGAGCACGGCCGCGATGGAGGACGTCATGACCACGCGCTTGACGCCTGCGGCCTGGGCCGCGCGCAGCACGCGCAGCGTTCCGTCGCGCGCCGGTGCGATCACGTCTGCCGGATTCTTCGGCGCGACCGTGGGTACCGGGGAGGCGACGTGCAGCACCGCGCCGCAACCGCGCACGGCGTCTCGCCATCCCGCATCCAGACTCAGGTCGGCTTCGCACAGCTGGAGTTCGTCGATCAGGGCCGCGTCGTGACCGAGCTCGCGCGAGAGCGCGCTGCGCAAGCCGCTGATCCGCGCCGGCGCGCTCGAACGCAGCGTGCCGCGCACGCGGTAGCCTTCGCGCAGCAAGCGCACGATGCAGTGCATCGCGACGAAGCCGGTCGCACCGGTGACCAGGACCGCAGGTTTCCTCGACGTCATGCGACGAGCCTCTCACGAATGCGCGCATACCAGGGAGCCGATTGGCGTCGCAGTGCTGCCGCCTGCGCGTCGGACTCGAGCTCGATGTGGAGCCTCTGGACGTACTGCGTGGCCTCGGCGATCGCTCGGTCCAGCGGCATCACCGGCGTGAAGCCGTAGAGCTCGGCGATCGTGCGCAGTCGCTGCTCGAGGCTGCCGGACACCACGTGGTACTTGATGTCGAGCTCGCGCAACGTCTGCTCGAGCAGTCGATCGGACAGCCGTCGAAACTCCTCGGAGACCGGACGATGGCCGTCCTTCACGAGGGGGAGCTCCACGGGCAGATGGATGAACTCATCGTAGCTCTGCTTCGCGTGCCGCTTTACCACGGCGCCAAAGGCGTCGTTGAGCTTCAGCAGCAGGGGCCGGTAGGGCAGCCTGACCACCGCCTTGGCATAGCGGACGGCGCGGTGATCGCTCGGGTTGATGCCCACGCGCATGCGCGCCGCTCCGTACACCCATTCGTGGAGTGAGGAACCGTCCGAGATGAACGAGCCTGCCATCGCGCTCTCGCGGACCGCGCGCTCCGTGAAACGCACCAGGCCCAGCTGAAACAGCTCCGCCGGCCCGCAATCCTCGAGAGCCTTGCCGGGATACGCCTCGGGCAGGATCTCGCGCATCGTGCGCGCGTGCGTCCTCGGGATGCCGAGCCAGCGCGTCAACGCTTCGGTCGTGGTGGTCTTGCCGGTCGAGTAGGTACCCGAGACGGCGAGACGCAATCGTCGCTCGCCGGTCATACGGCGACCGCGAGCTCGGCGTCGGTTGCAGGCAGCTCGTGCGCGAGGGCGAACACGGCAGTCATCGAGGGCAGCGTCACGTTGAACTTCGCCGTGCGCCACTGGCTGCCGCCGACCGACAGCACGTGGGCCTGAGAGATCCACGTCTCCACGTCGAACCTGGGCTCGGGCACGGCGCGCTGCGGAATGCTGACCGTGAAGCGGCGCATCCACATGTTCTTGCTGGTCGCGCGCGTGATGTCGTCTTGCCGGTACAACAGCGCCTGCGCGAGCTGCGCCGTGCCCACGAGGGCGTCCGGGATCGAGAGGAATGGGAAGTGAGCCGCCGACAAGCCGGAATGCGCGCGGGCCTTGTCGTAGTCCACGCTGAACTTGGCGCGCGCGCGGCTGGCCAGTTGAGTTACAGCGAGCTCCGAGACCGTGACACGCGAGCTCTTGTAGCCACCCGCGAGGTAGTGCGCGCTTTGTTCGCCGAGGCAGCACTCGGCGTCGGCGAAGGCGATGCGCACCCGGCGCTCGACAGGCAGCGCGTGATCCACCGAGATCTCGAGCGATAGCGAGCCGACGGCGATCGAAAATTCGGAGAGCTGACCGCAGAGCGTGCCCGCCTCGGCCCGAGTCCCGTCCAGGTGCAGCGCGACTGGAATGTGCGTGAGCTCGAGGGTTGGCGTATGGCCCGACTTCACGCTGCACTTGCGGATCCAGCAGTCGCGCACGCTGTCGTCGTCGAGGCCGTACGCCTCGCGCAGATAGGCTTCCATCAGCTGGGTGGCGATGACGAAGCCATCGATCGAGCTGAGGTGAGGCGTGAGCTCCTGGTCCGGCTTGCTGGACCAGCTCTCCGGGTAGATCACCTCGGCGAACGCTGCGGCGATGTGGTTGCGGGTATCGATGCGAACATCGAAGACTCGGTGCTGCACGCTGCGATAGCCGGCACCGAAGTACCTGGATTCAGCGCTTCCCAAGACGTCGTCGACACTCTCGTAGCGCTCGATCG
Source organism: Polyangiales bacterium (assembly GCA_035274465.1). Taxonomy (GTDB): domain Bacteria; phylum Myxococcota_A; class Polyangia; order Polyangiales; family JAFGIB01; genus JADGRF01. The sequence continues at coordinate 18,989 of DATEOF010000107.1, forward strand.
GTCTGAACTCGTCCATGGAGCTGACGGATATTCTTCTCCGCGATCGATAGTCAAACAAAAATGAACTCGATGACAAAACTTATAAACTGAAGCACCACTCGCGTGTTTAGCTGTCACATCGTAGTTGTTTCGTAAGGTGTTGGTATCTAGTTGTGTGCGTCGTTGTTCCTGCGCGAATGGGCTAGAAACGTGCAGCTCGACGTCGACTCGGTGACGAGTGGATGACATCGCATGCGCAAACGCCCCGGGCAAAATGCCCGAGGCGTTTGGACGTGACAGCTTTGGCGCCGACTATTCCGGCTGCTCTGCCGGCTTGCGATGCCAGCTCGCCTGTGTCTGCGACTGGCCCTGCGTCTGCAGCATCTTCTGCGGCTCGAGCAAGTTCGAGTGAATCGCGTCGCCGACTTCGTTCAAGCGCAGCTGCAAGCGGTCGATGAACTCGTGGAAACCTTCGTTGAATACGTCGTCGATGGCCGTGTAGTCGAGCTCGGCACGCAACCGCCCGAGCCGCTTTTCCGCATTGTTGCGGAAGGTGCCAGGCGGCGTTCCCGTGATGAAACGCAGCGATCGGTCCGCGACGTCGCAGCAGTGACGCACCGCCCGCGGGAAATCGGCGTCGAGCAACAGGAACTCGGCGATACGGCTGGGCGAGATACGCCCGTGCTGGGCGCGATACATGTTGAGCGCGCTCGCGCAGCGCAGCAGCGCCGACCACTGCACGATATCGAGGGGCGTTCCGACGTCGCTGACTTGCGGCAACAGCAGGAAGTAGCGCACGTCCAGGATGCGCGAGGTCTTGTCGGCGCGTTCCAGCAGCCGCCCCATGCGCGCGAAGTGCCAGCCCTCGCCGTGCGAGAAGGTACCGTCCGTGACGCCCACGAAGAGCTGCGCGCCCAGGCGAACCTCTTCACAGAACTGGCTGGTGCGCTCGGCGGTCATGTCGCGCGGAGCATCCTTGACCATCAAGTAGAACTTGTTGATCTGCGCCCACATCGCGGTCGAGATGTACTCACGGATGATCCGTGCGTTCTCGCGCGCCGACGCCAGGCAGGAGACGATCGAGTTCGGGTACTCCTCGTCGAACGTGAGAAAACGCAACACGCTCTCGCGCGTGGCCTGGCCGTAGCGCTCCTTGAAGGTCGCTTCGTCTCCAGTCACCGCGACCAGCGGGTTCCACTGCTCCTGGATCGTGTCGCCCAGGTCCACGTGGAGGAAGGCGTTGACATCGAGGAAGCGCGCGATGTTTTCCGCGCGCTCGATGTACCGACTCATCCAGAACATCGAGTCGGCCACCCGGCTCAGCATCATGACTCTGACTCCGCGTAGTGGGTTGCGATCGCGATCATCCCGTGACCGCTCAGTGGCCCTTGTTGGCGAGAACCCATGTGTCCTTGCTTCCGCCGCCCTGCGACGAATTGACGATCATCGAGCCCTTGCGCAGCGCCACGCGGGTGAGCCCGCCAGGCAACACGTAGATCTCTTTGCCGTAGAGGATGAATGGCCGCAAATCCACGTGGCGGCCTTCGACTTGCTCGTCGACGACGGTGGGGACCGTGGAGAGCTGGAGCATCGGCTGCGCGATGAAGTTGCGCGGATCCTCGAGGATCTGCGCGCGCACCTCGTCCAGCTCGGCGCGGCTGGCGCGCGGTCCGAGCACGATGCCCTTGCCGCCGGAGGCGTTGGTCGGCTTGACCACCAGGTTGGCCAGGTGCTCGAGCACGTAGGCGCGTTCCTTCGGGTCCTCGCAGATGTACGTCGGCACGTTGGGCAGGATCGCGTCCTCGCCGAGGTAGTACTTGATCAGCTTCGGGATGTAGACGTAGACGGCCTTGTCGTCGCCGACGCCGTTGCCGGGCGCGTTGCAGAGCGTGACCCGGCCGCGGCGGTAGACGTCCATCAAGCCGGGCACGCCGAGCACCGAGTCCTCGCGGAAGACCTTGGGGTCGATGAAGTCGTCGTCGATGCGGCGGTAGATGACGTCGACGCGCGCCAGGCCGCGCGTGGTCCGCATGTGCACGCGGTCGTCGTGCACGACCAAATCGCTGGCCTGCACCAGCCGCACGCCCATCTGGCGCGCGAGCGAGCTGTGCTCGAAGTAGGCCGAGTTGTAGATGCCGGGCGTCCACACCACCACGCTCGGGTCGCCCACCCCTTCCGGCGCGCAGTACATCAAGGTCTCGAGCAACCGCTCGGGATAGTCTTCCACCGGCAGGATTGCGTGGCCCTCGAACGCGCGCGGAAAGGCGCGCTTCATCACCGCGCGGTTCTCGAGCACGTACGAGACGCCGGAAGGCACTCGGATGTTGTCCTCGAGAACGTAAATCGTTCCGTTCTTGTCACGTACGAGATCGGTGCCGCTGATATGTGTCCAGATCCCGCGCGGTGGTTTTAGTCCCTGACACTGGGCCCGATACACCTCACAGGTTTCGATGAGCTCCCGCGGCACGATGCCGTCGCGCAGACATTTCTTCTCGTTGTACAGGTCGTCGACGAACAAGTTGAGCGCCATGCAGCGCTGCTTCAGGCCGCGTTCGATCACGCGCCACTCGTCGTGCTCGATCACGCGCGGGATCACGTCGAGCGGCCAGATCTTCTCGATGCCGTCGCCGTGGCCGTAGACGTTGAAGGTGATGCCCAGGCTGCGCATCGTGGCCATCGCCGTGTTTTGATAGTGCTGCAGCTCGACGCCGGTGAGTTTCCCCAGGCGATCGTACAGGAGCTCGGTGCCTCGGCGCGGGCCACCGTTCTTCGAGAACATCTCGTCGTAAGCGCTGGTCGCGTCGTAGTTGGTAAAGAGCATGGCTTTCGAGAGAGAAGTGCCACTGGCGCTCTTGGAAGCAAAGCGCCGTCTGGTATGTTTGCACGCTTTTTCGAGAGCCGAAACAGGCGCGAAACGTCTTTCGACGCACACCACATAAGCCCACGGGTTCGCGGCGCAAACGGCCGTTCGCATCTCGCTTTCAAGGTCCAGTCTCATGTCTATCCGCGTCGCGCTCTATCATCGCACGAGCTACAAATACGACCGTCCTGTGCGCCTCGGGCCGCAGGTGATCCGCCTGCGTCCGGCCCCCCAGACGCGTACGCACGTCGAGAGCTACTCGCTCAAGATATTGCCCCAGAAGCACTTCCTGCACTGGCAGCAGGATCCGCTCGGAAACTTCCTGGCGCGCATGACGCCCGAAGGTTTGACCGACCACTTTCAGTTCGAAGTGGACCTGGTCGCCGACATGGAGCCGATCAACCCCTTCGACTTCTTCCTCGAGCCGCAGGCGGAGGAGTTTCCGTTCGCCTACACCCCGGACCAAGCGGAAGAACTCGCGCCCAACCTGATCACCCAGCCGCTCACGCCGCGGGTGCGCAGCGTGGTGGAGACCCTGCGCGCCCAGCCGAAGCAGCGGACCACGGACTTCCTGGTCGGGCTGAACCAGCAGCTCAAGGACCTGGTCAAGTACGTGATCCGGATGGAGCACGGCGTACAGGAGCCGGAGTACACGCTCGAGTGTGGCAGCGGCTCGTGCCGCGACAGCGCCTGGCTGTTGGTGCAGGTCGCTCGCAACCTCGGCATCGCGGCGCGCTTCGTCTCCGGCTACCTGATCCAACTGGTCGCGGATCAAAAACCGCTGGAGGGTCCCGAAGGGCCCACGCACGACTTCACCGACTTGCATGCCTGGGCGGAGGTGTACCTGCCCGGCGCAGGCTGGGTTGGCTTGGATCCGACCTCGGGTTTGTTCGCCGGCGAAGGTCACATCCCGTTGGCGGCCGCGCCCGATCCGACCAGCGCCGCTCCGGTGACCGGTCTCGTCGAACCGTCCGAGGTGGAATTCTCGCACGAGATGCGCGTCGAGCGGATCCGCGAGACGCCGCGCGTCACCAAGCCCTACACGGAAGCGCAGTGGGCTGCGATCGACGCACTCGGCAGCCAAGTGGACTCGGCACTCGAGAACGAGGATGGCCGACTCACCATGGGTGGCGAACCGACGTTCGTCTCGATCGACTTTCCGGACGCGCCCGAATGGAACACCGATGCCGACGGGCCGACGAAGCGCGAGCGGGCCGAGGTGCTGTTGCGTTTGTTGAACACGCGCACCATGCCCGGTGGGCTGATGCACTTCGGGCAGGGCAAGTGGTATCCGGGCGAACCATTGCCGCGCTGGGCGTACGGCAGCTTTGGTCGCATCGACGGCCGGCCGCTCTGGCGTGACCCCGCGCTCGTCGCGGATTGCCAGCACCCGGCGGGCCACACGCCTCCGGACGCGCACGCGTTCATCCTCGCGCTCGCGCGCCGGCTCGAGGTGGGCGAGCGCTTCGTGGTGCCAGGCTTCGAAGACGCGTTCTATTACATGTGGCGCGAGCGCAACCTGCCGAGCAACGTCACGCCCGAGGACAACCGGCTCGCGGATCCGATCGAGCGCGCGCGACTGCGCCGGGTGTTCCAGCAGGGCCTGAACTCCACGGTCGGCTACGCGCTGCCGCTCGATCCTCTGGTCACCAACTCCGGCGTCCGCTGGCGCAGTGGCACGCTGTTCTTGCGCGACGAGATCCTGTGGCTGTTGCCCGGTGATTCGCCGATGGGCTATCGCCTGCCGCTCGACTCGTATCCGTGGGTGACCGCACAGGAGTTCCCGCACACCCAGCAGCCCGATCCGTTCTGGCACAGGATCGCGTATCAGGCGCCGGGCCAGGCACGAGGTCCCGGTGGTCAGGCGGGAGGACCCCCGGGCAACCCGAGCGCACGCATGGCTGCAGCTGACGGCGGCCGGGGTATGCCAGGCACCGCCGCACCTTGGGACGCCGACTACGCCGGTGAACCGGGTTCGGACGGAGACGTGGAGGCGTTCCGGCGCGCGCCGCTGGACGCGCCGCGTCCACTCAAGTCGGCGCCCGGCATCATCCGCACCACGCTCTGCATCGAGCCGCGCAACGGCATGCTGCACGTGTTCATGCCGCCGGTAGGCTTGTTCGTCGCCTACGAACACCTGGTCGCGGCCATCGAGGCCACTGCGGCGGAGCTGCACATGCCCGTGCGCCTCGAGGGCTACCCGCCGCCCAACGATCCGCGCTTGCAGAGCTTCTCGGTCACGCCCGATCCCGGTGTAATCGAGGTCAACGTCACGCCGTCGCGCAGCTGGCAAGAGCTGCGCGACCGCTACACCATCCTGTACGAGTGCGCGCGCGAAGCGCGGCTGAGCGCCGAGAAGTTCATGATCGACGGCCGGCACGTGGGTACCGGCGGCGGCAATCACATCGTGCTCGGCGGGCGAACGCCGCCCGACAGTCCGCTTCTGCGCCGGCCCGACCTGCTGCGCTCGTTGATCGGGTACTTCCACGATCACCCCTCGCTCTCCTATTCGTTCTCGGGCCTGTTCATCGGCCCGACCAGCCAGGCGCCGCGTATCGACGAAGCGCGCCAGGACTACGTGCACGAGCTCGAGGTGGCGTTTCGTCAGATCCCCGAGCGCGGTCAGTACATGCCGCCCTGGTTGGTCGACCGTTTGTTCCGCCACCTGTTGACCGACGTCACGGGCAACACGCACCGCACCGAGTTCTGCATCGACAAGCTGTACTCGCCCGAGGGAGCGACCGGTCGGCTCGGCCTGCTCGAGGTCCGCGGCTTCGAGATGCCTCCGCACGCGCGCATGTCGCTGGCGGTCAAGCTGCTGATCCGCGCGCTCGTGGCCCGCTTCTGGAATACTCCGTACGTACCCAAGCTGCCGCGCTGGAACACCACGCTGCACGACAGGTTCATGCTCCCGCACTTCGTCCAGCAAGACTTCGCTGAGGTCCTTTCCGAGCTGGGCGATGCGGGCTTCAAGTTCGACCCGGAGTGGTTCGCCCCGCACTTCGAGTTCCGCTTCCCTCGCATCGGCGGCATCGCCACCGACGGTGTCGATCTGGAGCTGCGCATCGCGCTCGAGCCGTGGCACGTGCTCGGCGAGCAGGGCATGGTCGGCGGCACCACGCGCTACGTGGACTCCTCGCTGGAGCGCGTGCAGGTGCTCGTGCGCGGCGCGACCGATCGCCGTCACGTCGTGACCTGTAACGCGCGGAAAATCCCCCTGCACCCGACGGGTCGCGAAGGCGAGCAGGTGGCGGGCATCCGCTTCCGAGCCTGGCAGCCCCCCGAGTGCCTACACCCCACGATCGGGGTTCACGCGCCGCTGATCTTCGACGTGGTCGATTCCTGGACGGGGCGATCGATCGGCGGCTGCACGTACAACGTCTCGCACCCGGGCGGTCGAAACTACGAGACGCGCCCCGTGAATGCGCTAGAAGCCGAGGCGCGGCGTAGATCGCGCTTCTCCCCGTTCGGGCATACCCCGGGGCCTCTGGCGATCCGTGACGAAAAGGCGACACTCGAGTTCCCTTTGACCCTGGATCTGCGCCACTCTTGACTCCGAGAGCATGTCGACGTCCGTGTTGCCCCAGCGTCCGTCGCTGAATCCGACATCTGCCGAGGCTGCGGTCGTCGGGTACGCACCCAAGCAAAACGCCTACGATGAGCTGCTGCAGCCAGACGGAAGCCTGCGCGAACACTGGTCGCGCTTCGCGCAGGCGCTGAGCACGCTCGGCCCGGAGGAGCTGTCTCGCCGCTGGGACGCCGCACAGCGCCAGCTGCGCGAAAACGGCGTCACGTACAACGTCTACGACGACAGCCGCGGCATGGACCGGCCCTGGCAGCTCGAGCCCGTGCCGCTGCTGGTGTCCGCCAGCGAGTGGCGCACGCTCGAACGCGGCCTGGCCCAGCGCGCCTACCTGCTGAACTTGATCCTGGACGACGTCTACAACCAGCGATCGCTGATTCGGCAGCGCATCTTGCCTGGTGAGCTGGTGTTCCGGAATCCCGGATTTCTACGTCCGTGTCACGGCACCATCGTGCGCGGCGGCCGCTGGCTGCATCTGTACGCGGCCGACCTGGCGCGTGATCCGTCGGGCGCATTTTGGGTGCTGGGAGATCGTGCGCAGGCGCCGTCCGGCATGGGCTACGCGCTCGAGAACCGCATCGTGCTCTCGCGCGTGTTTCCGTCGCTCTACCGCGACTGTCGCGTGGAACGGCTGGCGGGGTTCTTCCGCAAGTTGCTCGACCTGGTGCAGCGCCTGTCGCCGCGCGCCAACGATCGGCCGCTGGCAGTGGTGCTGTCACCCGGCCCGTACAACGAGACGTACTTCGAGCACGCGTACCTCGCGCGCTACCTCGGGCTGACACTCGTCGAGGGCGGCGATCTGACTGTTCGCAACAACACGGTCTACATGAAGACCCTGAGCGGGTTGGCGCGGGTCGACGTGGTGGTGCGACGCACCGATGATTCGTTCTGCGATCCGCTGGCGCTGCGTGCGGATTCGTCGCTCGGCATCGCGGGGTTGGTGTCGGCGGTGCGGGCTGGCAACGTATCGGTGCTGAATGCACTCGGCAGCGGCGTGGTCGAGGCGCCGGCGCTGCTCGCGTACCTGCCCAGCGTCTGTAGACACTTGCTGGGCGAGGACTTGATCCTGCCCAGCGCGCCCGTCACCTGGTGCGCTTCGCCCGGTGCGATGCAGCTGATTCAAGACCGCTTCGAGCACCTGGTGTTCAAGCCGGCGTTTCCGCGTCCGGGTGGGCCGGAGCCGGTATTCGGCGGGGCGATGAGCCAGGCCGATCACGCCGCGCTGCTCGATCGCGTGCGCGCGCGGCCGCACGAGTGGGTGGCGCAGGAACGCGTCCCGCTCTCTTCGGCGCCGATCTGGAACGGCGACGGGCTCGAGCCGCGCGAGATCGCGGTGCGCTGTTACGCGGTGGGCGACGGTCCCGGCTATTCAGTCATGCCGGGCGGGCTGACGCGCGTGGCGCGGCCGGGTGGGGGCGACGCGGTGGTGTCGATGCAGCGCGGTGCCGGCAGCAAGGACACCTGGGTGCTGACCGAAGATCCGGTCTCCCCACTGTCCCTGCTCGGCCGGCGCGAAGAGCGCTTGCTGCTGTCGCGCAGCGGCAACGACTTGCCCAGCCGCGTGGCCGACAACCTGTACTGGCTCGGGCGCTACCTCGAGCGCGCGGAGGGCAGCGCGCGCTTGTTGCGGCGCGTGCTCGCGCGGCTGCTCGACGACACGCACTCGGCCGAGCCCAGCGTGCTGCACGCGATGTTCGCCAGCTTGAGCACGCAGTACGAGCTGAGCGAGCCTCTGACCTGGCACCCGGGCATGGACGTGGCCGCGGTCGAGCGCGACGTGGTGGGGTTCCTGCGATCGGGTTCGCACGGCACGGGTTTGTTGCCGAGCCTGGCGGGCATGCATCGCACCGCGTCGGTCGTACGCGATCGGATCTCGCGCGACACCTGGCACGTGCTCAGTCAGCTCGCGCGCCAGCGCGAGGCGCTGATGTCCGCCGGTTCGCTCTCTGCCGACGAGGCGCTCGAGGCGCTCGACGGACTGATCCTGCTGTTCGGCGCGTTTGCCGGGCTGCAGAACGAGAACCTCTCGCGCACGTACGGCTATCGCTTCACCGACATGGGCCGGCGGCTGGAGCGCGCGCGCTACACCTCGACGTTGCTGTACTCGATGGTCGGCGTGGTGCATCCGGACGAGGCTTCGGTGCTGTCCGAGCTGCTGGAAGTGTTGGACAACGGCATCACCTACCGGCGGCGCTACCAGGACGTGATGCAGGCTGCGCCCACGCTGGATCTGGTGCTGACCGACGAGAGCAACCCGCGCTCGATCGCCTTTCAGCTGGTGGCCCTGCACGACCACGTGCGGGCCTTGCCGCGTTCGGTCGACGACCCGCTGCGCACGCGCGAGGAACGCGTGGCGCTCGCGGCCGTGACCAGCGTGCGCCTGGTCGACGTCGAGGCGCTGTGCGAGGTGAACGCGCAGGCCGAGCGGCCGTTGCTGCAGGCACACCTGCAAGAGCTCGGGCGGCATCTGCCGGCGATGTCGGATGCGATCACCGAGAGCTATTTGGTGCACGCGGTGCCACGGCGCGCCTTCGGATCGGAGGGCTAGGTGCACGACGACGAGGTCACCTACCGCATTCGGCACACGACCACGTACGCGTACAGCGACGTGGTCACGCTGGCGCACAACGAGGCCCGGCTGTCGCCGCGCAACGGCCCGTTCCAGGTCGCGCACCACGCGCGGCTGGTGGTGGATCCGGCGCCTGCCTTCCTGGCGCGCGAGCACGACTACTTCGGCAACGCCGTGAACCTGTTCGTGCTGCAGGAGCCGCACCGGCGCTTCTCGGTCACCGCCCACAGCGAAGTCAGCTTGCGTGCGCCGTTCTTGCCTGACCCCGAAGACACCATGCCCTGGCAAGAAGTGCGCGATCGACTGGCCAACTCGACCGAGCAGGAAGTGTTCGAGGCGCTGGAGCACGTCTTCGAGTCGCCGTACGTGCGCTGGAACAACGCGATCTTCGACTACGCCGCGCGCTCATTCACGCCGGGCCGGCCGCTGTTGGCTGCAGCGCTCGATCTGAGCCGGCGCATCCACGAAGATTTCGAGTACCGGCCGGGCGTCACCAGCGTGGCGACTCCAGTGGCGACGGTGTTCGAGCAGCGCAGCGGGGTGTGCCAGGACTTCGCGCATCTGTTCATCGCCAGCATGCGCTCGCATGGCCTGGCCGCGCGCTACGTGAGCGGGTATTTGCTGACGCGTCCTGCTGCGGGCCAGCCGCGACTGGTAGGCGCGGACGCGAGCCATGCTTGGGTGTCGGTCTACTGTCCGGACTATGACTTCATCGATCTGGATCCGACCAACAACCTGTTGGTCACTGTGGAGCATCCGACGCTGGCGTGGGGGCGAGACTTCGGCGATGTGAGTCCGCTGAAGGGCGTGGTGTTGGGTGGCGGGGCGCACCACGTCGAAGTCTCGGTCGAGGTCATGCCGGTCGACGACGATACGCCGTGAGGCGTCGCGCGCACTCAGGCCCGTGTGCTCGCTAGTGCCTGCCTCGCGCGCACTGACGTCGCCCATCCCAGGAGATCCACCCTGAGGCGTACTGATCGGCTCTCCGGGGGGACCTTGCCTCCGGGAAACGCCGGGCGTGCAGATCGCGCGGGTGGATGTGGCTTCCTCAACCGCGCGGCACGCCCGGCTCCGCTGGTCGTGCCAACTCGTGTGGTGCAGCTTGGAGTTGGCACGCCCAGAGGTTCCCTGCGGCAAGGTCCCCCCGGAGAGCCTCGCGTTGTAGCGTGGTCCCCCCTTTCTTTTGCCATGTGCACATCGCTCGGCACGTCCTGGAGGACCTGCCACTCGCGCTGTGCGGCGCGACTTCGCGCGCCCATAGCGCGTGGAGTTCGTCAGCTCGCACAGAGGAGTTCGTTCACTCGTCACACGCATCGCCCCAGCGGGCGTGATGCCAGACCGGCCGAGCGGACGCAACCTGCAGCCGACAGCGGCGCAGGCACCGCAGAAAAATGGCAAAGCCCGTGCGGCAAGCAGATGAGCGTGACGAGCGAATGCGTCGTCCATGCAAGACAACCATCTCCATGCACTATCGGCGCGCCGAGTGCCCGAGCGAGCGCAGCGGGGGGTGGGTCGACAAGCTCTATGCACGATGGGCGCGCGAAGTCGCGCCGCACAGCGCGAGTGGCAGGTCCTCCAGGACGTGCCCGAGCGATGTGCACATGGCAAAAGAAAGAGGGGATGACGCCTACAACGCGAGGCTCTCCGGGGGACCTTGCACGGAGGAAACCTCTTGGCGTGCCAACTCCGAGCGGCAAAACCCGAGTTGGCACGCCAAGCGGAGCCGGGCGTGCCGCGCGGTTGAGGAAGCGACATCCACCCGCGCGATCTGCACGCCCGGCGTTTTCCGGAGGCAAGGTCCCCCGGAGAGCCGATCAGTACGC
>DATEOF010000108.1:0-3402 GCA_035274465.1 Polyangiales bacterium
CTCGGCGATCGGCACCGGAACCATGGCAGCTGGGACGCCCCCTCCCTCGGGTAGCTCTGCTACCCCCGGCGCGAGCGCTTCCTCCACTCCCTCCTCCGGTGCACCGGCCCCCTCCGCTCCGAGCACGCCGGCGGTTACCCCGCCGGCCGCGATGGCGCCGGGCATACCATCCGGTGCGGCAGGTTCCGCGGCGCCCGTCTCTCCCGAGCGCCCCGCTCAGTCGGGCACGCTCACGGCGGGCACCTGGGACGACAACCGCAACTTCGATCGCTTCATGCAGTACCGCGCCAATCAGCAGCGGCTCGGGCGGGCGGGCATCCTGCCGATCACGGACGCGGAGCACAACGAGGCGCACGAGAAGTTCGCCGAGATCCACGGCCCGCGAGAGACGCTCGACGTGGCGCTGGTGATCGACACGACCGGCAGCATGTCGGACGAGATCAGGTACCTGCAGACCGAGTTCCTGGCGCTGTCGCGCGCGATCGAGAAGGACTACCCCGATGCCAAGCAACGCTGGGCGCTGGTGGTCTACCGCGACGAGGGCGACGCCTACGTGACGCGCTGGTTCGACTTCCGTGAGGACCTCGAGGATTTCCGCAGCAAGCTCGCCGAACAGTCGGCCGACGGCGGCGGCGACTTTCCGGAGGCTCCAGACGCGGCGTTTCAAACCACGGCCCAGCTCGCCTGGCGCAGTGAGGAGAACACCGCACGGCTCGCGTTCTGGGTGGCCGACGCGCCCCACCACAACGATCGCGCCAAGAACATGGCCGAGGCCCTGCGCGCGACGCGCGAGCTGGACGTGCACGTCTACCCCGTGGCTTCGAGCGGCGTCGACGAGCTGACCGAGCTCAGCATGCGCAGCGCGGCCCAGTTCACCGGCGGCCGCTACCTGTTCTTGACCAACGACTCGGGTGTCGGCGGCGACCACAAGGAGCCGAGCATCCCCTGCTACTTCGTCACCCGACTCGACGACGCCATCCTGCGTATGGTCCGCATCGAGCTGTCCGGCGAGTACAGCGAGCCGGCGTCCGACGACATCGTACGCAAGGGCGGCAATCCTCAGGCTGGCTCATGCAAGCTCGAGTCTGGCGCGACCGTGGTCGTGTTCTAACGGTCCGTCCCCAGTACGACCGCCCGAAATGTCTGGCGGGGCAACAATTCGCTCTCCGTGTTTGCCCCGATCGACACGCATCTGCGCACTGTCATCTTGCTACTCACTTAACCCACAGGGGCCTCGGCTTGGGAACTGGCATCCAGGCCGAGGCCCCGACCCCATGGCTGCGCGCGCGCACGAACCAAGTTCGTGACAAGTTGGAAACGCGCGCCGCGATGGCGACACGCCGGCGATACCGGCACAGGGTCGGCGCGCAGCGCAAGCACTGTGGCGCGCGCCACTCGCGTGTTGTTTGATCGCAAAAAATCACGCGCTCGCGCTTGAGCGATCGCGTTGCGCGCATCAAGTTCCGAACATCGCTTCGGAACACTCAGATGGCGCACACTTCTACGCAAGTAACGCCCGATCTCATGCTGATGCAGATGATCATGGGCTTTCGTGTCACGCAGTTGCTGCACGTCGCCGCCAAACTCGGCGTCGCCGACTTGCTGGCTGATGGTCCCAAGTCTTCGCGCGAGCTCGCGAAGCAGTGCGAGTGCGATGCGGATGGTCTGTACCGTACGCTGCGTGCACTCTCGAACCTCGGCGTGTTGATCGAGCTCGGGCAGCAGCGCTTCAGGCTGACTGCGCTCGGAGAGCACTTGCGCGCCGGCAAGGATGGCTCGCTGCATGCCGCTGCCCTGCTCTACGGCGAGCCGTGGTTGTGGAACGCGTATGGCCAGATGTTGCACAGCGTGCAGACCGGTACGCCGGCCTTCGAGCGCACGCACGGCAAGCAGTTCTTCGACTACCTCAGCACGAACGAGCTCGCCGCCGAGACGTTCAACGCCGCGATGACCGCGTTCTCCGATCAGGAGACCACCGCTCTGTTGCGCGCCTTCGACTTCTCCGAGGTCTCGCACGTCGTCGACGTGGGCGGAGGCCACGGCCGGCTCGTGGCGAGCTTGCTGCGCGCCTACCCGCGCCTGCGCGCCACGCTCTTCGATCTGCCGCAGGTGGCGAGCGGTGCGAGGGAGCTCCTGGATCCTGCCGGTCTGGGCGCGCGGTGCGACGTCGCCTCGGGCGACTTCTTCGAGTCGGTGCCCGCGGGCGGCGAGGTGTACCTGCTGAAGAGCGTCATTCACGACTGGGACGACGACAAGGCCACCCAGCTCCTCTCGCGTTGCCGCGAAGCGATGACGCCGGTGTCGCGGCTGCTGGTGATCGAACGCCTGGTCGGCGATCCGAGCGAAGCCTCCGAGGCCAAGCTGTTCGACATCAACATGCTGACCATCCTGGGCGGGCGCGAGCGCACGCAGTACGAGCACCAGGCGCTGCTGCATACCGCAGGCCTGCGCCTGACCCGCATCATCAGCACCCCGAGCCCGCTCACCGTGCTCGAGGCGATGCCGCTGTGAGCCGCCGCGTAGCGCCGGCGAACTGATCATCACTCGGAAGGGTCGCGCCATCAGGCGCGAGCCTTGCGAATCAACTCAACGGCGGATGCCGTTCTTCACCAGGTAGTCCCAGATGACCTTCGCAAGGCGATCGTTCGCCGCGCGCGTCGGGTGGATACCGTCCTGCAGGTCGCCCATCACCGCTTCGGTGGAGGCGATGCTGTGGCAGTGGATCTTGCCCGACGTGCAGATCGCAGGCGGCGTGGTGGCCATCATGCGCACGGTCGGATCGGTGCTGCCCGCGTCGTCCGAGTAGCGGATCAACACCACGTCCTGCACGCCGTCCGCGGCCATCTGCGTCCAGAGCTCATTCAGCGCGTTGCTGATCTCCATCAGCTTCATCTTGCAGGCCTCACCGCCGCTGCTGCACGACGACTGCACGCTGGCGTTTTGAATGATGTCGTTGCCGCCGCCGGTCATCAGCACGGTCTTGATGTCAGGGTCCTGGCGCTTGGCAGTGGCGTACTGCGACGGGATCGCCGGACCGAACGCGCTCGCCTGGAGCAACAGCACCCCTTGCACCGCATAGTGGCGATACGGCTGCATCGTCAGCCGATCGAGCGCGCCCTCGATCGCAGTGCCGGTGAGCAGTGTGTTGTTCATCCACGAATCGCCGATGGTGATCACGTCCCGGCCGTCGCCCTTGCCAAGGTCCATGCGCGGCATCGCGACGGTCCCGGCCGTCGGCATCGCGACGGTCCCGGCCGTCGGCATCATCGTGCCCGCCGAACCGGCCTGCGGCTCGGTGGTCCCGCCCGAACCGGCCTTCGGCATGACTGCGCCGGCGTCGTCGTCGTTCGTCGCGCCCACGCCGCCCGCGCCGCCACCAGCTGCAGCCGTACGACCCGCGCC
>DATEOF010000109.1:0-7986 GCA_035274465.1 Polyangiales bacterium
GAGAAACGCTCCTGCCGGAGGTCCAGCGCGATCGAGCCGCTCGATCCGCTGCGCTCGCGGCCTTCGAGGTTCAGGTTGAGCGGGCGCGGCTCCATCGAGTTGACCGGCGAGGCGCGCTCGATCACCACGCGCTCGAGCCGCGGCGAGGAGCGACGCGTGAGCTCCGAGGCGAGCGTGACGGACTGCGGCGCGACGAGCAGGCGCAGGGCGTGCTGCGCGTGCGGGCAGCGCGGCACGCCGCAGGTGCAGCTGGTCTGCAGCTGACCGCTGCGCAGGCGCAACACCACCACCTCGGTTTGGTCGCCCACGCGCACGTCGACGCTCATGCGTTCGATCGCGGCTTCGGCCTGAGGTTGGGGTTCGGGTTGCTCGCCGAGCGCTTGCAGCATGCGCTCGGCGGCGCGCTTCAGGGCTTCCATCCGCTTTCTCGTGCGATCTGCAGCTCGAGGCGTTCCTGCAAGGCGAAGCGCACCTCGGCCACCGCCTTGCGCAGATCATAACTCAAGACTTCCTCGACCAGGCTGCGCGCGATGTCGAGGCGGCCTTCGCGCTCCATGGCCTCGGCGCGGCGCAAGAACGTCTGTGCCAGGGCGGTGATGGCGTGGCCGTCGGCTTCGAGCTCGTAGCGATCGATGTCGACCGCGCGCCGGAACGCTGCCAGCGCCTGCGGGATCTGGCCGCTCCGCGCGTAGAGCAACGCCAGCGCCAGCACCGGCGCAATCCACTCCGGGCGCAACGCCGCCGCGGCCTCGAAGCGGGCGATCGCGCGCAGCTGTGCGCCGCACAGCAGCCACAGGTAGGCGAAGAAGTGGTAGAGGCGCGCCCGTACACGCACCGTGGCCGGGTCGCGCGCCCGAACGCGGGCGACCATCTTGTTGGTGTCCCAGGCGGCGTGCGTCGCTTGCTGTGAGGGCGCTTCTTCGCCGAGCAGCTCCACGCGCGCATGGATCGACAGCTCCGCGTCTTCGATCTGGGCGCGCAGCGCCGAGCTCTGGGCGCGGGCTCGCAGCGCCGCCAGCGGAGCCAGCGCCCGGCCATCGCCGATGCGGCCGAGCGCGCGGATCGCAGCGCGCGCCGCGGTCTCCTCGGGGTGATCGAGCAGCTCGGTCACGCGCTGGATGTCCTCGCTGCCGCCCAGCTCGGCCAACAGCTCGAGCGCCGGCGGGACCAGCGCTGGATCGCCGCTGGTCTGCGCCGCCAAGGCCTCGCGCGCCAGGCCGAGCCCGCGCGAATCGCCCTGGCAGCCGAGAGCCGCGCCCAGGAGCAAGCGATCGCGACTGCGCGCTGCACGCTCGTAGGCGTCTCGCAACAGCGGCAGCACGCGCGGATCCTCGATGCTGGCGAGCGCGCGCACGCAGCCGTCGAAGGTCTCGGCGTCTTGCATCAGGAACTGCGAGCGCAGCGCCGGCAGCAAGCGCGGATCGCCGCTGTGCTCGAGTGAGGACAACAGCATGCGCCGCAGCGGGGCTTGGCCGAGCACCTGCGCATCCTCGAGCAGTGCTCCGACGTGGCGGGCCAGCAGATCGGGCAGCCCGCGCAGGCGCAACAAAAGTTGCGCGCGTTCCTCGGGCGCGAGTTGCGTGAGCGGCTCCTCGCTCTCCTCGCCGTCCCAGAAGGCGACGATGCGCGCTTCGACGTGTCCGGCTCGCTCGGCGCGCGTGCGCTGATCCGCGCGTGCGGCGCGCCCTTCCCCACCGGGCAGCCGCGCCAGGGCCACGCCGATCTCGTGCGCCAGCTCGGTGTGCTGCAGGCGGGTCAGCGTGTCGAGCGCTTGCCGGCGCAGATCCGAGGCCAGCTGCGTCGAGGAGCTCGAGAGCAGCTCGCCGATGCGGCGTACGCTCTCGCGGCGCTGGAAGAACGAGCCGGCGCGCACCACCAGCAAGAGCGTGCGGATGTCGTCGAGGCGCGCGATGCTGAGCGATGGGGCCGGTGCGCGGGTGGTGAACGCGCGCGAAGCAGTGACGGGACCCGGTTCGTCGTCGCCGGGCGGTTCGCCCTCGGCAGCCCGTGCCGACTCGGCGTCACCGGCGGCAGGTGGTTGGCTGGGTGGCGCCTCGGGCAAGGCCGGCACGCACTCGTGCGCCACTGCCTGCACGAGCGCGCGGGCGAACAGCTTGTCCTCGCTGGTCGCCGACAGGCCGAGCGAGAGCCGCGCGGGCGTCGCATCGGCCGCGCCCGCGCCGTGGACCAAGATCTCGTGTAGCTCGTGCAGCTCGTTCGCCGCGGGATCGCTCATGGAAGATCATCGCCATCGAGGCTGGCCTCGATGCGCAGCAGCGCTTGGTCGGTCGCGACGTGCAACGTCACGAACCCGCCCTCGGCGTAGGCTGCTGTGATTTGTCGCGGCTCGCCCACGCGTTCGCGTTGGAGCGTGGCGATCACCATCGGGTGCGCCAGGCCGCGCAGCGGTGCGCGAACCAGCAAGCTGTGATCATCGCGAGCGGCGCAGGCGTAGGCGTAGGTCTCGTCGTCCTCGTCGAGCAAGGCTGCCGGCGCCTGGAGCAGCGGTGCGAGCAGGCGCGGCGCCTGACCCGCCGAGAGCTGACTCAGCCGCACGCGCGAGGCGATCAGCGAGACTCCGCGGCCAGCCACCAACTGCGGGGCCGCTTCGCTGCCGCTGTCGGCTGCATCGGCCCAGCTCCAGCGGCGGCCGCCGTCGCTCGAGCTGCCGAGTGCGACGCGACCGAGGCGCTTGACCAGCGCGCACAGCCGGCGGTCGCCATCGCTCGCGAATGCGAGCACTCCGCTGACGCTGCCGTCCAGCCGCGCCGCCGAGAAGTTGTGGCCGCCGTCGTCGCTGAAGGCGAGCTGACCGCGGGCACCGAGGGTCCAGACGCGCAGGCGCCCGCCTGGCAGCGTGAACCCGACCTGCGCGGGCGGATCGTTCTCGCGCGAGCGCTCGAAGCTGCGACCGCCGTCGAGTGAGAGATACAGGCCTGCCGGCGAGGCCAGCGCGAACGCCAGCCGGTTGTCGTGCTCGATCAGCGCCAAGCTGCGGCCTACGGGTGCATCTACCGGGAGTCGCGACAGGCCGGACCGCGCCGAACTCAGGAACCAACCGTCGCCGGCGCACAGCGCCACGTGCGCGCCGCAGGTCGCGAGCGCGAGCGAAGGCCCAGGCAGGCTGGCCACGCGGCTGATCTGCGCCGCACTCGCCGCCAACAGCTTCCAGGGCTGACCCGGCACCAGCTCGAGCACCGACTCTTCCGACAGGTTCACGCCCGCGAGCTCTTCCAGGTTCTCGGTGACGAAACCTTCGGCCTCTTCCTCGGCCGCGGTGCCCAGGTCGGGCAGGCCGCCCAGCTCGAAGTCATCCAGATCGGTGTCGTCCTCGACGCCTTCGGCGCCGCCGTCGTCGAGGTTGGGCAAGCTGTCGTCGTCGAGCTCGGTATCGAGATCGTCATCGCCGGTGTCGGCGGCCTCGTCCTCACCGATCCAGCCGTACTCTTCGCCCGAGATCACCTCGGCGTCGGCGCCGGGCAGTTCCTCGGCGGCTTCCGAGTCCACCGTCCAGCGTTCGTCCTCGCCTGCGTCGTCGAGCTCGAGCTCGTCCGAGCTCTCGTCGAAGCCGGTGTCGGTATCGAGACCGACTTGCTCGTCGTCCGCCTGATCGAGCTCGAGGTCCGAGTCGTCGTCCGGATCCCAGGCTTCGTCGTCGCTGCCCTCGTCGTCATCCTCGTCGGGAACATCCCAGCCAAGGTCGTCGGGATCCGTGGGTTCGCGACTGGTCGGCCCGGTGGCGCCAGCGAATGAAGGGGAAGGGATCATGACAGACTGCAATTTTAGCCCTCCGGGCTGGGCCCGGCCAAGTACGATCGCATGCCATTCTGGGGGCCTCAGGCTTTGGGGGCACGGCCCAGCCGCCCCATGACCTGCTGGAGATCCTCCCAGACGGTGCGCTTGAACTCGGGGCTGCGCAGCAAAAAGGCCGGGTGATACGTCGGCATCACCGGAATTCCGCGCCAGGCGCCGAAACGGCCGCGCCACGGGCCGGTCACCTCGGCCACCCCCAGCGCCTGGGCGGCGCAACGGCCCAGGGCGACGATCATCTTGGGGGCCACGGTCTCGAGCTGCGGGATCAGGAAGCGGGAGCAAGCGAGCGATTCCTCGGGCCGCGGGGTGCGGTTCTCGGGGGGCCGGCACTTGACCACGTTGCAGACGTAGACGTCTTCGCGCCCGTAGCCCATGGCCGCGATCATCTTGTCCAGGAGCTTGCCCGCGGCGCCGACGAACGGCAGGCCCTGAAGATCTTCGTCGCGGCCCGGACCCTCACCCACGAACGCGAGATCTGCGGATGCGCTACCGCGCGCGAACACGCTCTGCTTGCGCTTCTCGTGCAGGACACAGGCCTTGCACTGCGACGCTTCCTGCGCCAGCAGCTGGAGCCGCTGCAGGCGATCGCCGACATCGGCAGCTGCAGGCGGCGAGATCGCCGGTGGCGGCGTCACGGGTGCACCGGGCGCAACCCTGGAGACGGGCGCTTCCGATGACCATCGGTCGCCGGCGCTGCGCGGCGGCTCCACCACCGTGGGGCGAACCGCGACTTGAATGCCCCGGCTGCCACAGGTGCGCTCGAACTCGAGCTGCGCCCGAGCCGCGTGCAACAACTCGCGAAGCTCCGCGCGCACGTCGTCGGGAGGAGGCATCTCGCGCGGTCTTAGAGGGTCAGCTGCCGCGAAGCAAGTCGCGAGTGGGGTGACTGCGTACTTCGGTTGACTTGCAACACGGCAGACTGCTAGCGTTTTTCGAGTTTTTTGGAGGACGCGCTCAGTGCCAGGTCAAGCGCGCATCATCGCCGCCGGGACATCCGACGTCGGGAGGAAGCGCACCCACAACGAAGACTACTTCGCGCTCGTGGAGTCCGAGCACCTGTACCTCGTTGCAGACGGGATGGGGGGCCATTCGTCGGGCGAGGTCGCGAGCCAGCTCGCGATCAACACCATGAGCGAGTTTTTCCAGGCGACCTCCGCCGACCCCGAGGCCACGTGGCCGTACAAGATGGACAAGACCCGGGGCTACGAGGAGAACCGGCTGGTCACCGGGATCAAGCTGGCGAATCGGCGCATCTACGAGGCCGCGCAACGCGAGCAGCGCCTGCACGGCATGGGCACGACGATCGTCGCGCTGCTCTGCGTGCACGATCAGTGTCTGATCGGCCACGTCGGTGATTCGCGCGTCTATCGCGTGCGCAACGGAGCGGTCGAACAGCTGACCGAAGACCACTCGCTGCTCAACGACTACATGAAGATGAAGTCGATGACGCAGGAGGAGGTCGAGAACTTCCCGCACAAGAACGTCATCGTGCGCGCGCTGGGCATGAAGGAGACGGTCAAGGTCGACGCGATCCTGGACACGCCTCAGCCGGGCGACGTGTACCTGCTGTGCTCGGACGGCTTGTCGGGGCAGATCTCGCCCGAAGAGATGCGCGATGCGGTCGTGCGCAACAAGGACCTCAAGGCCGCGAGTCAGGCGCTCGTCGATCGCGCGAACGAGAACGGTGGGCCCGACAACATCACGGTGTTGTTGTGCCGCTGGGTGGGTTCGGGCTGAGCGTACGGCCGTCGGGCAAGACGATGGCGGAAGCCACGTCGCTGCCGACCCGTGCTCCCGGCCAGATCACCGCATCCGTCACGCGTACGCCGGGCGCGATCTGCGTGCCGCGCCCGATCGCCGATCGCTCGACGATCGCGCCCCTCGGAAGATCCACGTCCGCGTCGCGCAGGACCTCGCTCGCGTCGGGTGCGATCCCCGGCCACTTCACGCGGCCGGTCAGCAGCGCGTGGTTCGCCTCCCAGTAATGATAGAGCGACATCCCGGCGTCTCGGCACACGTCGGGGTCGATCACGCCGAGCACGCGCTCGCCGCGATCCACCCAGTGCTGATACGCATCGCCGATCAGGCAGCCGTTCTCGGGTAGATCTGCGAACGCGCGATCCGAGAGCAGCGAGATGCCGGTGTAGAACATCGGCCGCAGCTCGGGCGCACCTGCAGCTCGCGGCGGCGCGCGGCGCAGCCTGCGAACCCAGCCCTCCGCGTCGATCTCGATGTCGCCGAAGCCGCGCGTGCCGGGCGAGTGGGTGAGGACCATGGTGGCGAGCGCGCGCTGTTCGCGGTGCGCGCGCAGCGCTGCTGCCAGATCCGGGGCAAAGATCACCTTGCCGTTCATGACCAGGAAGGTCTCGCCGGGCTGCGGCCTCGCCCAGGCATTGCGGACGCCACCGCCCGTGCCGAGGATCTCGGGCTCGTAGACGAAGCGCAGGCGCAGGTCGGGCGGCGCGAAGCGGGTCACCTCGGCCTCGAGGGCCGCGGCCAGGTGGTGGGTGTTGAGCACCAGATCGCGCACACCCGAGCGGTACAGGTGGTCGAGCGCGTACCAGGCCAGCGGGCGGTTGGCCACGGGCACCGCCGGCTTGGGCAATAGATCGGTCAGCGGCGACAAGCGCGTGCCGAAGCCCGCCGTGACCAGCATCGCGCGCAGATCGAGGCTCATGCCTTCACGACGTGGGGTTCTCGCTCGCGGTACACGCCGCGCGCGTCGACGATCAGCCGTGCGTGGCGCAGCACCAGCTTGTAGTCGACCTGAGTGTGGTCGGTGACGATCACCACCGCATCCTGCTGGCCGAGCTGCTCCGTCGTCAGCGGCACCGAGCGCAGCTCCGGACGGCCGGGCCAGTGGCGGGTCTCCGGCATCTCGGCCACGAAGGGATCGTGGTAGGTGACCTGGGCGCCCAGCGCCAGCAGGCGCTGCGCGATCGGAAAGGCAGGGCTCTCGCGCGTGTCGCCCACGTCCTTCTTGTACGCCATGCCGAGCAAGAGCACCGAGCTGCCGCGGACCGGCTTGCTGCGCTCGTTCAGGGCATGCTGCAGGCGATCCACGACGTAGTTCGGCATGCCGCGGTTGATCTCGCCGGCGAGCTCGATGAACTTGGTGTCGATGCCGTGCTCGCGCGCCTTCCATGATAGGTAGAAGGGGTCGAGCGGGATGCAGTGGCCGCCCCAGCCGGGGCCCGGGTTGAAGCGCATGAAGCCAAACGGCTTGGTCGCCGCGGCGTCCAGGACTTCCCAGACGTCGAGGCCCATGCGCTCGTAGACGACCTTGAGCTCGTTCACCAGCGCGATGTTGACCGCGCGGAACACGTTCTCCGTGATCTTGGTCGCCTCGGCGGCTGCCGCGCTAGAGACACGCACCACCTTGCCGATCACCTGCGAATACAGCATTTCCGCCAGGTCGCCCGCGTCGCGGTCGCAGCCGCCGACGACCTTGGGGATGGTCACGGTAGTGAAGCTGGTGTTGCCCGGGTCTTCGCGCTCGGGCGAGAACGCCAGGTAGAAGTCGCGGCCGGAGACCAGGCCCGACTGCTCCAGGATCGGCCGGACCAGCTCGTCGGTCGTTCCCGGGTAGGTCGTGGATTCCAGCACGATCAGCTGGCCCGAGCGCAGCGTCTTCAGGATCTGGCGCGTGGTCGACTCGACGTAGGAGAGGTCCGGATCACGCGTCTCGGTCAGCGGTGTGGGCACGCAGATCATGATCGCGTCGCACTCGCCCAGCCGGCTGAAGTCGGCGCTGGCGCTGAAGTGGCCCGAGCTGACGGCGCGCTGCACGCGCGAATCACCGATGTGATGGATGTAGCAACGCCCGGCGTTGAGCGCGTCGATCTTGCTCGGATCCACGTCGAGCCCGATCGCGCGAAACCCGCGCTCGGCGAAGGCCAATGCAAGCGGTAGACCTACATATCCGAGGCCGATGACGCCGACAGCAGCATGGTGCTTTTGAAACTTGTCGAGCAGCTCTGGTTTATGGTTCATCGCGAGCCGCTCATCTTCGCATAGAACCCCAGGTAACGACTGGAATCGCGCGCAAAAGCCTGGCCTGGCGAGGGCGGGCGGGCGGGTCCGCGCGAGGTCAGCTGGGGGCCGCCCAGGCGACCCAATTCCGGCCCGCGTGGTGGCCTGCGACCGCGTTCTGGTATACCACTGCCTCGCGAA
>DATEOF010000110.1:0-13723 GCA_035274465.1 Polyangiales bacterium
GTCTCGGCGGCGCGCAGCCCGAGCCCCGCGCTGTCGCTGTGGGCGAGCCCGGCTTGAAAGTGCACGGCAGCCTGGGCGTTCTTGCCCAGGGTCTGGGCGAGCATACCCAGCAGCTGTTGCGTCGAGCCCTCGCAGTAGAAGGCCACGTGGCCGCACAGGCGCTCGGGTTCGCGGGCGAGCATGCCGTACAACACCTGCGCGTAGTCGATCGCGTGCAGCGCGACGACCGCACGCGCCAGGTGGCCGAGCGTGCCGAAGTAGTCGCGATCGTGCGGCAGCTGGCTGAGCTGCTGCGGCGAGACCGCTCGCAGCGCGGCGCGCGCATCGGAGTGTGCGCCGAGGCTCGCCCAGGCGCGCACCTTCATCGCCCAGACGCTCGGCGGGTCGGCGGTGTCGTACGCGAGCACGCGGCGCAGCGCGTCGTCGAGCACCGGCGCCCGGCCGAGCTCCACGCCGACCACCGCGCGATCGAACGCGCAGAACGCCTCGTGGCCCATGATCGCGTAGCGCGCTGCGCGGCGTTGCAGCCGCTCGAGCTCGGCCAACATCTCGGCGTTGGGATCGGCGTTCAGCCGGGCCATCACGTCCCAGCGCTCCGAGTGCCAGACCAGCTCGATGTGGCGCAGCTCGTGGGCACAGGCGCGCATGCGTTCGAGCGCCGCCGACAGCTGCGCGGCGCTGCCGCTCTGCAGGGCCTGCACCGCGTGCGCGATCGCCATGTCCGCGGGCAGCACCGGCAGCCGTTGCGGATGGGCGCGCGCCAGCCCGTCCAGCTCGTCCTGCACCTCGGGGGAGGTCGCGCCGCCGTAGATGTAGCGCCGGCAGAGCAGCGCCGCGGCGAGCGACATGAACGAGCCCGAGCTGCGCGCCAGCGTCTCGGCTTCTTCGATCAGCGCGCGCGCGCGCGGCCCGTCGTAACACTCGGGTGCGGCGCAGGCCAGCGTCGCGAGCCCCAGCGCGCGAGCCTCCAGTTGCTCGGGCGTGAGCAGCGACAGCCCGAGCTCGACCGCGGCGCGTCCACCGGGCAAGGGTGTGAAGCCCGGGTGGGCGTTCAGCATGTAGGCAGTCTGGACCAGGATCTCGCCGTCGCTTTGCTCACGCGCGAGGGCGAGCGCGCGCTGCAACAGGCCGATGTATTCGTTGTGCGCGCAGCCGCGAGCGTGCACCGAGCTCCACAGGAGCAAGTTCATGCGGAAGCGCGCGCTGGCGTTGGGTACCAGCGACAGCGCCTCGAGCGCTTGCCGCAAGTAGCGAACCACGTCGGGGTTCGCGTAGACCGACGCCGACGCTGCGGCTGCGGCCGCGCGGCAGAAGTCGACCGTCTTGCGCGGGTCGCTCTCCGGCAACGCGGCGTAGGCATGGTAGGCAAGCTCACTGGGCGGCACGGCTTCACCCGCCTGCACGCGCGTCTCCAGCGCCTGCACGATGCGCACGTGCCAGCGCCGGCGCCGGCTGGCAGGCAGCGCGTCGTAGAGCACCGAACGCAGCAGCTCGTGACCGAACGCAAACCCGGTCGCCGAATCGGGCGCCGCGACCACCACCTCGGCGGCCAGCGCGTCGTCGAGGCTGGCCATCAGCGTGGCCGCGTCGCCATCGGTGATCACCTGCAAGAGCGGCAGCTCGAAGCTGCGGCCGATGACTGCCGCAGCAGACAGCACGCCGCGCGCCTCGGAGTCGAGCTGCGATACGCGCTGGCGGATCAGCTCGAGCGCCACGTGATCGACCGCGAGCGAGCCCGGATCGGGCAACTCGCTGTGGCGCAGCTGGCGCGAGAGCTCGACCATGAAGAACGGATTGCCCTCGCTCTTCTCGAACACCGCCTCGCCCAGGCTGCCGGTCGGGTCGTCCAGCACCGCGGCCACGTAGTGCGCGACCTCTTCGCGCGGCAGGCGCTCGAGCTGGATGCGCTCGCAGTTGCCGTGGCCGAGCACGCGGGGCAACAGCGCCTGCGGCGAGGCGTGGCTCGCGGGCGGACGCAAGGTCGCGAGCAGCAGGATGCGCGTGCGGGAGATCTCGTCGAGCAGGTAGTTCAGCAGCTCGAGTGAACCAGCGTCCGCGCGGTGCAGATCCTCGAGCACGATTACGCGCGGCAATTGCTGCGCCGCGTACGCCAGCGTGCGCACGACCGCCTCGAAGCCGCGGTGTCGGCCCGGGCCGCGCGCATCGAGCACCTCCTTTTGCGCCGCGCGCTGCGGCTGCAGATCATCGAGCAGGCGCAGGACGTCGCGGGCGGCGCTACCCACGGCGCGCTCGAGCTCGGCGCTCGGGCAGGTCGCGATCACCTCGCGCAGCACGCGCAGCCAGGGCGCGAGCGGCGGCGTGTCACCGCCCTCCCGACAGTAGCCCCACGCCACGTGCAGCTGCGGGCCGGACACGTCGCGCTCGAACGCCTCGACCACGGCGGTCTTGCCGATGCCGGGCTCACCCATCAGCAGCGCGGCGCGGCCGTAACCCGCGCGCGCATCGGCCAGCGCGCGGTGCAGGCGGCCGAGCAGCACGTCTCGACCCACGAACGGCAGCGGCGCCTGGGTGGGTACCAGCAAGGCGGCGGGGGCAGGGCGCACCGCGCGCTCGAGCGCGACCTCGGCGACGAACCGATAGCCACGGCCGTAGACGGTCGCCACGAACTCGCGCGTGCCGCGATCTTGACCCAGCGTCTTGCGCAGGCGGGCGATCGCGACCGTGATCGCGTTGTCGGCGACTGCCCGGCGCTCCCACACTTCGTCGACCAGTTGGTCCTTGGTGACCAGCTGGCCGGCGCTGCGGACCAGACAGCGCAACAGTTTGAGCACCAAACCATCCGCGTCGATCAGCGTGCCGGCGCGCCGCAGCTCGAGGCCCGCCGCGTGGAGCTCGAACTCACCGAAGCGAAAGACCCAGTCGCCCGCGTCTCCCGGGGACGTCACGGCTGTTGCATGAACTTCCACGCTCCGGGTCCTTGTTGTTGTCTCTGCATCGCGCGTCGGGGGTGTGCAACGACCTTCAGCACGCCACTGCGCAGCAACTTCACTACCTTCGGACCGATAGCCGCGGAGATGCGAGCAATCCTGTCTCAATTACAACTTGAGCCAGAATTTACGCGTTCTCCGCTGGCGGGGACTCCGGGCTACAATTCTATGGAATCGTTGCGAATCCGAGTCGGCTCCGGACTCCTGGCTCCAGGCTGCGGGTCTCAGAGAGAGACTCCCGGAGCCTGAAGCCCGAAGCCCGAAGCCCCGACTGCGAGCTCAGTGTCCCGACCCCGAGGCCAGCACGACGTCGGCGTCGCCGCGCACCTTCTCCGATCGACCGTCGAGCTCGCTCCACGGGACGTGGACGCGCTCACCGGCTCGCTTGCGCAAGCGTTCGAAGTCGGCGATCGCGACCAGGCACGCGTGGTCGATGTACGCGACCTCGTCGACGCGCAGGTGCAGCTCGGCGGGGTGAGGTAGCGCTTCGAGCTGCGCCGCCAACCGCGGCAGGCCCACGAAGGTCACCGCGCCCGCCAGGCTGGCGTCCACGCGCGCATCGCTTTGCCGAACCTCGAGGGTGAAGTTGCCCAGGCGCAGCAGCAAGCGGATCAGCGACAGCGTCACGCCCAGCAGCACGCCGGTGAGCAGATCGCTCGCGATGATGCTGATCAGCGCCTCCATCGCGTACTCGATGGTCGCGGAGGCAGCGCCCAGGACCGCGTCATAGGGCGGAACGATGTTGCCGGCGTTGCGGAACCAGAACAGTTCGCCCGGCTCGGACTGTGATCAACTGCATGTCCACGCGCGAATCGGCGCACGAGATCATCAGCGCGGTAGGACTTTGACCCTTGGCCAACTCGGCGAACAAGGCTTGTTTGTGCGGAAATACTTCGGTGCGAAAGCGGCGAACGCCCTGGATGATTCGGTGCATTGGAACCTCGATGTACGCCGCGCGATTGGGCGGCCTGCAAAGCCGCCGATCTTCATCGCGCACGCGCACCACGTCCGTGCGGCTGGCTCGCGCCAGCGGCACGCTACCTGCGCCTGGCTCGTGTGGTTGCCTGCGTCGCTCGTCGACGTCTTCACCGCGCTCGGCGCTGTCGTCCAGTGCCCGCCAGCGCACGAGAGTCCACATGTGGGTCACATGTATGCTCAGCGTGAGCTGCCCGTCGAGTCATCAATGCCTAAATCGACAGTCAGATCCGACTATGCAGCCATCAGCTGCATCTAGTCGCTGTGTCTAGCGCATCTCGGCTTCGGTGAGCGGGAGCTTACCGTCCTGCAGGTTGGCACGAATGATCAGCCGCTGCTGCATGCCCGGGCTCATGTACAATTTCATGTCACTGCCGACGATCAGCAGCTCGGCCTTCGGCCCCGGCGCGCTGCTCAGCTTGGCGAGCGCTTTCTTGGGGCCCATGATGAACAGCGCAGTGTCGATCGCGTCGGCGTAGAACGCAGACTCCGACACCACGGTGACCGACGACGTGTGCGTGACGGGGCGGCCGCTCTTGAGATCGATGATGTGGTGCCAGCGCACACCGTCGCGCACGAACGCGTGTTCGTAGTCGCCCGAGGTCGCGATCGAGCCGCTGGTGGCCTCGACGAAGCCGAAGTAGTCGTTCAGCCGCGGGTGCTGGACGCCGACGCGCCAGGCGCGATCGCCCTTCTTCCCGTTCACCAGGACCTGACCACCACCGAAGATCATGTAGTTCTGGATGCCGCGAGCGCGCAGCAGATCCGCCGCCTTCTCGAGCGCGTAGCCCTTGGCGATCCCGCCCAGGCCGAGCGACAT
This sequence comes from Polyangiales bacterium, assembly GCA_035274465.1. GTDB lineage: Bacteria > Myxococcota_A > Polyangia > Polyangiales > JAFGIB01 > JADGRF01. Next base: position 4,744 of record DATEOF010000110.1, read on the forward strand.
GCCCTTGCGGCGCAAGAACACCGTCGACTTCTTCTGGTCGAGCACGATGTCCTTGTAGCCCACCAGCTTCAGGCGCTCCTTGAGCTCCTCATCGGTCGGGATGCGCTCCTGGCCCGGCTGAAACAGGTACAGGCCGCGCAGCGCCGCCCACGAGAGATCGAACGCACCGTCGCTCCAGCGCGCGACCTCCAGGCCCACCCGCACGTTGTCGATCAGCTCCGGCCCGACCTGCACCGGATGATCGCCGGCTGCGGCATTCACGCGCGACACGTCGCTGTCCGGTTTCCACTCGGACAGTAGCCCCTCCAGGCGCTGCATCTCCGCCAGCGCGGCATCGAGCACCGGGCCGGCCTGCGGCTCGGGCACGCCCAGCGAGGTCATCTGGATGATCGTGCCCATCATCTGCTTCGAGCGCTGGACGGTCACCAGCGGCGCGGGCTCTGCGGGCTTGGGGGGCTCGTTGCGCTTGCCCGGCACTGCGTCGACCGCGTGCTTGGGCTCAGCCGGAAGGCTCGCGCCTAATGGGCGCGACCCTTCCGATGACAATCGGTCGCCGGCGCTGCGCGGCGGCTCCCGCACCGGCGCAGGAGCGGGAGCAGGAGCAGGCGGGCTCGCTGGCGCAACCTGCGCTGGGGCAGGCGGCTCCGGCGTGGGGCCTGCGCTCGCACCATCTGCGCACGCGCAAAGCGCGGCTGACACGACCGCGCGGATCAGGGCAATGCTACGAACTTTCATGCGAATCGGTCTCGGCGGTCGCGCGGAGCGCGGCCGGCATGGTAGACCGATCTCCGATCGCATGCCATCGAGGACCCGGTTCGGTGAGGATGGCCGCGCGAAGGCCCGCGCGCGTGCGGCCTGTACGCTCGGCGTTGCGTTCGCGTTGCTGCTCGCAACACTCTCGAGCCGCCACGCGGCTCACGCCATCGGTGCGCGCACCACGGTCGAGCTGCGCATGCTCGACTACGAGGGGGGCAACCCATTTCCGCGGCCGAACGCCGCGCAGCGTTTGTCGTGGGAGGTGCGCCAACGAACCAGCGTCGACATGCAGCTCGAGCCGCGCAAGGTGCGCCTGGGCGATGCCGATCTGTTCGACGCGCCGCTGATACTGTGGAGCGGCGATCGCGCCTTCCCGCTGTTCTCCGGCGCAGAGGTGCAGAACCTGCGCCGCTTCGTGGACTTCGGCGGGACGGTGGTCATCGACGACGCCTCGCCCGATGACCCCGGCTTCGACGCCTCGGTGCGCCGCGAGCTCACACGCGCCTTCGGCACGAGCTCGCTGGTCCGCCTGCCCAACTCGCACGTGATCTTCCGCTCGTTCTACCTGGTGCCGCACCCGGTTGGACGCATCGAGTCCCAGGCGCACGTGGAGGCGGTCGAGCGCAGCGGGCGCGCGGCCGTCATCTACACCCGGCACGATCTGACCGGCGCCTACGAGCGCGACAACCTCGGCAACTACACGTACCCGGTCGTGCCGGGCGGCAGTGAACAGCGCGAGTTGGCTTTTCGATTCGGCGTGAACATCGTGCTGTACGCGCTGTGTCTCGACTACAAGGACGACCAGGTGCACGCGCCGTTCATCATGCGACGCTGGACGGCGCGGCCGTGACGACATGAACGAGCTCTGGGCCGGCGAGCATCTGCGCTTCGGGCTGTCGGGCGGTGCGCTCGCGCCCTGGTTTGCGCTCGCGCTGGGCCTGGCGCTGATCGCGCTGGCCGTGTACGAGCACCAGAAGCTCGCCTCGGCCAGCCGCCGCCGGCTGCTGCTCGGGCTGCGTCTGCTCAGCGTCCTCGCGCTGCTGCTGTTCGTGCTGCGACCGGAGTGGGTAGGCCAGCGCGTCGAGCACGTGCAGGGACGGCTGGCGGTGCTACTCGACGTCTCGCGCAGCATGCAGGTGCGCGACTCGGGGGTGACGCGCCGCGAACGCGCGCTGGCGTTCCTGCGCAAGGCCTACGACGCCGCGGGCAAGAAGCCCGAGCTGTTCGCGTTCGGCGCCGACGTCACGCCGATCACGCGAGCCGCGCTCGACAACGCCGGCTTGCCCACGCGTGACGACACGCGTATCGCGCGCGCCCTCACGGAGCTGGTGCACGCGCAGGCCCAGGAGTTGGGGGCGCTGGTGTTGATCTCGGACGGCGCCGATCGCTCGCGCCAGTTCGACCCGCGCGCCCTGTCCGGGCTCGGCGTGCGCGTGCACACGGTCAGCGTGGGCGGAGACGCCGAGCTGCGCGACACCGCCATCACGGGCCTGCAAGTCGATCCGGTCGCGTTCCTGCGCCAGCCAGCCGAGCTGGAGGTCAGCGTGCATTCGAGCAGCCTGCGCTCGGCGTCGGTGCCGGTCACGCTGCGTCGCGGCACCGACCTGGTGCGCGAGAGCAGCGTGCAGCTGGACGAAACCGGCAACGGCAGCGTGACGCTGAGCTGGACGCCCTCGCGGCTCGGGCGCAGCGTGTACACCGTCTCGATCCCGGTCGAGGCCGGCGACGCGGTGCCCGAGAACAACGAGCGCGGCTTCTTGCTGCGCGTCACGCGCGAACGGCTGCGCGCGCTGCTGGTCTGCGGCCACCCCAGCTGGGACGCGCGCTTCTTGCGTGCCTTCCTGAAGAGCAACCCGGCGATCGATCTGATCACCTTCTTCATCCTGCGCACGCAGAACGACAACAGTATGGCGCTGCCCGAGGAGCTGTCGCTGATCCCGTTCCCGACCGAGGAGCTATTCGAGCAGCACCTCGCCAGCTTCGATCTGGTGATCTTCCAGGACTTCGACTTCGGCCCGTACCAGATGGCGCGCTACCTGCCGCGCATTCGCGACTACGTGCTCGCCGGCGGCTCGTTCGCGATGCTCGGCGGCGATCGCAGCTTCGGCGCGGGCGGCTACGCGGGCACGCCGATCTCCGAGATCTTGCCGGTCACGCTGCCGCGCCAGGGCGACAACCTCGACGACGCCGAGTTCGCGCCCACCGTGGTGGCCGACGCCACGCACCACCCGGTCGTGGAGCTCGCGCCGCGCGCCGCGGACAACGCCGCCGCCTGGCGCGCGCTGGCGCCGCTCGCCGGCACCGATCTGGTCGCGGGCCTGCGCGAGGGTGCACACGCGCTGCTGGTTCATCCCACGCTCAAGGGTGATGACGGCGGGCCGATGCCCGTACTCTCGGTCGGCGCGCCGGGCAAGGGTCGCGCGCTCGCGCTGACCACCGACTCGGCGTATCGCTGGGGCATGGCGACTGCGGGCCGCACGGGCGATGCGTCTGCGTATGAACGCTTCTGGGATCGCGCCTTGCGCTGGCTGGCTCGCGACCCGCTGCTGGACGCGGCGCAGATCAGCACCGATCGCGAGAGCTACGGGCCCGGCAGCAAGCTGCGCGTGACGGTGTGGCTGCGCGACGAGCTGTACCGCCCGCTCGGTCCCGGGTCGTTTCGCTTGCTGCTGCAGAACGATCGCGGTGAGACCGAGCGCGAGCTGCCGATCGACACCGACGCGGAAGGTCGCGCGAACGTGGAGCTGAGCGCGCCCGAACGTGCCGGCGCGTACGTGCTGGGCGCGTTCGCCCAGGGTTCGGATGACCGCCTGGCGGAGCAGGGCTTCGTGGTCGAGACGGGCGGCGACGAGCTGGCCGATCCGCGCGCCCGCCCGGACTGGATGCGCGAGATCGCCGAGCTCACCCAGGGCGAGCACTTCACCGCCGATGACGCGCCGCCGCAGCTCGATCAGCTACCGAGCACCCGCACGCGCGTGCTCGGCAGCGAGATCCACTCGCCGTTCGCGAGCGGTTGGTACTTCGCGTTGCTGGTCGCGGTGCTGGCCCTGGAGTGGACCATGCGCCGCCGCTTTGGGCTGCGCTGAGCGTGAGGCGCCCTACACACTCCTAAAGGCTCTCGAGGTACGCGACCAGGTCGCTGACCTGCTCCGGCTTCAGCTGGCTGGTCTTGCCGTGTTTGTCGCCGCCGCCGCAGCCCGCGAAGCGTTCGGCGAGCGTGGCCGCGCAGCCGTTGTGCATCAGCGGGGCGCGGAACGACACGCCCTGGAGCGAGGGCACCTGCAACCGCGCGCCGGTACCGACGTCTGCGCTCTCGTTGTTGCTCAGGCGCTCGCCGTTGTGGCAGCTGCCGCAGCCGACAGCTTCGGACGTGAACAGCTCCTTGCCGCGCGCCACCGCCGCGGTATCCGACGGCGTCACGTGCAGCGACGGCTGGCGATCGATCCAGTGAGCGAGCGCGTCGGCTTGCTCCTTGGTCGGGGTCGTCGGCGCCGACATGCGGCCCACCATGACCTCCTCCACGAGCATCGAGAAGTCGCGCATGTCGCCGTTCCAGTGGAAGGGCTCGCTGCCCAGGATGCCGCCGCGCAGGTTCTGCGTGCGGCGCGCGCCGATGCCGTGGAACGTCCAGGTGTGCGCGTCGTCGCCGGCCTCCGCGTGACAGGACGCGCAGGCCAACCCCGAGCCGGTCACCGCGTGGAACAACGTGTGACCCGCGTCGTAGCGGCTGGGCTGCTTGAGATCGATCCGCTCCAACGGCCGGAAGCCCGAGCGAACGTCCATGAACGTGATGCCTGCGGGCTCGCGCTCTTGAATCGCGAGGATCCAGGGCGACACGAAGCTCACCGCCACCGGTTGGCCTTCGGTCATCACCTGGTTGTTTGGCCCCGAGCACGAGCCGGCGGGAGTTCCGTTCTGCGCGAGGAACTCGGGGTTTGGCAGGTCCATCACCAGCACGCTGCTATCCGTGCCCCAAGCTGCAGGGTTGGCGAAGGCGAGCATCGAACCCGTCGGATCCACCGCCATGTCCACGAACAGCCCGGGGACGGCGATGTCGACCGACCCGGTCGCCTGTTCGCCGAACACCGTGACCGCGCCGTGCACGATGCCGGGCGCGCAGGTCGGGCTGCCGCCGTAACCACCTTGCGTGACGCGGATCTCGCCCTCGCTCGCGCGCTGATGGAGCATGACCATGCCGCGGGCCGGCACGTCGACGGCGCGCCAGGCGATGTCCGGCGTCGAGTTGACGGTGCGGTCCTCGAAGCGCGGAGGAGTTGGCGAGCAGCCGTTCTCGTCGAGGTTCTGCTCGTCCGTGATCGCGACGGTCTCCTGGACCGATGTGGTGGGTGGCTTGCGTGTGGCCACGGTCTGCCCGTCGACGACGTTCACGGTCATGAGCTCGGCAGACCGAAAGCGCGTCACGAACAACTGCTGACCGCGCACGATCACGTCGCGCAGGTCGCGGCCGAGATCGAGCTTGCTGATCGGCTTCATCGCTGCGGGATCGACCTGCACCAGCGCACCCTCGGCGCAGGCGACGAACAGGCGATCGGACGCCCCGTCGTAGGCCAGGCCGCGCGGCAGATCGCAGACGCCGGTGCGCGTCACCGGCGCATCGACTGCGAGGCCGAAGCTCGCCACGGCCTTGCCGCCGCGAAGCGCGACGTGGACCTTGCCAGTCTTGTCTTGCACCAGGCGTCCCGGCTGATCGCCCGGCTGGAGCTCGATGCGCCGCTGTAGGCTGCGGCTCGCGATGTCGACCACGTAGATGGCGTCGCGATCCGGGTCGGCAGCGATCAGTGTGTTGCCGTCGGCGCTGGTCAGCAGCGTGCCGCCGCTGATCGGCGGCGGCGGCACCTGGGCGCTCTGCGTCGGCAGGAAGAACTGGTTGGCGCTCCCGACGCTGCCAGGCATGCGGGGAAAGCCGCCTCTGCCTGCGCTCCCCCCGCCGCAGAACGCGGAGCCCCCCGCCGGTTGCGGACCGGTGAAGTCGGGGAACGCCGGGCCGCCCGGAAAGATCCCGGGAGAGCTGGGGTCGGGAGGGGCGACCGAATCGTCGAGCCGCGGTTCGCAACCCATCCACCCACAAGCGGCTACAATCGCCAGGGTTTCCCAGAGCCTGAACGTGCGTGACATAACCCCCTCCTCCGGTGCTATGTCGTCCTTGGACGACTATTTTTTCAGCAGGTTGAAGACGTTGGTATCGAAGCGATAGATGCCGTACGGCCCGCCCGCGAACATCGCCTCGGAGCCGTCGAAGAAGATGCTGTTCGGCCAGGCCACCGTCGGGAAGTAGGCCTGCGCGACGGGCTTGGCCGCGTCCTCGACGTTGAAGACCAACAAGCCGCCCGAGACCGAGAACAGCGCGCGGCCGGCCTTGGCGTCGACGAAGCTCGCCCAGCTGTCCACGTCGGCTTCACCAGCGATGTCCAGGCTCTGCGCGTCGAGGATGCTGAGCTTGTGCGCCGGCGGGGTCTGCGAGCGCACGAACCCACTGTAGTACGGATCGCTGCTCACCAGCATGTGGCCCGCACCGTCGAGCTTGACGGTGCTCACGCTGCGTTCGCTGAACACGCGGCTGGCCTGGAGGTACGCGAGGTCCTGGTCGACCGTCAGGCGCGCGACCGAGGTGCGCGTGTTGTCGTCCTGCCAGATCTGATCGCGGGTGTAGATCGTGCTGCCGTCGGCGGCGATCACGTCACCCGGCACGTTGATCCCGGCACTCACGTCCGGAGCCTGCGGATCCGCGAAGTCGATGCGCTTGAAGTAGCGCTTCACCATCGCGCGCGGGTCGTTGTTCGCCGCCAGCGGGTGCTGGTAGTTGAAGTACAGCGCCGTGTCGACCGCGAGCAGCGAGGTGCCCTCGTCGGCCTTGTCCATGTCGATGCGATTCGTCAGCACCGGCTTGTCCGGATCGGCGAGATCGAGCGCGTCGAAGGCGTACGACTGCCAATAGCGGAACTCTTCCTGGTCGTAGCAGTTGGTGGTGGTCGGGACCTTCTCGGTGGTCACCTCGCAACTATCCATGTTGCACTTGTAGAACTCGCCCGAGCAGACCTTCTTGCCGTCCTTGTAGGTCGCGCAGTTGACGCCGCCCGAGATGTACTCGTTGCAGCTGCCGGTGCTCGAGACGATCTGGCAGCCGTTGTTGATCGGATACTCGTAGCAGCGGTGCACCGTGCCCAGGCTCTTCTGCTGCTGCGCCGTCGCCGCAAACACCAGCACGTCGTCGCCGACGACGTAGGACGCCGCCGAGCCGCGCCAGCGCGGATAGCAGTCGAAGCAGTCTCCGATCGCCACGCCGGGCCCACCCGGATAGAAACCGCCCCCATAGTACGGTTGCAGGCGATCGGTCTCGAGCGAGCCGCGCGCCCTGGGTTGGGTCGGATCGCTCAAGTCGAAGACCTGAATGCGCGAGTGCCAGACGGGTTGCTGGCCCTGTTGGACTGCTGTCTGCTTCACATCGCTGACCACGCTGACGAGCAGCTTGCCGACTTGCGTCAAGCTGCCGTTCGAAGGCACCGCGATCTCGGCGATGGGAGCAGCAGCATCGACATCAGCGTTGCGCGGGACGATCTCGAGGTGCGCAGCCGGCGGCGTGACGTTCGGGTTGTTGTTCCAACCGAAGTAGTAGCTGGAGTCGTGCAGGCGCGCGACGTAGTCGCCGTACACGAACATCTCGCGGTAGTTGGGTGCGACCTCGAGCTTGCCGCGCGCCTGCGGTGTGCTCGGGTTGCCGATGTCGAAGAGCCGCAGTTCCTCCTCGGAGAGGTTGGCCGCGGTCGCGTCCCCGGCGAGGAAGCTGCGCCGTACGCTCGAGCCGTGATCCATCACGCCGCGCCGCGTCAGCGTGCGGCTGGAGAAGGTCAAGATCTGCACCTGCGCCACGTAGCGCTGCGACTTCGGGTCGTAACCCTGGAAGGGCACGAGCACCAGGCCTTTCTCGCTCGTGCCGTCGGCGGCCTTCACGTCCAGCGCATCCTCGATGACGCTGAAGGCGCGATCGTCCCACTGCGCTTCGCTGTAGCTGCTGTCCAGCGTCAAGTCGGCGCGCGCCAGCATCGGCTGCGGGTTGTCGATGTTCGTGGTGTCGTAGAGGCTGACGGAGACCGTGCGCCGCGAGTTCTCGTCGTTGCTGCCCACGCCGATCAGCCGCGTGCCGCCGAGCGTCGGGCGCAGGAAATCGTTCCAGCCCGAGACGATGTACTGGTTGTGTTCCTCGCAGTTGCCCTGGTTGTCGATCGCGAAGGCATGGAACGGGTCCTTGCGCAGGTAGGTGACGAAGAAGCCCTTGTTCTCGATGAACACCGTCGCGAACAGGTTCTCGCCGGGAGCGAACGTGCAGTGATCGAGCGATCTGGGCTGAGCCAGGTTCGCGAGCGAGAACGTCTCGAGGTGGTTCTCGCGCGTCCCGGACCAGCTCGCACCCGAGACGATGCGCAGCACGCCGTTGTAGGCGTCCATGTTGAACTTGTTCTCGACGACGCCGCTCGCGCGCACGACGCCGCCGCGCACCATCGTGCCGTCGGGGCGCGAGATGTCGATCAGCGCGACCTGCGAGCTCTGCTGGCTCTTGGTGTAGTCGATGCTCGAGACCAACATCAGATCGGTCGTCGCCTGCACGTCCTGCACGTAGCCGCCGAGATCGATCTCGCTCTTCTCGCCGAGACCATCCCCGCTGACGTCGTAGCTCTTGATCAGCGTGGTGTTGGCGTAGGGCGGGCTGTTGCTCGAGACGTTGGCCGCCACGTAGAGCGCGGATTGGCCGTCGCCCTGGGTCAGGCGGCTGGTGCTGATGCTGCCCTTGAGCACCGCCTGGCTGAGCAGCTTCGGGTGCGCGCGGTCGCGGATGTCGACGTTGAGCACGATACCGCCCTGCACGCTCTCGACCTTCACGTCGTCGCGCGAGCCGTAGTAGCCGCGCCAGTCGTTGAGCAGCACGATCGCGCGATCGCCGACGACGTACATCTCGAGCGGCGTGCCGGCCACTGCCAGCCGCCCCTCGAGCTTCGGTGCATTGACATCGCTGATGTCGATCACCTGCAAGCCGCGGTAGGAGTTCAAGTTCAAGATCCGCTTGTCGCCCAGCACGCGGTAGATGTCGCCGCGCTCGACCGTGCGCGAGCTCGCCGCCATGCCTGCGGTGGGCGCCGTGGCAGGCGTGGCCGCGTCCGACGTTGCCGGCGAGCCGGCTGCACCCGCGCGGGAGCCGGTCGAGGTGGGG
>DATEOF010000111.1:0-27509 GCA_035274465.1 Polyangiales bacterium
CGCGCCGTACCGTCGCCTGCTGGCGCGAGTGCTGATCGAGCGCGGCGACGGCGCGCGCGCGCGCGAGTTGCTGGACAAGCTGCCGGCCGAGGACGCCGAAGCGCAGATCATGAAGGCCCAGGCGGCGCTGCTCGAGGACGACGAGAACGCGCTGCGCGCGGCGCTGGCGGCGCTGACGCAGCTGCCCGCGGGCAAGGCCGAGTCGCAGGTGCAAGTCGGCGCGCTCAAGGTGCGGCTCGAGTCCAAGCTGACGCCGAGCAAGGCCGTGGTCGATCGCGCGAAGGCGCTGGTGCGCTCGGCGCCGGGCGATCCGGACGCGCTGCTCGCGCTGGCCGAAGCCGGCCTGGCCGCGCACGATCCGGCGGTCGCCAGCGGTGCGCTCAAGCAACGCTTCGCAGTCGCGCCCGACGATCCCAACGCGCACTACATGCTGGGCCGCGCGCGCCGCATGTCAGCGGACGCCGAGGGTGCCGAGCAGAGCTTCCGCAAGGCGCTCACGCTGTCGCCCGGCCAGAGTGATGCGCTCACCGCGCTCGGCGGCCTGTTGCTCGACCAGGGCAAGTACGAAGAGGCCGACGCCGTGTTCCAGGAGCTCGCCAGCCGCGGGGGCAGCGCGCTCTCCGGCCGGCTGGGTCGGGTGGAAGCGCTGATCGGACTGGGCCGCAGCTCGGACGCGCAGGTGCAGCTGGACGGCCTGCCGGACGCGCAGCGGCAGAACTCGGCCTATCGCAGCGCGGCGGCGCGCGTGGCGCTGGCGCGCGGCAAGCCCGGCGAGGCGCTGGCACTGCTGCGGCCATTGTTGGAAACCCAGAGTGACAAGCCGGCGTTGCAGGCGCTGTACGGCGACGTGCTGCTCGCAGCGGAGCAAATCGAGGGAGCCGCGAGCGCGTACGACAAGGCGCTCGCGCTCGATGGGAGCCTGCCCGAGGCGCTGCTCGGTCGCGCGCAGGCCCAGCTGCGTGCCGGCAAGCCGAACGATGCGCTGCCGCTGCTCGAGCGCGCCAAGTCCGCGCTCGCCGAACGTATCCGGCCGCCCGCGCTGCGCGCGCAGCGCTTCATGCTGGTCGGTCAGGCGTACATGGCGCGAAACAAGCGCGGCGACGCCGACAGTGCGAAGCAGGCGCTGCGCGAGGCGACCAAGATCAACGGCGCTCCGGCCGAGGCACACTACTGGCTGGCCGAGGCGCTGGGCGGAAAGGCCAACCCGGACGCGCGGGCCTCGTATCAACGCTATCTAGAGCTCGCGCCGAGTGGTAAGTACGCGGAGCGAGCGCGTCGCGCAGCGGGCCAGTAGTCGAGCACCTGCCGTCGCGCTCCCACTAGCGGCGCTCTCGCGTCACGAGGAGTCCGATGGAACTGCAACTGACCCCCGAGCAAGCCATGCTGCAGCAGACTGCGCGCGAGTTCGCCACGCGCGAGGTCGAGCCGCGCGCCAAGCACCTCGATCGCGAAGGTGAGTGGCCGACCGATCTGGTCGCGCGCCTCGGCGAGCTCGGCCTGATGGGCGTGGCGATCCCGAGCGAGTACGGCGGCTCCGGCTTCGACCACGTCAGCTACGCGCTGGCCATCGAGGAGATCAGCCGCGCCTGTGCCTCGCTGGGCGTGATCATGTCGGTGAACAACTCGCTGGCTTGCGATCCGATCGCGCGCCACGGCAGCGAAGCCCAGAAGCGCGAGTTCCTGACGCCGATGGCTGCGGGCAAGACGCTCGGCTGTTTCGGCCTGACCGAGCCGATGAGCGGCTCGGACGCGGCGACCATGGCCACGTTCGCCGAGCGCGACGGCGATCACTGGGTGCTGAACGGCTCCAAGAACTTCATCACCAACGGCCCCTACGCCGACTTGATCGTCGTGTTCGCGATGTCGCGCAAGAACGTCGGTGCCAAGGGCATCACGGCGTTCATCGTGCCGACCAAGACGCCCGGCTTCACCACCACCAAGCCCGACGAGAAGCTCGGCATCCACGCCGCGCAGTCTTGCACGGTGTTCTTCGAGAACTGCCGCGTGCCCGACGCGCAGCGCCTGGGCGGGGAAGGCGACGGCTTCAAGGTCGCGATGAGCACGCTGGACGGCGGCCGCATCGGCATCGCCGCGCAGGCCATCGGCATCGCGCGCGCGGCCTTCGAGAAGGCGGTCGCGTACAGCAAGGAGCGCAAGGCGTTCGGCACGCCGCTCGCCGACAAGCAGGCCATCCAGTTCATGCTCGCCGACATGGCCACCGAGCTCGACGCAGCGCGGCTGCTGGTGCAGCGCGCCGCGTACCTGAAGGATCAGAAGCAGCGCAACACGCGCGAGTCGGCGATGGCCAAGCTCTTCGCCTCGGAGATGGCGACGCGCGTCACGCACAAGGCGCTGCAGATCCACGGCGGCCTCGGTTACACCACCGAGTGCGACGCCGAGCGACACTACCGCGACGCGCGCATCACCGAGATCTACGAGGGCACGAGCGAGATCATGCGCATCGTCATCTCCGCCAACGTGCTCAAGGGTTGAACGGATGCGACGCTGGATCTGGTCGTGCCTGTTGATCGCCGCTTGCGGCGGCGGCAGTGAACCGAGCTCGGTGGCGAGTGCGCCCGAGCCCCAGACCGGCGGCGAAGCACCCGCCGAGCAACCGCGCCGCGGCATGCAGGTCGAGGGCATCCTCGGCACCATTCCGGAGCGCAAGATCGAAGAGACCATGCACGCCAAGCTGCCCGCGTTGCAGCGCTGCTTCTTCGAGGGCATGGGCGAGGTCGAGTACCTCGCCGGTTACATCAAGTTCTACTTCCACGTGGACCTCGACGGGCGCGTGGGCTACGTGCACCCGCGCGGCAGCAACATCGGTCACCGCGCGACCGAGCAGTGTTTGGTCGACGTCGCCAGGAAGACGCGCTTTCCGGAGCCCAAGGGCGGCGGCCCGGCGGAGTTCGTCTGGGGCTTCGAGATCGAAGCTCCGGGCGGCGTGCGCCCTCCCGTCGACTGGGATGAGGGTCGCGTCGCCGCCGTGGTCAGCCAGCAACACGGCAGCCTCGAGTCCTGCGGCCTCGCCGAAGACCACTACGTGGTCACGCTCTACGTTGCGCCTGGCGGCGCCGTGCAAGCCGCCGGCGCGGCGGCCGACTCGCAGACGGCCGCCGACAAGATCGACTGCGTGCTGGGCGCGATCAAAGCCTGGAAGCTGCCGGACCCGGGCAGCTACGCGGCCAAGGTCAGCTTCAAGCTCTGATCACTTGCAGTTCACGTAGGCGCAGCCGACCTGGCCCATGCAACGGGCCACGCGCTGCTGCCAGCTGGCCTTGTCCGGGACGGTGGCGAAGTCCAGCTGCCCCGACAGCGTCATGAAGCAAAGGTCAGCGTCGTTCGGAGCGGCTTGTTGACCCTGCTGGATCTTGCAGACGCTCGCCTGTTGGCACTCGTTGCGCAGCGCGGCCTCGTTCACGATCGAGAACAACATCGTGTCCTGCGCGCAGGCGAAGTACTGACACTCGCCGACGCGTCCCGCGCAGCGATCGAAGCGCTGCTCGTACATATCCCGAAACGCCTGTGAGCCGATATCGAGCTTGGTGCTCGTATCCTTGATGCACTCGGCGACCGAGTCCTCGCGCAGCGAAAACACCGTGTCACACGGCGCGGTCTCCTGGCAGTCGAAGGTGATCATCGACAGGTTGGCTTCGGAGTAGCTCTCCGGCCCGCCGCAACCGAGGATTGAAATGACTGCGAAAATCGACCAGAGCTGCTTGCAACTGTTCATGTCGTCTGCGACCTCGAAACGGACAATCCCTAGCACAAGCTCGCCTCGGGAGCTCAGCCGAAAATGGTTGGCACTCGGCGGAACGGACCGAGCATCCCATCTGGTGACAGGGATTCCCGCTGTCCAGTATTTGGGGATCAGCGCTCGCGCTGCAGCTCAGAGCGGCGCGCGTGACGGCGCAGCGCGTCCTTGACTAGCCGATCGAGCAATGCCGAGTAGGACAAGCCCGAGACCTCCCACAGCTTTGGGTACATGCTGATCGCGGTGAATCCGGGGATCGTGTTCACCTCGTTGAACAGAAATCTCCCGCGGCGCCGATCTAGGAACATGTCGACGCGCGCCATGCCCTCGCACTCGAGCGCGAGGAAGATCCGGCGCGCCAGCGCTTGCCCCTCGCGCGTCTGTTCTTCGCTCAGCTCAGCCGGCGCGTGCAGCTGCGCGCCCTCGGCGTCCAGGTACTTGCGGTCGAACGAGTAGAACGCGTCGCGCGGCACGATCTCGCCGGGCAAGCTGACGTCGGGCGGCGCAGCCGTGTCTTCCGCCGCGAGCACCGCGAATTCGATCTCGCGCGCGTCCACGGACTGTTCGATCAAGGTCTTGTCGTCGAAGCGCTGCGCCTCGAGCACTGCCGCTTCCAGCTGCGCGCGATCGGCGGCTCGCGACACGCCCACGCTCGAGCCCAGCGTCGCGGGCTTCACGAACACCGGATAGCCGAGCTCGCGTTCGATCTGTTCGATTGCACCCGCGCGCTCGGGCTCGCGTTCCCAATGCGGGCGGTGCACGACCAAATACGGCGCGACGCCGATGCCCTCGGCGCGCACCAGGCGCTTGGCCACGTCCTTGTCCATGCCGATGGCCGAACCGAGCACGCGCGCGCCGACGTACGGCACCGCAGCGAGCTCGAGCAGGCCCTGGATGCTGCCGTCTTCGCACAACGGCCCGTGCATGATCGGAAATACCACGTCGATCGCCGGCGCGCCCTGCGACAAGAACAAGGGGCCCGGCCGCGCCGCGACGGTCAGCGCGGCCGCGCTCGACTCGCTTGCCAGCACGCGCGGGTTGTGGGCGCGCAGCGCCGCGAGGTCGTGCCGATGGAAGTTGCCCTGCTTGTCGATGCTGATCGGGATGACCTCGTACTTGAGCGGATCGAGGTTGGCCACGACTGCGGCCGCCGACTGCTGCGAGACCTCGTGTTCGGTCGAGCGACCGCCGTACAGCACGGCCACACGCAGGCGAGTTATTTCGTTGGAATCACTCATGATTTCACGAGGATGCGGGCCCGGGCTCAAGTCTCACTGAACAGCGACCGTACTACGGGGAGCCAATCCTGACTATGGGTATGCCCGACCAGCTCCGGAGTCTCGCAGCGGCAGTACACACCTCGGAGCGCCGCTGATGCGTCCGGCGATCTTGGCCGTGGACGACGACGCCACCAACCGCCACGTGATCGGCGAGATCTTGCGGCGCGATCAAATGGACGTGAGCTTCGCCGATAGCGCGGAGCAAGCGCTGCGCCTGCTCGACAGCCAGGAGGCGCGCTTCGACATCGTGCTGCTCGATCGCATGATGTCCGGCATCGACGGCATCGAGGTGCTGAAGCGCATGAAGAGCGCGCCGCACCTGGCAGCGACGCCGGTGGTGATGCAGACCGCGGCGGGCGCGCCGGATCAGATCACCGAGGGCCTGCTCGCGGGAGCGCACTACTACCTGACCAAACCGTACTCGCCCGATTCGCTGCGGACGATCGTGCGCGCTGCGTTGACCGACGCGCGCGCTCGCAGCGAGCTGCAGCTGCGCGCGGACAGCACCGCGCACGCGCTGGGCATGATCCAGCATGGCGTGTTCGAGTGCCGGACGCTGGACGAAGCGCAGACGCTGGCAGGCCTGCTCGCGCAGCTGTCGGCGGAGCCGCGCGTGGCGGTGGTGGGGCTGTTCGAGTTGCTGGGCAACGCGGTCGAGCACGGCAACTTGGGCATCGATTGCCAGCTCAAGTCCGCGCTGATCCGCTCCGACCGCTGGCTGGCCGAGGTGCGTCGCCGCCAGCAGCTGCCGGAGTACCGAGACAAGCTGGTGCGCGTCGAGCTCGACCGCGCCGGCGACGAGCTCGCCGTCTGCGTGCGCGACCAGGGCGACGGCTTCGACTTCGCGAAGTACCTCGAGCTCGACCCGACGCGCGCCTTCGAGCCCAACGGCCGCGGCATCGCGCTGGCTCGCCTGATGAGCTTTCGGACCCTGAGCTACGAGGCGCCGGGCAACGTGGCGCGGGCCACGCTGAAGGCTGCTGCGCGCCCAACGCGGAACTAACGTAGCTGCGGGTTGCGCACGGCGATGAACGCCGTGGTCGAGCGGTCGTACAGCGCCAGGCGCAGGTGCCGGCCGCGCAGCTCCTCGAGGTGAAACACGACCGGCCACCAGAAGCCGTCGCCGTGGCCGCGCGCGCGCCGCACCACCTCGTCGTCCGCCATCAGCAGCACCTCGGCCTCGCTGCCCTGGATGTCGAACTCCAGCGTCGAGACGCTGGCATCGACGCTGAAGTCGCGCGACAACGTCCCGGTGGCTGCCGCTCCGAGCGGCGGGACCTCGCTGGACATCACCAGGAGGCCGTCGCTCGCCGCCGACATCGAGCCGCCGTCGCCCGCGTGCCTCCAGGTGCCGACCTCGGAGAAGGCGGCGTCGCCCGCGCTCAGCATCACCATGCCATCGGGCGCGTGGGGCTCTCGCTCGGCGGGCGGCAGCCACGGCCCGGTCACGTCGGCGAGCAGCGTGCGCATGACGTGCACCTGATATGGGTTCCACGACGAGAGCGTGTAGACCACGGAGTGCAGCCCGGGCCCTTCTTCACTGAACCACTGCGGCACGAGGTACGCGCCGTACTCTCCACCCGACTCGGCTTCGCGACCGGGATCACTCAGCCCATCGTCGCGCCCCGCGGTGAAGAACGGCGCGCCGTGGATGAAGTGTTCGTAGCCCTCGTCGCGCCAGGGTTCGAACAGCTGGATCGGCGCGGAGTAGGGCCCCGCAGGATTTGTGGCCGTGCGCAGGAACACGCCGCGCGGCTTCTCGCAGTTGTAGGCCAGCATGTAGAGCCCGAGCTGCGGGTGCTTGCGCGCGGACAGCTCGCCCACGCAACCTGCGCTCACCAGCGGCGTGGCCGACGCTTCGTCCGGGCCGAATTGCGCCCCCAGCGGGCTCCAGCCCCGGAAGTATTCCCAGGCCGCACGATCTGCCAGCGCCGTGCTGTGCACGCGCGCGAGGTAGACGTCGCTCTTGCGGAACTCGCCGCTGCCCCAGATGTACACGTACTCGCCTTCGACCACGGCGCTGACGTTGATGAACTTGGCGCTCTCGACCAGGTGATCGAGCTGCAGCGGCTCTGCGCCGGGCGCGCTCGTGTGCGTGAGGGCCGAGCTCGAGTGGCGCTGGAGCTCCTCCGACCAGCCCGCCGCGAAGAACACGTACGCTCGATCCCCGAGCGATACACCTTCGACCGGGACGTTCATGCAGCCGAGCTCCAGGCCCGGCGCCTGGAGCGGCTCGAACAGGCCGTTCGGGCGCTTCGTCCAGGTCAGCTCGGGCAGCGCGTCCACTGGCAACGGCGCGAGTGGCGAGCTCGCCAGCGAGTCGCGGCAATCGTCGAACACGCTCTGCGAATCTCCGAACAAGAACCAGAGCTCACCTTGGTGCGCGAAGCTCACACCCAGATCGGTCCCGGTGAAACCGAGCGGCTCGACGTGGTTCGAGCCGCGCGCGGTCCATTGCCCGACGTGTTCGGTGACGAGCCAGCGAAACGGCGGCAGGGTCTCGGGCAAGAGCGAGATCCTCGGCAGCGGGCGTGTGTCGTCGTCCGAGCGCGCGGTCGGCACCGCCACACGGGGGGCAGGCGGGACTTCCCCCACGCTGTCGACCCAACCGATGGGGCGCGCGGGCTCGCTGCGCGGAGCAGAGTCCGGCAGCGGGCCGAACGTGCAGCTCGCCAGTAAAATTGCGAGCGCACCTGCGCCGCGTTCGAAAGTCACATCGCTCGCCCCGCGTTATGCCAACTCTAAGTAGTCCCAGGTTAGCCGAAAAGCGCGCGGCAGGCTCGTGACGATCACCTACAAAAACAGTCAATTTCTTCGTCTGCCGCCGCGAGCGGCATCCGTTGTGTGATCCATGCACACGGGGTGCGACGACAACTAACGCGGAGAGAAACGAATCGAATACGGTAGGCCTACACCGGCGCCGATGTTCAACACGCCGTCTTCCTGCCGAAAAGACGCGGCCGTCGAGGGCCCTCCGTCGAGATTGAGGGCATCGTCGCAGCCCTCGGCGGCGAGCCAGTCCCCCAATTCGGCGAGCGTCGGCCCGCGATCTGCAGGATCGCTCAGATATGCGTCGAGCGTGTGGCCGCCGTCACGCAGACAGATCGCGGTGCGCGCCGCGTGGCCCTGCGCATTCAGACCGGACACCACCTTGCGTGCTTCGACCAGGCGCGGCTTGCACTGCACCGCGAGCTCCACACCCGCCGGCGTTCGTGGCAGCTGCGAGCTGCGCAGGATGCGCGCGCGTGACTGTTGCACGATCAGCGTGCCACCATCGAGCTTCTTGCGCACGGGCGAGAGCTGCGTGCCCTGCGAGACCACGTAGCCCATCATGCGCGGCTTGCCCTGGTGCCACTCCCAGTAGCCGCCGTTCATCACGAGCAGCGCGCTGTCGAGGCTGGCGCTGACCGGCAGCTTGAAGGCCAGGTCGACGATCTCGGAGCGGATCTCGGGGACCCGGATGCGGAAGCGGTGCACGCGCACGGGTCTGCCGCCGCTGAAGCGCACGGTCAGCGGCGCGTGCGCGAGCGGCGGCTCGGGTTGCGCGGGTAAGGCTGCCGGCGGCGCGACGAGGCACAGGCCCGCAGCAGCGAGCAGACACACCAGCGCCTGCCGAACACGAGTCATGTGCTGCAGCTCTGGATACGACTTAGTCGTATCAGCGGCGGTTACGCTTGTTCTCATCGGCCTGGTGCATCAGGCGCTCCGAGATCGCTCGCTGGATCTCACGCGCGAAGATCATGCACACCGCTTCGCCGCCCGGGGCGGAGGGATACAGACACTCCAGCGCGCGCCCGATGTCCTCGGGCCGCGAGCTCTTGGCGAAGCCCTTGCCGAGGTGCGCGAGCGCGTAGTCGACCAGCTCCTCGGAGATGCGCTTGAGGTGCTTCTCGAGGATGTCGTGAAACTTGAGCGCGGTCTCGATGGTGATGCCGGCTTGCTCCAGCTTGACCGCCAGTCGCAACAAGTTCGGGCTGTGCACCAGGTACCGCGGCGCGAGGCCCGAGCCTTCGGGCTCGATCGCGCCGTGTCGGCGCAGCTGCGTGAGCGTGCCCGGCGGCGTGTTCTCGAGCATGACCTTGAGCTCTTCCTCGCTCACCAGCACAGGCTCGTCCGCGAGCGTGCCCACGCGACGGCCGAGCCCCAGCCACTGTTGGATGCTGTCGGTGTCGGCTTCTGGCGTGAGGATCAGCTCGCGGATCGCGCGCAGGCGCAGACCCTTGTCCTGCAGCTCGGAGACCACGCGCAGGCGCTCGGCGTGGCTGTCGTCGTAGAAGGCGACGCGCCCGCGCCGGATCGGCGGCGGCAGCACACCCTTGGCCTGGTAGAAGCGGATGGTGCGGCTCGGCACGCCGGTCTTCGCCGCCAGCTGGTCGATGGTGTACTCGGCGCTGGGGGTCGGGGGGGCAGCGGATGGCGTCGCACTCATGTCGGCCCTCAACCGTAACAGCGCCGAGTGTCAACGGCAATCCGGAAGGCTCGCGCCTCATGGCGCGACCCTTCCGATGACCATCGGTCGCCGGCGCTGCGCGGCGGCTCCCGCTAGCGCTTGCCCTCGGACGCCACGAACCGGGCGATCATGCGTCCGGCCAGGCTGTGCAGCGGCGGCACGAAGAACGCGCCCGTGCCGCGTGGTGTGGCCGCCGCCTCGCGCAGCTCGGCCCGGGAGACCCAGCGGGCGTCCTCGAGCTCGGCGTCGTTCAGGCGGATCTCGCGGCTTTTGGGCGTGGCCTCGAAGCCGATCATCAGCGACGCCGGGAAGGGCCAGGGCTGCGACGCGAAGTAGCGCAGGTCGCCGATCTCGACGCCGGCTTCCTCCATCACCTCGCGCCGGGCCGCGCTCTCCAGGTCCTCGCAGGGCTCGACGAAGCCTGCCAGCGCCGAGTACATGCCCTTGGGCCAGCTGGCTTGCCGGCCCAGCAAGCACTGCTCGCCGTCGTGGACGAGCACCAACACGCACGGGTCGGTGCGCGGAAAATGCTGTGCCTTGCAGCCGGGATCGGGACACACCCGAGAATGCCCGCCGTCCTTGGGACGCGTCGGCCGGCCGCACACGCTGCAGTGCTTGTGCCGCGCGTGCCAGAGCAGGATCGCGCGCGCGTAGAGCGCGAGCTCGGCATCGCGATCGGACAATGACGACAAGATCATCCGCGCGTCGCTCGCCAGCCGCATGCCGGCGAATGCTGCATGGTCGAGCGGCGCGCCCAGGCCGGAGATGTCGGCGGCGAAGTACGCCTCGTCCTCGATCAAGCCCAGAAACACCAGCTCACTGCTCGTGTCCAGCAGATCTCGGGCGTGCTCCAGCTGCGGCACGGCGAGCCCGCCCGCCTCGCGCACCAGCGCCTGCTCGCGCCAGAGCGGGACCAGGCGCGTGCTGCCGCGCCCGAGCAAGCTCTCGAGGTAGTCGATGTCCGTGCGGCGCTCGGCTGCACGCGAGAGATAGGGTCCCTCATTCGGCATGGGCGCCGAGCCTCCCACGCTCGTCCGGGGTGCGCAACCAGCACAGGGCCGCCGCTCATAGCTGCGAAAACCACTGCTTGCAGATCCGCTGGTGCGCGGTTAAGTAAGGCGGCGTGAGCGGCGGCGAAGATCATTGGGAGGCTGCGCAGGCTGGGGCGGAGCTCGTCGCGGAGGGCGAATTCCCCCTGGCGATTCAGGTGCTGACCGACCTGGTCCAGAGCGATCCGCAGAACGAGTACGCCTACTTCTATCTGGGCTGCGCGTACTTCGAGCTCGAGGAGTACCCCAAGGCGCTCAAGGCCTACGTCAAAGCGCTCGAGCTCGTGCCGGGCTACCTGGGCGCGATGATCAACGCAGGGCACACCCTGCGCATGTTGGGTCGCTTCGACGAGGCTGTGCGCATGGGTCAGGCGGTGCTCGCGCGCATGCCGGATGACGGCGACGCGCTGTTCTTGATCGGCAGCGCCAGCTTCGCGCGCGGCGAATATGCCAAGGCCC
Source organism: Polyangiales bacterium (assembly GCA_035274465.1). GTDB lineage: Bacteria > Myxococcota_A > Polyangia > Polyangiales > JAFGIB01 > JADGRF01. The sequence continues at coordinate 10,993 of DATEOF010000111.1, forward strand.
AGGGCCATCTCGAGCGCTTCCTACATACGAACCCGGAGCTCGAGATCGCGACCGAAGTCGAGGGTATGTTGCAGGTGATTCGCGCTAAACTTGCCGATCTCAACTGAGTGAAGCCGCTGGAGCCGCCTCCGGACCCGCGGATTGAGGTCTATGCAGGCGTTGCTCGCTCGAGTCGTGCTGGCGTTTGCGCTGTCGCTCAGCGCGTGGTTCTTGCCCGGGTTGGCGCGCGCGTGGGTGCTGCAAATGCCGCCCAAATCCGAGTTCGTCACGTTGCCGCAAGGTCGCGTGGTGTGCGGGCCAGCGCCCGAAGGATTCACCGTCGACGGCAGCCGGCGCAAGGTCCGGCCCAAGCCCGATGCCCCATCCGGCCACACGGCCATCACGATGTTCGCGCAGCACTCGGGGGCCTGTGCGACCGAAGCCGTCGAGCCCGCGACGCTGATCGTCACGGGCGAGCACCCGAGCATCGACAGCTCGACCGTGACCGTGGCGCTGGATGCCGGGCGGCTCGACCTGCGCGGCTTCGGCCTCGAGGGCGTGCGTGTAGGTTGGTCGGCGGAAGGCAAGAGCGGCAGCGACGTGTGCGTGGGCGTGACCAAAGAGAAGGATCACGAGTACTGCGCGCTCAGCATCGACAAGGATCTGCCGGCCGATCCGCGCCGCATGGACCTGCGCTGGGCTCCGCCCTACGGCCGCATCGCGCAGGACGCCGTGACCTACGACCGCAGCGGCGGCGCGTTGGTAGGCGAGCAGCTGCAGGTGCCGATCGCGCGCGTGCTCATCTCGCGCATGTTCCCCGAAGTGCCGATGGTCAACGTGGCGAGCCGTGAGGGCCGCGTCATGCTCGTGCACCCCGAAGCGGTGTCGGGCGTGGAGTGTGGCGCCGTGCGCTGCGAGATGACGCCGGATGGATTGTTGGTCGGCTCGGTGCCGGCCGCCGCTCCCAGCGTCACGGTTCGCTTGCGCTTCCTGCCGCGCGTGTTCCTGCAACGCGGCGACGGCTACGAGGCCTGGGCGAGCGAACGGTTGACCGTGCTGCGCTGTCCGATGGCGCTCGTCTCGGGCGAGCCGCTGCGCAACGTCGACGAGCTGCGCGTGCTGCTCAAGCTGTCGCCGGAATGCACGGGTGACATCCATCGCCTGCGCTTCACGGCCAACGGCGACCCGACCGAGACGCTGATGGTCGAGAGCGAGGACGACGCGGTATTCGTGCTGCTGCACGTCGGCCGCATCTCGAGCGACCGCGTGAGCATCGTGGCCGCGCGCGAGGACGCGTCGGTGCTCGCGGTGGTGTCGAGCCAGACCAGCGAGCTGCCGCCGCTGATGGCGACGATGGCCTTGCCCGGGTACGGCGAGATCGACTTCATCCCGCGCAACCGCGACGCCATCGTGACGATCACCCACGTCGGCGGTCAGGGCCGGCTGGTGCCGATCTCGGTGCCGGGTGCATACCTGGTCTCGCGCGGCCCGGACGGCTACCACATCCGCGGCGTGTACGGCGCGGGAGGCTATGCGGCGCTGCGCTTCGCGTATCGCATCGAGGGCCCGCCCACGCCCTTTCAGGACGTCGACTTCGCCCAGGTCACCGATCCGCTGCAAAGGCCGCTGAAGGAGGCCAGCGTGCCGTTGCCGATCGGGGCCAGCAGCATGAGCGCGCATCCGATCGTCGAGCTGTACTGCGCGCGCGAGAAGGGGCAGCTCAGCTTCATGGAGCCCGGCGTCTCGCACCACATCCCGTTCGATGAGCGCGACACCTGCCGCCTGATCATCCACCGCGAGCGCATCCCCAGAGAGGCGGGCGACCAGCGCATCGACATCGACGTTCAGGTGACTGCGGTGGGCGGCGAGCCGCGCCAGGACGCCAAGGTCACGCACCACCTGGTGCTGCGCAACGGCCCCGATCGCGACGTGATCTGGCTGCGCGGCTCCAAGCAGCAGTTCGACCGCTTCAGCGTGTACGTCACGCACGTGGTGAACGAGAGCCTGTACCTCACCGATCGCGGGCCGTTCCTGGCGCTGCCCAGCTCGCAGTGGGTGGTGGTCACCGAGGACGCGGACTTCAAGTTCTACGCGACGGCCGCCATCCCGGCGACCCTCTACCGCTTCTCGACCGACCCGGAAGGCCTCGGATCCGGCCCGCTCTCGCTCAATTTCGGCGTATTGTCCCGCCTGACCTGGCTCGACTCGGAAGGGCGCGAGGGGCTGGTCGGACTGGAGACGGGCGTGATGGGAATGGGTCTGGCGAGCGACCGAGATCAGCTGGCGATCGTGCTCGGCCTGGGCATCGCCATCCCGCTCGGCAATGCCAACACCATCGCGCAAGCGGCGATCAATATTCACGCCTGGATGGCGTACAGCCTTGGTAAGAACACCGCGGTGCGGATGGACAACATGGAGACCATCACGCTCAGTCCGTGGGCGTTCGTCTTCGGACCGAGCATCACGGTCGGAAGCGTCGGCGCGTTCCTGTGAATCAGGCGGCCGGCGAGGAGCATCTTCATGCCAAGACTGCTCGGCTTGTCGCTGATTTTGTGGGGGTTCGTGTTCGTGCTGATGTGCGTGAGCTCCGGCCCCAAGCCGATCGCGGGCGACGCGCGGCTGATGTGCGCGGCGGCGAGCTCGTTCTTCGCCGGGGATAACTTCGCGGTCTCGCCGATTCGTGGCGACGTCAGCGCGGGACGCGACGGCAAGTTCTACGTGAAGTATCCGCTGTTGACCGTGGTGCAGTGCATGCCGGCGCTGGTGCTCCGTGACTGGGCGGGCCGCAAGGCGAAGGGCGACGAGCCGCTCACGCTGCTGGCCACGCAGCTCGTGCCGCACGCGGTGGTGGCGACGCTCGCGCTCGGGGCGTTCTACCTGGCGCTGCAGCTCGGCACCTCGGCGGCGGGCAGCGTCGCCTTTGCGCTGATCATCGTGGTCACGACGCCGATCTGGCTGGCCTCGCGCAGCCTGTACAGCGAGGCGCTGCAGGCGTTGCTCGTGATCTGGTTCACGCTGTTCCTGCTCCGCGCGCGCGATTCGCAGAAGCGCGGCGCGTGGGCGGTGGTCGGTGGGATCTTGGGGCTGGCGATCAACGCCAAGATCATCCTGGCCGTGCTCGGCGTCGCGCTGGTCGTCGATCAGCTCCACGAGCGCTGGGATCGCCAGCGGCTGATCGCGGCTTGTTTTGCGCTGCCGGGGTTGCTGCTCGGAGCCGCGGCGTTCCTCTGGTACAACTACGTGCGCTTCGGCGATCTCTGGACGCAGGGCTACGGCGTGCAGCGTGACGGCGAGCTCGGCTTCAGTGTGCCTATGGCTTCGGGCGTGTACGGGCTGCTGTTCAGCTCGGGCAAGAGCGTCTTTCAATATTCACCCGTGCTGCTGGCAGCGGCGTGGGCGGTGCCGCGCTGGTACAGGGAGCGGCGCCGCGACCTGTGGCTGATCGCGATCCCGTGCGTGGTCACGCTGTGCGTGATCGGCAAGTGGTGGGCCTGGAGCGGAGATTGGGGCTGGGGGCCGCGCCTGCTCTTGCCGGTGGTGCCGCTGGCATGCGTGCCGGTCGTGCGCTGGATCGGCGGCCAGCGGCGTGCGCCGCGCGTCTGGGTCGCGGGCCTGGCGGCGATCGGTTTGTACGTTCAGCTGCTCGGGCTGTCCGTGGATCCCTCGCAGTACCTGTTCATGGTGCGCATCCCATCCAAGATCGCGATGGCGAAGCACTGGGATGCGCCGGAGGTGCGCGACGCGCTCGCGCTCGCGCACTTCGTGCCCGAGTTCAACCCGATCGTCAGCCAGCAGTGGTTGGTCATGCGGTACTTCGATCCGCAGCCGTTCGGCGACGACAGCTGGTACCCGTGGAAGAGCCTGGGTGTGCGCAGCTGGCGGCCCAAGAACGTCCCCAATCCGGAGAAGCTCAACTTCTGGATCGCGGGCGGCGCGAGTCGCCGCGCCTGGGTGTTCGAGGGGCTGTTCGCGCTCGCCACGCTCGTGCTCGGCGTGCTGCTCGTGCGCGAGCTGCGGCGCGCGGGCAAGGCCGAGCGTCTGCGTGCGCGGGCGGCTCAGGCGCTCGCGCCGAGCAGCTCGCTACAGAAGAACAGGGCGGGGTAGGCCGCGGCCCAGGCGAACAGGAAGCGGTTCAGGCCGAAGACCAGCGCGTTGCTCAGGTGAAAGCCGAGGCCGAGCGCCAGGATGAGCGCGCACAGCCGCGGGTCGAGCAACGCCAGCGGCGTCAGGCACTCGTAGCCGATGACCGCACGCGCCAGCAGCCGACGGCGGCGGGGCGCGCCCAGCAGCGCGGCGAGGCGCAGGGCACTGACCGAGGGCTGTGCCGACACGAACGCGAGCAGCGCTTGACCACTGCGCCAGGCCGGCTGCCTGAGCTTGACCACGCCGGCGTTGAAGTACGACAGCAGCGTCTGCACCGCGATGAACATCAGCGCGGCGCGCTGCAGCTGCGGCACGAGCGCGAAGCACAGCGCGAGCAGGATGGTGACGCTCATGTAGTCGCTGCCGCCGTTGAACGTGCCGCGAAAGCGCACGCAGATCGCCACCTGGCTGAAGAGCAAAAACGGCGTCACCCAGCTCGCGCCCGCGAGCAACGCGACCGCAGCGACCAGCCGCGCGATCAACAGCCCCTCGAAGCTGCGGTAGGGCATCACCCAGCCCAGCGCGCAGCGCGCCGGCCAAGCCAGCTCGCGCTGCTCTTCGCGCAAGATCGTCCAGGTCCACACGCCGTCGTCGCTGAAATGCCGGCGGATTTGCCAGAGCTCGATCGTCTGCAGCAGCAGCGCGACCGCGATGCCGCGCTCGACCCACAAGAGAGCCGCGTGTTGCCCGAAGCTCATGGCTCGTGCTCGTGCTCGTGCTCGTGCGAGACGAACTCGTTCAGCCACGCATCGCCGCTCGTCAAACGAAAACGGTAGCGGCTACCGGGCGCGCGTTCGCCAGGCCCCAGCAGCTCGACCACGACCAGGCGCTGCACCAGTCGATAGCTGACGAGCCGACTCGGATCCGCGCTCGCGCCCTCCTCGATCTCGCTCCACAGCTGCTCGATCAGCGACTGATACGCCAGCCAGAGATTCCCCCGCGCATTCAGCACCACGCCCGTCGCCGGTACGCGCACCACGTCGTGCCAGGGACCAAATCCAGCGCCCGGCGCCGCGAAGCAGAAGCTCAACGTCGGCCCGGGATCGATGTCCTCGAAGAAGCGCCACGACGGAAAGAAGCAGCGCAACAACGCCCAGCTGCGCCCATGAAGCGCCCGCCGCGGCATGAACAACAGCCCCGCACACAACGCCAACAGTCCGACTCCCACGAGCCAGCCCACCCCGAGATCATGCCGCACCGACCTGGCGTCGCGGTAGATTTCCGAAAAGCCGAATGAAGTCGCTACTCGGCCTTGGAGGCGTTGGCGCGTGGCAAGGCGGCGCCGAAGGGGACGCTCGGGCTGGTGAGCAGCTGGCGGAGTACGCCGACGCGGGTCTCGAGCTCGAGCACGCGCGTTTGGGCGGCCTTGAGTGTGTTGTGGGTGGCCGCGAGCTCGTCGCGCAGGTTGGCCGCTGTACTGTCGAGCTCTTCGCGGCGGGCGCGCTCGTCCGACAGGTTGCCCTGCGTGCGCTCCAGCCTGCCGGCGAGCTCTTCGCGACGAGCCGTCGTGGTCGTGAGCTCCTTCTGGAGATCGCTGAACTGGTCGCGCAGCTCGCGGAGCTCGTCGGCTTGCTGGCGGACTCGCGCGAGTTGCTGGGCCTGGCGCTCGGCGTACTCCTCGAGCTGACCTTCGGCCTGCGCGAGGTGCGTGGCCAGCTGCTCGCGGGTCATGCGATTGGTCTGATACTCGCGCTCGAGTCGGGCCACGTCGGCCTCGAGCTCGACGCGCCGCGCCTGCTGCACGTTCAGGCGAGCCGACATGCTGGCCGCAGTGTCGCGTGCGCGTTCGAAGCGCGCCTGGGCTTGCGCGGCCTCGAGGCGCTGCATCGTGGCTTCGCGCGTGAGCCCGAACACGATCGCGCCGAACAGCGCGAACACCGCGACCACGGTGGGCACCGCCCAGCGCATCAGCGCGATGCGTTGGGCGCGTCGCTCCTCGACTGCGGTCAGTACGCGCAGCCGGCGATGAAACTCTTCGGCCGTGGGGCGGCCGTCCGGCGAGAAGTGCAGGCAGCTGTCGAAGAAGCCGCGCAGATCGTGGAGCTCCTTGCGGCTGGGCGGGCTCGGCGCGCGCGTCGCCCGCAGCTCGACGAAGGCGTCGACCGGTGCGCCGGCGAATTCTTCGACGGCGTCGGGGTCGAGCGCGTGGCGCAACGTCAGCGCGAGCGAGAACACGTCGGCCTTGGGCCCGACCGGCGGGGGATCGGGGGCGTTGGCGAAGCGGGCCGCGACCTCCGGTGCGAAGTAGGCCGGAGTGCCGGCCAAGACCAGCTCGGCATCCTTGGCCGCCACGCCCAGGTCCAGGAGCACCGGCAAGATGCGCTGCGGCGCGGCGTTGGTCGCCACCTCGGGGTCGAGGTTGGCGAGGAAGACGTTATCGGGCTTGATGTCCTGGTGCAGGACGCCCGCGCGGTGCATGGTCGCCAGCGCTTCGGCCAGGGGCTCGAAGATGCGACGGGCCTCGCGCCGAGTCAGCGGGCCGCGACGTAGCCGCATCGATAACGTCTCGCCGCGATACAGCGGCATGACGAACCACAGGTGGCCGTTGTGCCAGCCGTGGTCCTTCAGCTGCACGACCGAAGGATGGAACACCGAGGCGATCAGCTGGAGCTCGCGCAGGGCGGTGTGCACCGACTGAGGATCGGCGGCGGGAGCCCGCAGAATCTTGAGTGCTACCACGTGGTCGGTGACGTCGCGGTCGCGCGCTCGATACACATCCGCGAAGGCACCTGCGCCGAGCAACCCCTCGACCTCGTAGCGGTTCGCGATGCGCGTGCCCATCTCGAGGACAGGCCGGCGCCCACGGCGGCGCGGCACTCGCGCGTAGCGGGGGTCGAGCGTGAAGGCCTCGAGCAGCGCGCCCTCGAGCGTGTGGTCGCGGCTCTGGGGACGCTTGCCGAGCCAGCGCTCCGCCAACCCCATGCTCTCGGCGCTGGCGCGCTCGATTTCGCCCGGATCGGCGCCGAGGACGACCGAAACTTCGGCACAAGTCAGGCGGCGCGCGAAACGCAGCTCGGCGATCTCTGCGCGATCGCGCCCGAGTGAGCGCCGCAGCTCGATCAGGCCGCGGCGGAAAGTCGCGTCGGCAGGCGTCCACCACAGCGCAGCTTCGGGACCATGGGGCTGAACGGGTACGCCCACGAGCAGCGCGCGCATGCGGCTGTACACGAACGCGGCTGGCCCCTGGGGGGAGTCGTCCAGTTTCTCGCGCGCGGTCGCCTCGAGCTCGTGCTCGAGCTGCACGAGTACCTTCGCTGCCCGGTCGTGACCGATCCGGATGGCTGCGTATTGGAACAGCCCTTCCCAGTGATGGTCGAGCGCGCGTTCGGCGATCAGGCTGGCGACGGTGCCGGCGATCGCCTGGCTCTCGACGATCGAGCGCGCGGCAATGTCCAGTGAACGGACAGTTTCCCGAACTGACAGTCGAGTTGCCCGCTCCGAACCCAGCGGGTCTCGGTCGCGCTCACGAAGACGCTCATGTGGAGGAATCTGGTCGAGCGAGTGCGGCATGGAAAAAACCGGAATCTCTAACGTTTGGGCCGCGGAACGACGACCGAAGCTAGCATTCCCCTCGCGGCTCGGCCACCCATGCGCTATACCCGGGACCGGCTCAGACGGGGTCAGGGAACTCGATGCGCAGTTTACGTTCAGTTGCCGCCGTCCGCGGCACGCTCGTGACGACTGCTCCGTGCAGCGTAATCAACGTCGCCCTCAAGAAGGTGTGCGCACCGCCGCGCGTGTCGACGTTGGAGCAACAAGTAGCGTTGCAAGCGTTTGAGTGGTCGGAAAACAGGCATCGCAGCGAAACGCGTTTATATTTGCCACGCCGAAAGGCTTTGAAGTTAGTCCGGCGTGGGAGTGTCTCGTCGTCATGAAACTTTTGGACGGTTCACCGCGCAGTGTAGACGTCAGTTCGGTCAGTTCGGAAGCGGACAGTCACGTTCGGGCGCGATCGTACGAGGCAGGCTCACGTGCTCCGCGTCGCGTCGCCGAATACCTGCGTGCGCTCGGTTTGTGTGATGCAGAACGCGTCCAGCGCTTGGCGGACGAATTGTCGGCCGGGGCGCCCACACCGGAAGCAGCGGTGGCTGCAGCACAGGCGCGGCTCGAGACATTTCGGGCCGAAGTCTTCGGTGCCGACGCCGATTCGATCGACCCGCTCTGGTTTCGTGCGTTCATCGCCAATTACCCCGAGGCGTTCCTGGGCGACGTCGAGGCAGCGCGCGCCGCTGCCACGCACTTCGGCGATCCGCGCGCCGGGCGCGCTCCGGTGCGCGAGCGTTTCCGTGATCAAACCCTGCAAGCGCTGCGCGTTCCGCGCTGGCTATGGGGTGTTTCGGTCGCCGGCATCGCCACGCTTGCGGCAGCCGGTGCGCTGCTCTCGGTGCTGAGCGAAAACGGCCTGCTGGTCAGCGAGCTGATTTGGGTGGTGCTGTTTGCGTTCCTGTTCAACCTGTCGGCGATGGGTTGCGTGACCGCCATGCTCGGCTTCGGCGTGACCCTGCGCAACTCGTGGCGCGCGCGCCGGAAGTCCCCGCAGCTGATGGCTGCAGCGGATCTGCCGCGCACCGCGCTCGTGATGCCGATCTACGAGGAAGATCCCGAGCACGTGTTCGCAGGCCTGTTGGCCATGCGCGAGGCGCTGGCCGCGACGCCGGGTGGCGAGGCGTTCGAGATCTTCGTGCTCAGCGACTCGCGCAAGCCCGAGCAGGTGGCCGAGGAAGAGCGCGCGTTTCGGCGCATCGCCAGCATCCCCGGCCAGAGCGTGCGCGTGTTCTACCGCCGCCGCGCCAAGAACGAGCGCGCCAAGGCCGGCAACTTGGCCGAGTTCTTCGAGCGCTTCGGCGACCGCTACACCTACGCCGTGATCCTCGACGCCGACAGCCTGATGCGCGCTGATACCCTCGTGGAGTTGGTGCGGCGCATGGAGCAGGCACCGCGCGTCGCCTTGCTGCAAGCGCCGCTCTTCCTGCACGGCGGCAGCACGCTGTTCTCGCGCGCCCAGCAGTTCGTCGCCAGCGTGAACGGTCCGATGTTCACCAGCGGCCTGGGCTACGTCTCGGGCCCGCACGGCAACTACTTCGGCCACAACGCCATCGTGCGCGTGCGCGCCTTCCTGGATTGCTGCGCGCTGCCGGTGCTCGCGGGCCAGCCGCCGCTGGGTGGCCATATCCTGAGCCACGACTTCGTCGAGGCCGCGCTGCTGTGCCGCGCGGGCTGGGAAGTGCGCATCGCCGACGACCTCTCGGGCAGCTGGGAAGAGCTGCCGCCGAGCCTGCCAGAGTACGTGGCGCGCGATCGGCGCTGGTGTCAGGGCAACCTGCAGCACCTGCGCATCGCGGTGGCCGAGGGCCTCAAGCCGATGAGCCGGCTGCACATGCTGGTCGGTGCGGGCAGCTATCTGGCGGGTCCGGCGTGGCTGATGTTCATCGCGCTCGGCGTGTGGCTGGCCCACGGCGTGAAGCGCGCGCTGGTGCCGAGCGGCATGGCGCTCGTGCTGACCGCGGCGACTGCGCTGCTGTTGCTCGGGCCCCGCGTGCTCGGCTGGCTGGCGACGCTGGTCGATCGCCAGCGCCGGCGTGGCCACGCGGGTGCGCTGCGGTTGACTGCGGGCGTGCTGGTCGAGCTGGCGTTGGGCAGCATGCTCGCGCCGCTGCTCATGCTCCACCACACGCGCATCGTGATCTCGATCCTGGTCGGCGGCGCGGTCAAGTGGGGCGCGCAGCAGCGCAGGCACACGCGCGGCAAGCTCGGCACGATCACGCGCAGCGAGCTACCGCAGACACTGGTCGGCGTGGCCGCGGGCGCCTGGCTCTCGCACTGGGCACCCGAGCTCTTGTGGTGGACCGCGCCGATCTGGGTGCCCCTGGCGCTGGCGATCCCGCTCTCGCTCGTCGTCTCGAGCCGTCGCGTCGGCCAGCTGTTCAACGCGCTCGGCCTGCTGCGCGTGCCGAGCGAGGTGGAGCCCGACGAAATGCAGCTGCGCGTCGAAGACCTGCGCGCGCTCACCACCTCGGATGACGCCGCGCGCTTCCGCGACCTGGTCCTCGACCCGCTCCTGGTCTCGATCCAGCTCGCGCGGATCGAGAAGCAACCGCAGCCCACGGCTGCAGGCATCGACCTCGTCCGTGTCCGCCAGCGCGCCCTGCGCATGGGCCCCGCGGCCCTGTCGGTCGAAGAACGCAGGGCCCTGTCGCTCGACGCAGAGAGCCTGCGATTCCTGCACCGCGAGGCCTGGCGCAGCTGGCCGGTGGAGTCGTGGCAGCTCTCGCGCGACGTCCCGCAGCTCCCCGAGACCCGCACGAACGAGCGCCCCTCGCTCGCGGTTGCGGAGTAGCGCTCGGACGGCTACTGCGGCGGCGCCGTAGGAGAGAGTTTTTCACCGCCAAGGCGCCAGAGAGCGCCAAGGATTAGAGGAATTGGATTGCTTGAGCTGACGGACGACGCCGCCATCGAACTCAAGAAATTGATTCACGCTCTTTGGCGTTCTGCGGCGTCTTGGCGGTCAAAAACTTCTGACTCCGTTTCCTACCGCGACGACCGCTGACTACTTCTTGGCGGCCTTGTCGATCTCGGCTTCGGCCCACTGCGGCAGGTTCGGCTTGGGCTTTTCGGTCCAGGGCATCTCGAACGCGTACGCCGGCGCCGTGCTGCCGTCCGGGAAGGCCGCGCCCATCATGCTGACGAAGCGGATCATCGGCGAGATTGGATCGCCTGACACGACCACTCCGCAGCGCTCGCCCTTGCAGAGCGGGCTCATGGTGCCGCTCAGCGCCGAGGGCGGATTGAGCGCTTCCTGGTAGCGGAACTGGAAGAGCGCCTGCGTGGCAGGGTCGCCGAGCAGCAGGTAGCTGACCATGTCGTCGTGGCTGATGCGCCCCTGCAGGAAGTCTTCCTTCTTCTTCGCCAGGTCCTTGGCGCGCCGCTTCTCTTCTGCCTGCTCCTGCTCGGGGGTCAACCCGCGCTGGTAGAAGTCGATGTTGATGCCGCGGCCCGACGAGAAGAGCTCGATCTTGAGCGAGCCGCCCTTGGCGAAGTTGGCGTCCGCGTAGGCGCAGTTGCCGGTCGCGGCAGTGCGGCACGCCTGCGTGACGTCGGCCCACTTGCCCGTGAAGTACTCCCAAGTCTTGGGCGCCACCGTGGGGATCGGCGGCATGTCATCCGCCTTGGAGCTCATCACGTAACCGTCCGCGTTCAGCCAGCCGGTCTTGTCGTTGCCACCGCTGATCACGCGCACCTGGAAGGCCGCGTTCATGACCCCGGCTTGCTTGGCCGTGTTCAAGATCAGCGCGAGCGTCTCGTAGGACAGGTTGGCCTGCAGGCGCAGCGCGATGCTGGCGTGCGAGGGGGACTTCAGCGCCGCCTCCAGCTTCGGGATGACGCCGTTGCTCTTGTCCGCATCCGCGACCTTGCCGTTGTTCAGCGCGATCACCGGTTTACCGCCGACGCGCAGCTGCTCGGTGGTGGCTTCCAGCTGATGCGCGTCGCTCGGCTGGGGGTCGCCCGTGCGCAGCGACACGGGCAATTCCATGTCGTTGAGCGGTCGGCCGACTTCGTCCGCGGCGCTTGCTCCGGGTGGTTTCTCCGATTCGCTACCCTTGATCAGGCTGCATCCGGCTACCAACCCACATACCAAAACGAGGATATTGAGACTGCGAGGGGTACCACTCAGCGCAAACATGGGACACACCATGCCCGACATCACTGCGCTGCGATGCCCCCGGACAGGGACAAAAACGTCCTACAACACCAGCTCGAGCTGACGTCGCTGGTTCACCGAGTTGCTGAACGCTACCGGGTAGTTACCGCTGAAGCATGCGTCGCAGAACCCGTTCGAACGTACCGCGCTGTGCAGGCCCTCGAGGCTCAAGTACCCGAGCGAGTCGCAGGTGATGTAACGCGCGATTTCGTCGATCGTGTGGTTGGACGCGATCAACTCAGCGCGTGACGGGGTATCGATCCCGTAGAAGCACGGCCAGCGCGTGGGCGGGGACGAGATCCGCATGTGGATCTCCTTCGCGCCTGCGTCGCGCAGCATCTTGACGATCTTGCGGCTGGTGGTGCCGCGCACGATCGAGTCGTCCACGACCACTACACGTTTCCCGTCCAGCACGTCTCGCACCGGATTCAGCTTCAAGCGCACGCCGAAGTGCCGGATCGACGACTGCGGCTCGATGAACGTGCGGCCGACGTAGTGGCTGCGGATCAGCCCCACCTCGAACGGGATGCCTGACGCTTGCGAGTAGCCCAGCGCGGCGGGGACTCCGCTGTCGGGCACGGCGATCACCAGGTCGGCATCGATCGGACACTCTTTGGAAAGCGTTTGGCCCAGCCGCTTGCGTGTCTCGTACACGCTCACGCCGCCCAGCTTCGAGTCGGGCCGCGCGAAGTACACGTACTCGAATATGCACATGCGGCGCTGGGTCTGCGCGAACGGGTAGTAGCTGTGCACCCCGGTCTCGTCGATCACCAGCATCTCGCCGGGTTCGATGTCGCGCACGTACTCGGCGGCGATCAGATCGAACGCCGGCGGCTCCGACGCGACCACCCAAGCATCCTTCAGCTTGCCCAGGGACAGCGGTCGAAAGCCGTGCGGATCGCGGACCGCGATCAGTTGCTTGTTGGTCAAGAACAGCAAGCTGAACGCGCCGCGCACGGCACCCAGCGCAGACGCGATGCGATCCATCGCGTGCGGCTCTTTGGCGTGCGCGACCAGGTGCACCAGAATCTCGCTGTCATTGGTGCTTTGAAAGATCGAGCCCTGGCTTTCCAGTTCTTCGCGCAGCTCTTCGTAGTTCGTGAAATTGCCGTTGTGCGCCACCGCCAGCGAGCCGAGCGCGTAGTCCACGGCCAGCGGCTGGGCGTTCTTGATGTGCGTCTCGCCCGCGGTGGAGTAGCGCACGTGACCGATCGCGCGGTCGCCCGCGAGTCGATTGAGCACGTTGGCGCTGAAGCAGTCCCGCACCAAGCCGAGCTCGCGGTGCATGGTCAGCCGCCCATGATCAACCACGGCGATGCCGGCGCTCTCCTGTCCCCGGTGCTGCAGCGCGTGCAGTCCCAGGTACGTGAGGTTCGACGCTTCGGGTGAGCCGAAGACACCGAAGACACCGCACTGATCATGGAAGTGATCGTCGTCGAACGAAGGGTCGTCGTGGCGATTCACGGCGGCGAATCTATAGCGCCCGAGAGCTGTAACGTCTACGTTGAAAGTGCGTCATCGCACGGACTCGGGTCGGCCTTCCCGCGGCCGCTCGAAGCGGCGCAGGAAATCGTTGATTGCACAGCGGGATTGTTGACACTATTCCGCCTCGGATCGCGCCGCGCGCAGAAGTGCGTACAGGGGGAGTTTTTCGGCGCCCAGCCGGGTGCGTGTGCGTTTCAGGTGCTAGGACGGCGTAGGGCTGCCCTAATCGTCAATGTTTCGCTTGTTTCGCGTGTCCGCTCATGAGTGCTCTACTTCGACCGATCGACGCCATCCTGCCCAGCGTGGCGCGTAACTTTGGGGGCAAGGCGCGAAACCTCGCTGCACTGGCGCGCGCCGGCTTCCCCGTCCCGATGGCCTACGCGCTGTCGTGCGAGGCCGCCGAGCAGGCGTTCGCGCGCGGCCTGCCGCCCGACCTTCAGCCTCGTACGCTGCTCGCTTCTGCAGCGACTTCAGAGGGTTCGCTGGCCGAGGCCCGCGAACGGGTGCTCGCGCTCGAGCTGGGTACCGAGCTGGAGCAGACGCTCCGTGGCGCGCTCGAAGAGCTGAGAGCCGCGGGCGTGGAGCAGCTGGCCGTGCGTTCCTCGAGCACCGCCGAAGACCAGCACGTGGCGTCCGCGGCCGGGCTGCACACGAGCATCCTGAACGTCCGCAGCGAGGCGGAGCTGTTCGATGCCGTGCGCACGTGCTGGGCGAGCGTGTGTTCGCCACGCCTGTTGTCCTACCTGCACGCCCTCGGGCTCGAAGGCGCGGCCTCGGTCGGCGTACTGATCCAGGCGCTGGTCCCGGCCAGCGTCTCGGGCGTGCTGTTCACGATCAATCCGCTGACATCGAACACGCACGAGCTGGTGATCAACGCGGCCTATGGCCTCGGCAACCTGGTCGCGGACGGACGCGTGTCGCCCGATACGTATTACATCGACAAGGACACGGGCTTCTTGCGCGATCGCGTGGTCGGCGACAAAGAACTGCGCGCGGAGCCTGCTCCCACTGGCGGTGTGCGCGAGGTCAGCGTCCCGAGCTCGATCGCGCAGCGCGAGGCGCTCGATCAGCACGCGCTCTCGCGCTTGACCGAGATGGGGCGACGCATCGAGCGCCACTTCGGCGATGCGCGCGACGTGGAGTGGGCGTTCGTCGAAGACGCGCTCTACATCCTGCAAGCGCGGCCGATCGTCCTGAAGGGCATGCTGCCCGCGCGCAAGCGCCCGCGCGCCAAGGCCAAGCGGGCGACCGCGCCGGACCGCGGCACGGTCTGGTCGAACGTGAACGTCGGCGAGGCGCTGCCCGGGGTGGCGACGCCGCTCACCTGGTCGATCCTGTCGAGCTTCAGCGACTTCGGCTTCCGGCGGGCCTTCGCCGCTCTTGGCTGCAGCGTGCCGCGCAACAGCAACCTGGTCGGCAACTTCCGCGGTCGCATCTACTTGAACCTCTCCGAGCTCACGCGCATCGCGGCTCAGGTGCCGGGCTTGCGGCCGCGCTCCGTCTTGCCGCTGGGCGGTGGGCTCGAGATCGAACGGCTCGAGCGCGAAATGCCCGAGGTGAGCCGCATGGGGTTCCTCTCGCGATTGCCGGTGACCGCGGCCCGCTTCGCGCGCGAGAACCTCGGCCTGCGCGGGCGCATCGAGCGCTTCGAGCCCGCCTTCCAGGAAGAGTGCGCGCGCATTCGCTCGCTCGACCTGCGGATCCTGCCTTCGCCGGCGCTCGACGAGACGCTGTCGGACGTACATCGCCTGTTGAACGAGACCGGCGGGCTGATGTTGACGGCGTACGGCGGACTGCTCGCCGCGCTCGTGCCGCTGTCGGCGACGCTGCGCATGCTGAAGGGTGACGACGGCGACAAGCTGCAGCGCGATCTGCTCTCGGCGCTGGAAGACGTCGAGAGCGCGAACCCCGGCCGCGAGATCCTGCGCATCAGCGAGGTGATCACGGTCGAAGAGGCCACGCGCAAGATGATCGTCGGAGCCGATCGCGAGCTGAGCGTACGCGACTTGCCGCACGGGCCCGCGCGCCAGGCGATCGAAGCCTTCCTGGTGCGCTACGGGCATCGCGGTATCCGCGAGGCCGAGCTGTCCGAGCCGCGCTGGCGCGAGGATCAGACGTTGCTCTTCGACACGATCCGCCTGCACCTGCGCGGCCTGCCTGCGCAGGCGGCGGACTCGGTGGAGAAACGCGGCCGCGCGTTGCGCGAAGAGGGCGAGCGCGCGCTGATGGAGTTCGGGTTCCCTGCGCGCACTGCGGTGCTGGGCCTGCTCGCGGTCGTTCGCAATGCCATGCGCCTGCGCGAGCGCCTGCGAGACAACGTGGTGCAGGTGCTCGACCTGTTCCGGCTCCTGGCGTGCGACGCCTCGCGACGCATCGCCATTCGCGAGCCCGGCATCGGCGAAGACGCCGCGTTCTTCCTGACGCTGAGCGAGTTGCACGGCTACCTGCGCGGCGAGCTGCGGACCGTGAGGCCGCTCTTGCAGCTGCGCCGCTCGGGCTACGAGCGCGATCGTTCGCTGCCCGATCCGCCCGATACCTTCGTGGACTATCCGCCGCCCGTCGCCCAGCTCGGGCGCAGCGCCAGCGTGCTCGAGGGGCTGGCTGCGAGCTCGGGCCAGGTGCAGGGCAGGGCGCGCGTGCTGACGTCGACCACGGACATCTCGGCGTTCGAGCCGGGAGAGATCCTGGTGGTGCCGGCCGCAGACGTGGGCTGGTCGCCGTTGTTCCTGGCCGCCGCAGGGCTGGCGACGGATCTCGGCGGGCCGCTGTCTCACGCCTGCGTGGTCGCGCGCGAGTACGGCCTGCCGGCGGTCGTGAACCTGCGCGTGGCGACGCGCGCGATCAAGACGGGTGATCGCGTGCTGCTGGACGGCGACTCGGGGCGGCTGCAAGTCCTCGGCCATGACTGAGCGCGAACCGCGCGTGGTGTTTCGCGACGCGGACCTGCTGGTGCTGGATAAACCGTCCGGGCTGCCGACGACCAGCCCAGACGGCGGCGAGTGCCTGGCGGCCTGGGCGCGCGCGCACGACCCGGACGCCCCGCGCATGCATCCTTCGTCGCGGCTCGATGCGGAGGTCACGGGCCTCGTGACCTTGGCGCGCACGCCGCGCGCCATCCAGCAGCTGACGGCGGCGAGGGCGGCCGGGCAATACCGGCGCTTCTACGTGGGCCTCGCGGGTCGCAGCCCCGAGCCGCCTGCCGGCGATTGGC
>DATEOF010000112.1:0-12142 GCA_035274465.1 Polyangiales bacterium
TCGCCGTCCACGCTCGCACGCCGCAGCACCAGCTGGCCGTCGATGCGGGCCTGAAGCCCCGCAGCCGCGACTCCCAGCCGACTCAGCGCCTCTGCCAGCTGCAGCGCACCGGGTCGCAACGTCAGCTCCTGGGCGCCGCTGCTGCGCTCGAGCGCCAAGCCAAAGCCCAGGGCGCCGTTACCGGACCCGAGACTCAGCGCGCCGTCGAGGCGTGCACGCCCGCGGTCGACGTCCACGGCCAGCTCCAGCGGCTCGACCCAGGCGTGACCCGCCGAGCGCAGTCCCTCGAGCCGCAACCGGCCCTTGACCGCGCCTTCAGCGCTCAAGCTGCCGCGAAACTCGGCCGCGGCCTCGCCCAGCGGCTCGCCAGAGCGCCACCACGACGCCCGCTCCGCGCGCAACGCCAGGGTTCCGTCGGTCGTGTCCAGCTGCACGCGCGCGAGGTTCAAGGCGTGCCCGGCCGGCAGATCGAGCACCACCCGACCCAGCGCCAGCTTCAGGTGCGCGGTCCCGCCGCCACCAGCTGCGAGGCGCTGGAGATCTTCGGGACGCAGCACGAGATCGTCCGCGCGCAGCTCCAGGGTCGACGGCCTGATGCCGAGGCCCAGCAGACAGTCCAACGTATGGAACCGGGCCTGCAGCTCGCCGCCGCGCAGCAGGCTGCGCTCCCCCGCCGAGAGCTCGATCCCGCGCGCGCGTAGCGCCCCGCCCCAGAGGTCCAGCGAAACCTCGCCCACCCGCGCGCGGGTCCCCGTCGCTGTCCCCAAACTTTCTGCCAAGAATTGCTCGGCATGCGCCAAAAACGGACGTAGCCGCAACCAAGCCACCGCGCCCACGACCACCGGCAGGCCGATCAAGCCCAACAGCAAAAATCTACGAGCGAGAGCCGACAACACCCGCCCAGGCTTCCCACGAAGGCAGGTTTAAGTCGACCAGCCTGCAACTGTCGCACGCTTGATCCACACTTGTAAGCTCGATCGAGTCGGCCGATGCTGCGGGCCATGGATCGAACACGCCTCGAATCCAGAGCCGTGCTCTCCGCGGGCTACGACGACTCCACGCAGACGCTGGAGATCGAGTTCTCGTCGGGCAAGATCTACCAGTTCGACGCCGTACCGCGAACGGTCTTCGAGTGGTTGCTGCGCACGCCGAGTAAAGGCGGCTACGTCACGCGCATGATCAACCCGCACTACGCCTACCGAGACATCACGCCGCGCCCGGGCACGCTCGAGGAAGATCTAGCGGAACGTCTGCGGGAGTCGGTGCGCTGGTTGGAAGACGACAAGTCGCCCTAGTGCAGTGGTCGCAGCGCGAGATGGTGGCGCCGGTGGCGCCGACGTCGTCGTGGGTTGCGAGAGGAAGGCTCGCAGCGCGAGATGTTATCGGTGGCGCCTATGACGTCGTGGGTTGCGTGAGCGAAGCGGCGGGCAAGTTTAGGGGCCAGGGTGTCCACCTTTTCATGCCCTTGGACGAGGGCAGGGGTCACGGAAAAGGGCAAGGGCACGGGCAGGTTTAAGGGTGTTGGGGTGGGCGGCAAGGGAATGGAGTCGCTTCGACGCAACCGCGGTGGGGCGCATCCGATGAATCGGCATGGCCCTGGATCACCAAAAGCTCGAGCCGCTCATTCAACGCGTGCGGCACGAGCTAGAGATCATCGCGCGCACGCTCGTCAGCTCGTCCGAATCTGCGAGCGCCAAGCCAACCCGCAGACTTGTAGAAGGCACACCCATTCCCGCGCCGCAACCCGTGCCCTTAAACCTGCCCTTGCCGTTGCCCTTTTCCGTGACCTTTGCCCTCGTCCAAGGGCATGAAAAGGTGGACACCCTGGCCCCTAAACTTGCCCTTCCGATCCGTCCGTCAGGCCACGGCTACAGGCTGTTCGCGAGCCGCAACGAAAGCGGTGAATGCACTTACGCGCGAGCCCCGACAGCCCTAGTGCTCGGTGACCATCTCTGCTTCGAGCTCGTGCGTCAGCTGCGTGATGGCGTCGCCCGCATCGTAGAGCGCCTTGCTCAGCGCCTGTAGTAGCCGCGTAGGCACGCGAAACGTCGAGCCGGCATCCACTGCCATCATCGCTACGCCGGTGACTGAGATGCCGTGGTCGGTCGGATGGCTGAGCAGCATCGGTGTGAACCTCGCGCCATCGGTCACCGCGGACAGGAAGCGCGGCTCCGCTGTGCCGCTCATCTCGGTTTGCGTCACCTCGCGCGCCTCGAGCGCGTCGAGCAGGATCTTCGTCACGAAGGCGTCCATGTCGAGCATCGGGGCGATCGAGCCCAGCTGCGCGCAGAGCGCCGGGCCCTGGCGCTGCAGGATGTACAGGAAGCCCGCGCCGCAGCGGCTGTAGCGGCCGAGCAGCCCGAGCGCTCGCTCGGCGCGCTGTTCGGGGCCCTGCGCGCTGCTCAAGATCGTGGTGACCACCGTGCGCACGTCCTCGGCCGCGAGCGGGCGCGAGTCGTCGTTTGCTTCGGGCTCGGGTGCGGCGATCAAGCCCGCCTTGCGCGCGCCGCGTACGAGCTTCTCGTGGCGTGACAGCAGCGCGGGTTGCCCGCCGATGCGGTACTGTTCCTCGCACAGTGCGGCGTACTCGGTGAACCTCGGCTCGTCCATGCTGCGCAGCGCGATGAACGCTCGCGTCTCGTACGCCAGGCCCAGTGGCACGCCGCACCCGCCGTCCGCGCTCAGGTACTCGAACGCGGGCTGGAGGTGTTCGAGCGCGGCCTCCACCTGGCCGGCGCTGGCTTCGGCGTGGGCCAGCGCGATGAGCAGCGCGTACGGCAACATCTGCTCGCGCTCCACGACGGTGAGCAGCTCGCGGCCGCGCGCGACCGCGTCCTCGAAGCGTTCCTGACGCTCGATCGCCGTCACCAGCGAGCCCGCACACAACGCCCATGCCGGGTGCTCGCCGCCGGTCATCTGCTGAAGCGCCTGTTCGAACTCTTCCTGCGCGCGCACGAAGTCGCCGCGCAAGCCCTGGTACAAGCCCCGCCCGGTGTGCAGGACGCACTGCCAACCCTGGTACTCGCGCGCCAGGCTCTCGACCTCGACCAGGCACTGCTTCACGCGCAGCAGGTCGCCGATCGCGGCGTAGCCGAACGTCCACTGCATCGCGGTCGCGCCCTCGAAGATCTGCGGCGGACTGTTCTGGATCTGCAGCAGCTCACACTGCGAGCGATAGCGTTCGGCACTCGCTCGGTCGCCCTGAAATAGCGCCGCGATCCCGCGCAGCCGCAGCGCGCTCACCGAGAACAGTGGGTTGTGCTCGATGAAGTCGGCGCGCTGGAATGCACCCGGCCGGCCGACGTTGGCTTCGATCAGGCCGCAGGCGAAGGTCACCGCCAGCTGGATACCGACGCGCTGAGTAGGCAGGAGTCCCGCACCATCCGGCTCGCCCAACCGCCGCGCGATCTCCAGGTAGCCGACGCGCGCGCGTTCGAAGCGACCCGAGGAGATCGCCACGGTACACTCGAAGTTGCGCTGAATGACGGCCAGGGCGGGTGAGAGCGCCTCGAGCGGCGCGAGCGAGGGTGCGGCGCGCAGCAGCGAGTAGTCGTAGCTGCGACCGGACATGGCGATGGCGAAGGTGATCGCCTGGCCGAGCTGCGAAAGCGCCTCGAGCAGCGGATATCCGCGCTGATCGACCGGTGTGGCCTCGTAGCGTTGTTGGGCAGCGCCGAGCGCCTTGCCGAGGAGCTCCTCGGGCGGAACCTTGTCCTTCATCTCCTCGATCAGGTCGAGGCCGCAGTCGTGGCGCAGCTGCTTCAGCACCTCGAAGAGGCACGCGCGCTCGACGCGAGCGTTCAAGGTCGAGAATGCCAGCAGCGTGGTCTGGAGCACGAGCTTGGAGCGCAGCGGGCGCTGCAGACAGTCGCAGGCATCGATCAGCGCGTGAAGCGTCTCGGGCCACTTCTTGGGCAAGGTCTGGACGTAGTCGAACGCCACGCCCGAATTGGCCAGGCGCAGAGCGTGGTTGCTCTCGATGTCGTGCAACAGCAGATCGAGCGCGCGCGACACTTCGCCCGCCGCCACCAGCTGCTGGACCAGCTGAAACGGATCGCCCGTGCGATGCTCGAGCATGCCGGCCACGCGCTTGTGCAGCGCGCGGCGCTGCTCCGGCGTGACATCAGCCAGGAGCAGCGACTCCCAGCCGGGCCGACTCAGGCCGAGCTCGTCGTCGTCCACCGACAGGATCCCGGCCGCCGCCAGCGCGTACACGTCAGTCTGCAGCTGCTTGCGATCGCCGTGCTCGCAGAGCTGCAAGCACTCCTCGAGCGACAGCCGCTCTGCTTCACTCACGACCAGCATGCGCGCCAGATCGATCGCGCTCGGAGACAGATCGGGATCGAGGTTGTCGCGCAGCGCAGCGGTGAATGCGCTGGCCGCCAGGTTCGCGGGCAACGTCCAGGTGCCAGCTGCGTACTTGCAGTCGCCGCGATCCACCAGCGATTGCGCGACGTGCATCAACAGGCCCGGGTTGCCGCGCGTGACGCCGAACATGCGGTCCGCCAGCCAGCGCACGTTCGGGACGTCGCCGAACAACGAGATCACCAGCTGCTGGTTCTGCTCGGCGTCGAGGTTGCGCAGCCGAATCGCGTCGGACAACGAATGCAACATCGACAGCGCTCGCTGCCGCTGACCTTTGCCGTCGCTCTGCAGCGAGCCCACGATCAACAAGCGCTGTTGGCGCGCCTGGCTCGCGAGCAGCGCCAGCAGCGCCGCAGAAGGTTCGTCGAGCCGATCCAGATCGTCGACCACCAGCACCAACAGACGCTGCTGCGCGACCTCGAGCAGGATGTCTCGCAGCGCCGGCTGGAGCTCCGCGCGCGCGGGCTGGCTGGCGTCCTCCCGGCCGGGCACGGACTGCCGGTCGGGTTGGACGCGGGCGATCAAGCCCGGCATCACCGGGGCGAGCAGACTCGCCCGCGGCGCGATCAACTTCACCGAGAGCTCGGGCAGCTGTTCCCAGAGCTGCTCGAGCAGCGCGCCGGCTGCGCCCCATCGCTGGCCGCCGGCATCTTGCGCGTCCGCGCGCAGCACCAGGGCGCCGCCCAGCTTGGCCTCGAGCGCGCAGGCGTCGAGCAGCCGTGAGCGGCCGGTGCCCGAGGTGCCGCTGACCAGGATCGAGGTGCCGCGGCCCTCCGCCGTGCGTCGCAGCTGGCGCCCGAATGCTGCCAGCTGCTCGTCGCGGCCGATCAAGGTCGGCGTGGACAGGTAGGCTTCACCGACCAGCAGCGCTTCCTGGATCTCGAAGCCGCCGATAGCGCTCAGACGCTCCATGGCCTCGGCCGCTGACGGCGGCCGATCCTTGGCCGACAGCTGCAAGAGCCCCATCACGAGCTCGTCGAGCGCGGGCGGGATGCCGGCCACGATCTGCGAGGGCGGCGGCGGTGGCGAGCGCCACAGGTCGGGCAGTTCGCCCAGCGCGCGGGCCGGATACGCATGGCGCCCGGTCAGGGCGTAGTACGCAGTCGCGCCGAGCGAGTAGAGGTCGGTCTGGCCATCCAGCGCCTGGCCGTGCAGCGCCTCGGGCGCAACGAACGGTGGCGTGCCGACCAGGTGCTTGCTGCGACCGAACTGCGTCATCGAGCCGAAGTCGAACAGCTTCGCTCGCTCGTCCGAAGTACAGCGGATGTTCAGCGGGGTCAGATCGCGATGCACGAAGCGACGCGAATGCAGCAGCGCCAGCGCAGAGCAGACGTCACACAACAGCCGACACGCTTCGCGCCAGGAGATCGGGGAGCGCTGGCGGAGGTCGCCACCACTCAAGAGCTCCATCGTGTAGAACGGCCCGAGCTCATCGGTGTGATAGTCGTACACCTCGATGATGCGCGGATGAACGAGCTGAGAAAGCGTGTGATATTCGCGCTCGAACAGCCGCGCGACGTGGCCATCCGCAGCTTCCTGGTTGAGCAGGCGCTTGAGCGCGACTACGCGTTGCCCTGCGCTGTCATGGACCTGATATACGGCGGCCATGCCACCGCGGCCGAGCAGCGTCTCGACTCGGTAGCGCTCCGCGATGAGCTCCGGATGCGCGTCCGCCGAAGCCGCCGGAGAGGTCCCCATCATTCGTCATTCTAAGCGGTCGGCACCGTGGGCGCGACGAAGGCTGCGTGCCTACACCCGCGGGCTCGGGTGCGCGGGGGTGAGACGGCTCTGCCAGCGGCTGACCTGTAGCTCAACACCGCGCGCGGTTGCAGAGAACCACACTCGAAACTTGTCTAACGCACCCGCGCAATGGCAATAGGAGCAGGCATGGAGCGCCTACACAGCGCATTGGGAGCGATCGCGATCCTGGGCGTGGCATTCGCGATGTGCCCGGCGCGCCTGCGCCACAGCGTACGGTGGTCGGGCATCGGCATGGGTTTGCTCCTGCTGTTGCTGATGGCGGTGCTGAGTCTGCGGCCGCCGCTCCACGATCTGTTCGCGTACTCGAGCACACTGGTCAACGCGTTCTTGGCCTTCAGCAACCGCGGCGCGGCCTTCGTGTTTGGACCGCTCGTGACGGACACCAAGATCGGCTTCGTGTTTGCGTTTCAGGTGCTGCCGACCATCGTCTTCTTCGCCGCCTGTATGTCTGCGCTCTACTACCTGGGGTTGATGCAGCTGATCGTGCGCACACTCGGCCGCTTGCTGTCGCGCTGGCTGGGCACGAGCGGCGCGGAGAGCTTCTCGACCGCGGCTGACATCTTCGTGGGACAGACCGAAGCGCCGCTCGTCATCCGCCCCTACATCGGGAAGCTCACGCGCTCCGAGCTGATGGCCTGCATGACCGCGGGCTTCGCCACGACGGCGGGCGGCGTGCTGGCGGCGTACGTCGTGATGTTGCGCGAGCTGGTGCCCAACATCGCCGCGCACCTGATCGCATGCAGTGTGATGTGCGCGCCGGCATCGCTGGTGATCGCGAAGTTGATGGTGCCGGAGTCCGAAGTGCCGGCGACGCAAGGCAGTGCGCCGGCGCTGGAGAAGGTGGTGCGCAAGCCGGGAGGTCTGATCGAGAGCATCACCCACGGCACGGCGGACGGCTTGCGCCTGGCGGTGAACGTGGGCGCGATGTTGATCGTGTTCCTGGCGTTGACGGCGCTCGTCGACGCCGTGCTCGGCCTGGTCGGCTTGAGCCTGGAACGCGTGTTTTCCTGGTTGTTCTGGCCGCTGGCGTGGTTGCTCGGCGTGAGCCTGGAGGACGTGCCGAAGGTGGCCGGACTGCTCGGTCAGAAGACCGCGTTGAACGAGTTCGTGGCGTACAGCACGCTGAGCGAGAAGCTCGCAGCCGATCCGAGTTGGCTCAGCGAGCGCAGCCGGGTGATCACCTCGTACGCGCTGTGCGGCTTCGCGAACTTCAGCAGCATCGGTATCCAGGTGGGCGGCTACGCGGCACTCGCGCCCGAGCGACGCGCAGACCTCGCCGAGCTCGGCCCGCGCGCGATGTTGGCCGGCCTGCTCACCACGTGTTTGGTCGGCTGTATCGCGGGCCTGTTGTTGTAAGGTCCGGGAGCCATGCAGAAGAAGTACGTCCCGAACCTGGCGTCCCTCGACGCAAGTTTCCCCGAGCTCCTGCGAACCTTCGCAGCCTGGTTGTCCGACCAACCCCGCTCGAGCCTCGGCTACTTCCACCTGGAGAGCACACCGCTGGACGCAGTCTACGCAGGCAGCGACGCGGCAGCCGAAAAGCTCCGCGAGCGCCTAAGAATCTTCATGATCCTCCCGGATCACTCGCGACTGGCGTTGTGGCAGCTACCCAACCGACCGCCCGCCATCGTGCTGCTCCCGAAGAAGGGCGACCCCAAACCAGTCGCACCCGACCTGGAAACCCTCTTGCTCCAACTGGCGAGCGGCAAGACCGCAGTACCGCAGCTGGGCAACGACGACGCCGACTTCGATCAAGTACGCAAGACCCTAGACACCTGGCTGGCCGCGAGAGGGATCTCCTTCTCGAACGTGCCCGAGCCCGTGCCCGATCTCCTCTCCTGGTTCCACCACACTCAACGCGAAGCTGAGCTCACCCTCCAATCCCGCCCGCCGCTGCAAGCTGCAACGCTCCCGCCGGATCTAACCGCCCGCGCAGATCACCTCCTTGGCCGCCTCGTAGACGACCCCGAAGTCCTCGCCTTCTTCGCCAGCCTCGGCATCGACCTCCCCGCCCTGCCCGGCCCGAAAGAGCTCCGCGACATCACGCGCCCCAGCGAGGGCGTGTCGTTCGAGATCGCCTGGCCTTGGGATCTGCCGAGCGAATGGCTGGAGCTCGAGTACCCGAAGTCCCTTCGGGCCGAGCTCGAGCGCCGCCGCGCGCGCATGTTCTGGGCGGTGCGCTTCTTCGCAACACACGAAGATCGGCCGCAATTTCGTCGTTACACCGGCGCCTTGCCGCTCGACCTCAGTATCGAGGACGACGCGAGCACGCTCGAACAAAAGCTCGGCCCGCCGATCCGCGGCTCGATGGGCAGTCGCCTCTGGGATTTTCCGGCGCTGCGCCGCAGCTTGACCGTGTCGTTGAACGAGGGCGTGTTCGCGAAACCCGAACGTCCGCTCGGTGCACTGAACTCACTACGCTGGGGCTTCAGTCAAAGTCGATGACGTTTGGTCCTTGCACGCGCCGTGCAATCAACTAACACAGCGCTGGGGGAAGTCATCACACGGATGGGGTCATGCCGAAATCATTGTCAGTCGGCGCGCGCCGCGCGCTTGTCTTGGGTTCACTGTTTTTCGCGTCGGCCTGTTATCTGACGTCCAGCTCGTCGACGTTCTACGGCCTCAAGACCGAGGGCCAGAAGGTCATCTTCGTGGTCGACGTCTCGGGCAGCATGGAAGGTAAGGACGAAGGTAACTTGGCAGACCGCGTCACCGCGCAAGCCGTCGATACCGGCGGCAAAGCAGTGGGCAACGCGATCGGCGGCGACGTGGGCAGCTTCCTCGGAGAGCAAGCCGCCTCCGAGACCACGAAGCTGGGCTACGCCAAGCGCGAGCTCATCCCCGCGATCCAGGGTCTGCCGGAGAGCTCGTCATTCACCATCATCACCTTCGGCGACGAAACCAAGGAGTGGTACCAGGGCATGGTGCCGGCGACGAGCAGCAACCGGAACCTGGCCGTCGCGTTCGTCAAGGGTCTCGCAGCCAACGGCGGCACGCCAGCGGCCGAGGCGCTCACCAAGGCCTTCGCGGCATCCGACGCGAACCTCGTGTTCTTCCTGTCGGACGGTCAGCCGACCGACGGCAGTCCCGACCAGATCCTGGGCACGGTGCACCAGCTGAACGCCCAGCACAAAGTGCAGATCAGCTCGGTGGGCCTGGGCGACGATCAAGACGCCAAGTTCCTGGCGGAGCTCGCCAAGCAGAACGGCGGACAGTACGTGAAGAAGTAGCGGGTGCGCGCGTGCACGGCGAGGTCCTCCATGGGCACGAACGGCCCGTGGAGGCTACGCTAGAGAAACTTCGCAAGGAGGCCGCACGTGCATCGCTTCAAGCTGCCTTTGCTCCTGTGTCTCGCGATCGGTTGCAAGAGCAGTCCTGCGATGCAGTCGCCGGGCGCTCCGCCAGCAGGACCGGCGGATCGGCCGTTCGAGACGCTGAGCGCCAAGGCTGCTCCGACGGACGAGCCGAACGCGGCCGGTCAGAAGCCGGCGTTCGCCGAGCAGACGCGCGCCCCTTCGCCGGCTGACTTCTCGAAGGTCAAGGTCGAGACCATCGCCACCGGCCTCGATCACCCGTGGGGCGTGGAGGCGCTCTCGGACGGCCGGTTCGTGATCACCGAGAAGTCCGGCTCGCTGCGCGTGGTCGGCAAAGACGGGCGACTGTACCCGCCGCTCAGCGGCGTGCCGAAGGTCGTCGACGACGGTCAAGGTGGGTTGCTGGATGTCGCCGTCGCGGAGGGCGAGGACGACGAGCTGACGCTCTGCCTGACGTACTCCGAGCCGCGCGACGAGGGCAAGAACGCCACGGCCGCGGCGTGCGCGACGGCGACCGGCAAGGATAACCTCGAGCTCGGCGCGATGAAGGTGATCTTCCGGCAGGAGCCCGCGTGGGAGAGCTCGCTGCACTTCGGGTCGCGGTTCATCTTCGCCGCGGACGATCTCGTGTACATCACCACTGGTGAGCGCTCGATCCCGGCCACGCGCGGGTTCGCGCAGGACACGAGCAAGACGCTCGGCAAGGTGATTCGGCTCAAGCGCGATGGCTCTGCGCCCAAGGACAATCCCTTCGCGGATCAGGGCGGGCCGGCGGCGCAGGTCTGGTCGTACGGGCATCGCAACCTGCAGAGCGCCGCGCTGGATGCGCAGGGTCGACTGTGGACCGTGGAACACGGCCCGCGAGGCGGCGACGAACTGAATCGGCCGCAGGCGGGCAAGAACTACGGCTGGCCGATCATCACCTACGGCGAGGACTACAGCGGCGATCCGATCGGCGATGGCATCACACAAAAGTCCGGCATGGAGCAACCGATCTACTACTGGGATCCGGTGATCGCGCCCTCGGGCATGCTGATTTACAGCGGCGAGTTGTTCGCCGACTGGCGCGGCAGCGTGCTCATCGGTGGGCTCGCTTCGCAGGCGCTGGTGCGCTTGACGCTGCAAGGCGATCGCGTGACGAGCGAGGAGCGCATCTCGTTCGGCGCACGCATACGCGACATCACACAGGGCCCGGATGGTGCGGTCTACCTGGTGACCGATGAGAGCGACGGGAAACTGTTGCGATTGTCGCCGGCTTGAGCCCGCGGCATTACGCGCTCATGGCCGAGGAGGTTGCATAGCCCTCACGCAGCGCCGCAAAGGCCTCGGACAGCTCCTGCTGCGCCTGCTCACGAGGTACGCCCTCGACCAAGGGTGCCACGTTGGCGATCGCTTCTTGAACCGTCGGCATGACGACCAGCTTGGGATTGCGGGCAATCACGTTGATGCCTCGGATCACGGTCAGAAGCAGCTGTGCGGTCACGCCCTTGTTCTCGAGCACCATGACCGTTCGCCGCAGAGAGGCTCCGAGTGCCTTGATGAACCGAGCGCTCTCGGCGCGCGATCCGCTCGACGCGATCGGGACCTGGGCTCCGATGACCGCCAGGGTGACGATCCCTTGTGGGAATTGACTCAGCACTTCCTCGTGGGCTCGACCCATCCGCTGCATGTGCTCGAGGTCGATGTCGCCCGCGACGGTGATCAACAAGACGTTCTGCCAGATCCCGAGGCGATACACACTGTCCGAGTGAATGATGCGCGGTCGTGCAGCCACGTCGTCCCTCCTGGATGAGATCTTACGCAGATCCGGCGAGCAAAGTCTCGAGGACCTCGAGCGTGGGCCGAAGTGCCTACAGCGCTCGCCATGTCAGACGTCTCGACGCCGCGTGTCGCGCGGCACGAGGCCGGAAACCTCAGCCACGTATGTCAGGTAGCGCTCAAGTGCGCGGCCTTGGATGGCCCACGCCACGACGGCCATGAGTAGAACGTCGAGCGGCAAGCGCGCGATCAGAATCCCTGCGCTGATGTTGTTGGTCGCGAAGCCGCAGACGGCGTGTGCTACCGCGTTCAAATACAACAAGGCCATGATCGCACCTGGCACGCCGATCAAGTGACTGTCGAGTCGGCCCACCAGCAAGCAGAGTGCGACGCCCGAGATCGCAGAGTTGATGGCGCGGCCTGCCTGTGCGGCGGGGTCATCTCCTTTGCCAACGAGAACGAAGGTGCCGACTGCGATCGCCAGCAGCACGAATACCGCCGTCACACGCGGGGGGATCGAGTACGATGGTGATGCACCCGGATCGCGCGAGAATCGCGCGATGCAGAAGAAGGTCGCGAGCACGCTGTATGCCGCGGCCGTCTTCAGGAGCATCGCAAGGACGAAGAGCGCTTGACGTAGCTCATCGGGCATCGGATCCGACCTGACCGCGGTTGCAACAGCCATGCAGCCCAACCCGGCAATCGACAGCATCCACGCGCGCGCCCAGTATGCTGTGAACCGGCTCAAGCGTACTCGAACATCGGGCCGAGCCGACGAGCTAACATCGTCTTCGTTGGGCAACAAGCTGAGCAAGACCATGACGGACGGAACGAGACACCCGAACGTAAACGCCAAGCTCAGCAGATTACTCTGCATCAAGTTGTAAAACTCTGGCAGCGATTTCTTGCCGTCGGCGACGAACTTGATCAGGTTGGGCACGAAA
>DATEOF010000113.1:0-12263 GCA_035274465.1 Polyangiales bacterium
TCGCGTCGCCGCGCCCGAACGTCAGCTCGCCCCCGACGCCCAACAACAACAACTCGGGCGCGATGCCGGACCGCGACGCGTACGACCAGCTGGTCAAAGAGTTCAAGGAAGCCGGCACGGACGAGATCAAGAAGAAGGTCACCGAGCGCCTGGAGCGCGATCAGAAGTCGGACAACTCGCTGATCCGCTACTACGCAGTGCGCGCGATGACGAAGCTCGACACGGCGCTGTTCTCGAACGCCCTGCAAGCGGCGACCGAGGACGAAGACGCGACCGTCCGCGCGGTGGCGATGAAGGCACTCAACCGAAACTGAGCGTCTAAGCTCGCAGCAAGCCCAGCAGCACGATCACGCACCCGAGCACGATCAGCGCGAAGCCGGTACCCCCGATCACGAACCACGGGGCGATGCCGCGCCACTCCGCGTTCTCGAGCTCCGGGTGCAAGCTGGTGGGCCGCAGCCAGAAGGCGCGGGGCACCGGCCCGCGCAGCTGCAAGCAGCGGTAGAGCTTCAGGTGGTAGAGCGTGCCGGCCGGTAGCCCGATCAGGAAGCCGGCGGCGATGCAGGCGCCGCCGGCGATCAGCAGTGCCTCGATGGTCAGCGCGTACGCGAAGGTACCGAGCAGCACCAGCAGGCCGACCACCGCGAATACCAGCAGAGCCTCGATCATGAGCCCCCGGGAACGGCTAGAGCCAGCCCGAGCTACGGTACCAGTCCAGCGTGTGTGCCACGCCCGCGCGCACGTCCAGGCGCGGGCGATAGCCGAAGTCCGCGCGCGCGGCGTCGTGCCTGCAGGTCCAGGCGCGCTGTTTGCCCATCAGCACCTTCTGGCGATTGAACACGCGCGGCTTGCCGTCGAAGCGCGTCGCGAGCTCGCCGAACATGGCCGCGACGTCCATGGTGAACTGCGGCAGGTGCAGGTTGATCACGCGCCTGCCGATGGCATCGACCACCTGCTGCTGGTAGTCGAACCAGGTGAGCGGCTTGCCGTCGCAGATGAAGTAGCCCTTGCTCAGGGTCGCGTCGCTCCGAGCGGCATCCAGGATCGAGCGCACCACGTCGTCGACGTGCACGGCCGAAAACCAGGCGTCGTGGTTGCCGTAGAACACGTTGAGCCCGCGTGAGGCCAGGCGGAAGACCTCGAAGAAGTCGACGTCGCCCGGACCGTACACGCCGGAAGGCCGGATGATCGTCCAGGGCATGCGGCTGCCGATCTCGTCGCTCAGCACGCGCTCGGCCTCGAGCTTGCTCTTGCCGTAGTGCTCCATGGGCTTGGGCGGCAGACTCTCGACCAGCGGCTGCTCGGGCGTCGAGGGCCCGTAGGCGGTCAGCGACGAGACCAACACGAAGCGCTGGAACTGACCGTTCAGCTTCAAGGCGGCCTGCGCCAGGTTGCGCGTGGGCATGACGTTCGCGCTCTGGAAGTCGTGGTAGGTCACGCCCTTGGTCGCGCCGGCGACATGGAAGATCACCTGGGGTTTTTCGCGCTGGATCACGCCCTCGAGCGTGCTCGGATCGGCGTAGTCGACGGCCGCGGCACGGCCGCGCTTGGGCGGAGGAGACTTCGGCCGGGTCAGCGCGACCACGTCCCAGCCCTCGTCGAGCAGCGTGTCGCGCAAGCGCCCGCCGATGAAGCCGCTGGCGCCCGTCAGCAGCGCGACGCCGGATTTCGATCCATTCGACATGCCGGCGTTCTGCCGCGTCCGAGGGGCGCTTGCAAGGGGGCCGGTTTACACGCCGAAGAAGCGCCGGATGTCCGCCGCCCGAGCCACCGTGTCGTCGCGGCCGAGCTGGATCAGCTCGTGCGCGAAGTCCTTGTCGAACAGGATGAACGACAGCAGGTCCGACTCCCAGAATGCACCGAGTGTGGCAGTTCGCGCCAACAGCCACGACGAGAACATGGACGACTTGATCTGCTTCGAGCGCGCGCGCGCCATGCGCCCGATGTCCTTGGACGGGCGAAACACCAGCGTCTCCACCTTGCGGTACGCGAGGCCGCGGTTCTCCTCGAGGACCTGGTTCACGCGCGCCATCTCCTCGGGTGTCAGCGCGTGCTCGAGCGTGGCGATCAAGCGGTTGAAGCGGTCGAGGATCTGCAGGTCGTAGTTGAGCGGATCGAGCAAGAGCGCATTGAGCACCTTGCCTATCAAGAATACCGGGCTCTGGTAGGCCGCCAGCCGGCGCTCGAGTGGTGTGTCGTCGAGCTCTTCCGGCGCGTCACTCAGCAGCGAGATCACCACCAAGCGCTCGGCACCGGCGCGGATGGCCGGAGCGATCGGCGTGTTGTAGCGAACACCGCCGTCGCAGTAGTACTCGCTGCCTACCCTGCGCGCCGGGAACAGCAGCGGGATCGCCGCCGAGGCCAGGATGTGCTCGGCGCTGATCGGACCGACTAGCGGCGTGCGTCGCGGATCCCGCGTGCTCTTGTACTCGGCGCCGCCGGTCATCTCGGCGAACAGCGTGGTCTTGCCGGTCGTGATGTGCAGCGCCGCGACGATCAGCGCGCGCACGAGGCCCTGCTTCACGTTCTCGCGCAGCTGCTCCCAGAGCACCGCGTGCTCGACCAGCTCGTCGATGGCGCCGGTCTGCAGCATCGAGCGGCCGATGTGGCGCGGGCCTTTCAACTCGACGGGCCCTGCAGCCATGGGCGGCAAGAGCGAAGACTTCGGCTTGCGCCCCAGCACGCCGCGAATGTCGAAGCGCAGGTGGCGGTTCAAGTCGAGCGCCTGCCACTGCGAGATCAGGCCTGGTGCGTTCATGTCGGGCACGTGCGCGTGTGAGGCCAGGTACGCCGCGTTCAGCGCCCCCACCGAGGTCCCGCACAGCACGTCGAACGGCGCGCGTTTGGGCTTGAGCACTTCCATGATCCCGGCTACGACCCCGGCTTCGTAGGCGCCGCGCGCTCCCCCGCCGGACAACACGATGCCCGTGCTCATCGGTACCACCCCGCTCGGCCGCGACGTATGGCTGTGGCTAGGCGCGGGGGCTCGTTGCGTCGGCGCAGGTGTCATGCCGTGGGGCCTTTCGAGATTCTACAATCCCCCCGAGCGCGCTGGCCATAATCTCTGTAAGCTCCGCCGCCCGTCCCAAGGAGATCGTGCTTCATGTCCATTGCAGTAGCCGTCAGGACTGGTAACGAGATCGTGCTCGCGACCGACAGCAAGCGAACCTTCGGAGGCAACGCGGTCCCCGAGAACAACCTGCGCGACGTCAAGCTTCGCCGCGTGGGCGAGGCATACCTGGCGACGACCGGCTGGGGCGTGTACGCGAATATCCTCGACGATTACCTGCGCGTGGTGCGCAACCCGCGGTTGAATGATTCCCGGCAAATCTTCACGTTTTTCCGCGGGTTCTGGAAGGCGCTGCACCAGCGTTACGCGTTCGTCAACGACCAGTGCACCGAGTCCGACTCGCCGTTCGGAGATCTCGACGCGTCGTTCCTGGTCGCTGCTCGCGGCGGCATCTTCTACGTCGCCTGCGACATGAGCGTGACCGAGTTTCAAAACTACTACGCGGTCGGCTCCGGCGCGAGCTACGCGCTCGGCGCGATGCACGCGCTCTACACCCCGAGCTCACGCGCCGAGGCGGTGGCGCGCAAGGCGGTGGCCGCAGCCAGTGCGCTCGACATCTACTGCGGCGGCGAGGTCAACCTGGTCACGCTGCGCGCCAAGCGCGGGCGCAGCAGCTGACGGCGGCCACGCCCAGGCTCAATCGCTGACCTCGGGCTGCCCCTCTTCGACGTGGTAGCGGCCGTACTCCTCGGTGAACGCGAACTTGGTCTTGTCGGTGATGCGGTCGACGTAGACCACGCCGTCGAGGTGATCGAGCTCGTGCTGGAAGACCGTGGCCAGGAAGCCCTCGGCGGTCAGCGTGTGCGGCTTGCCGCGCTCGTCGAGGTAGTTGACCTCGACCTTGCTCGGCCGCTCCACGTAGCCGCGCATGCCGGGCACCGACAGGCAACCCTCCCAGAAACCGCTGGGCGTCTCGTCGAGCACCTTCACGCGCGCGTTGAAGATCACCAGCAGCGGCTGCCCGTTGTCGGTGTCGTAGCGGCCATTGTCGGCGTCGTACTCGATGATCGCCAGCCGCACGGACTCGTGCACCTGCGGCGCGGCCAGACCGACGCCGCCGTACTCGTGCATCGTCTCGATCATGTCCTTGAGCAAGCGCCGCATCTCGGGCGAGGAGATCTCCTCGCGCGTGACGTCGCGTGCCTTCTGTCGAAGTACGGGGTGACCCAGCCTTGCAATCTTACGGATGGCCATTGCGGAGTCATTCTCCTCAGGCGGCGTGCTTTAGGCAAACCAAAGCAGCTTGATCGCGGTCAGAAGGACCGCCAGGGCCAGTACCGCGCGTACGAAGCCTTCACCGCGCTTGAGCGCGGCCGTGGCGCCCAGCCAACCGCCCAGCGCCTGGCCCACCGCCAGCAGGATGCCGAACGGCCAGTTCACCATGCCCTTCCCCACGAACACGGCCAGTGCGAGCGGGGTGTACGTGACCACCAGGATCATCTTCATCACGTTGGCGTCGGCCAGCCGAATCCCGAGCGCCAACACCATGCCGGCGAGCATCACGTAGCCCATGCCGGCCTGCACCATGCCGCCGTAGAAACCGACCAGCAGCATGACCGGCCAAACCCGACTCATTTCGAGCACGGCCGGCGTCGGTGAAGAGTCGCGCGCCTTGCGTCCCAGCAAGATCGGCTCGGCGCTCACCACCGATGCGCACGCGATCATCACCCAGGCCAGGATGCTGCGAAACAGCGCATCGCTGACGTGCGTGGCGACGATCGCGCCGAGCAAGGCGCCCAGCAGCGTGGGTGGCAGCAGCACGCGTGCGAGCTTCCAATCGAGTTTGCCTGCCACCCCGTACTTCGTCACCGCGGTGGCAGACTGCGTAAGGATCGCGAGGCGTGATGTGGCATTGGCAACACCCTCGGGTAGCCCCAAAAAGATCAGGAGCGGAACTGCCAGAAGCGATCCGCCCCCGGCCACCACATTGAGGTAACCCGCCAGTATGCCGACGCCGAAGAGCTCGCCGATGACGATGGGATCAGACCAGGGAGGCATGGAGATACTGCATGTTGGGGGCCCTTTGCTCGCGGCGCGCGCAGAGCAGTACCACGACACGCCTTCCTTCTGGCCAGGAACACAAGCGCATGTGCTCGCGGGTGCGAAGGACGCTGCCTGCACACTTTGCTGCTCGAACGCGGTCCCGGCCGTGCGCTACAGTAGACACTGCACGGGCCCCCAATGAAGCTGCGCGAAAGCAACCTGGAGAAACTCGATAGTCGGGTATTCGACGTGTTGATCGTCGGCGGCGGCATCAACGGTGCGGTGAGCGCGTCCGCGCTGGCCACGCAAGGGGCCAGCGTCGCCCTGATCGACATGGGCGACTTCGCGGGCGCGACCAGCCAGGAGAGCTCGAACCTGGTCTGGGGCGGCATCAAGTACCTGGAAGGCGGCGAAGTCGGCCTGGTGCGCAAGCTATGCCTGTCGCGCAACCGGCTGATCCGGGCATATCCGTCGTCGGTGCGCGAAATCCGCTTCTTCACCAGCATCGAGCGCGGTTTCCGTTGGAACCGTTTTTTCATGTTTCTGGGCACCCTCCTGTACTGGGCGATCGGCAACTTCTTCACGCGCGCGCCGCGGCTCCTGGACCGTGACGACATCGCCGGGGAAGAACCGTCAGTCGCGCTGCTCGGCTCCGGTGGCGTGGAGTATTCCGACGCGTTTCTGATCGACAACGATGCGCGTTTCGTCTTCGGTTTCATCCGCAACGCGCTCGACCACGGCACGATCGCGGTCAACTACGTACGCTCGCTAGGGTCGGTGCGCGGGGAAGACGGCCTGTGGCAGACGCGCGTGCGCGACGAGCTCACCGGCATCGAGCAGATCGTGCGCTCGCGGGTGCTGATCAACGCGGCCGGACCCTACGTGGACACCCACAACGCGCTGACCGGCCAGACCACCGCCTATCACCACGTGTTCTCGAAGGGCGTGCACCTGATCGTCAACCGCATCACCGACTCGCGCCGCGTGCTGACGTTCTTCGCCGACGACGGGCGGCTGTTCTTCGTGATCCCGCTCGGCCCGATGTCCTGCATCGGCACGACCGACACGCGCATCGAGACCATCCCGCCGCGGGTCGAAGCCGAGGATCGCCGCTTCATCTTGGACAACGTCAACCGGCGCCTGTCGCTGACCCGGCCGCTCAACGAGCGCGACGTGATCGCCGAGCGCGTGGGTGCGAGGCCGCTGGTGCTGAGCAGCAGCGCCTCGGGCGAGGATCGCGACTGGCTCGCCCTGTCGCGCAAGCACGTGGTCGAGGTCGACGCCGATGATCGTCACATCAGCATCTTCGGCGGCAAGCTGACCGACTGCTTGAACATCGGTGAGGAGATCGCACTGGCCGTACGCGCACTCGGCGTCGAGATGCCGGACTACGGGCGGCGCTGGTACGGCGAGCCCGACGACAGCACGCGCGATGCATTCTTCCACCAGGCCAAGTTGATGGGCCTCGACGCGCTGACCGCGAAGGAGTCGGTCGAGCCGCTGAGCACGCGGCTCTGGCGCCGCTACGGAGCCGCAGCGCTCGGCCTGCTCGACGACATCCGCCAGGAGCCGCGCATGGCCCAGGTGCTGATCTCCGGCACCGAGTACATCCGCGTCGAGCTGTACCACGCGGCCCAGCGTGAGATGGTCACCAAGCTCGAGGACTTCCTGCGCCGCCGCAGCAAGATCGCGCTGATCGCGCGCCGCGAGGACATCCGCAAGGCCCCCGGTTTGATGGAGGCCTGCGAGATCCTGTTTGGCGAAGATCAGGCGCAGGCCAAGTTCGACGAGTACTTCGCCGAAGAAGAATTGGCCGCGACCGCGTCGTGATCAGTGCTGGTGGCCCTCGTGGGCATCGTCGTGCGGCGCTGCAGCTGCTGGCGGCGTGACGGCGGGCGCGTCGGGTTTGACGATCTTGATCAGCTGCACGTCGAACACGAGCATGCCCTGCGGCGCGCCGGGGCGGCCCTTGTACGCGAGCTCCTCGGGGATCCACAGGCGCGCGGTGTCGCCCTCGACCAGCAGCTGCAAGCCCTCCGTCCAGCCCGGGATCACCTGCGTGACGCCGAAGGTGATGGTCTTGCCGCGCGTGACCGACGAGTCGAACATCTTGCCGTCGGTGGTCCAGCCCGTGTAGTGCACCTCGACCTGGTCGGCCGTGGTCGGGTGATCCTTGCCCTTGCCCTTCTTCAGGATCTTGTAGGCCAGCCCGCTCGCGGTCTTCTTGGCGTCCGCGGGAGCCGCGGCGACGTCCTTCGGCACCGCGGGAGGTTCGGGCATGTGCTCGATGGAGATCAGCTCCACGTCGAACACCAGCATGCCCTTGGGCGGCCCGGGCCTGCCCTTGTACGCCAGACCTTCCGGGATCCAGAAGCGCGTCTTCTCGCCGACCGTCATCAGCTGCAGGCCTTCGGTCCAGCCCTCGATCACCTGGCTCACGCCGAACACCGCGGGCGCACCGCGCTTGACCGAGGAGTCGAAGCTGTTGCCGTCGGTCGTCCAGCCCGTGTAGTGCACGGTCACGCGATCGTACTTCTTCGGCTTCTCGGGGCCCTTGCCCTTTTGCAGCACCTTGTAGGCCAGGCCGCTCGCCGTCTTCTTGGCATCGGCGGGGGCGGCTGCGACGTCGTCGGGCGCGGGGATCGGCGCCTCGCCCGGGATGATCTCGAGCAGCTCCACGTCGAACACCAGCATGCCCGCGGGGCGGCCAGGCTGGCCCTTGTAGGCGAGCGGCTCGGGGATCCAGAAGCGGCGCTTCTCACCGACGACCATCAGCTGCAAGCCTTCGGTCCAACCGGCGATCACCTGGCCGAGGCCGAAGGTGGTCGGCTCGTTGCGCTTGATCGACGAGTCGAACATCTTGCCGTCGGTCGTCCAGCCCGTGTAATGCGCCTTGACCGAGTCGTAGGCGTGCGGGTGCGCGTCGCCGGTGCCCTTCTGCAGCAGCTTGCTGGCCAGACCGCTCGCGGTCTTCTCGGCGTCTGCAGGCGGCGCTGCGACGTCGGCCGGCGCAGGGATGTCCGCGCTCGGCTCGGGCACGGGCGTGACCGGCGGCTTGGCCGGCTCGGGTGCGGGCTCTTCCTTCTTCGCAGCTGGCGGCGGCGCGTTGCAGGCGAGCGCGGCACTGCACAGCAGCACGCATAGGCTGAACGGGGATCTGAACATGGAAGGCCTCACCGGTCTCGAAAGGTGGGCGATGGCGTAACGGATAACGCCGCGCTTGTCGAGTTCAGGGCCGGGCCGCGTGCGCACGGTCGCGGACCAGGCCTTCTTGCGCCACGGACGCCACGAGCACGCCCGCCTGGGTGTAGAAGCGACCCAGGGCGAGGCCTCGGCCGCCGAAAGCGGCCGGAGTCACCTGCTCGTACAACAACCACTCGTCCATGCGCGGCTCGCGGTGGAACCACAGCGCGTGATCGAGGCTGGCCGCCATCAGGCCCGGGCTCATGAACGTGCGGCCGTGCGGGCGCATGACCACGCTGAGCAGCGCGTGATCCGAGGCGTACGCGAGTATGGCGCGGTGGAGCAGCGGATCGTCCGGCAGGCTGCCCGCGGCGCGACACCAGATGCGCTGGCGCGTGCCGGCCGGCTGCGGCTTGAGGATGTCCACAGGCTCGACGAAGCGCAGCTCGATCGGACGATCGCGCAGGCGCTCCTCGCGCATCTCCGGAGGCATGCGATCGGCCATCGGCCCGAGCCAGGTCTCCCAGGGCGTGCACTCGTCCGGCGCCGGCACTTCGCCCATGGGCTCCGCGTGCTCGAAGCCGGTCTCGACCGCGTGGAATGACGCCGACAGCTGCAGGATGGCCTCGCCCTCCTGCTCGGCGATCACGCTGCGCGTGCTGAACGAGCGGCCGTCGCGCGTGCGCTCCACGCGGTAGAGCACCGGCACGCCCGGTTGCCCCGCGCGCAGGAAGTACGCGTGCAGCGAGTGCGGAGGCGCGGTGGTCACGGTGCGCGCAGCCGCGATCAGCGCCTGGCTGGCGACGTGCCCGCCGAACATCCGCGGCCGCCGATTCGCGGGGTTCTGGCCGCGATACAGATCGGCATCGAGCTGTTCGAGATCGAGCTGCAGAAGGAGAGTGTCTAGAGCCTCTGTCATTGAGCTACTGCGTGGGATCTGCGGGCTGCATAGCACGAAGCGCCGCTTCCAGCGTCGTGCGCTCGGAGATCGCGCGGCGATATTTGATCAGCGGCCCGGGACGATTGCAGGCGAGCACGCCGGTCAGCACACCCGCGCGCCCGAACAACGCCACGTAACCGGGCGCATCCAGGCTACCTTCGATCAGCGCGAGCTCGTCGTCCGGGCGCACGCGACCTGCACACTGGAACTTGAGCTCGTATTGGTCTGACCAGAAATACGGCACCTGGCCGAGCACGCGCGGCGGGCTGGTATCGCCGAGCAGTTGGCCCGCGGCCAGCTGTGCTTGCTCGATGGCGTTCGCCCAGTGCTCGACCCGCAACGTCTCGCCGAGCAGCGTGTTGGGAGCACACGCCGCGTCGCCAGCCGCGACCACGCCCGGCACGTTGGTCGCGCAGTGCTCGTCGCAGATCACGCCGTTTCCGAGCGCGACCCCCGAGCCCTGGAGCCAGTCGGTCTCGGGCACGACGCCCACACCGACCACGACCAGATCGACCTCGAGCGCGCTGCCGTCGCTCAGCCGAGCGCGCTCGACGCGCCCGTGACCCTCGAGCGCGCTGAGCCCGGTAGAGACGCGCAGATCCACGCCGCGCGCGCGGTGCATGTCGACCAGCGCGTTGCCGACCCGGGCCCCCAGCGAGCGCACGAGCGGCGCGGATTCGGCCTCGATCACGGTGACCTGTAGATCGAGTTTGCGGCAGGCGGCGGCGACCTCGAGGCCGATGAAGCCCGCGCCCACCACGAGCACGCGCGGACGCTGCGCGAGCGCGGCGTGGATGGCCAGCGAATCGTCGAGCGTGCGCAGCACGTGGATGCCCGACAGGCCCGCGCCGAGCGGCAGCGTGCGCGCGCGAGCACCGGTCGCGATCACCAGCCCCTCGTAGTCGAGTGCGCTGCCGTCATCCAGCGTGACGCGGCGCGCGCGCGCATCGAGCTGCTGCGCGCGCCGGCCGAGCACGAGCTGCAGGTCCAGCCCCGCGAAGCCTTCCTTCTGCCGGAAGAACACGCGGCTCTGATCCCACTCGCCCGTCAGCAGCTGCTTCGACAGCGGCGGCCGATCGTACGGCGCGTGAAGCTCGTCACCGACCAACGTCAAGCGGCCCGCATAGCCGCGCTTGCGCAACGCCTCAGCGGCCCGCAGGCCCGCGAGCGATGCGCCCACGATCACGATGTTCTGCATGCTGCTTCAATCGTCCTGAATCGAGATCGCACCCGTGGGGCACTCCAACGCAGCTTTCTCGGCCTTGCCCGCGAGCTCTTTCGGCGGCGTCTCGTTGAGCACGTAAAGGAAGCCGTCGTCGCGGATCTCGAAGAGCTCCGGTGCGGCTTCAGTACATAGCCCGTGGCTTTGACACAAATCGAAATCGACAACGATCTTCATGACTCAGACCTCACGCTCGCGCCCTCCGCGAGCCCTGGAAGCAGCGCACTATAGCCAAAACGTTTGACATACGGGGATGTACGTGACATACGACGTCGTATGTGAACCACGTGGTCGTGTATCGTCAAGTGCGCGACTATTCATCCGCAGGATCTCGCATGCCCAGCGCCACGCCGACACTGCCGATGTCCAATCTGCGCGCGTACGTATTGCACCTCTGGGCGTTCGTACTGCCGTTGATCACGCTGACCTATTGGCTCACGGGCCCGCACGCCTGGTGGTCGTCGATCCTGTGGACCATGCCGGTCTGGACGTTGGTCTGGATCGACAACCACGCGCCCGACGACGCGCGGCAGCCGCGCGAAGACATTCCGAGCTGGCCGTTCGACATGCAGGTCTATCTGCTGTTCGCGCTGCAGGTGCTGAACCACGTGCTGCTCGGCTGGGCCGCGTCTCGGCTCGATCTCTCGACCACCGCAGGCAAGATCGACGCGGCGGCGGCGTTCATTCCGATCATGGTGCTGACCGGCGTCAACGCCGGCTACTCGGGCATCGTGGTGGCACACGAGCTCGTGCACCGGCGCAACCCGATCGAGTTTTTGATGGGGCGCATCCTGCTGATGGGCGTGCTCTACGAGCACTTCGCGACTGAACACGTGCGCGGACATCACCCGCGCATCGGCACGCGCAAGGATCCGGCGACCGCGCGCTTCGGCGAGACGCACAAGGACTTCATGCGCCGCACCGTGCCTGCGCAGTTTCGCAGCGCATGGCGGCTGGAGAAGGTGCGACTCGGCGATCCGAACATGCGCTGGTACGACCCGCGCATGGTCCGCCACCGCGTGCTGCAGGGCGTTATCGCGGAGCTCGCGGT
Source organism: Polyangiales bacterium (assembly GCA_035274465.1). Lineage (GTDB taxonomy): Bacteria > Myxococcota_A > Polyangia > Polyangiales > JAFGIB01 > JADGRF01. Next base: position 11,450 of record DATEOF010000113.1, read on the forward strand.
GTTGGCGGCGTTCTTCGTGTTCTTCGGCTGGCTCGCGGCGGTGATGTTCTTCGTCCAGGCGCGCAGCGCCGTGCTGATGCTCGAGACGGTGAACTACATCGAGCACTGGGGCCTCACGCGGCAAGGCAAGAAGGTCGAGTCGATCGACTCCTGGGATACGGCCAACTGGTTCACGCTGTACACGCTGGTCGGGTTGTCTCGGCACGCGGATCACCACGCGCAGGCGTCGCGGCCGTACCAGAAGCTGCGGCACTTCGAGGAGACGGCGAAGATGCCGCTCGGGTATTACGGGACGCTGCTCATGGCGTTGTTTCGCAACGAGCGGTACATGGTGCTTGCGACGGCGGAGTTGAAGCGTAAGGGGTTGGGGCCGTATCGGGATCCCGAGGCGAAGATCAGCCTCAGGGCGCATACGCATCCGTCACTTCGGCCGATGGCGGATGAGGATGGCGAGCAAGCTGCGGCGCCTGCGTGAGACGGCGAGCTCCGTTTTCGCAAGGAACCGAAAACGAGCCGAAGCGCTCAGGCCCTTGCGAGTTCCTCTACTCAGAACTCGTCGACGCTCAGCGGACCCGAACGCGCCCGCCGCGTGATCTGCGGCTGCGGACGCTCCGGACGCTCCGGCTTCTCCGCCGTCGTCGGCTGCTGCTCGGCTGGCTCGCCGTCGGGCTTGCCCTTGTGCCAGCGCGTCATGCCCTTGCGAGCCTCTGCCGCGGCTTGCGACGCCTTTTCCTTCGACGGCGCCGGCTCGGCTTCTGGCGGCGGCGTCGAGGCTCCGAGCGGCAGCGGAGGTGCCAGCGTGGCGGCCGGAGCT
>DATEOF010000114.1:0-8835 GCA_035274465.1 Polyangiales bacterium
ACCCCCGATTTTCACGCTGCGACAGGCACGCGTTCGCGCCGGTTTGAGAAACGCCGGGGTGTCTTTAGCCTGACCCGGCGCGAACGCGCGCCGAGGTCTCGTAGGACACATCCCCGAGGCCGAGCCGTAAGCGTGCCTCCAGCCACAGCGACCCGACGAGGACGGTGCGCGCGATGCACGCGCCTGCCGGACACGCAGGCGTGAGTGCGCGCGACGCCGCGAGGCCGCGACGCCACGGTGCGCCCCGAGCCCGAATAAGATTCGCTTAGCGAACTCTGAAGATCGGCTCACGGGCCATTTAGCAACGCGAGCCGAGGGATTGTTCCATCTTCTTCAAACGCAAGAACGCAAGCACGCGTTCGGAAGTTCGAAATGAAGGAGCCCGTAAATGCAGCGTGTGATCACTCTCTCCGTCTTCTCCTCGCTCGCCCTATTCGGTTGCAACGCCACCGAGCATGCGCTGGTCTCACCCGCGCAGGCTGCGCCGGCCAAGCAGGGTGCGCCCGTGCAAGTCGCGCCGGCCAAGCCAGCCAAGCCGACCGCAGCCCAGAGCGGCGACCAGGATCTGATCGCACGCGGTGGCACGCTAGTCAGTCTGGGCGGCTGCGGCGACTGCCACACCCCGATGCAGCTCGACCCCACACTGGGCATGCCCGTGCCACGCCGCGACCGCCTGCTGTCCGGCCACCCGCAGGGCGCACCCGAACCGGTCGGTGAGCCGGGGAAGGGCGACCAAGGTGTGATCGGCGCCACCTTCACCAGCTTCCGCTTGCCGTTCGGCACCGTGTACTCGGCCAACCTCACGCCCGACAAGACCACCGGCCTCGGCAACTGGACCAGCGCGCAGTTCATCCAGACCATGCGCACCGGTCATCGCCAGGGCACTGGCCGTCCGCTCTTGCCGCCCATGCCGTGGCAAAACCTCGCCGCTGCCACGGACGCCGACCTGACTGCCATCTTCGCCTACCTGCGCAGCATCCCCGCGATCGAGAACAAAGTGCCCGCGCCCAATGTGCCCGCGCCGGTGATCGACTCGATCGCCAAGAGCTACGCGGCCGCGGCTCGAGCGAGCCACTGATGTCCGCGCAGCTGCCGCAGGTAGATGTCTACGGTGCCGTGCACAAGGGCATCCGCTACGCGCTCCTCGATCTGCTGCGCCGCATGGGCACCGTTGCGCCCAGCGACACCTCGAACCTCGACATGCTCTTCGATGATCTCGACGGCGCATTCTACCTGTGCGCGACGCACGCCGAGCAAGAGGAGCGCTACGTGCACCGCGCGATCGAAGCTGCGAGCCCCGGCGCGCTCACGGCGCTCGACGCGGCGCACGCTGGGCTCGGCGAGTTGCTCGAAGCGTTGCGCGCGGCCATGGCCGATCTCGGCGGCGCACCTGCGGAGCACAAACCCGGGCTGTATCGTCGATTCTACCTGCAGTATTCGAGCTTCGTCGCTCAGTGCCTCGAGCACATGTCGCAAGAAGAGCTCGGCGTGCAAGCCCTGCTCGAACGCCTGTTCACGACCGAACAGATCCACGCCATCCAATCCAGCATGCTCGCCTCGATCGGCCCGGAAGAGCTGAAGGTCTTCTTGCGCGTCATGGTGCCCGCGGCGACCCCCATCGAGCGCGTCTCGCTGCTCGCACCGCCCAAGGCAACTCTGCCGCGCGAGGCGTTCGAGGCGATCATGCTTACAGTTCGTCGCTGCCTGAACGCGGACGAGTTGCGCGATCTCGAGCGACGACTCGAGAGAGTTGCCGTTTAGGGATCGTGGTTTGTCCGGGCCCTCGGTGTACAGTCTTCGTCCGCCGAGGTCCCCATGAGCTATGCCCAGGGTCGCACGTTCTACGATGCCGACAGCCACATCATGGAGCTGCCGGACTTTCTGATCGCGCACGCGGATCCTGCGATGCGCGATCGCTTGCCGCGCATCCACGTGGACGCGCCGCGCTTGCAGCGCGGTCTGGCCGATGCCAGCGAGCGGCGCGCACAGGCGCCCGAGCACGTGCAGGAACTCTTGGCGCTCGGCGATCAGTTGATCGCGGGCCCGAAGGGTTACCAGGCGCTGGGCGCGTTCAACACCCAGGAGCGCAGCCGCGCGCTCGACTTGCTCGGCTTCCACCGCCAGCTGGTGTTCACGACCTTCTGCGCCGGCATCACGTTCACCGAGAAGCGCGCGCTGCTCGAGCGCTACGCCGCGGCGCGCGCGCACAACCGCGCGATGGCCGAGTTCTGTTCGGGCGACTCGCGCTTGCTCGGCGTCGCGCTCTTGCCGCTGGATGACCTCAAGGCGACGCACGACGAGCTGACGCACATCCAGCAGCTGGGGCTGCGCGCGGTGTGGATCCCGCATCGTCCGTGCGGCGGCCGTTCGCCGGGCCACGACGAGCTCGACCCGATCTGGGCGCGCCTCGCCGAAGCCGGCATCCCGTTTTTGCTGCACGTGGGCGGCAGGCCGCTGCAGCTCGAACCGCGCTGGATGAACACCGGGCGGCCGATCCCGACCGATTGGCTCGGTGGCGGCGAGAACGTGCGCGGTAAGGACATGATCGCGCTGCACCACGACGCCGAGACCTTCCTCGGCAGCTTGGTGCTCGACGGTGTCTTGCAACGCCATCCCAAGCTGCACGGCGGCGTCATCGAGCTCGGCGCCGGTTGGGTCCCTGCGCTGCTGAAGCGGCTGGACTGGATCAGCGAGATCTGGCGCAAGTCCGAGCCCGACCTGCAGAAGCTCGACGCCAAGCCCTCGGAGCAGATCCTGAATCGCGTGTGGTTCACGCCGTATCCGTACGAGGACGTCGGCGACTTGATCCGCCAATCGGATAGCCGTCTGTACCTGTTCTCGAGCGACTACCCGCACGTGGAAGGCGGCCGGCATCCTCTGGGCCGCTTTGCAGCCAGCCTGGCGCAGGCGCCTGAGACGGCGCATGCACACTTCTACTCCGAGAACTTCGCACGCCTGTTCAACCAGCGGCTTTGAGCGGCAGCTGAGAGCGGCGTAGAAGCGCGCTACTGGGGCGATATGACACGATCATGACAGCGCGCCGAACGGGGCGTTAACCCCGTTGGCTAGGCTGGTTTCTGTCGGTCGAACACCCAGGAGCCCTTGGCAATGTTTTCGAGCTCGAGCGTGATCCCAATTGTCGTGTTTTTCCTGCTCCACTGGTGGGGCAGCGTGCTGATGCAGACGTTCTTCCTGCACCGCTACGCGTCGCACGGCATGTTCCGGCTCTCCAAGGGTTGGGAGCGGTTCTTCCACCTGGCGACCTACGTGACGCAGGGCTCGTCGTACCTGGTGCCGAGCGCGTATGCCTACTTGCACCGCGCACATCACGCCTACAGCGACACGGAGAAGGATCCGCACACTCCGCACCTGTACAAAGACGTGTTCACGATGATGTGGCAGACCAAGCTGCAGTACAGCGCGCTGGTCAACAACCAGGCCCAGCCCGAGGAGCGCTTCCAGGGCCCCGTGCCGTCCTGGCCCGCGCTGGATCGCTTCGGCGACACCAACGTCAGCCGCCTCGGCTGGGGCGTGCTGTACACCGTCTACTACCTGGCGTTCGCTCCGCACTGGGCCTTCCTGCTGCTGTTGCCCGTGCACTACCTGATGGGTCCGGTGCATGGCGCGATCGTCAACTGGGCCGGCCACAAGTACGGCTATCGCAACTACGGAACCCGCGACAAGTCGCGCAACGTGGTGCCCTGGGACGTGATCACGCTGGGTGAGCTGTTCCAGAACAACCACCATCGCCACGCGCAGTCGATCAACTTCGGTCAGCGCTGGTGGGAGCTCGATCCGGCCCACACGTTCGTGCGGGTACTGGGCGTGCTCGGCATCGCCGACCTCGGCCGCAAGCAGACCATCGGTCTGGGTCTGCCGGCCGCATCGCCAGCCGACGCCGAGTAAGCGCCGGCAGCCCAGTTCCCAAGGGGTTTGGGGCCGTCGACGGGCAAATGCAGGGTCAGCCGAGCAGCGGTCGTGATGGAAACCCGGACCGGCTTCCCGCGCTGTGGCTACCCTGCTTTCCCCGTCGAGGGCCCCAAACCTGCTAATTATACGGGCATGGCACGCGGCCTCGTCGCTGGCTCGGATGACTACAATCGCGGCTTTCGCCGCATTGTCTTCTCGCTGATCGGCCTGGTCATCGTGCCGACCGCGCTGTTGCTCGCGGTCGGCATCGTCATGCTGGTCTTCTACGACCTGCGGGCGAACCTGCTGTTCGGCTTGCTGGTCGTGATGCTGGTCTTGTGCCTGATCGCAGGCGCAGTGCTGGCCCTGGTCTTCCTGCGCCAGGAAGCCAACCTCTCGCGCTTGCAGCTCGACTTCGTGTCCAAGGTCAGCCACGAGCTGCGCACGCCGTTGACCTCGATCCGCATGTTCGTCGAGACCCTGCGCTACGAGAGCGACAAGAAGAACGTCGAGACCTGCCTGAACGTGCTGCAGACCGAGACCGAGCGGCTGAGCGCGCGCATCGAGCGCCTGCTCGACTGGGGGCGCATGGAGGCCGGGCGCCGCATCTACCAGCTGCGCCCGGACACCGTGCCCTCGATCGTCTCGGACAGCATCGATCACTTCCGCGCGGCGACCGTCGGGCAGACCCGCGCGCTCACGATCGAGGTCGAGAAGGATCTCCCGCACGTGGTGGCCGATCGCGGCGCGCTGGTGGACGCGCTGCTCAACCTGTTGACCAACGCGCACAAGTACAGCCCGCCCGACAAGCCGATCGTGGTGCGCGCCTTCCGCGACAAGTTCGGCATCCACATCGCGGTCGAGGATCAGGGCATCGGCATCGCGCGGCGCGAGCACCACCGCGTGTTCGAGAAGTTCTACCGCTCGGACGACCGGCTTTCGCGCAGCATCGAGGGCTCGGGTCTCGGGTTGTCGATCGTCAAGCACGTCGCGCACGCCCACGGCGGGAAGATCACGCTGCGCAGCCTGGTTGGGCATGGCAGTGTATTCACGCTCACGCTGCCGTTTGGCTCCACCATGACCTCGAAGATCCACGAGTCTCAGCGGCCGGCAGCGCAGCAAGAAGGAAGCTGACCTTGGCGCGACAGATCCTGCTGGTAGAGGACGACTCGTCGATCGTGATCGGCTTGCGCATGAACCTCGAGCGCGAGGGCTACGAGGTCGAGCTCGCCGAGGACGGCGACACCGCGCTGGCTCGCGTGCGCGAAGGCGACTTCGATCTGGTGCTGCTCGACGTCATGCTGCCCAAGCGCAACGGCTACGAGGTACTCGATGCCCTGCGCAAAGAGGGCAACATGACCCCGGTGCTGATGTTGAGCGCACGCTCCGCCGAGATGGACAAGGTCATGGGCCTCGACCTGGGCGCGGACGACTACATCCCGAAGCCGTTTTCGGTAGCCGAGCTACTCGCGCGCGTGCGCGTGGCCCTGCGGCGCGTGCGCGTGCAACCCGAGCCGAGCACGCTCTGGCGCATGGGCGACATCGAGGTCGACGCCGAGCGACACCAGGTACGCAAGGCCGGCAAAGACGTCGAGCTCACGGCCAAGGAGTTCGAGGTGTTGATGCTGCTCAAGCAGGCACGCGGCCGCGTGCTCTCGCGCCAGGCGATCTTCGATCGGGTCTGGGGCGACTCACACCACGGCACGCTGCGCACCATCGACAACTTCATCTCGCAGCTGCGCAGCAAGCTCGAGGAAGACCCCACTAACCCGAGGCACCTGCTGACGGTCCGCGGCGTCGGCTACCGGCTGGACACCAGTGGCAGTGGCAGTGGCAGCGGCAGCGGCAGCAACGGTTGAAGCTCCCAGCTGCATCTCCGTCGGAGGCAGGGTACCCTATGCACGTGCCAGTCCGCGTATCCGCGCTGCTGTTGCTCGCACTGTCGGCCATCTCGGGCCATGTGAGTGCAGAGGCACCACCCAACCCCTGGGCGAAGGTCAAAGCGCCCTCCAGCGAGCAGCCGCGCTCCGTGGGCGAGTACTCCACGGGCTGCCTGCGCGGCGGCCAGCCGCTGCCGCTCGAAGGCGACGGCTTCGTCGTCATGCATCCCGGCCGCAACCGCATGTTCGGCCACCCCGACTTGCTGCAGTTCATCCAGACGCTCGGCAAGGGTGCGAACATCGCAGGCCTTCAGCCCGTGCTGGTCGGTGACCTCAGCCAACCGCGCGGCGGCCCGGCCCCCGGCGGGCACTCCAGCCATCAGACCGGCCTCGACGTGGATCTGTGGTTCTGGCACCCCGGCGGCCGCATCAGCGCCGCACAACGCGAGAGCCTCAAGTCGCGTTCGATCCTCGACGGCAAGGCCGGCACCATCCAGAAGGCCGAAGCCAAGCGCGTCAGCGAGCTGCTACGCCTCACCGCGAGCGACCCCCGCGTCACGCGCGTGTTCGTGCACCCGATCATCAAGCGCCAGCTGTGCGCCGAGGCGGGCAAGGATCGCGACTGGTTGAAGAAGCTGCGACCCTGGTACGGCCACGACGATCACATGCACGTGCGGCTGGCTTGTCCGGCCGACAGCAAAGACTGCGTGGCGCAACACGAGGTGAGCGCGGGCGACGGGTGTGCCGAGCTGGATTGGTGGTTCAGTCCGGAGGCCCAGGAAGACCGCGCCAAGGGCCAGAAGACCTACCAATCGAAGGTCGGCAAGGCCCCGCGCATGCCGGAACAGTGCACCGAGCTGGTGCGCGAGGCCTCGCAGCCGTTGGCTGCTGCCACGCGCGAAAAACCCTAAAAGCTCACGCGGCAGGCGATGCCCAGATCGCCCGGGCCCATCCCGCAGCCCTGCCGGGCGTGCGTCTCGGGCTTGCCGCTCTCGGCGTCGAGGATGAAGAACGTCGCGGCCAGCGTTGCCAGCCCGATGCCGGTGAAGCCGAGCACCCACATCGCGGTCTCGGTCGCGTCGGCCGACTTCAGCTTGTCGGCGCAATGCGGCGGGTCGGTGCGCGAGAACGGGCTCATGCAGCCGTCCGGGCCGTCGTCGTTGAAGTCCTCGACCGCCCCTTCGCGCACCTGCCAGGCGATGATCAGGCCGCCACCGGCGAGCAGCGCCGCGCCGGAGGTGATCCAGCCCAGCGTGGCGAACGGCGAGCTCTCCGAGTTGCTCGATGCTGGCGCCAGCACCTGCGCGTTGTTCGGGGGCCCGGGCTCGGTCGGCGCCATCACGCTGTCCACCAGCTCCTCGAGCGGGAAGCTCAGCCGCCCGACCGTGGTGTCGCGGCGCGACTCGACGTCGATGTGGTGCAGCTCGCCATTCCAGATCGACAGCACGTGCGACGCACCGACCGCGCGCGCCAGCCGCAAGCTGTGCAGCATGCGGTTGTTGGCGGCCGCCTGTGCGTCGGCGTAGCGCAGACCCAACGCGGGCTGCGTCTGCACCGCGCGATCCAGCTCGGGATCGATGCGAAACGAATTGTCGCCGGGCGACAGGGCCACGTCGTAGATGCGCCCGTCCTGCTTGCCGCAATCCACCTGGATGCGTACGCGCTCGGTGCGCACCTCCTCGATCGTGGCTGGCGTCGGGCCGCGGTCGATACCGTTCAGGCGCGCGCGGCAGCCTGGATCACCGCTGTTCTCCACCTCGACATGGACTGTCGAGGGGCGCACGTTCTCCAGCTCCTGGTGCACGTGCGCGAAGAAGGCGCGGATCGACTCCGGCAGATACGGACTCTGTTCCGGCTCGAGCCCGGGAAAATCGCGGGCGCACTTGAGCACCTGCTCCGACGCCTCGGCCTTGCTGCCTTCCTTGGAGATCAAGTGCGCCGCGAGCAGGCAGATGTGGAAGCGCCGGCGCGCTCGCTGCGTCTCGTGGTTCAGCTGATCGCGGATGTCCGGGCTCAGCATCCCCATCTCGCCCAGCGACTGCTGCGCCTGCGGCAGGTTCTCCGAGGCCAGGTCGTCAGCCAGCTTGCGCAGCTGCGCGTCGAGCTTCGCGATCTCCTCCGGCGGCAGATCGTGCGGCGTCCGCGAGTGCTTGCGCTCGAATTCACTGGCGGCGCTGGCCCCGTCCAACACGTCCAGCCCACGCGCGCGCAGCAGCTGCCCCAACTTGCGCGAGGCGTTGAGCTCCTGCGGCTTGGGCTCGCCCACGTCGACGCGCGTCACGAGCCAGAGTGACTCAGCCGAGGCGCTGGATGCCTCCGCGCAAGCAAGTGCCAGGATGAAGAAGAAAGCGTGATGACGTGGCATGGTGAATCGTTATCTGCCCTCGAGGTCGAACGACACCAGGGTCGTCCCGGGCTGCAAGCTCACACTGCGCGACTCCATCGGTCGCTCGTGTCCGACGGCAATTTCGTGATTTCCCGGCGTGAGATTTACCTCGAGGATGGGCGGTACGGAACCTTGAAGTTTCCCGTCCACCCAGACGCGCCCCCACGGGAAAACTTTGACTCGCGCCGTAGCTCCGCCCTTGCTCGGCTTGGCAGCGGGATCCGCGGTCTTGTCCTTGTCTCGATCCTTGTCTTTCTCCTTGTCCTTGTCCTTCGGGGTGCGCTTCGGACGCTCGCCCGTGGCCAGCTTGGCGTCCTCGGTCGCATCGCTGTGGATGCGCGTCAGGTCGCTCGCGCTGGCGATCGCCTGAGGGCCCGGCGCTGCAGCCGTCGGCGGCGCCACCGCAGTGGAGATCGGCGGTGGCGTGTTGGGCACGTTGGGGGGCGGCACGTTCGGGCCGAGCGAAGGTGGCTTGCTCGGCGTGCCATTGTTGGTCGCCGCGTTGGTCGTGGTCGTGGTGGAGTGCGTGTCCGCCGAGAACACCACCCAGCTGAGCGCGCCGAGCACCACCGCGCCGAGCGCCGCGAACGCCGCCTGCCAGCGGCCGCTGCCGCCGCGGTGGGTCATGCGCCGCACGTCCGCGTCGTCATCCCGGACGGG
>DATEOF010000115.1:0-12575 GCA_035274465.1 Polyangiales bacterium
GGGACGGCCCGGGCCGTCTGGCCGAAGTGCCCGGAAGTGGTCCGACTGCGATCACGGTCGATGATCCGCCGCGCTCCGACGGAAAACCTGCGGCCGGCAACGTGGTCTCGAGTGTCCCACCGCCCCTGCCACCGCGTGGCAAGACACCTCACAACCGCGCAGAGGTTGCGCCTGCGACCCCACCGCCTGCAGCGTCAGCTTCTCCGGCCGCACCTGCAAAGACGATCATTCACGGAGGCACTGCGCCCGCTGCGGCACCGTTGCCGAGTGTGGCGCAAGAGCCCAAGCGACCGCTCTCATCTGGACCTCCGCCCTCGGGCGAAGCGTGGATCTGTCCGAAGTGCCGTGTGGGCTATCCTGCTCAACAGCAGACATGTCCGAAGGACGGCACACCCTTGATGCCGTACTCGGAGTTCGCGCAAAAGCGTAAGCGCAGCGAGGAAGAGCGCACGAAGCGTTGCCCGCGCTGCGGCACGAAGTTTCCAGCGCATGCAGCCTTCTGCGCCGAGGATGGGACTCCGCTGGTGGATGCGTAGAGCGCACCACTTAGTGCGCTGACCGAGCAGTTTTGACCCGTTCTCGCTCGTTCCGAACGCGCAGGGCGGCGTTGCTCCTCCTCAAAATAGTCCCTGCTATTCTTCGTCGTCGCGCCTTGCCCTGCGCGCCCGGCCCTTCGCGATAACGGGTCAAAACTCCTCGGTCAGCGCACTCGGGGATACAACGCGGCAGAAATCACGCGTGCGACCTGCAAGGATCCGCGTGAGATCCGCTTCTGCGCACGAACGTCTTAGCTTTGGCGCGTAACGGACGAATGCCCAAGTGGAACGCGACCGTTCCGCGATATACTCGATTCCAGCCAGTAATTTCGTTACCGTTTAGGATGTAAGGATCCGTCGCGAGATGCTCGATGCGTTTGCAGGATGCGGGCACGACGTGAGGACAAGAGGACCTTCGACATGAAGATTGTCTGCGGAAGCTGCCAGGCCAAGTACTCGATCGCCGACGAGAAGGTCGCGGGCAAAGTGTTCAAGATTCGCTGCAAGCGCTGCAGCGAAGTGATCGTCGTCCGCGGCGATCAAGAGGAACAGGACGCGGGCGGTCAGGCGGCAGCAGAATCATCCGCCGACACGATCTGGCACGTGGTGATCAACGGCGAGCAAGCGGGACCGTTCTCGCCGAATCAGCTCGCCGAGATGATGACCGCGGGCAAGCTCGACTGGGAAGCTTACGTCTGGACCGAAGGTTTCGAGAACTGGTTGCCGATGCGCGATGTCCCCGACCTGGTGACCGCGATCTCTGGCCCGCCCGACTCCGAGCCGCAAGCTCAACCCGAACCCGTGCGCGCTGCCGTGGGTGCGCCCGCGTACAGCGCAGCGCAGCCTTCGATGGGTGCCGATCCGTTCGCCGATGAAGGCGCGAGTGGCGGCGCGTTCAGCTCATCGGTGGCGCAGCCGGCCGCGCGTTCGAATCTGTTCGTGGCCAGCAGCAGCAGCGCTGCCGAAAATCCGTTCGAGGCCGAGAACCGCGTCGTGGCGTCGGCGCCGAGCCCGCGCGTGCACATGGATCAAGCCATGACCGGCGCGCGCAACGAGAACTCGGTGTTGTTCTCGCTCAAGAACTTGCAGGCGCTCGCGACCGGGTCGAGCGCACCGTCGGCGGCTCCCGCGGCGGCGCACCCTGCACGCCCTGGTTTTGCGGGCGGTGAAGGCTCGGGCTTGATCGACATTCGCGCGCTGGCGACTGCCACCGGCGTGAACGATCAGGGCAAGCACGCTTCGGAGAAGGATGCGTTGCTGTCACTGGGCTCCGCGCAAGCGGGCGCGTTCGGGGCGCTCGGCTCGCCGATGCTCGCGCCACCGACGCGCGACGACGACACCAGCAAGAAGGGTCTGGTGATCGCGATCATCGGTGGCTTCGCGCTGCTGGCGGTGGCCGGTGTGGCTGCTGCGATCATCTTGCGACCGGGCCCGTCCGCGGCTCCGACCGTGGTAGCTCCAGTCGTGCCGCCGCCACTGGCTGCACCCGCGGCGATCGCGCCCGCGGCGGCGGCTCCGCAGCCGAGTGCTGCCGAACCGCCGTCCGAGGGTGAGAAAGCTGCGGCTTTGAATGCTGCCAAGCAGCACAACCCCGCAGCTGCACCTGCCGCTCCGAGCGGCGATCGCGCCGCTCACGCTGCACCGGGCCCCAAGGGCCGCGAGAAGCCCGCGGAAGCTGCCAAGCCCGCGGAACCCGCTCCCAAGCCCGAGGCCGCACCGGCCAAGCCCAAGGGCGGCTCTTCGCTCGACGATCTGCTGGACAATGCGATCGGTTCGGGCGGCAAGCCCAAGGGCGCTGCGCCCGCCGCGGCTGCCGCGTCGACCGCCAACCTGCCCGACAAGCCCTCGCGCGACGACGTGATCGGCGCGATGAACGGTATCAAGGCGGCGGTCTCGGCCTGCGGCAAGGGTGCAACCGGCGTCGCGTTCGCCGACATCACGGTGTCCGGCAAGAGCGGCCGCGTCAGCAACGTCGAGGTCACGGGTATGACAGGTGAGGTGGGCTCGTGCATTGCGCGTACGGTGCGCAAGGCGAGCTTCCCGAAGTTCAAGCAGGACACCTTCCAGGTGAAGTACCCGTTCCGCCTGTGACGAAAACCCGCGTCTTGTCGCTCGCTTAGAACTTTTTTCGAGAGCAGCGACGGATCTCGGCGGCCGGCCCGTTGAACTGGGTGAACCACAGAAGGAGTGGTAACCCAGATGAAAAAGATCGCGTTTTTGAGTGTAGTCGCGAGCCTCGCGCTCGGTTCGATCGCGTTTGCCGAGGCGCACGAACACGGTGGCAAGCACGGCCTGTTCTCGCGTGTGGACGCCGATGGCAACGGCAAGGTCACCAAAGCCGAGGCCGACGCAGGCGCGAAGGCGTTCTTCGCCAAGCTCGACACGAACAAGGACGGCAAGCTGACGAAGGAAGAGCTCGCGGCGTTCCGCAGCGAGAAGCTCGCCAAGTTCGAAGGCAAGATGTCCGAGAAGCTCTGGTCGCGCGACGCGAACAAGGACGGCAAGCTCGAGCGCTCCGAGGTCTCGAAGATGCCGGACCGCTGGTTCGCCAAGCTCGACACGAACTCGGATGGCGTGCTGACCAAGGCCGAGCTCGAGGCCGCTGGCAACACGATGGAGGGCCGCTTCGAGGAGCACTCGGCCGAGCGCTTCGCCAAGCTGGACACGAACCACGACGGCAGCATCTCGCTGAATGAGCTGCAGGGCGAGGCGGTCGCAATGTTCGACAAGTTCGACGCGAACCACGACGGCGTGGTCGAGAAGAGCGAGCTGCCGAACCGCCCGCACGGCCGCTTCGGTGGCAAGCACGGTGGCGACTGCCACGGCAAGCCGGGTGACGACACTGCCGCGAACACGGCTGGAAAAGCCGGCTGATGAGCGCCACGGTTGACATCGCGCAACCATTCGTCCCTGCTTCGACCTGGTTCTCTCGTCGAAGCAGGGACCGCGATTCTCTGCCGCATGTGGTCGGGAGCGAGGCTTTGGACGAAGCACACGAACTGAGCCTGATGCGGCGTGTGGCAGAACGCGACATCGCCGCGTATCGCGAGCTGGTCGACGAGTATCTGCCGCGCATCGCGCGCTTCGCCGAACGCTCGCTGGGCAACAAGGCCGAATCCGAAGACGTGGCCCAAGAGACGTTCCTGCGCTTGTGGACTTCGGCGGCCGGTTTCACGCCGCAAGCGCGCCCTTCGACCTGGTTGTATCGCATCGCGCACAACCTCTGCGTCGATCGCTTTCGCAAACGCGGGCGAGAGACCGAGCTGTCCGAAACCTCCGGTGGCGACCGCCCGAGCGGGTTGTTCGCGCGCAAGCAGACCTCGGAGGCGGTGCAGCAGGCCCTGGCCGAGCTTCCCGAACGCCAGCGCACCGCGATGGCCCTGGTCCACTACGAAGGTTTGGCCGCGCAGGAAGCGGCTGGTGTATTGGAAATTAGCGTCGAAGCTCTGGAGTCTCTCTTGGCCCGGGCCCGGCGCAGTCTGCGTGAACGTTTGCGATCGTTGGCGATCGATTCGAACAAGGAGTTGCCGTGATGCCGCCCGATCCAAAACCTCTGACGCTGGCTCGCTTCCGCGAGCTGATCGACGCCTACGGCGCGATGCCCGCGCGTTGGCCCGTCGCGGAACGCGCGGCTGCAGAGGCTTTGGTGCGGAACGACGCTCAGGCCGCTCGGTTGCTCGCCGAGGCTGAGCCGCTGGACGCCTTGCTCGATACCTACGAGGTCGCGGAGCTCGCGCCGCGCGTGCGCGCGCGAGTGCTCGAGGTGCCTCAGGTCGCCGAGCGCAAGCAGCGCAAGCGCTTCGGTTTGCGCATGGCCTGGGCGGTCGCGCTGAGCTGCCTGATCGGCGTGATCAGCGGCGCCTGGAGCGCGCCGGAGGCCAGCGCCGATGACGACGAATGGACCGAGCTGACGCAGGTCTCGTTCTACGCAGACATCGATCCCGAGACCGGGGAGGAAGTGCCATGAGCGATCGGTCGCGCAGGCGCTGGCTGGTACTGGGCGTGGCTTCTGCGGTGTTGAACGTGTTCCTGATCGGCTTTCTGGTCGGTCGTCAGGCCTTCGGGCCCGGTGGCTGCGGGCCGCGAGGCTTCATGCACGGTCCGCGCGCGATGTTTCACGAGCACGTGAAGCCCGAGGATCGTGCGCGATTGCGGCAACGGCTAGTCGATGTGCGACAGGCGCGAGAGCAGGTGCGAGCCGCGCTGCGCCGCGAGCCGTACGATCCCGCGCAGCTGGAAGCGGCATTGGCCAATTTGCGTCGTAGCACCGGCGTGATCCAGGAAGACATGCACCGCACGTTGCTCGAGGGCGCGAGCAAGTTGTCGCCGGAAGAGCGTCAGCGCTTGGCCGATTCGCGTCTGCTGGCCAAACCTCTCGGCATGTCACCCTGAGCGCTCAGGTGGTACGCTGCGCCCCATGAGAGGACGCAGCGCTGGCTACGGCAGTGTGCTGTTCTTGTTGTTGAGCGGTTTCACGAGCGACCCGGGCCTGCAACGACTGGGCCCGGATCACGCCGGCAGCCCTGCGCTCGAGCCGGACAAAGCCGACGCGAGCTGCAATCTGCAACGCGGCGGACGGCTGCGACTCGAGGGTGAGGTGCGTACCACCTTGCCTCGCTGCCCGACGCAGGTGATCTCGGCGCGCGTCGCCGCTGGCTGCACGCTGCAAGTGGGCCTCGCGAACCTCGATCCCAGCGAGCCCTTGCAGTTCCAGATCGCGATCAAGCGCGGCGCGAGCTTCGTCGACGAGCCCGCGCACCAGCTCGATCCGGGTGCGCGCTGGTCCGACGTGCAGCTGGCGCTCGAGACCCAACCGACTGTGCAACAGATCCGCTTCAGCGTCTCGGGCAAGAACCCGCAGCTGGGCGTGTTCAGCCGGCCGACGGTCAGCTGTCCAGCTGCGAAGCAGGGCTGGAACGTGCTGCTGATCTCCCTCGACACGCTGCGCGCTGATCGTTTGGGCGTGTATGGCAACCCGAACGAGCTGACACCGAACCTCGATCGATTCGCGCAACAAGGCGCGACGTTCTTGCAGGCCTACGCGCAGTACCCCAACACCTACGGCTCGCACGCCGCACTGTTCACGGGTCAATATCCGACGCAGATCGGCATGGTGGGTGCGAAAGGCCACGCGCTCGGACCGCGCCAGGCCACACTGGCGTCGGAGCTCGCGGCGCGCGGCTACGTCACGGTGGCATTCACCGAGGACGCCTTCGTCGGCAGCGCCTTCGGCTTCGACCGTGGCTTCGATCGCTACTCCGACGGCGACCCCACGCTGCACAAGCTGCAGGGCTACGCGAGCACGACGTTCAAGCGCGCGACCGACTGGCTCAAGCAGCGGCCCGCAGCACCGTTCTTCATGTTCCTGCATACCTACCAGGTGCACACGCCCTACGCGCCCTCGGACGAAGCGCGCGAGCACCTGCGCTCGTTGCCGGGCGGCGACTACCACGGATCGGTGGGCGACCACTTCGACGGCCTGGGCGCGACCGCCTACAACATTCGCCGCTCGACGCTCTCGCCGGAGGATCTGCAGCACATCAGCTGGTTGTACGACGCCGAGGTCTGGTCGCTCGATCAGCTCGTCGGCCAGTTGTTCGGCACGCTGCGCGAGCTGGAGCTCCTGGACTCGACGTTGATCGTGGTCGTCGCGGATCACGGCGACGAGTTCGGCGAGCACGAGTACCTCGCCCACGGCGAGACGCTGCACCACCAGGTCCTGCATGTGCCGTTGATCTTTCGTGCGCCCGGTCTGGTGCCCGACGGGCTGCTCGTGAACAGCGTCGTGGGTCTACTCGACGTGCCTGCGACCATCGGAGATCTGCTCGGCATGTCTCCGTTCTTGCCGAACACGAGCGGCCGCAGCCACGCCGCGTGGATGCGCGCCGAACCGCCGCTGCCCGCGCAACCGGTGTGGAGCGAGCTGACCGAGAACTCGACCATCTGCCCGGAGGGGCAGAAGAACGGCTTCCGCACCTGTCCGTACGACGGCGTGGTGGCACGCGACCGCGACTACGCCTACTTCAACATCGGCGCCAAGGACCAGGAGCTGTTGTTCGATCGTCGGGCGGACGTGGCGGAGACGCGAGATCTTGCCGCGGATCGCCCGGAGATCACGGCTCGGTATCGCAAGCTCGCGCAGGCTCGCTTGCGCGGGAGCACCAAGCGCGCGCCGCGCACTCAAGCGCAAGTGGACATGTCCACGCAGTCGAAGCTGCGCGCGCTCGGCTATACGCGCTGACGCCGTTCGCGGGCACTCTCGGCCAGCGGCCGCATGCCGATCTCTTCCGCGGCGCGCTCCGCCTGCGCCAGTAGCTCGAGCCCGCGCGGGGCGTCGTGCAAGCTCGCCGAATCGAGCAGCAGCGACCCGAGCTCGAAGCTGGTCAGCGCCGCGTAGGGTCGCAAGGTCATGCGCTCGTGCAGCTCGAGGGCTCGCTCGTAGTGCGTCTGCGCGGCCGCTTCCTGACCCAGGAGCAGTGAAAGGCGAGCGAGGTAGTACGAGACCGAGCCGTCGGAGTGGAACGAGATGTCGATGCCGTAGTAGTCGGGGTAGGGCGAAAGCAACTCGTAGAGCGCACGGGCGTGCTCCACGCTGCGTGCCACGCTGGCGCCCTGGGCCAGGTTGCACAGGACAGTCAGGTAGTCGCGGTCGCACGGCAGATCGTAGAGCGACTCGATCGAGATCTGTTGCAGCGTGCGCTCGAGGTCTGCGAGCAAGCCGAAGTCGGCCATGCTGCGCAGCTTGCGCGCGCGGCGCGACGGCGAGTCGTGCTGACTCGGCGTGAGCGAGTCGCGGATCTTCTGGCCAAACTCGCCCGGATCGCTGGTGCGCAGCAGAAACATGCCGAAGTCCACCGACAGCAGCGTGCGATACGCCTGCAGCCGGAAGCGGCGGCCGCGCTCGCGTAGCTGCGCGAGATCCTGTGCGACCCGTCCGAGCTCACCGCGGTTCAGGCGCATGACCATCAGCATCCGCTCGTGATGCCAGTTGAGCTCGATGTTGCCGAGCCGCGCCAGCGCCGTTTCGCGTGCCTCGAGCGCGCGTTCCAGCCCGGCCTGATCGCCGCGCTGCATGGCCGTGATCAAGCGGAAGGTCGCGAGCGTCACGTTGCGCGGACGGCGCGCGCCGCTGGGCAGTGCGCGCTGCGCGCGTTCGATCTCGACCGCGATCGCCTCGGCGCTGGCCAGCGTCTTGGGACCTGCCATGAAGAACAGCTTCGCGTCGCGTAGCGCCTCGAAGGCTTCGGGCTGCCCGGAGCGCTCCGCCAGGCTCTGGGCTTCGGCGAGCAGTGCGTTGACGCGCCGCGCGCTGTTGCACTCGGGCGGCGTCCAGGCGAGGTGAGCGAGCACGATCGCGCGCCGGCTCTCGTCGCTTGCGGGCAACACGTCGGCGGCGGCTTGCAGCACCGCGTGCGCGCCGGCTCCCGGGATCAATCCGGGTGCAGGGCTCAGGATGCGACCCGCGACCGTGAGCAATGCGCCGAAGCCGTGCTGCCGCGCGAGCGCGACGGCTTGCTCGAGGTGCTCGAGGTAGACGGCCTCGCCCGTCATGCGCTCGACCATCGCCAGCTCGAGCAGCAGCTGCGTCCGCGTCTCCGGATCGGGATCGGGCCAGAACGAGAGCGATGCCAGCGCGCGGCGCAGGATGGCTCGCGCATCTGTCGCGGCACCGAGCCGCGTGAAGCGCGTCGCCGCGCGGCGCGCATAGTCGATCGCCCGGGCGACGTCGCCGTGCGGCAGCGCAGCCAGGAAATGGTGCGCGATCTCGGCGCTGGCGATCTCCGCACCACTCGAGCGCCGTCGCTCGAGGCCCTCGGCCGCGCGGTAGTGCAAGCGACAGCGCTCGAGCGCCGGCAGATCCGCGTACAACACCTCGCGGATCAACTCGTGATCGAACGCGTACGCGCCCGCGACGTCGGCCGAGGGGCGCAGCGTGTCGTTGGCCAGCGAGCCGTCCAGCGCCTCGAGCAGCTCGTCGCTCTCGCGCTCGGTGACGTAGCTCAGCAAGCCGAGGTCGAAGTCGTGGCCGATCAGTGCCGCAGCCGACAACACGTTGCGCGAGAGCTCGGGCAACTCCTGCACGCGTTGCCGCACCAGATCCAGCGCCAGCCCCGACAGCTGCAGCTGCTCCGGATCGAGCTTCGCGCCGCTGCGCCCGAGCCAGGGGCGCAAGAGCTCGACCATGAAGAATGGGTTGCCTTCGGAGCGCGTGTAGACCACGCGGCTGACGCTGTTCTGGTCGGCGCCGAACATGGCCGCGACGTACTCGTCGATATCGGATTGGCCGAGCCGCGCGAGCTCGACGCGCTCGCAGTTGCGATGTCGCAGCAAGCGCGACAGATCCTGGTTGCGGCGACTCTCCGGCAGCAGCTCCGTGCTGCGCAACGTGGTCACGATCAACAGCGGCCAGCGCGAGATGTCGTCGACCAGGTAGCCGAGCAGCCGCAGCGACAGCGCGTCGGCCCACTGCAGATCGTCGAGCAGGATCACCAGCGGCTTTTGCTTGCTCAGGCGGAACAGCGCCTGCGTCGCCGCATCCACGGTGCGGTGGTGACTGCTGCCGATCGGCCCGTCGAAGGCAAGCTCGGCCTTGCCCTCGTGCCGGTCGGCGAACTGCTGCACCAACTCATCGGCCAGCTGCATGTCGTGGAGGCCGCGCAGGGCCTGGACGAAGGGCCAAAGTGGTGGCGACCCAGGTTGGTAACGTCCCCAAACGGCATTCGCACTGCGATCGCGGGCAGTCTGCTCGAGAGCCTCGGCCAGGCGGGTCTTGCCGATGCCGGGTTCGCCGATCAGGACGCAGACGCTGCCTTTACCCGCGAGCGCCCGGGTCAGCGCGGCGTCGAGGCGCTGCAAGCTGTCGCGGCGCCCGACCAGCGGCGCGCTACCGCCCGTGGGCGGGATCGTTTCCGGCGGCGGGATCGAGGACGCGGGCGATTCCAGCGAGGGGGTAAGCTCGGGGATGAAGCGATAACCGCGCCCGTAGCGATTCTCGATGTATTCGCGCTCACCGGGCCTGTGCCCGAGCGCCTTGCGCAGCTTGGCGACGGTGACGCTCAGCACGTTGTCCGCGACCACCCGGCCTTCCCAGACATTGTCCAGGAGTTCCTGTTTGCTCAACAGCCGGCCAGGATTTGCGATGAAGCACGCCAGCAGATCGAGCTGGAGCGGGTCGACCTTGAGAATGGAGCCGTTCTTGCGCAGCTCTCGCCGGCCGGGGTCGAAGACGAATTCGCCAAAAGCAACTGACACGTTCCCTCGCAGTACCTACACCAAACCGCGCGCTTGTTCACGGCGTTCCGACGGAAATTGCCGCAAGGCGCATGGCCGCAAATCGGGGCCCGATACAGCCCCGATTGTGGTCGCAGCTGTCGGCGGCGGCTCAGGCGACCGGCGACGCCTCGGCCTCGCTCGTCAAGCGCGCGAGCTCGCTCTCCTCCATGTCTCGCTCGCCCATGTACGCGATCCCGACCACGCCGCGAATCTCGCCTGCGGCGTCGTGGATCGGGATGGCGACGGCGGCGTTGGCGTTGACGGCCTTGGCGCCGGGGCGCACGTCGCCGCTGCTATCGGTCTTGAGGTTGCAGGTGCTGACGGGGTTGTTCCGCTCGAAGGCCAGGCCAGCCATGCCCTTGCCCTTCGGCACGACCTTCACAATTTCGACGACCGGCGGCGGGATGTTCACGGCCGCGGTCAGGACCAAATCGTTGCCCTGACGCAGGTGCACGGTGCCGGCGACCCCGCCATTCTTCGTGAGCCACTGCCGCAGCCAGGTGTCGATGGCATTTGTTGCTTCGCTCATGCCCGGCAGTGTGCCACAACCGCAGTCGGTGCGGAGCCGGGATGACCGAAGGCCACTCCAGCGACGACGACCGTGAGGTGTTGCGTGCGCTGCGCAGCGATTTCTGGTCCCCTGACGCGCCGCGTTACTGGCTGACGCGCTTCGTGTTTCTGCGCGCGTTGGGCCTGGTGTACTTCGTCGCGTACGCGGTGCTGTGGAACCAGATGCTGCCGCTGTTCGGCTCGCACGGCCTGACGCCTGCGGCACCGTTCGTCGCGCGAATGCGGGAAGAAGCTGCGTTCTGGCAGCTGCCGACGTTGTTCTACTGGGACGTGTCGGATGCGGTGCTGCACGCCGGCGCCGGGGTAGGGCTCGCGTTGAGCTTCGCGCTGCTGTGCGGGGCAGAGCACGCGGCGATCCTGGCCGTGCTCTGGGTGTTGTACCTGTCGTTCGTGCACGTGGGGCAAGACTGGTACGGCTATGGTTGGGAGATCTTGCTGCTCGAGGCCGGGTTCCTCGCATGCTTTCTCGGGCCGGTGCGCAGCGTGCTGCCGCTACGGGCTGCGAGCCCTCCCGCGTTGCCGGTGATCTGGTTGCTGCGCTGGCTGATCTTTCGCGTGATGTTCGGTGCGGGCATGATCAAGATCCGCGGCGATGCGTGCTGGCGCGATCTGACATGTCTCGCCTATCACTACGAGACGCAGCCGAACCCGCATCCGCTGAGCTGGGTGCTGCATCAGGCGCCGCTGTGGTTTCACCAGGTGGGCGTGGCGTTCAATCACCTGGTGGAGCTGATCGTTCCGTTCTTCGTGTTCGGCCCGGCGCGTGTGCGTCGCGTAGCGGGGCTGCTCGTGGTGGTGTTTCAAACGATCCTGATCCTCAGCGGGAACTTGTCGTTCTTGAACTGGTTGACGCTGGCCGTCGCGCTGGCGTGCTTCGACGACGACTGGTTCGCGCGCGTGTTGCCGCGGGCGCTCGTCGCGCGCGCCGAGGCGCTCGAGACGCACAAGCAGCCGATCGGGCGGCCGCAGCGCTGGATCGTGTCGGCGTTGTGCGTGTTCGTGCTGATCGCGAGCTATGCGCCGGTTGCCAACATGCTCTCGCCTCGCCAGCGCATGAACACCTCGTTCGAGCCGCTGCACCTGGTCAACAGCTACGGGGCGTTCGGTTCGGTGGGCAAGACGCGCGACGAGGTGATCCTGGAGGGCACGAGCGACGCGCAGATCGGCCCGAACACGCGCTGGCTCGCCTACGAGTTCAAGTGCAAGCCGGGCGACGTGAAGCGCAGGCCGTGCCTGATCACGCCGTACCACCTGCGCCTGGATTGGCAGATGTGGTTCGCTGCGCTGAGCGAATTCGAACAGGAGCCCTGGATCCTGCACCTGATCTACAAGCTGCTGCACAACGACGAGGGCACGCTGTCACTGATCGCGAATCGTCCGTTTCCCGGCGCCCCACCGCGCTTCATTCGTGCGGAGCGCTACCGCTATCGCTTCACGCGCTTCGGTGAACCTGGCTGGTGGTCGCGCAAGCGCCTGGGCGTGTATCTACCGCCGCTGTCGCGCACCGATCCGAACCTGCGCGAGTTCCTCGAGAACCAGGGCTGGATCCCTCACTCGAAGTTGCCCTGACCCTGAAGCATCTGCCCGGCGATGCCCGCGCTGGGCCACTGGAAGTCGTGCACGATCTGCGAGCCGTCGATCCCGGTCAAGCGGATCGAGAAGGCTCCTTTGCCGAAGCCACCGGCATCGGTCAGCGTCCCATCGCTACCGCGAGTCAGCGCCGCGTAGTCATGCTTCTGACTCTTGACCTCGACCTTGCGCAGCGGCACGCGCGCATTGCGAACCCAAAAGCTGGTCCACCACTCACTGGACCCGGTCTGAAACTCGTACATGACCTTGCCCGTGTCAGGACACTTGGTGAACGTCCAGGTCATCCCGCGCGGATACTCGCCGCTATCGAGCATCGCGTAGGCATCGGGACTGACATCGATGCTGTTCCGCGAGGTTTCGCCGTAAGTCACCACGCGCAAAGTAGCGGCCTTACCGCGGGCAGTCTCCACGCGAATACAAGCGTCGCAGTAGCTGCTCACATCCTTCACGCCATTCCAGAGCCCGGCCAACAGCGTCCCCTCGACCGCGCGAACCGAAGCTGCGTACTTGGTCGCTGGAGCGCAGGCGTTGTGCCACTGAGATTCCTCCCAATCCACAGGCCCCAGGTGAAACTCCCCGCCGGAGTACGCCTCCCCAAACTTCTCT